>NZ_QRCU01000029.1 GCF_003369445.1 Arthrobacter silvisoli
CGGTGGGGCTGACGGCGGCGGCCGCGTGCGGTGGGGCTGACGGCGGCGGCCGCGTGCGGTGGGGCTGACGGCGGCGGCCGCGTGCGGTGGGCCGCGTGCGCGCGAAGGCGGTCCGGAGCTGCTGTGCTGGGCGCCTGACGACGGCCGGCGACGGCGGTCCGGCGGTGGCGCGCGGCTGCACAAGAGTGCCGAAAATAGCCAGCCACTCAGTACAAATAGCCAGCCACTCAGTACGCAATACGGTGGCAGACCAAGTGTGGTTGTCTTTCGTAGGCACCGATGCGTGGCTTGGGGTCAGAAAGGTGGCGGATCCGGTTCAGCGCTTGCGCTGGTTGCCGTGTGCATGGCCGGCGTTGGGGGTTGGTCTGTGTATCTGCGGCCTGTGAGGCTGGTCCACTCGAGGACCCCGGATCCGGCCTGCCGGACCGACCAGCCCGAGTGGTGCTTGAGCATGTGATGGCGCCGGCACAAGCCCGCGAGATTGCCCGCATCCGTGGGCCCGCCGAAAGCTGCGTCGAGGGTGTGGTCGAGATCCAATTCACTGGCCTTGATGCCGCACCCCGGGAAACGGCAGCGTGAATCGCGTGCCCTGAGCAGCCGCCGCAGGTCTTCGTTGGGCCGGTACCGGTCCACGGCCAGGACGGAACCGTTCGCAGGGTCCGTGAATATCCTGTTCCAGCCTGGTGCCATCCCGGCCAGGAATCGCGCGGTGTCTGTGTCGATCGGGTGGCGCCCGTCGAGCTCGGCCGGTAGAGGATTGACCGTCCCCGATGGCTTGGTGCGGGAACCGGCTCCGCTGGTTTGGCCTGTGCCAGATACGCCCGCTACCTTGGCCGCGACGTCTTCAATGCCGGCGCGCCGTCCAGGACCGGCGGACCGTCCAGCGCCGGTGGACTTCTCATCGGCGGATTTGTCACTGCCGGCGGGGGTCTCGCCGTTGCCGGCGGATTCTTTCTCGCCGAGCAGGGTCTGTGCCGGAACGGTGATGTCGATCCTGGCCGTGATCGCAGCCAGTACGCCCTCGACGGTGTCGTGCCCTGTGGGGGCCCCGCGCAGCATCACGTCCGCGAGGAGGTCCGCCCGGAGCTGATCCAGCGAGCGGGCCTGAGTGAACGGTCGGCAGCCCGCGTCGTCGCCAGGTCCGCGGCCTGTATTTGCGCCAGCAGGTGTGGTCGTGCGGTCACCGGCGCTCGAGGCGGCGGCCGTGGATGCTCTGCCATGGGTGCCCGTGCCAGTGGCCGTGCATGTGCGGCCACAGGTGTCCGAGGCGGCGGCCGTGGATGCTCTGCCAGGGGTGCCCGTGCCCATGCCAGTGGCCGCGCCTGTGCGGTCATCTTCGCCGCAGCGGTTGCCAGCGCCGGCAGGCGCAGTCACGGCTGCGTAGGCGCGGGCCATCCGGGTAAGCCGGTCGTGGATGCCGTACGCAACCGCAGCGGGCAGCACGGCCCCGAGTTCGGCCATGCCATCCGACAAGGGGTTCACCCACACCCTGCGTTCTTCCCGTGCCCGCTCGTGCCGACCGACCAATGGTTCAGAGTGGGCCTTCTCGGCCTCCCGGACCGCCACTCGCCGCAGCCGCGAGGGTGCCTGCCGCTCCGCGCATCCCACTACGGCCTCCTCGTACCGGACACGGGCGTCCACATCAGAGAGCACCGTCCCGGTGTCCTGGACGACCCGGGCATGCGCCAGGCTGATCCGCCCCGCAGCCAAGGCGTCGAAGGTCAACGGAAAGCCGGCAATGAGTTCGGACGCCTGGTTCATCTGGCGCTGCACGGTCCGGTCACTCATCCGGGTGGCGGCTGCGATCTCCGCCGCCACGGCGCGCTGGGCCAGCTCAGCGGAACGCGAGTCCCAGCCCGCAACCGGCACGCCGCCGTCGGGCTCCATCAACACCGCCACCCGAGAGGCCATGGCCAGCAACCCCTCACGGACCGCCTGCAAGCGGGCCAGCACAACCTCGACAGACTCCAGCGCGGATACCACCTCGGACAGCGCATCAACAGGGACGACGTCCGGCCCCTCCTGCGCTTCCCGGGTCAAAACCGCCCCGGCCTGGGTGGTGCTTTCCATGTCTTCATTCAAGCAAGGGGGTCGGACATTTTAGCGCCGCGGGCGGGGAGCGCGTTCGGCCGGAACCCCATGCTGAACTCAAGACCCGCCCCGCCCCCACCCCGCCCCGCGGCGGCGCGGCTGCCCCGCCCCCACCCCGCCCCGCGGCGGTGCGGCTGCCCCGAAGTAGTCGGCAGCGCAATGCCGAAGCCCGCCCCGGGCGGTCCCAACCCCGAAGTAGTCGGCAGCGCAATGCCGAAGCCCGCCCCGGGCGGTCCCAACGTTGCGCCGCCCCGCGCGGTGCCAACGTTGCGCCGCCCCGCGCCCAAGCAAAGCACCACCCAACCAAGCACCGCCCAGGCAAAGCACCGCCCAGGAAAATTTACTAAGTTTGCTGATTATTTTTCCGGAAACCATGGACTAGCTCCGTGCCCGCCGTTAGCGTCGAAAGGGTGGACGTGGTCCCAGCGGCAACTTCCACCGAACTCAGAATCCCTTGAGGACAGATCCCGGCAAACAAGCAGGTGGACTATGAGCGACTCGCATCAGCATGCATCGCAGACCCCCGAAGGAACCCTGGAGTCACCCCCGCAGGATCCGCGCGGCGGATACCACACAGGGCCTTTCCCCAGGCAGGCCCAGGAACAGCCAGGACTCACGGACAAGACCGATCCCACGCCGGACCACGGCGAACGCAGCTACGAAGGTCACGGCCGGCTGGACGGCAAGGCGGCCCTGATCACCGGAGGGGACTCCGGGATCGGGCGGGCAGTGGCGATTGCCTTCGCGCGGGAAGGGGCCGACGTCGCGATCTCCTATCTCCCGGAAGAAGAAGCGGACGCCAAGGCTACCGCGGCCCTCATCCAGGAAGCCGGCCGGCGTTCACTGTTGCTCGCCGGTGACGGACGCGAAGAGCAGTTCAGCACGGAGATCGTCGAAAGGACCGTGGACGAATTCGGCCGGCTGGACGTCCTGGTCCTGAACGCGGCCTACCAGAAAAACCGCGACAGCCTCGATTCGACGCCCACGGAGGAGTTCGACCGGGTCTTCAAGACCAACCTCTACAGCCTGATCTGGAGCGCGCAGGCGGCGATTCCGCACATGAAGCCCGGCGCCTCGATCATCACCACCGCGTCGATCCAGGCCTTCAACCCTTCGCCGGCCCTCTTCGACTATGCGATGACCAAAGCCGCGCAGGTGGCGTTCACCAAAGCACTCGCGCAGGAACTGGGGCCGAAGGGCATCCGTGTGAACGCGGTGGCGCCCGGACCCATCTGGACTCCTCTGATCCCGGCCACCGACTGGCCCGACCACCTGCCCGGGTTCGGGCAGGACACGCCGCTGGGCCGGCCGGGGCAGCCCGCCGAACTGGCTGCTGCTTACGTGCTTCTGGCGTCCAACGAGGGCTCGTACATCTCCGGCGCCGTGCTCCCCGTGACAGGCGGGAAAGGCCTTTAGTTGTCAACCAAAGGGAGGAACCCCATGGAGGATCGCAGGAACCCCGAAGAGGAAGCGGGCGGCTACGGAACGCCCACCGTGGAGCAGGAAATGGGCGGGGAGCAGTCCGCACAACCCCGTCCCGGGCAGGGGGGCGCCGGGCAGGGGGGCGCCGGGCAGGAGGGCGCCGGGCAGGAGGGCGCCGGGCAGGATAGCGCGGAGCCCGACGTCGACCTGCCGTCGGCCGAAGCTCCAATGGATGCCGGAAACACGGACGCTGATCCAAAGCCCGACGGCGGCGCCAGCGGCCTTCCGGCCGAAAAGTCGCCCCGTGATGACGAGGACGAAGACGAAAGGTTCGACGCCGGATAGCCGCCTGGCGTGCCCGGCACCGCCCGGCGGCCCACGCTCCCGGGCGGGCACCACCGTCCGTCCTGCAGATCAGGCGGGTCTCACGCGGCTCTGGTCGCCTGATCTGCGGGACCAATCTCCGCCTGCCGGACCCATTCGCTGGGCTCACATCGCCGCCGGGCTCGGCTTACCGCTTCTTCGGGTGCCGCTTCGCCGCCGCGTTGATCGCCGCCTTCGCAGCGGGCGGCAGCCCCGCGGTTTCCATTTCGGGCTCGGCGGCGGTGCCGCGCGCCTTCGCGACGCCCCGCATGCCGTGGTAGATCACCAGGGCCGCGGCGGAACCCAGCGCAATGCCGGTGAACTTCAGCTCGCCGATGGTCCAGGTGTAGTCCGCGATGCCGATGATCAGGGCCACGGCCGCGGTGGTCAGGTTGACCGGGTTGGAGAAGTTGACCTTGTTCTGAACCCAGATCTTCACGCCCAGGATGCCGATCATGCCGTACAGCATGGTGGCCGCGCCGCCCAGCACACCGGCCGGGACCGTGGCAATCAGTTCGCCGAACTTCGGCGAGAAGCTCAGCAGGATCGCGAACACGCCCGCCACCCAGTAGGCCGCCGTCGAATACACCTTGGTGGCGGCCATGACGCCGATGTTTTCGGCGTAGGTAGTGGTGCCTGAACCGCCGCCGAAACCTGCGAGGATGGTCGCGGCGCCGTCGGCGATCAGCGCCCGGCCGGAGACGTCGTCGAGGTTCCGCCCGGTCATGGCGGCCACAGACTTCACGTGCCCCACGTTCTCGGCCACCAGCACCAGGACCACCGGCACGAACAGGCCCACCACGCCCAGGTGGAACTCCGGCGTCTGGAAGTGCGGCAGGCCGATCCACGCGGCGGCATCCATCTTGGAGTAGTCCACCTCGCCACGCGCCATGGCCGTGAGGTAGCCGACCACCACGCCCACCAGGATGCTCAGGCGGCCCAGGATCCCGCGGAACAGCACGCTGACCAGAATGATCGTCACCAGGGTCACCAGCGCGGTGATGGGCGCCTTGTCGAAGTTCGCTTTGGCGGCCGGGGCCAGGTTCAGGCCGATCAGGGCCACGATGGCACCCGTGACAATTGGTGGCATGGTCCGGTTGATCCATTCCGCGCCGAATTTGTGCACCACCGCGCCGATCAGCGCCAGTACGACGCCGGCCAGCACCACTCCGCCCAGCGCACCGGCCACGCCGTACTGGTGCTGGGAGGCGAGAATGGGGGCGATGAAGGCGAAGCTGGAGCCAAGGTAGCTGGGCACCCGGCCCTGGGTGATCACCAGGAACAGCAAGGTGCCGACGCCGGAGAACAGCAGGGTGGTGGCCGGCGGCATGCCCGTGATGATGGGCACCAGGAAGGTGGCGCCGAACATCGCCACCACGTGCTGCATGCCGACGCCGATGGTCAGCGGCCAGGCCAGCCGTTCCTCGGGTGCGACGACGTGGCCGGGACGGATGGTCTTGCCATTGCCGTGGAGCTTCCATTTGACGCCGAGCATGCTCATGGCAGGGGCCTTCCTCAGAAGATATAACGGGGGTTCGCTGCCACTTTACCGCTGAAATGCGGGGCCTGCTCTACGTCCTTTCGGCGCGCCAAAGCACGTGGAGGAGGCCCCGCAACGAGCTCAGTACCCCAGATTGAAGCTGCGCACCGACTCCCTGATGTCTTCCTCCACCAGGTCGGCGTTGATGGCCGCTGCCGCGGCCGAGCCTTCACTGGCTGCCGTGATGACCTGGGCACGGGGGTTCGCCAGGTTCCCGGCAACGTAGGCACCGGAGACGCTCGTCTGTCCGGTGCCGTCCGTGACCACCCAGCCGGCATCGTCCATTTCGCAGGCCAGGCCGTTGAGTAGGCCGTTGTTGGGCACAAATCGCGGCGGCACGAACAGCGCGCCCCGCGGGACCAGCCTTCCGTCGGTCATTTCGACGCCGGAAAGGTGCCCATCCTGGGCCACAACCCGCCCGGCCGTCCCTTCCACGATCCCGATGGCGCGGGCCGTCAGCTCCATGCGCTGCTGGACGGTCAGGAGTCCGGGCGGGATGAAGAGGACCACGTCCTTGGCCCACTGGCGGATCAGCTGGACGTAGCGGACGGAGTCCGGGGAATTGCCCAGGACACCCAGCGGCCGGTCTCGGACCTCGTAGCCGTGGCAGTAGGGACAATGCAGCACGTCCTTGGCCCACAGCTCCGCCAGGCCTTCAATCTCCGGTAGTTCGTCGCGCAGCCCGGTCGCCACGAGCACGCGGCGCGCCGAAATCCGCCGCCCGGACGCGGCCGGATTGCCACCGGCGCCCGCCTGGCCGGTGCCCGCCTGGCCGGCGCCCGTCTGGCCGGCGCCCGTCTGGCCGGCGCCCGTTTGGCCGGCGCCCGCCAGCAGTACCCAGAAACCTGAGGCGCCGTCCGGTACCAAATCGAGGACGACGCCGTCGAGCACCTCGCCGCCGTAACCGCGCACTTCCTCGCGACCCAGGGCCAGCAGCTCGCCGGGCGGCATCCCGTCCCGCGAGAGGAAACCGTGCATATGCGCCGCGGGCGCGTTCCGCGGAGATCCGGAATCCACCACCAGGACCTTCCGCCCGGCACGGGACAGGACCAAGGCTGCCGACAGTCCTGCCGCGCCGCCACCAATAACCACCACGTCGTATTCGCTCATGGGTCCAAGGCTCGGGCCTCATCCCTAATCCGGCAACAATCGTTGCTGTTTCCGGGAAATCCGGCTTGGATGGGTGGGTGGAAGGCGAAGCAGGCAGGATCACGGCGGCATTGGACCAGGTGGGCGAACGGCTTAAACGGCTGCGGACCCAGCGCGGCATCACGCTGACGGCCTTGGCCGAAACCACCGGCATCTCGAAAAGCACTTTGTCACGGCTGGAAACCGGACAGCGCAAGCCGAGCCTGGAACTGCTGCTCCCGCTGGCACAGGCGTACCGGGTGCCGCTGGATGACCTGGTGGGTGCGCCGGAGGTCGGCGATCCCCGGATCAGGCTCAAGCCCCGGCAGGTGAACGGGCGGACTGTCATTCCGCTCACCAGGCAGCCTGGCGGCCTGCAGAGCTGGAAGATGGTGATCCCGGCGTCGAACACCGATCCGGATCCGCGCGTCCACGACGGCTACGAATGGATGTATGTGCTGTCCGGGCGGCTGCGGCTCATCCTGGGTGGGCACGACCTGGTGCTCGGGCCCGGGGAGGTGGCGGAATTCGACACCCGGGTGCCGCACTGGTTCGGCAGCGCGGGGGAGGAGCCGGTGGAACTGCTGAGCGTCTTCGGCGGGCAGGGCGAGCGGATGCACGTGCGGGCGAAGTCGGGCCCGAAGCGTTAGCCGGGGAGCGTGTGCCCAACGTCACGCGGCGTTAAGGGAATCGGCGGGAAACGCTTGAAGTTGCAACCATGGAAAGCAACAGTGCCCGGCCATCCCCCTGAAGCCACGGGCCCAGCGAAAGGTACGCGAATGACAATCGCCCACGAAGAAGCAGTGATTGACGCCGCCGCAGTCGACGCCATTTTTGCCGAAGCCCGCACCGCCAACTCCTTTGCCGGTGAAGTCACCGAGGAGCAGGCCCGGGCCATCTACGAACTGACCAAGTTCGGCCCCACCGCCTTCAACTCCCAGCCGCTGCGCGTCACCTACGTCCGCTCCGACGAGGCCCGCGCCAAGCTCGTGGACTCCCTTATGCAGGGCAACAAGGCCAAGACCGCTTCCGCCCCGCTGGTTGCCATCCTCAGCTACGACACCGCCTGGCACGAGCAGTGGGACAACTTCCTCCCCGGCTACAACGCCCCGAAGGCCATGTACGACGCCGACGCCGAAGTCACCGCAGCCACCGGCAACAACAACGCCCACCTCCAGGCCGGCTACTTTATCCTCGCCGTCCGCTCCCTCGGCTTCGCTGCCGGCCCGATGACCGGCGCCGACTTCGCCGCCATCGACCGCGACTTCTTCCCGGCCGGCGACCAGAAGAGCTTCCTTGTGGTCAACATCGGCCAGCCCGGCCCGGACGCCTTCGGCGCCGCCAAGCCGAAGTTCGCCTACGACGACGTCGTCAGCACCGTCTGAGGATCAGCACAGCAACGGCCCGGGGCCGCGCTTGCAGCGCGGCCCCGGGCTCGCTTGTTTAAGCCAGCCTGCTTGTCTAAAGGGCTGGTGGGAAACTGTCCCTATGCGGAACCTCATCATGGTGGTCTTCGTCGAGGAAGTGGCCGAGGGGCTTGTCTTTCCCCGCGACGACTGGCCCCTGCACATCACCCTGCTGAGGTTCGACCTCGACCCTGTCGCGGAAGGGCCGGACCCGTCCGCGGACGGGATTCCCGACGTCGTCGATCACCTCGCCGCGCTCGCCGCGGCACCCGTGGCGGGGGCGCTGGGGGCGGAACTCACCGTGGGCGGCGAAGAGAAGTTCGGGCGGCAGGGTTCCATCCCGGTCAGCTTGGTGGAGCCCCACCCGATCCTGCAGGGCCTGCATGAGGAACTGTTCGACGCCGTCGCGGAACTGGGCGGGAATGTCGCCACCCCGCACCACACCCTGGAGGGTTACCGCCCGCATATCTCGCACCACAATGGCAAGCGGCCGCACGAGGGCGACGCCGTCCTGCTGGACCGCGTCGCCCTCGTGGACATGGCTCCCGATGGCAAGCACACCATCCGCCGGATCCTGAAGCTGTGGCGCCTGGCGGGAGGGGACTAGGCGATGACCCCGTCCACGAGTTTCTTGGCCTCGTCCTGGACCTGCTTGAGGTGCTCGGCGCCCTTGAAGGACTCGGCGTAGATCTTGTAGACGTCCTCGGTGCCGGAGGGGCGGGCCGCGAACCAGGCGTTCTCGGTGACCACCTTGAGGCCGCCGATCGGCGCTCCGTTGCCGGGCGCCTCGGTGAGTTTGGCTGTGATGGCCTCGCCGGCCAGGGTGGTCGCGGTGACGTCCGCGGCGGAAAGCTTGCCCAGTTTGGCCTTCTGCTCGCGGGTGGCCGCGGCGTCGATGCGCGCATAGACAGGATCACCGAACTTGTCGGTGAGGCCCTTGTACAGCTGCGAGGGCGACTTGCCCGTCACGGCGGTGATCTCCGAGGCCAGCAGCGCCAGCAGGATGCCGTCCTTGTCCGTGGTCCACACGCTGCCGTCCCGCTTGTTGAAGGACGCGCCGGCGGACTCCTCGCCGCCGAACGCCCCTTCGCCGGACAGCAGCCCGGGTACGAACCACTTGAAGCCCACGGGAACCTCCACCAGCTTGCGGCCCAGGCCCGCGGCCACCCGGTCGATGATCGAGGAAGACACGAGGGTCTTGCCCACCACTGAGGCCGGGTTCCAGCCGCTCCGGTTGCGGTAGAGGTAGTCGATCGCGACGGCGAGGTAGTGGTTCGGATTCATCAACCCACCGTCCGGGGTGACGATGCCGTGGCGGTCGGCGTCGGCGTCGTTGCCGGTGGCGACGTCGTAGCGGGCGTCCCCGGAAGCGACCTTCTGGATCAGCGAAGCCATGGCCGACGGCGAGGAGCAGTCCATGCGGATCTTCTCGTCCCAGTCGAGGGTCATGAACGCCCACTGCGGGTCGACAGTCGGGTTCACCACGGTGAGGTCCAGCTGGTGGCGCTCGCCGATCTCGCCCCAGTAATCCACGGAGGCGCCACCCATCGGGTCGGCTCCGATGCGCACGCCGGCGCGGCGGATGGCATCCAAGTCCAGCACCGAGGGAAGGTCGTCCACGTAGCTGCTGAGGAAGTCGAACTTGCCCGTGGTTTCGGCCTTGAGGGCGTCATTGAGCGGGATGCGCTTGACGCCGCGCAGGCCGTCTTCCAGCAGTTCGTTGGCGCGGTTGGCGATCCAGCCGGTGGCGTCCGTGTCGGCCGGGCCGCCGTGCGGCGGGTTGTACTTGAAGCCGCCGTCGGCCGGCGGGTTGTGGCTGGGGGTGACAACGATGCCGTCCGCCTGCGGGGTTCCGGGAGCGGCTTCCCGGTTGTATTTGAGGATGGCGTGGCTGAGGGCCGGCGTCGGCGTGTAGCCGTGGCGGGCATCGATGAGGACGGTGACGCCGTTCGCGGCCAGGACCTCGAGCGCGGAGTTCTGCGCGGGTTCGCTCAGTCCGTGGGTGTCCTTGGCGAGGAACAGCGGGCCGGTGATGCCTTGGCCCGCGCGGTATTCGACGATCGCCTGCGTGATGGCGAGGATGTGGCCCTCGTTGAAGGACGCCTTCAGGCTCGAGCCGCGGTGGCCGGACGTACCGAAGGCCACCCGTTGCGAGGGATCGCCCAGATCCGGCGTGACGTCGTAATACGCGTCAAGGAGGGCAGTGAGGTCTACAAGGTCCTGGGGAAGGGCAATTGTGCCCGCACGGCTAGCCATTGCCCCAGCATGCCAGACCGTTTCATGCCGTTGAAGAGATATGACCGGGAATTGGCCCCTGTGACGGCTGGTGTCATCGCAAACGCCAGAGGATTCATCGTCCGTTTACCTGCCGGCCGGCGGTAGGCTGGGCAAAACAGCACTTCACAAGGGGGAACTTATGAGTGAGCAGCCAAACAAGCCGGACGAGACGCCGAAGGACGAAACGCCCAAGAACGACGCCCCGCAAGGGTACGAACCGCCGTCGTTCATCCCGCCGGGCTCGGAACCGTACAGTTCGGAACCATACGGTGCTGAACAGACGGGCGCAGGCCAGCAGGCCCCCGGACAGGAAACCGGCTACGGCCAGGACGCAACGTATGGCCAGCCCGCCAGCCCTTACGGCCAGCAGTCGCAGCCCTACGGACAGCAGCCCTACGGCCAACCTGCCAGCCCCTACGGCCAGGCGCCGGACCAAGCATCGTATGGCCAGGCGCCGTATGGCCAGCCGGCCAGCCCCTACGGCCAGCCCGCCTACTATGGTGTGCCCGCGGAACCGAAGGGGCTGAGCATCGCGGCTATGATCTGCGGCATCGTCGGCCTGGTATTCGGCGGGGTCCTCGGCCTGCCCCAGATCGCCGCCGTGATCCTGGGCCACATCGGCCTGAAGAAGGAACCCGCCGGCCGCGGCTTCGCCCTGACCGGCCTCATCACCGGGTACATCGGCATCTTCCTGGGGGTGCTGTGGCTGGTCCTTTTCATCATCGGCCTGACGATGGCCGCCCAGTACGGCAGCTACCGCTACTGACAGACGACGACGGCGGCAGGCGCTCCGGCGGGAATCCCGCCAAGGTGCCTGCCGCCGTCGCTGTTAACAACAGTCGGCGCCTGACCTTTAGCGGACGCCCGCCATCAGCTTCTTGATCGCCGGAGTGCCTGCGGCAAGCGCCACGGCGAGGACCACGGCCACACCGCCGACACCCGCGAAGTACGGCAGTTCGTCCTTCGGGTTGTACAGCCCGGCCAGGATGCCCGCGAGCGTGGTGCCCAGGGACACGGACAGGAAGAACAGCGCCACCATCTGGGTGTGGAACGCCTGCGGGGCGAGCTTGGTGCTCACTGACAGGCCGATGGGGGAGAGGAACAGCTCCGCCAGGGTGAAGAGGAACAGGATGCCCACCAGCGCCAACAGCGGGGTCTTGCCATCCCCGGCGAGCGGGATGAACGCCAGGAACGCCAGGCCCATCACCAGCAGGCCGGCGGCAAACTTCATCGGCGAGCTCGGCTGCTTGTGGCCCAGCTTGGTCCAGAGCGCGGCCATGACGCCGGCAAAGATGATGATGAACACCGGGTTGATCGACTGCACCCAGGCGGCCGGCATTTCCCAGCCGAACAGCGTACGGTCCAGCTTCTCCTCGGAGTACACGGCGATGAACGTGAACTGCTGCTGGAACAGGGCCCAGAACGCGGCCGAGGCGATGTAGAGCGGGATGAAGGCCAGTACGCGGCTGCGCTCCACCGTGGAAACCTTGGGGCTGCGGAAGATCAGCACGAAGTAGATCACCGAGGCGCCGATCGCGGCGTAGGCCATGGAACGGGCCAGGTTCCCGGCGTTGACGATCCCGGTGGCCAGCAGCGCGGCGATGACGGCGGCTATGGCCAGGAAGATGAGTCCGAAGCGGCCGCGCTGGGCAACGGGCAGCGGGTTCGGGACGTGGTGCGCTTCCTTCGGCAGCTTGCTGCGGTTGATCGCGTAGATGCCCAGGCCGATCGCCATACCGATCGCGGCGGCGCCGAAGCCCCAGTGGAAGCCGTTGCTTTCCTGCAGCCAGCCGGTCACCAGCGGGCCAACGAGGCCGCCGATGTTGACGCCCATGTAGAAGATCGAGAAGCCGGCGTCGCGGCGTTCGTCCTTTTCCTCGTACAGGGTGCCGACGAGGGCGGTGGCGTTCGCCTTCAAGCCGCCGGAGCCGACCGCCACCAGCACCAGGCCGGCGATCAGGCCCGGGATGCCGGGCAGCAGGGCCAAGGCGATGTGGCCCGCCATGATCAGGATGGCGGAGCCGAAGAGGACGCGTTCGGAGCCGAAGATCCGGTCAGCCAGCCAGGCGCCCAGGATCGTCGAAAGGTAGACGCCGCCGCCGTAGGCACCCACCAGGCCCGCGGCGAGGGTCTGGTCGATGGCCAGGCCGCCCTGCTCGGCGGTGAAGTACATGTAGTAGAGGAGGATTCCCTGCATTCCGTAGAAGGAGAATCGCTCCCACATCTCCACGGAGAACAGGCTGGCCAACATCTTTGGGTGGCCAAAAAAAGAGGTGTCACCCTGGGTTTTGGCCGGGGACACCGTATCTAAAGGAGTGCTCATTTACACCATGCTGACACTGAATGGTAGTCAATGTCACATTGTGGACGCCCGGGAGTGGCCCGAAACAGCGCTCCCGGGCCAGCCGAAGCAGCTCGAAACCGCCGTTCAGACCGGCAGGACCGGTGCGCCCTGGTGCTCCTCCAGCTGGGCCGCAAGCTGCAGGAGCAACAGTTCCGATCCTGCTTTTCCGATCAGCTGGATGCCGGTCGGCAGCTCGCCGGGGGCATCCGCAGGGACGTTCACCGGGATACTGACCGCGGGCAGTCCGCATACATTCACCATGGAGGACCAGGGCGCGAATTCGCATTGCCGGCGGTAGTCGTCGTCGGGATCGCTGTCCCAGCTGCCGCCCGCGCCGCTGAACCAGCCCACCGGCCGCGCCGTCTGCGCCAACGCCGGCGTGAGGATGACGTCCCACTGCCCGTACTGGGCGATCGTGTCCTGGCTGAAGCGGCGCAGGAACGCCACGGCCTCGGCCACCTTCCGCGCGCTGCGTTGCTGCGCCCGCTTCCGGAACGTCCGGGTGAGCGGGGTCAGGAGGGCTTCGCGCTGCGGCAGGATCCTGGCGCTTCCGACGGCTACCGTCCAGGCCGCGGTGAACGCGGCCGGGTAGCGGTTGTCGTAGCGGATATCGGCTTCGTAGACGGCGTGGCCGGCGGCTTCGAGGAGGGCGATCCCGCGGGTCAGCCCGGCGTGTGCCTCGGCGCTGGTTTCGAACGGGAAGGTGCCGCTCCACGGGCTGTCAAGGCTGACGCCGATGCGAAGCCGCTCCGGCGCGCGCCGGACTCCGGCGAGGTAGCCGCCGTCGGGCTGCGCCTCGCGGGGGACCAGGGTATCCAGCATCAGCGCGGCATCCGCGGCGTTCCGGGCCAGCGGCCCGGCCACCACCAGGCGCGCCGCGTCTGCCGGGCTTTCGCCTGCAGGCACCAGCCCGCGTCCCGGTTTCAGGCCGAGGATCCCGCAGGCCGCGGCGGGAATGCGGATGGAGCCGCCGCCGTCACTGCCCGGCGCGAAGGGCAGGAGTCCGGCCGCCACCGCGGCAGCGCTGCCGCCCGAAGAGCCGCCGGAACTGCGGCTCAGGGCGTGCGGATTGCGCGACGGCGGCGCGATCCGGTTCTCGCTGTAGGCAGTCAGGCCGAACTCGGGAACCTGGGTCTTGCCCAGCGAAACGGCTCCCGCACCCTTCAGCACGGCGGCCAGGGCGCCGTCGGCGGGCGCCGGCTTGTGCTCCAGCGCGGCACTGCCGTGCGTGGTGACGACGCCGGCCACGTCCGTCAGGTCCTTGAATGCCAACGGGATTCCGTGCAGCGGGGGGAGCCCGGGAAGGCGGCCTTCCCGGCGGAGCCGCGCGTGCAAACTGTCGGCCTGGCCTGCGTCGAGCAGGGCCTGCTCCGCCGTGACCGTGACGAAGGCACCCAGCAGATGGTTGCGGGCGGCGATCCGCGACAGGAAATGCGTGGCCACCTCGCGGGCCGAAACGTCCCCGGCGGCGAGGCGGTCCCGCAGCTCGACAGCACCCAGGCAGTGCAACTCAGCCAAGGAAGCGCGGCTCCAGACGCTCCTCGGCAACGGCACCGTCCCCGGCGGTGATCCGGTACGCCGCCCCGTCCTGGACTTCGGCCACCACCTCCACCAGCTCGGTGCCCCGGTACACCAACCCGACGCCGTCGTCGGTACAGTGCGTTTCACCCAGCACGCCCTCGGCCACCAGGCGGTGGACCATCGGCCTGCGGGCGGGCTCGGAATCGAAATGGACGCCGTTCGCGTAGGGAAGCAGGGCCAGTCCGTTGGTCACCGGTTGCAGCTCGGGCCCGAAGGAATCGGTGGTGCCGCCCTGGAACCAGCAGATTGACCCGGCCGAGACACCCGCCAGCACCACACCGGACTTCCACACCCTGCGGAGCACTGCGTCCAGGCCATGCGCCCGCCACACCGCCAGGAGGTTCACCACCGAACCGCCATGTACCCACACGACGTCCTGCTCCAGCAGATACCCTTCCGGGTCCTCCTGGTTGGGCATCGTGAAGAGGTTCAGGTGGCTCAGGTCGAAACCCGCGATCCGGGCGGCCTGGTCCATCTCCGCGGCGAACCAGCGCTGATCCCCGGACGCCGTGCCGAGGTGGGCGATCCGCGGCGCCCGCCCGGACACCCCGGATAGCCCGACGGCGTAATGCACCAGGCGGTCGAACTCCAGCCGGGTGCGCTGCCCTGACTTGTAGCCGCCGGAGGTGGCCAGGATGGTGGGTTCACCGGCGGGCATGACAGATCTCCTAGGCGTGTTCCATTACCTTTCCCGCCCACCCTAGCGCCGGCGGACGGGCCCCGGAAGCGGGCGTGGCTCCCGCGCCGTAAGCTGGAAGGAGTCGAAGAGGAGCGTAAGGACCGATGAGCGATTTCGAAACAATCCCGGCAAGCGAAGTCCCGGAGGGCGCAGTCATCCTGGACGTGCGGGAAGAGTACGAGTGGGCGGCAGGCCACGTGGCCGGCGCGCTGCACATTCCGCTCGACCAACTGCCGGTCCGCCTCGACGAGCTCGACGCCGACGAGGACCTCTTCATCATCTGCCGCACCGGGGGCCGGTCCATGCGCGCGGCGCAATGGCTGGTGGGCCAAGGCTACTCCGCCATCAATGTCGCCGGCGGCATGGACATGTGGTTCGAAGCCGGCCGGCCCATGGTCTCGGACAACGGCCTGAAGCCCGTGGTCCTCTGACGCCCCGCCGCCGCCCAACACATAACCACTAAGGAATATTCGATGTCGGCATCCGAGCTGCGCTACACCTTCCTGGGCCCGGAGGGCACCTTCACCGAAGCTGCCCTGTTGCAGGTCCCCGGCGCGGCCGAGGCCACCAGGATGCCATGCTCCAGCGTGAACACGGCCCTGGACCGGGTGCGCCAGGGCGAGGCGGACGCCGCAATGGTGCCGATCGAGAATTCGGTGGAAGGCGGAGTCACCGCGACGCTCGATGCGATCGCCACGGGCCCCGAGCTGCGGATCGTCCGCGAAGCCTTGGTCCCCATCACCTTCGTGCTGGTGGCCCGCCCCGGTGTCAGGATCGGGGATATCCGCCGGATCTCCACCCACGGCCATGCCTGGGCCCAGTGCCGCCTGTGGATCGAGGAAAACATCCCGGGCGCGGAATATGTTCCGGGTTCCTCCACCGCCGCTGCCGCCGTCGGACTCCTCGAGGACGAAGCGCACTATGACGCCGCCATCTGCGCGCCGCTCGTGGCCGCCGAACGCCCCGGCCTGAACATCCTCGCCGAAAACATCGGCGACAACCCCGGCGCCGTGACGCGCTTCGTGCTCGTCAGCCGCCCCGGACCGCTCACGCCCCGCACCGGCGCGGACAAGACCACCGTGGTGGTCCCGCTGCCCGAGGACCGGCCCGGTGCCCTGATGGAAATCCTCGACCAGTTCGCCTCACGGGGCGTGAACCTGAGCCGCATCGAATCCCGGCCGACGGGCCAGTACCTGGGGCACTACTTCTTCAGCATCGACGCCGACGGCCACGCCGAAGACGCCCGCGTGGCGGATGCGCTCGCCGGCCTGCACCGGATCAGCCCGGCCACCCGCTTCCTCGGCTCCTATGCCCGGGCGGACCAGGAGAAGACGGTGGTTGTTCCGCACACTTCGGACGCGGCATTTGCAGCCGCCCACGCCTGGGTGAACGGCATCCTGGCCGGCGCACCGGGTGTCGTGCCCGACGCGGAGGAGACGCCGGTCCTTTGACGAGGAATCCGGCCGGGCGGCCCCCTACCGCCGGGTAAAAACAGTGCGTATGCTTGCCTGATCCATAACGGATGGACCATGCCCCAAACGGAGGGAGCGGGCCATGACAGACAAGACCAGCGACGCCGGCGGCCAGGGAATGATCGTCAACCCGAAGCCGACAGTGGAAAACCAAGACTGGGACGGGGACGACGCCGACCGCGCCGACCGCCTGCGCTTCGAGGAAGAGCAGGCCATGATCCGCGAGCAATCGGAGGCCCGGGCGGCGGCAAAAGCGGCGGCCGAGGCGAAGGACCAGAAGGACGCCGGCTAGGAGCGTTCCGACGCGAGCTTGCGAGTGCGGGGATGGGTCTCGCCGCGCTAGCGGACGCGCACCAGCAATGACCGCGCTTCGACCTTGACGGTAACTTCCGTCGCCACGCCGGCGGGGTCGCCGTCAAGCTGTGTGGCCATCGGCTCGGAGCTGCGGATCACCACCTTGCCTGAACGGTAGAAATTCATCACCGGCAGGTTCCTGTTGTGCTTGAACAGCACCTTGGCGTACATCGCCAGCCAGCCGATGGCGCTGCGCGGGCTCATCACCACCACGTCCAGCATGCCGTCGTCGATCATGGCCTCGGGGATGAAGTCGATGCCGCCGGGGATCAGCCCGCAATTGGCGAACAGCACACTGCGGATCTTCCGCACTTGCTCGGGCTCGCCGTCCAGGGAGATGGTGACCCGCTTCCGCCGGCCCGGGAGGTGCCGCACCCCGGCCTCGGTGTATGCCAGCCAGCCCACCGCCTTCTTAAGGCCCGCGTTGGTATCGCCCACCACTTCGGCGTCCAGGCCCATGCCCGCGATGACCAGGAAGACGTGTTCGGAGGATTCGCCCGTGTGGCTGTTGGTGATGCCCATCCGGGCGGTGTCGATGTAGCGCTGGTGGCCGAACAGGGCCGTGTGGACGTTGCCGCGGAGGTCGCTGACGTCCAGGTCGAGGTTGCGGGCCAGCAGGTTGCCGGTTCCCAGGGGAACCAGTCCCATCGGGGTGGCGGTTCCCGCGAGGGCCTCGGCCACCACCCGCACGGTGCCGTCGCCGCCGCCCACCAGAACGACGTCGGCCCCGTAGTCCAGCGCAGCGCGGGCCTGGGCATGGCCGGGATCCTCCGCGGTGGTTTCAAAGAAAACCGGCGCATCCCAGCCAGCCAGTTCGCAGGCATCGGCGATCTCGCGGCGGGCCTCCTGCGAATGGCCCTTCACCGGGTTGAGCACCACGGCCACTTTTTGGGCGCCGGGCATCGGCTTGTGGGATTCGCCGCGCACTGCGCTCCTGCTGTGCCGGGCCTTGAGCCGGCGCACACCCCACCAACTGGAGACCAGGAAAACCACCATGCCCCCAGCGAGAACCGCGTAAAGGATCCAGTCGCCCATGATGCTCCAAGATTATCCCGGCGCGCCGCCCTTCCGGACCGAGGACGCAATGACCGCGGAGCTGGCCCGCGATTAGATACCCTTGTCAGGTGATCGACGTAAAAGACCTCAGCGAAAACCCGGACAAGTTCCGCGCCAGCCAGCGCGCCCGCGGAGCGGACGAGTCCCTGGTGGATGCGATCATCTCCGCCGACGCCGAACGCCGCGCCGCGCTGATCCACTTCGAGACGCTGCGGGCCGAGCAGAACGCCTTCGGCAAGAAGGTCGCCCAGGCCAAGGGTGAAGAGAAGCAGGCCCTGCTGGCCGAGGTCAAGGAACTCGCCAACGCAGTGAAGGCTGCCTCGGCGGATGCCGACGCCGCCCAGGCCAAGCACGACGAACTCTTGCGCATCATCCCCAACCTGATCGTCGACGGCGTGCCCGCCGGCGGCGAGGACGACTTCGTGGTCGTCAAGACTGTCGGCACTCCCCGTGAATTCCCGGACTTCGAACCGAAAGACCACCTCGAAATCGGTGAACTCATCGGCGCGATCGACATGGAACGCGGCGCCAAGGTGTCCGGTGCGCGCTTCTACTTCCTCCGTGGCGTGGGCGCGCGCCTTGAGATGGCGCTGCTGCAGATGGCCATGGACCAGGCGATCGAGGCCGGTTTCGTCCCGATGATCACCCCCACCCTGGTGCGTCCGGAGACCATGCAAGGCACCGGATTCGACGTGAAGCACGACGCCGAAATCTACCGTCTCGCCGAAGACGACCTTTACCTGGTGGGCACCTCCGAGGTGGCCCTGGCCGGTTACCACGCGGACGAGATCCTGGACTTCTCCGGCGGCCCCATCCGCTACGCCGGCCAGAGCTCCTGCTACCGCCGCGAGGCCGGTTCGCACGGCAAGGACACCCGCGGCATCATCCGCGTCCACCAGTTCAACAAGGTGGAGATGTTCATCTACACCACGGTGGAAGAGGCCGAGGCCGAGCACGAACGCCTCCTCGCCTGGGAAGAGGAAATGCTGGCCAAGTGCGAGCTGCCCTACCGCGTGATCGACACCGCCGCGGGCGACCTCGGCATGTCCGCCGCCCGCAAGTTCGACTGCGAAGCTTGGGTTCCCACGCAGCAGGCCTACCGCGAGCTCACCTCCACCTCGAACTGCACCACCTTCCAGGCACGCCGCCTGAACGTGCGTGAACGGGCCTTCGCCGCAGACGGTACGCCCAAGGGCACCCGCTCGGTGGCCACCCTGAACGGCACCCTGGCCACCACCCGCTGGATCGTGGCCATCCTGGAGCACCACCAGAACCCGGACGGCTCCGTCAACGTCCCCAAGGCACTGCAGAAGTACCTGGGCGGCCTTGAGGTGCTCCCGGTTCTGTAGGCGACTTGGGGGCGCCGGGCTGAACGTCCCGGCGCCCCCTGGTCTTCACGGCGAATTCATCCCCTGCTGTGGTGCCGGTCCTAGTGGCCGTCAGTGGGCTCTGCGACACTAAGGACCATGACTACTTTGACTGGCCCCTCAGTCGCTGGCATCGATGACCAGCGGAACGCAAACCATAAGCTCATGATCGCCCTGGACGTCGACGGCACCCTCGTGGACCACGACGGCCACATGTCGGCCGGGGTCCGCGAGGCCGCGCGGGGCGTGGTGGCGCAAGGTCATGACGTCCTCATCGCCACCGGCCGTTCGCTCAACGCCACCCTGCCCGTGATCGAGCAGGTCGGGCTGGAACGCGGTTACGCGGTGTGCTGCAACGGAGGCGTGACCCTGCGCCTGGACCCGGCCCTGGACGCCGGCTACGAGATCATCCACAAGGTCACCTTCGACCCCGCACCGGCCCTCAAGGCCCTCCGCGAACGGCTTCCCTCCGCCAAGTACGCCCTGGAGGACGAGAAAGGAAACTTCCTCTCGACCGAACGCTTCCAGGACGCGAGCTTCGGCGTCGAGGCCGTCGGCGTCGACTTCCAGACCATGCTGGAGGCCACGGCGGTGCGCGTCGTCGTCTTCAGCAGCGAGAACACCCCGGAGGAGTTTTCCACCGCCATCCGGCAGATCGGCCTCGCCGGCGTCACCTACTCGGTCGGCTGGACAGCGTGGCTGGACATCGCGGCCGCGGGCGTCACCAAAGCCAGCGCCCTGGAACAACTCCGCCGCCGGCTCGGTACCCACCGCAGCCGCACCCTGGCCGTCGGTGACGGGCGCAACGACATTGAGATGCTCGAATGGGCAGCCCGGGGCGTCGCCATGGGCCAGGCACCGGAGGAAGTGATCGCCGTCGCGGATGAGGTCACCGCCTCCGTGTACGACGACGGTGCGGCCCACGTTCTGCGCGGCCTGCTGTAGCTGCCGCACGGTTCCGTCGGACCCGCCTGAGCTGCCCGGGAACCGGGCTACGTGAAGTGCGTTGCGATGGGGCCGCCACCGGCCTTGTCAACGATGGCCTGGGCGACGTCCCGGAGCTTGATGTTCCGGTTGCTTGAGGCCCTCTTGATGATTTCCACGGCTTCAGCCTGGCTGCACCGATTCTGGGCGATGATGATGCCTGTTGCGACGTCGATGACCGTCCGGGACGTCATCGCGGCCCGGAGGTTCGCCGCGGCCTGGCTGTGCTGCGCAATGAGGACGGCCAGGCGGAGCCCCTTGGACGCTTGTTGTACGTAGTCGCTTGCCCGTTGGATCGCTGCCTCGTCGAAGCCGTGCACGCTTTCGGAATAGAGGTTCAGGCCGGCCTTGGCAGTGTCTTCAGGGAGCTGGAACGGCAAGGCCAACACAGAGCGGATACCGTTCGCGGCGGCTGCCTCGTTGTACTCGGGCCAGGTTTCATCCTTTTCAATGTCGGGGATGTGGATCCGGACCCCTGTCCGGGAGGCGGTGAGGCACGGTCCCTCCGCGAACTGGTACTGCAGTTCATCGAGCAACCGGGCCCGCTCGTCGCTGCTGGCCACCGTGACGGCGGAGCGATGGCGGAGCATGGTGACCCCACAGAAAACCCTGGCCTCGGGCGAACCGAGCATGGCTGCCGAGTGGCGTGCCAACTCAGTAAGGAATGCCTCGACGTCGGGTGTATCGAGAAGCAGGTCCTGGATGTCCGCGGCCACAGGCTGCGTGTCTGTTGCTGTCTGTTCGTCCATATGGATCTCCGATCCCCGACTGAGGCCCCTCTTGATAACTGCTCTTCTTGATAACTGCTCTTCGAGAAGAGACTTGGACAACCGTTGAAAACCATTGATAAGTATGCTTCCCTTTTAGGGAGTCTTGCAACCGGCTCACCCTTCTTACGCGCATGCCTAAGGGTGAACCCAAGTGCAACAAGACCAGTCATTGCCTACCCCCGAAAGTACCATCAGGCGGAGCTTCCGGGATGGTTTGGTGTTGGATCACCTGAATCTCGCGAAGGCCATCGCCTCCCGGTATTCGGCCCACGACCACGACTTCGAAGATATTCGCCAGGTTGCCTACATGGGCTTGATCAAGGCGGCCCGCCGATATGACGATTCCAAGGGGGTCGGCTTCCCGGCCTATGCCATTCCAACGATTGCGGGCGAGGTGAAGAGGTACCTCCGGGACCACTCCTGGGTGGTGCGGCCGCCACGGCCCGTCCAGGACTTGCGTCGCCACGCGCTGGCCCGGGCCGAGGAGCTGACCCAGTCCTTGCAGCGCTCCCCATCGCCGGAGGAGGTGGCGGCCGACCTCGGCATGGACCCTTGCCACGTGCGCGAAGCGCTGTTGGCCGGCACCAGCAAGCGGCCCGATTCGCTGGACGCCCCGGCGGCAGAAGATGGGGACGGTCTCCAAGGTCTGTTGTCCGGCGCCGGTGGACCCGCCGACCAGCTGGAGGACCTCCTTGCCCTGCGGATTGCGATCCGGAGCCTCCCGGCAGAGGACCGCCGCTTGTTGTACCGGCGGTATTACCTGGAGGAAACACAGTCCGCCATCGCCGGGACGCTGGGGGTGTCCCAGGTCCAGGTCTCCCGGAAGCTCGCCAGAATCCTGGTTGGCCTCCAGGCCCAACTGCTCGACGACGAAGCCCGCCTCCACGAACCCGCCGCGCCTCAGACCCGGGCGCCGCGGGCCCAGCTCCTTCAGGCTCCCGGTCCGTAGCAAACCGGCCTCTCCGCGGATCCAGCAGCACGAAACTTTCCTGTCGTCGCGATGTTTAGCGTGCGGTGAACCAGGGAACGTTGCGGGTATGGGAGGAACTGGAACGCGCTTGCGCGTGAATGAGCTCTTGGGTGCGCCTGGATGAGCCGCGTCCTGGTGGCGAGGCTGGACAGCATGGGCGACGTCCTCGTTTCGGGACCGGCGCTGCGCGCCGTCGCCAACGGAAGCAGGACGGACGGCAGCCGCCCCAACGACGTCGTGCTGCTCTGCGGGCCGGAAGGCGCGGGCGCCGGGGAAATGCTCCCGGGTGTCACTGAAGTCCACGCGTGGTCCTGCCCTTGGAACGTGAACCCGTCACCGGCAGCGACCGCCGGAGTGACCGATGACCTGGTTGAGTTCGTCCGCAGTTCCCGGATTGAGGAAGCCGTAATCCTCACGTCCTTCCACCAATCGCCGCTTCCGCTGGCGATGCTCCTGCGCCTGGCCGGTGTCCGCCGGATCACGGGTGCGGCCACGGACAGCGCGGGGTCCTTGTTGGACATCCGGCTCACCCCCGGTGAAGACTTCCCCGAAGATCAGGCCGAAGCCGTCCGCGCCCTGGCCATCGCGCAGGCTGCAGGCTTCGAACTTCCCCAGGGTGACGACGGCAAACTTCATATCAACCGGGCGCCCGACGATTTCGTCAATGAACTCTCCGACGAAGGGCCCTACATCGTGGTCCATCCCGGCGCGGCAGCACCGGCCAGGGCATGGCCGGTGCTGCATCACGCAGCCACAGTGGAACTCCTCGAGGCCCACGGCCATCGGGTCGTGGTCACGGGAAGTCCGGCCGAAGCTTCCCTCACGGCAACGGTGGCAGGACCTTCTGGCCGCAACCTCGGCGGCAGGACCAGCCTGCGCACGCTCGCAGCGCTCCTGGAGAGGGCCGCCGTCGTGGTCACCGGCGATACGGGACCCGCACATCTGGCTGCCGCCGTCGGGACGCCAGTGGTGTGCCTCTTTTCGCCGGTGGTTCCGGCCATCCGCTGGGCGCCGTACGGGGTGCCGATGGAACTCCTGGGTGACCAGGAGGCGGCCTGCAAGGGGACCCGGGCGCGGACGTGCCCCGTTCCGGGCCACCCCTGCCTGACTTCAGTGACGCCGGATGAGGTTTTGGAGGCCGTGAAACGGCTGCTGGGAGGCGTCTCCTCCCTCGCCACCCGACGCAGGGTGCGCAATCCATGAGAACCAGTCTTCACCAATGAAAGGAACCGAATGAAAAAGCAAGCACCAGGCCGCGTCATCGTGACCGGGGGCGGATCCGGCCTGGGCGCCGCGATCGTCGAAGTCATCCTCGACGCCGGCGGGACACCCTTCGTCTTCGACTTGGACGTCAGCAAGGTGACCGCTGCTAAGGCGTTGCAGGTGGACGTTTCCGATCGGGATGCCGTGGAGCGGGCAGTGAAAGAGGCAGCCGATATCCTCGGCGGCCTCGACGGCGTGGTGACGGCGGCCGGTATCGACCGCGGCGGCAAGCTGGGCGAGGTCCCGGCGGACGAGTGGGAAAAGGTCATCGGAGTGAACCTCCTGGGCACTGTTTCCGTGGTGCGTGCCGCTCTGCCATACCTCAGGGAATCCCGCGGCCGCGCCATTACCATCGCATCCACCCTCGGACTCCGGGCGCTGCCGGATGCCACGGCCTACTGCGCCTCGAAGTTCGCCGTGATCGGGTTCAGCCGGGCGCTGGCCGCAGAAACCGCGGGAGTCATTGGCGTCACCACCATCATTCCCGGCGGCATGAGCACGCACTTCTTCGATGACCGCAATGAGCAATACAAGCCGCAGGACGACGATTCCACGCTCAATGACCCGGTGAACGTGGCTCACGCCGTGGTCTTCGCGCTGGCCCAGCCATTGGGCAGCGAGGTCCGGGAACTGATCATCTGTCCGGCGGAAGAAGGAACGTGGCCATGAGGCCCCGGATGGCCGATTGAACCCGCGCCGAGAGGGTACAGGTCCACTGATAGCAATCATGCTTACTGTCCCGGCTGTTGCCCGCAGCCTGCCAACTGTGGAAAGAGAGCGAAAATGACCGAGAGCCAATCGCCGCAGGACGGAAGCGTCGCGGTGCCGCAGACAGCTGAGGAGGCCGGCGGTGATGTGATTGGCGGCGCCACGTCCCAAGCTCCCCAAACGGCCCAGGACGTGAAGGTGGATGCCCGGCGCCTGCTCACGCAGGCCAAGGACGACCTGGCGGAGCAAGCGGCAATACAGCAGCAGCGCGTGGCCGTTGGCCTGCGGTCCATCTCCGACGACCTGTCCGCCATGGCCGACGCATCCCAGGACGGTGGCGTGGCCACGGACTTGGTACGGCAGGCAGCCCAAGGTTCCTCCTCCCTGGCCGCATGGCTGGAAAATCGGGATCCAGGATCGCTCCTTGCCGAGATGAAGAGCTTTGCCCGCCGCAGGCCCGGCGCCCTCCTCCTGCTGGCTGCGGGCGCTGGCGTGCTGGCGGGCCGGCTCGGCCGCGGAATGGCGGACAACGGTTCTGCTGAATCTTCGGACACCGTCACGGCCACACCCCGCGCCGCCTACGAGCCCAACGCCGGTGGCGCAGTGCAGCCGCCCCCAGCGGACCCGCCCGGACCGCAAACCACCACGGCCGGTGCAGCCGGGGTGGCCGGAACGGTTGGCGCTGCCTGCTACGGCGCCGGCACTGGCGGCTACGACCCGGGAGTTGTGTACGACGCCGGCACAGCCTCAGGCGCGGAAGGCTCACCTGCCGCGTATCCCGGGGCGGACCCCGGCAGGGTCAAGGCCCATGGCTAGCCGCTCGCGGGCTCCTTTGACTCCGGCAATCCGGAAGACGGCGGTTCCCGATGAGCAGTCCCGTGGACCTGCCTCCCACGGAAGCCCGGATCAAAGCCGAAGCGATGCCCCTTCGGGAACTGCTGGGTGGGCTGGCGCGGCGCAGTAGCCGGGGTCAGCGCACCTCGAGGATCAGCGACAGCAACCTTGCCGCGGCCGGACGTGCCGCGTGCTCCTCGGCCCATTGGGCCCTGGCCAGGGCCTTGCTGACCGCCTGCGTGGTGATGCCAAGTTCCTCCGCCACGGCTTTCTGCTGCCCCCGGACGCCCGGCGTCAGGAGATCCAGCACCCGCCATTCGGCAGCGGTGCGGTGCTGCACCACGTGCCCCAGCAGGCGCAGCACGGCCTCGGATTCTGCCGCCAATGCGGCCACCGGTCCCTCGACCGCCACTGTCACCCCCTCCTTGCCGTTGCGCAGCCGGTCGACAGCCCGCCTGGCGTAGACCAGCCCATGCCCCGAGGCGTCCTTGATCTGGTTGGGCAGCGGTTCGTTCACCGGTCCGACGCCGATTCCCACGTACCAGTGCCCGCCCCGCAGGGCGATCAACGCGACCTCCACCGCCTGATGCGGACAGTCCACGATTCCCTGGACTTCGTCCTCCACCGAGCGGTCGAAGTCCAGCCGCGCGGGAATGTGCCGCAGGTCCTTGAGGAGCTGCGGCACGAGGTCGCCGTCGTGGCGACTGTCGCGTTGATTGATCGTCAGGGTGAACATGTGGATCACAGCCTACCGGCAGGTAGCTATGCGGCAAACGCCGGGAAACGCGGCGTCACCGGGCGGGTCCGGAAGCGCGTCAGTCCAGGCTTGTGTGGGTGCTGACGACGGCGGGCGGCAGCGCCCGGGACGCGACGCGCGCGGCGCCGGGAACACCGGCGTCGAGCATTGCCTGTTGAATTGCGAGCACGAGCGGGGCGGTCCCGCTCCTGCTCTCGAAGAGCCAGAAACCGGTGCCTGCGCGGAAGACCAAGGCGTTCCTTCCCGGGACGCCCAGGGAAGTTTTCCTGCCCGCGGCAAGCATCCTGGAAGGGGTGGTGCCTTCCGCGGTGGTCACGGCCTTGATGGTGGCAGGGTCGATCTCCGACCAGCGGAAGACCAGAGTGGTGTGTCTTCGCGCGATGCGGGCCGCGAGACCGCCGTCGAACACGAGCAGCTTACGGAAGCTCATCAGCAGCGTCAGCGACCACAGCACCAGGCCTGTAAGCAGGCTGACCAGCACAAACAGCGGAACATCGCTGAAGAGCCCCGGCTCCCGGCTTGACCGGGGCGTCACGAACTCGCCGACGGCACCGTAGGCAAACCCGACAGCCAAACACGGCAGCAGCGCCTTCCAGTACACCTTGCTGGACGTGGCCACAAAGCGGAGCGCGCCGAGCTCAGGACCAAGCCTGCGTGCGGCGCGCCGGACCAGCCAATTACGGCCGCGCATCGGGCTGCCGGCCGTACAGCTTGGGCAGGCCCTGATCGTCCTTGTGGCCGGCTGCAGCCTTGGGGTCCGGAACAGGGGACTGGCCGCGGGCCAGTCCGGAGCGCAGGTCGATGGCGGTGAACTTGGCTTCGAAGCTGTCGCCGCCGCTGCCGCTGAGGGCCGCGGAGATCGTCAGGACGACGTAGAGGGGGGCGAAGGACCAGCAAACGGCCCGCCAGCCGCCCAGCCAGGCCCCGGAGGTGGTGCCGTCGCTGATCCGCACGCCACGCATGCCGGACGCCGCATCGCCCAGTCCGCCGAAAGCCCCGCAGACCATGCCATAGCCGAAGAGCACCAGGAACCAGATCGCCGCCACGGCTCCGTAGAACGCGCCGGTGCTGGAGGCGAGCGTGTAGGAGAGCGGGCCCAGGGCGTAGTTCTGGACCATGCTGTTGAAGACCACGATCAGGACCCCGGCCACCGCGATGACCGCCAGCGCGTCAAGGACCCTTCCCCAGAAGTGGGGCCAACCGGCCTTGCGCACGTAGTAGTTGCCGGTCTCGGTGTGGCGCCGGACGGGCAGGCCGTTGGCGGCGTCGACAAGGCCGGTGGACTGGGGGTGTTTGCTGCTCATGAGGGACTTTCGGGACGTCGGTATGGTCGGTCGGCTAGGACAGGCCTGCGAGGCCGCCAAGAATCCCGGCCAGGGTCTCCCGGGACGTTTCACGCAGTTCCAGGGAGACGGAGCCGTCCTGGGTGGAAGGCGTCAGCAGGTGGACGGCGGCCGGGGCCGTGTAGACAGTGACGGTGGGGAAGTCCTCGGCGTCGGAGCCGAAAGCAACCACGTTGCTCGCCGCGCGGGCGTCGGCCAGCACAGTCGGTGCGTTCGCCTCGAATTCGGCCTCCGTGAAGGAAACGGCGTCGGTGTCGTGGGCAGCGGATCCTTCGGGGTCCACGAACCCTGCCAGCCGGTCGGCCAGCACGCCGCGGGAGACCACGGTGAAGCCGTGCAGGCCGCCGTCGTCCACTTCCTCCAGCAGCGCGCCCTCGGGGTGGACATAGGCGTAAAGCCAGCGCCGTCCGGTGGAGACCGTGCGCTCAATCGAGACGACGGTGTTTCCGCTGCGGCGCAGGGCAAGGGCGCCGGTGATGTCTTCGGTGGCGTGCAGCCGTGTCGGCTCGCTTTCGCCTTCGAAGATCACGGGGTAGACGAGCTCCTTGGCCAGCAGTCCGCGCAGGGCCACCGCGCACATGACATCCTTGCCGGCGTCCTGGGCCGTGAGCCACGGCAGGGCGACGATCTGCTCGCGCTGGACGCCGTCCAGGGCCACGACCTCTTCATCCGTGAGCGTGGGCAGGGCGAAGCCGTCATCGGACGCCTTGCCCAGGACAGCAGCCGCGCAGCGGACGTCGCGCTCGGTCCAATTGATCGTGTTTGCAGTCATCCGAAAATCCCTCCGACGAACTTACCGACTGATTTGGCCGCGTTACTGACCCCGTCTGCAACCTTAGTGCCTACGTCCTTTGCGAATCCGGCCACCTCCTTGGCCCCGTCGGCGATGTAGCTGCCCGGGTTCCTGGCGAAGTTGCTGATTGAATCCCAGTTGTCCGCCACGAGGTTGCCCAGTGCCCAGGCGCCGGCGACGAGCCCGGCCCCGACCACGATCGGCGCGCCGATCGGTCCCAGCATCGCCGCACCCCCGGCTGTCATCAGCATGATGCTGCCCACGCCGCCCACCACCGAGAGGCCGCCCGCCACGCGGTCTCCGGTGCCGCGCCAGCCGTCATGCTCGGGACTGATGATGTCGCTGATGCCGCCCACGATGTTCAGGGGAGCTGCCAGTGCCCCGGCCATGCGCAGGCCTTTGGAGAACTTGGTGGCGTCCTGGAAAGCCTGGCTGTAAGGGATGTTCGCCTTGAGGTCGGTGATGACATCCGTGATCTTGCCGCCGCTGCGCAGTGCATCGAGAGCCTCGCGGAGTACGGTGCCGCCGGCCCGCCAGTTGGTGAGGACTTCCTTGGTCTTGGCGAACTCCTGCCACCCGAGCTTCCCCAGTTTGTACGCCTGCCACAGCTGGGCGCCCACTTCCTTGACGCCGGTGGCGGTGTCGTACACGTCCTTGATGACGCCCACCGAACTTTCGCCGCTCTTGTGGCTGGCGAACTCCTGCTGGTTGGCGTGCTTCTTCAGTTCGCTCGCACCCGATCGCAGCATGGACGCGGCCTTGATGAGGCTCTGGCGGTGCCTGCCGTTCCAATCACTCTTGAACTGGGCGGCGTCCTGGCCCTTCCACGAGGTGTTGGAGTTGATGAGCTGCGTCAGTTGCGAGCCCTGCAGGGCGATCGTGTCTGCTGCCTTGCCCATGACCCCGGCCAGCGACCGCAGCTGCGCGACGTCGGCGCCATAGAATCCCGCCATCCGGATTCCCCCGTTCTCCGTGGTTTGTCAGTTCCGACCCAGCCTATGGACCGGCCTTCCGCCCCGTCGATGGGGATCCCTCCCCATGCGGACAGTGCTTAAACAAACGACGGCGGCAGGCCAGGTCCCATGGAACCCGGCCTGCCGCCGTCGTGCAAGTCAAACGGGCGTTAGTGGCCCTCTGCCTCGAAGCGCTTGATGGAGGCTTCCAGTTCGGCCTCGGCGGCCGCGCGGTCGGCCCAGCCTTCGGCCTTGACCCACTTGCCCGGCTCGAGGTCCTTGTAGCGGGTGAAGAAGTGCTCGATTTCCTTGATGAGGAATTCGCTGACGTCCGAAACTTCCTGGATGTGGTCGAAGCGCGGGTCCGCGGGAACGCAGAGGACCTTGGCGTCTCCGCCGCCGTCGTCGGTCATGTTGAAGACGCCGATCGGGCGGGCCTCGACGATCACGCCGGGGTGCAGGTCGAAGTCCTGCAGGAGCACCAGGGCGTCCAGCGGGTCGCCGTCCTCGCCCAGGGTGTTCTCGAAGAAACCGTAGTGGGTGGGGTACTGCATGGACGTGAACAGGATGCGGTCCAGGCGGACGCGGCCGGTCTCGTGGTCAACTTCGTACTTGACGCGCGATCCCTTCGGGATCTCGATGGTGACGTCATGCTTCATGGAATGCTCCTTGACGGTATTGGCGTGGGCGCGGCAAAAGAACGGCCGTCGCCGCCGACTACTATTGAGGATATAGCGAGAGGTCCAGGTTTCTTGAAACGGGGGACGTCCAGGAAGTCAAAGGACCACAAGCCAGATGAAGGGCCAGAAGCAGGCTGCCGTGCCGGAACCCCAGTCGGATGACCAAAGTAAACCGGCAACCCACGGCCCGGAGAAACCCCGCGGCTCCCGCGCGATCAGTTCCCGTGCGATCAGCGCATTGCGGTCGCTGGGCCTCGCCGCAGCGATTGCCGCGCTCGCCGTCCCGATGGTCCTCAACCTTGCCCCGGCCTTCATTGCGCCGCAGCACGCGCCTGCCGCCGGGCTTCCCCTGTGGCAACGCGCGCCGGAGCAGCTTTCCGCCTCCCGCGGCGTGGCACCGCTGGACCCTTCCGCGCCGCGTCCCCTGCCCGCCAGGCTCGCCGCGCAGCTGGACGCTGCCCTGACGCCCGACGGCGGCGGCAACTTCACGGCGGTGGTCCAGGATGCGCTGAGCGGCGACGTCCTCTACGAGCGCGACGGCGGCAAGAACCAGGTGCCGGCGTCCAACATGAAGCTGCTCACCGCCGTCGCCGCCCTGCGTTCCCTCGGCCCCGAGACCCGTTTCAGCACCCAGGTCCTGGCCGGCCCGAAACCCGGCACGGTGGTGCTGCGCGGCGGCGGGGACGTGCTGCTGTCCGCGGGCCGTTCCGCGCCGGAGGAGGTCATGGGCCGGGCCGGGCTGCAGACCCTCGCCGCGGAAACCGTTGAGGCGCTGTCGAAAGAGGGCGTCACGGGTCCCGTTTCGGTGCAGCTGGACGACTCCCTGTTCACGGGCAAGGCGCTCAACCCTGCCTGGAGCCTGGAAGACGTCGACGCCGGCGAAACCGCGCCGCTGTTCCCGCTCGCGATGAACGGCGGCAGGGACACTCCCGCCGCAGTCGGCGGACCGCGGCCCGAAGACGCCGCGCTTGATGCGGCGCGGACTTTCACCACCAAGCTGAAATCGGCAGGTGCCGCTGCGGGCATCACTGTCCGGACCGCCGTCGTACGGGCCAAAGCGCCTGCCGACGCCGGGGTGCTGGCCGCCGTCGAATCCGCCACCGTCCGCCAGCAGGTGGATCTGATGCTGGAGACCTCCGATAACTACCTCGCCGAAGTGCTGGGCCGCATGGCCTCGTTCGCTACCGGCGGGCCCGCATCCAACGACGGCGCCACGGCGGCCGTGCGGACGCAGCTTGGCCAGCTGGGGATCGACACCGCCTCGATGCGGCTCTCCGACGTGTCCGGACTGTCCTTGGCGAACCAGGTGACCACGCGGCAGTTCGCCGAGGTGGTCCGCGCGATCACCTCGGGACCGGACACCCGGCTCCGGGCCGCGCTCGCCGGATTCCCGGTGGCCGGCCTGACGGGAACCCTGGACGACCGCTACGTCGACGCCAGCACCGCCAGCGGGGCCGGCCTGGTGCGGGCCAAGACGGGCACGCTGAACTCCGTCCTCGCCCTGAGCGGCTATGTGGTGGACGCCGATGGCCGGCTCCTGGTGTTCTCTTTCATCGGCAACGGACTTACCCCCGGCGCAGCAGGCAATAAGGTGGCGCTGGACCGGGCCGCGTCCGCACTGGCATCCTGTGGCTGCCGCTGAATCCAGGCCTCCGCGTGCAGCGAACTTAAGGGACGGCTGTCAGGGGGCTGTGTTCGAATGGGAAGCATGGAGTCCCAGCAGCATGCCAATCCAGCCGGCACCAACTCCCAGTCCCTGATCAACTGGGAGCTCGCCGCGTCCACGGCGGCCCGGCTCGCCCCGCCGGGCCCGGCCATGAGCCCGTCGGAAATCGGCCGCGCGGTGAACAGCCTGCGCCGCAGCGCCGAAATCTCCGTGCCGTACGTCCACGAGATCACCGGCCTGGAAGCTGCCCGGGACCTTCACGACTCCCACGTCCTGGTGGTGGACCGGGCCTCCTGGTCCAAGGCAAACACCCAGAGCTTCGCCGTGATGCTCCAGCCAGCCCTGCAACAGATGCTTGACTCCCGCCGCGGCGTCACCCTGACCCCGGCAGCGGCGGCCACCAGCGGTGCAATCACCGGAAGCCAGCTCGGCGCCGTCCTCGCCTTCCTGTCCAGCAAGGTCCTGGGCCAGTACGATCCCTTTGCCGCACTCGCCCCGGAGTCCAAGGCCCCTTCCGGCGGCCGCCTGCTCCTCGTGGCGCCGAACATAGTCTCCGTGGAACGCGAACTCAACGTCGACCCCGACGACTTCCGGCTCTGGGTCTGCCTGCACGAACAGACGCACCGGGTGCAGTTCGCCGCAGCGCCCTGGCTGCGCCACCACATGCTCGAGGAAATCGAGAAGCTGAGCAGCAACCTGCTGGGCAACGTCGACTCGCTCATGGAGCGTGCCAGCGCCGCCGCCCGGTCCCTGCGCGACCGCTCCGCCCCCGGGGACATCCCGCGCCGTGGAGCCATCCTCGACCTGCTGCAGAACCCCGAGGAGAAGGCGTCCCTCTCCCACCTCACGGCTGTCATGAGCCTGCTGGAGGGCCACGCCAATGTGGTGATGGACGCCGTCGATTCCTCCCTGGTTCCGTCAGTGAAGACCATCCGGCAGCGCTTCAACGCGCGCGGCAAGGACCGCGGCGTGATCGAGAAGTTCATCCGCAACCTGCTGGGCCTGGACGCCAAGATGCGCCAGTACAGCGACGGCGCCAAGTTCGTCCGTGCCGTGGTGGCCGTGGTGGGGATGGAGGGCCTCAACCGGGTCTGGGAGTCCGCCGAGCACCTGCCCACCGAAGAGGAAATCCACGACGCCAAGCTGTGGCTCGAGCGGATGGGGCTGTGAGCGACGGGGCTGTGAACAACCGGCCCGCAAGTGATGGCCCGGACGGCAGGACCAGCGGCCGACGGCGGCCCGGCCGCCTCGCGCCGGTCGTCGGCAAGGCGCGCAACCATCTGCGGGACGCACTGGCGGCAGCCGGCTACCCGGAGCGGGTCCTCGTCGCTTGCAGCGGCGGCCCCGATTCCCTGGCGCTGGCCGCTGTGGCCGCGCATTTCGCCCGCCGCGGCACTGTGGACGGACACCCGGTGTCCGTGGCCGCCGTCGTCGTTGACCACCAGTTGCAGGAAGGGTCCGCAGGGGTTGCCGCGGAAACCGTCGCTGTCCTTCAGGAACTGGGCCTTTCACCGGTCCAACTGCGCACCGTCGAGGTGGCCGCCACCGGCTTCGGGCCGGAGGCCGCTGCACGCGACGCCCGGCACGCCGCCCTCGAGGCCGCGGCCGATGAACTGGGCTGCGGCGCGATCCTGCTCGGCCACACCTTGGATGACCAGGCCGAACAGGTCCTCCTCGGCCTCGCCCGCGGTTCCGGGACCCGGTCCCTGGCCGGGATGCGGCCCGCGCGCGGCAGGCTCCTGCGCCCGTTCCTGGGCCTGCGCCGTGAAGAAACCCTTGAAATCTGCGCCGTCGAAGGCCTGGATCCCTGGCACGATCCGCACAACACCGACCCCGCCTTCGCGCGCTCGCGGACCCGGGTGGACGTGATGCCCCTGCTGGAGGAGAAGCTCGGGCCCGGCGTCGCCGAATCCCTCGCGCGCACCGCAGCCATCCTGCAGCAGGACGCCGACTTCCTGGAGGAACTCGCCGCCGGGCGCTACGCCGGGCTCGTGCAGCGCACGGACGACGGCGTCTGGCTCCCCGAAGCCGCGGTCAGGGAACTGCCGCCGGCCCTCAGGTTCCGGGTGATCGCCAAGGCGGCGGCCGACGTCGGGGGCCAGCAACCCGGGTACGGGCGCCTCCAGGCGGCCGAGGCACTGCTACGGAGGCAGGGGTCCGCGGGGCCGGTCCAGCTGCCGGGCAATGTCAGCGTCTACCGGCTGTCGCTTGCCGGGCAGGCGGAGGAGAAACTGGCACTGGCGAAGCAGCCCGGGCAGCCTGACGTTCCCCGCGGAGGGGATGGCTGTGGGAAGCTAGTATTCCGGCATCACAAAACGCCCCAGCACTAGCCGCAGACCCGCATCAACACAGGAGCCATTGGTGGATTCAACCGACGTCCAGGCAGACCTCAAACACGTTCTCTACACCAAAGAGCAGATCCAGCAGCGGATCACCGAACTCGCAGCACAGATCGACAAGGATTATGAGGGCCGCGAGCTCCTGATCGTGGGCGTCCTGAAGGGTGCCGTCATGGTCATGGCCGACCTCGCACGCGCCCTGCACAGCCACGTCAGCATGGACTGGATGGCCGTCTCCTCCTACGGCTCCGGCACCCAGTCCTCCGGAGTGGTCCGCATCCTCAAGGACCTCGACACCGACCTCATGGGCAAGGACGTGCTGATCGTCGAAGACATCATCGATTCCGGCCTGACCCTTTCCTGGCTCAAGACCAACCTGGAATCCCGCGGCACCTCCTCGGTGGAAATCTGCACCGCGTTCCGCAAGCCGGACGCCGCGAAGGTCGAGCTGGACGTGAAGTACGTCGGCTACGACCTGCCCAACGAATTCGTGGTTGGCTACGGCCTGGACTACGCCGAGAAGTACCGCAACCTGGAGTTCGTGGGCACCCTGGCCCCGCACGTCTACGAGTAGCGAGCACGTGCCGGGCATCCGGACAGCATGAAGGCGGCTTCCCTCTCGGGAGGCCGCCTTCATTTATTCAAGCCTTTGTTCCAGCCCTGACGCCCGGAGACACCGGTCTCCGGCTGGGTGGTCCATCCGTGATGTACGCCGAGAGGGAACTTTTCCCAGGAGCTATGCGTGAATTACTCGGAACGGTGTAAACCTAGAATTGTCGCAGCACCGCACGCGCATAGAACGCTGCGCCGTACAGCACTACCAGGAGGGACGGGGCCTGGCCCCGGAATAGATGAAAGCTAAGAATTTCTTCAAGGGCCCGGGCATCTGGATTGTTGTCGTGGTCGCCTTGCTCCTGGTGGCCTTCGCGACGCTGTTGCCTGGCGGGTCCACCCGGATCGACACCGACCGGGGCCTGGAACTCCTCACCCAAAGCGGCAAGGTGGAGCAGGCCAAGATCTTCGATGCGGAGAACCGTGTGGACCTGGTGCTGAAGGACAACCTGGTCATCGACGGCCAGGACAAGGGCAAGAATGTCCAGTTCTTCTACGTGAACCCGCGCGGCGCTGACGTCGTCAAGGCGGTGACCGACGCCAAACCGAGCAAGGGCTTCACCGACCAGCCCGTCGAGAACAACTGGTTCTCCGGACTGTTCTCCCTGCTGGTTCCCGTGCTGCTGCTCGGCGTGCTGTTCTGGTTCCTGCTCTCCCGCATGCAGGGCGGCGGGTCCAAGGTCATGCAGTTCGGCAAGTCCCGGGCCAAGATGATCAGCAAGGACATGCCGCAGGTGACCTTCGCCGACGTCGCCGGTGCTGACGAAGCCGTAGAGGAGCTTCAGGAAATCAAGGAATTCCTTGCGGAACCGGGCAAATTCCAGGCAGTCGGCGCCAAGATCCCCAAGGGCGTCCTGCTGTTCGGCCCTCCCGGTACCGGCAAGACCCTCCTCGCCCGCGCCGTCGCCGGCGAGGCCGGGGTGCCGTTCTTCTCCATCTCCGGTTCGGACTTCGTGGAAATGTTTGTCGGTGTGGGCGCCTCCCGCGTCCGCGACCTCTTCGAACAGGCCAAGGCCAACAGCCCGGCCATCATCTTCGTTGACGAGATCGACGCCGTCGGCCGCCACCGCGGTGCCGGCATCGGCGGCGGCAATGACGAACGCGAGCAGACCCTCAACCAGATGCTCGTTGAAATGGACGGCTTCGACGCCAAAACCAACGTCATCATGATCGCCGCCACGAACCGCCCGGACATCCTGGACCCGGCCCTGCTGCGCCCGGGCCGCTTCGACCGGCAGATCTCCGTGGACGCCCCGGACCGGCTGGGCCGCGAACACATCCTGCGGGTCCACTCGAAGGGCAAGCCGCTGGCTCCCGGTGTGGACCTGAACGCCGTCGCAAAGAAGACCCCCGGCTACACCGGTGCGGACCTTGCGAACGTGCTGAACGAGGCCGCCCTGCTGACGGCCCGCTCCAACGCCCAGCTCATTGACGACCGGGCCCTCGACGAAGGCATCGACCGTGTCATGGGCGGCCCGCAGAAGCGCAGCCGCGTCCAGAAGGAGCACGACCGCAAGCTCACTGCCTACCACGAAGGCGGCCACGCCCTGGTGGCGGCGGCCCTGCACAACGCGCCGCCGGTCACAAAGGTCACCATCCTGCCGCGCGGCCGCGCCGGCGGCTACACCATGGTGGTGCCGGACGAGGACCCGCAGGGCTACACCCGCAACGAGCTGCTGGACCGCATGGCCTGGGCCATGGGCGGCCGCGTCGCCGAGGAAATCGTCTTCCACGACCCCAGCACGGGTGCGTCCAACGACATCGAACAGGCCACCAGCACCGCCCGCCGCATGGTCAGCGACCTCGGCATGAGCGAGAAGGTCGGCACCATCAAGGTCAGCGGCGGCGACTCCGATCCGCTGACCGGCCGCGGCGGCGCCGGCTCCGCACCGATCATCTCTAACCAGTTGGCCGCCCTCGTTGACGACGAGGTCCGCCGGCTCCTCGATGAAGCGCACGACGAGGCCTATCAGATCCTCACCGAAAACCGCGACATCCTGGACCAGATCGCCCTGGAACTGCTGGAACGCGAAACCATCAACCAGGCCGACGTCGAGCGCCTCACCGCTGGTGTCCGCAAGCCCGTCGTCCGCCCGATCTGGCTCTCCAAGGAGACCCGCCCGGTCCAGCACATCGCCCCCGTCCTGTCCTCCCGGGAACGCGCCCAGCTAGCCGCCGAAGCGGCCGCACGGGCAGCCGCCGGCGAAGACGGCGAAGGCGAACTGCTGCCCCCGGCACTGGCCCACCCGGCAGCGGAACGGCCGTACGACAGCGGGGTTCCCGGGCACGAGTCGCAGCGTCCGGCAGGTCACACAGAGCCCGAGGCGGGCACCGACGTCGTACATCGCGGCTAAGCTTTCTGCTGTGACTCACATCGACGATGACGACTTCAGTGGTGCCTTCGGCGTGGTGTCCGCCGGTGAATCCGGCGGTTCCCACGGCCACGGCAAGCACTCCCACAAGGTGGACCGGCCCCGGATCGAGGCCGCTGTGCGCGAGATCCTCCTCGCGATAGGGGAGGACCCGGACCGCGGCGGACTGGTGGATACGCCCAAGCGCGTCGCCAAGGCCTACGCGGAAGTCTTCGCCGGCCTGCACCAGGACCCGGAAGAAATCCTGTCGACCACCTTCGACCTTGACCACGAGGAACTCGTGCTGGTCAAGGATATTCCGTTCTACTCCACCTGCGAGCACCACCTGGTCCCGTTCCACGGTGTGGCCCACGTCGGCTACATCCCGTCCCACGACGGCAGGGTCACCGGGCTGAGCAAGCTGGCCCGCCTCGTGGACATCTTCGCCCGCCGCCCGCAGGTGCAGGAACGGCTGACCACCCAGATCGTTGAGGCCCTAGTGGAGCACCTCAGCCCCCGCGGCGCCATCGTCGTCGTCGAATGCGAGCACATGTGCATGTCCATGCGCGGCATTCGGAAGCCCGGCGCGAAGACCGTCACCAGCGCGGTGCGCGGTCAACTTCATGACCCGGCTACCCGCGCCGAAGCCATGAGCCTCATCCTCGGAAGGTAAGAAGACCATGGACTCCCTCGCAGCAGCACCCGGAACAGGACCAGCAACCAACCCCCTGCCCATCCTCCGCAAACCGCGTGCGGCGGCCCGTTTCGAAGACCTGCCGGTAGACCGCACGGTGGTCATGGGGATCCTGAACGTCACCCCTGATTCCTTCAGCGACGGCGGCAAGCACCCGACGGCGGACACCGCCATCGCTCACGGCCTGCGGATGTTCTACGCCGGGGCGGACATCATCGACATCGGCGGCGAATCCACCCGCCCGGGTGCCGAGTCCGTCACCCCCGAAGAGGAACAGCGCCGTGTCCTGCCGGCCATCCGGGCCCTGGTCAAGGCCGGCGCCCTGGTCAGCGTCGACACCACGCACACCTCCACCGCGGCGGCCGCGATCGAGGCCGGCGCGGCGATCATCAACGACGTGTCCGGCCTGACCATCGAGCCCGGCATGGCCGAACTCATCGCCGCCAGCAAGGTGAAGTACATCCTCACCCACCGCCGGGGCGACGCCGAGAGCATGGACAGCCTGGCCGAGTACGGCAGCGTGGTGGACGAGGTGATCGAGGAACTGGAAGGCGTCCGGGGCAAGCTGTACGCGGCCGGCGTCGCGCCCGAGCAGATCATCGTGGACCCGGGCCTGGGCTTTTCCAAGAACGAAGCCCAGAACTGGGAACTCCTCAAGCACATCGGCAAGCTGGACGCGCTGGGCCACCCGATCCTCGTCGGGGCCTCCCGCAAGCGCTTCCTGGGCAGCCTGCTGACCGTCGCCGGCAAGGCGGCCGCCCCGGAGGAGCGGGACTACGCCACGGCGGCGATCACCGCAATCAGCGCCGCACGCGGCATCTGGGGCGTGCGCGTGCACGACGTCGGTCCCAGCCTGGATGCGGTCAAGGTCGCCGCGCGCATCCGGCACTGAAGCTCGCGTATCCGAACTGAATGAGGGGAAGCGTTTGGACAAGATCACGCTGACGGGAGTCACCGCCGTCGGACACCACGGGGTGTTCGATTTCGAACGCCGTGAAGGGCAGCCCTTCGTGGTGGACGCGGTGCTGTACACGGATTTCTCCCAGGCGGCAGCAACGGACGACGTCGAACACACCGCGCACTACGGCGAAGTGGCGGAGTACATCGTGTCCGAAATCAGCGGTGAGCCGCTGAACCTGATCGAGGGGCTCGCGGTCCGCATCGCCGAAGGCATCCTTGCCGGCTACCAGGTGTCCGCCGTCGACGTCACCGTCCACAAGCCGAAGGCGCCCATCGAGGTGCCCTTCAGCGACGTGACGGTCAGCGTCCACCGGGAGCGCCCATGAGCGGACCCACCAAAGCCATCCTGGCGCTCGGCAGCAACCTGGGGGAGCGGAACGACACCCTGTCCACCGCGGTCGCGGACCTCGTGGACAGGCCCGAGGTGCGCCTGCTCGGCGTTTCCCCCATCGTCCAGACCAAGGCGGTAGGCGGGCCCGCGGGCCAGCCCGATTTCCTGAACATGGTGATCGCAGTCGAAACCACCCTGGGCCCGTACGAACTGCTCGAGCACTGCCACAGCGTCGAACAGAAGCACCACCGCGTCCGCGAGGTCCGCTGGGGTCCCCGGACCCTGGACGTTGACATCATCACCTACGGCGAACTGCGCAGCGATGACGAAGAACTCACCCTGCCGCACCCGCGGGCCGCGGAGCGCGCGTTCGTGCTCTACCCGTGGGCGCAGTTGGACCCGGCCGCGCGCCTGAACGGCGAAAGCGTGGCCGAACTCGCGGTGAAGGCGCAGGATTTCCCGGGGCTGCGGCCCTTCGACGGCTTCGACGGCGACAGCGCTGGAAGCAGCACGTCCGAGGCCGTCGCCGGCAGCGTTCCGGGGGTGGAGCCGGCATGAAAGCGATGCGCCCGATCGCCTTGCTGATCATCGCCGTCGTCCTTGCGGGCGCAGGCTGGCTGACGGTGGTCGCCACCAACCGCTACGGCCTGGCGTCGCCGGTCCTTCCGGCCTCGGCCCTCGTCACCATGGGCGTCATCGCCGCGATCACCCTCATCATGGGCATTCGCGTACTGCGGTGGCGCAACGGCAAGAAGAAGTCAATGCTGAACCCGATCCTGGCCGCACGGACGCTGATTCTGGCCCAGGCCTGCGCCTATGTCGGCGCCATGCTGCTGGGCTGGCATGCCGGGATCGTGGTGGAGCAACTGCGGATCTGGAACTTCCGCAGCGACCAGCCGGTCCTGTGGCTCGCCCTCATCATGGGCGGCGGCGGGCTGGTCATGGTGGTGGTGGGCCTGGTCGTCGAGCGATTCTGCCGCATCCCCCCGGAGGACCTGGAAGGCGGCGGAACGGCCGGAGGACCGCGGCGCGGAGACGCCAAGGGTGAAGGTGAGTATGCATACCTCCGCGATTGATCCACCCGGTATCGAATGGCAGCGGGTCTCATCGAAGTACGTGACCGTGCGGCTCGTCGAATGGGCCGTCGGCAACCTGCTGTTGGTGGCAGTGCTCAGCATCCCCCTCCTGTTCGTGCTTCTGGGTGGGTGGCAGTTTCCGCCGCTGTGGCTGGCTGCGATCGTTCCGGCGGCCATGTTCCTGCTCGCCCTCTGGCGACTCGTGCTGATCCCGCGCCAGGTCCGTGCCATCGGATACGCCGAACGCGACGAGGATCTCCTTATCCGCCGCGGCATCTTCTACCAGCGCACCATGGTGGTGCCCTACGGGCGCATGCAGTACGTCGACGTCGCCGTGGGCCCGGTCGAGCGGGCGCTGGGCCTGTGCACACTGAAGCTGCACACGGCGTCCCCCGGAACGAACGCCTTGCTGCCCGGGCTCCCGGCCGCCGAGGGCGCCCGCCTCCGCGAACAGCTCACCGCCCGCGGCGAAGCGCGACTGGCAGGTCTGTGAGCGGGTGTCCGTGGACGTGAACCGGGACCGGCCCGCCGTCGACGCCGACTGGCACCGCGTGCACCCGGCGTCGCCCTTCGTGCGGGGTTGGGTGGCGCTGGTCGCCGTCGTCGTCTTCTTCGGACGGGACATCTTCGAACGCGCGCTGCAAGGCCGCGAACTGGTCGACGAGGGCCTCAACGGGCGTATCCTGTGGCTCCTGGCCGGCGGCGCCGCATTGTTGTTGCTCACCGTGGCCGGCTTCGTCCTGAGCTGGTACTTCACGCGCTACCAGCTCAGCCAAGGCTACGTCCGCGTCAACACCGGGTTCCTCTTCAAGCAGCAGCGCCAGGCCCGGCTGGACCGGGTGCAGGCCATCGACATCGTGCAGCCGCTGCTGGCCCGGATCTTCGGGCTCGCCGAACTGAAGTTCGAGGTGGCCGACGCCGGCGAATCGGCCGTGCGCCTGGCGTACCTGCCGATCGAACAGGCCAAGCAGTTGCGCGCCACTATCCTGGGCCGGGCCGCGGGCGTGGCCGACGGCGCCGAAACCGCGCCCGTGCCGGAGGCGCCGGAGCATGTGGTCCTCAGTGTCCCGCACGGCCGGCTGGTTGGCTCCCTCCTGCTGAGCGAACAGAGTTTCTTCGTGGTCCTTGGCGCGATTGCCTCGGTGGTGTTCTCGGTGCTCACCGAATCCGGCGCCGTGGTCCTCTACCTGATCCCGGCGATCCTCGGCCTCGGCGCCGCGTACTGGAAGTCGTTCAACAAGGGCTTCAACTTCACCGCGGCGATCTCGCCCGACGGCATCCGGCTCCGCTACGGGCTGCTCGACACCCAGGCACAGACCGTTCCGCCGGGCCGGATCCAGGCCTTGCGGATCACCCAGCCGCCCCTGTGGCGGATCCTTGGCTGGTACCGCATCCAGGTCAACGTGGCCGGCTATGGCGGCAATCCGGGGAACGAGAACGCCGCCCGCACCACCTTGCTGCCCGTGGGCGGGATGGGTGAGGTCATGCAGACCCTCGCCCTCGTGCTGCCTGATCCCGGCACCCCGGACCCGTACCGGGTGTTCGCGGCGGCCGTGAACGGCCTGGATTCCGACGCCGGATTCACCACCACCCCGCGCCGGGCCCGCCTGATCGCCCCGCTGGGCTGGCGGCGCAACGCCTTCCTGGCCACCGGTACCGCCCTGCTGCTGCGCTCGGGCCGCTGGTGGCGGCAGCTGGTGCTCGTGCCGCACCAGCGCACCCAGTCCATGGCCCTGAGCCAGGGACCCCTTGCACGCCGCTTCGGGGTGGCGGACCTGGTGCTGCACACCACCGCCGGTCCCGTGGTGCCGCGGCTGATCCAGGCCGACGTCGGCGAGGCGGTGGCGTTGTTCGACCAGCAGGCCGCCCGCGCCAGGGAAGCCCGCAAACGCCAGACCAGCGAGCAATGGCTCGCGGAACTCTCACGGGCCGGCTCCCTGCCGGTGCCCGCGCCGTTGCAAGCAGTGCAGCGGCCCGCGAACGCAACCACGACAACCCAGGAGGAACCCCGCAATGGCTAGGCCCGGACGACTCGGCGTCGGAATCATCGGTGCCGGCAAGGTGGGCGCAGTGCTCGGTGCCGCCCTGCGCGGGGCCGAGCACGCCGTCGTCGGGGTGTCCGCAGTCTCGGAGGCCAGCCGGGAGCGCGCCGAAATCCTGCTGCCTGGCGTCCCGGTCCTGGAAATCCAGGAAATCGTGGAACGTTCAGAACTGGTCCTGCTCGCGGTCCCGGACGATGTGCTCGGCGGGCTCGTCGACGGACTGGCCAAGCTCGGTGCCTGGCAGCCGGGACAGCTGGTGGCGCATACCTCGGGCCGGTACGGCGTCGGGGTCCTGCAGCCTGTCCGTGCGGCCGGGGCGATTCCGCTCGCACTGCACCCGGCCATGACCTTCACCGGCATGAGCCTGGACCTGACCCGGCTCCAGGACTGCACTTTCGGGGTCACCGCGGACGCCGCGATGCTGCCGATCGGCCAGGCCCTGGTGATGGAAATGGGCGCCGAGCCCGTGGTCATCGCCGAGGCGGACCGCACCATCTACCACGCGGCCCTCGCCCACAGCTCGAACCACATGGCCACCCTCGTTGCGCAGGGCTCCCAATTGCTGCGTGAGATCGGGGTCGAGCAGCCGGAGAACATGCTCGGCCCGCTGCTGCGCGCGACCCTCGAAAACGCCCTCGCGTCCGGCGAATCCGCGCTGACCGGCCCGGTGGCGCGCGGCGACGCCGGCACTGTCGCCGACCACGTGCAGGCCCTGCGCGACCACGACGCCGCCGGCAGCGGCGATATCCTGCCGGCGTACATCGCGATGGCGCGCGCCACAGCGTTGCGCGCCGCGAAACGCGGACTGCTCACCGACGGGCAGTTCAGCGGGATCGACGCCGCACTCGGCGGCCCGGACACCTCCGGGCCGGGAACTGACGGCACCACCTCGGAAGGCAACTGACCATGGCAATCAAGCTCGTCACCACCGCGGCGGAACTGCGCGCCGAGGGCGCCCGGCTCCTGAAGGAAAAGGGCGGCAGCTCGCTCGGTTTCGTCCCCACCATGGGGGCCCTGCACTCCGGACACGCTACCCTTGCGCGCACCGCCGTCGCCGCCAACGACGTCACGGCCGCGTCCATCTTCGTGAATCCCCTGCAGTTCGGCGACGCCGTGGACCTGGACCGCTACCCGCGCACCCTCGAGGCGGACATGGACCTCCTCGACGCCGAGGGCGTGGACCTCGTGTTCGCACCCTCCGTCGAGGAGGTCTACCCGGACGGGCAGCCGCTGGTCCGCGTCACCTCCGGCCCGTTGGGCGAAAAGTGGGAGGGCGCCTCGCGTCCCGGACATTTCGACGGCGCGCTCACCGTGGTCGCGAAGCTGCTGCACTATGCCCTTCCAATCGGTGGGCTTCCGGCCGGTTCCGCGGCCGACGGCGGAGCTGCCGCGTACCGCGCCTACTTCGGCCAGAAGGACGCCCAGCAGCTCGCGCTCGTCCGCCGCATGGTGGCCGACCTGAACTTCCCGGTGGAGATCGTGGCCGTCCCCACGGTGCGTGCCGAGGACGGCCTGGCCCTGTCCAGCCGCAACCGCTTCCTCAGCGCGGAGGAACGAGAGGCGGCCCTTGTCCTCTCCCGTGCCCTTCGCCTGCTGGAGCAGCGCGCCGACGCCCACGAACCGCTGGACCTGCCCTCCGCCGTCGAACTTGTCCGCTCCCAGCCGCTCGTGGAACTGGACTACTTCGATGTCGTGGACCCCCGCACGCTCGAGCCGCTGGCCGAGAACTGCCAGGACACCCCGTTCCGCGGAGAAGGCCTCGCGATCATCGCCGCGAAGGTGGGCCCGGTCCGGCTGATAGACAACATTCCGCTGAATTCCTAAAACGAATTTGCTGTTGCCTGCTGACGGGAATGCGGCAGCGTCCTAGACTGTTGCAGTTTTCAAGGTTGATCTCCGGCCGACTCCGCACCCGAACCTGAGGGACCCTCATGTCTACCGACATCACGTCCGATGCCCACGGCAATCCCGTGCAGACCACAACCACAACAGAGAAGATGCCGCGCGAATCCGTCACGGTCATCGTCACTCTCCTGGTCGCCACCTTCGTGGTGATCCTCAACGAAACCATCATGAACGTTGCCCTGCAGCGGCTCATGACGGACCTCGCGGTCGACGCGCCCACCGTCCAGTGGCTGTCCACCGGCTTCATGCTCACCATGGCCGTGGTCATACCGACCACCGGCTTCATCCTGCAGCGCCTCACCACCCGTGCGGTGTTCCTGCTTGCCATGGGCCTGTTCAGCGGCGGAACGCTGCTGGCCGCCCTGGCGCCGGGATTCCTGGTGCTCCTGCTTGCACGGATCGTCCAGGCCAGCGGCACCGCGATCATGCTGCCGCTGCTGATGACCACCATCCTGACCTTGGTTCCGCTGTCCCGCCGCGGCGCCGTGATGGGCAACGTGACCATCGCGATCTCGGTGGCCCCCGCCCTCGGCCCGACCGTGTCAGGGATCATCCTGGACCACTTTTCCTGGCGGTTCATGTTCATCTTCGTGCTTCCCGTGGCCCTGGCTGCCTTGGGTATCGGCGCACGCTACCTGAGCAACGTCGGTGAGCAGGGCTCCATCAAGCTCGACTTCCTTTCCGTGCTGCTCACGGTGCCGGCTTTCGGCGGCGTGGTCTATGGCTTGAGCCAGATCGGCGGCAACGGCGGAGCCACCGCTGTGCCCTTGGCCGCACTCGCCATCGGCGTGGTCTGCCTGGCGGTGTTCGTGCTGCGCCAGCTGAAGCTGCAGAAGGAGGATTCACCGCTGCTGGACCTGCGCGCCTTCAATTTCCGCATGTTCACGGTGTCCACCCTGCTCATGGTGGTGGCCATGATGGCGCTCTTCGGCGGGGTCATCCTCCTGCCGCTGTACCTGCAGAACGTTCTCCACCTGCTGCCGATGGAAACCGGCCTCGCCCTGCTTCCCGGCGGCCTGGCAATGGGCATGCTGGGACCGGTCATCGGCCGGATCTTCGACAAGGTGGGTCCCCTGCCGCTCACCGTCACGGGCTCCATCCTGATGGTGCTCACCCTGTGGCAGTTCAGCACCTTGAACCAGTCCAGCCCGGTCTGGTGGGTGATCGTCCTGCATGTCGCGCTGAGCTTCGGCCTGGCGCTGCTGTTCACCCCCGCCTTCACCACCGGCCTGAACCCGTTGCCGCCGCACTTGTACTCGCACGGCTCGGCAATCATGAGCACCCTGCAGCAGGTGGCCGGCGCCGCCGGTACGGCTCTGCTGATTTCCATCTTCGCTGTCGTGTCCGCGGCGTCGGGATTCGTGGCCGGCATGCAGGCCGCCTTCTTCACGGCCGCCGTCATTGCAGTCATCGCCGTGGTGCTTTCCGCGATGATGCGCAAGACCGAAGGGGCAGCGGGACACTAAGGCGCCACCTTCCAGTCAGTACCCGATGGCGTTAGTGCACGACGGCGCCGCACACCAGTGGTGCGGCGCCGTCTGCATGTCCCGGCCGCGGCTGACAGGGCTTGACTGCCGCAGCCGGCCGCCGCCCCCGGTGGACATGTTCTTTCCGTGGGGGCGTGGGTTGGACATATCGCTGTTATGCGAGCTTTCCGTTGCACGAGCTGGACTTGTCCGGCGGATGTGAGCGGCTTCATAGAGGTGTTTTCGGGCCGCCCTGGTCCTTGGAATGGCCCGATTTCCCCCGTTTTCCCCGGTTTTCCGCGGAACCACTGGGCGAGGAGGAGCTGAGACGGCGATTTGCCGGGGTGCCGCCGGGGCGTGTAATGTTTTCTGAGTCGCCGCCGCTGAAGCGGAAAAATTGCGACAGACTCCCTTTCAAACGGAAGCCAATTACTGGTTCGCTTTACCGCGTCCGGTGGTGGTTCCGGGAGTATCCTGACTGTTTTGCCCCGCACGGTTTCCGGATTCCGGAAGTTGCGGCGGAGAGGCCGGTCTGGTAAGTTTGGAAAGTTGCTCCGGAGCGATCCTGAATGTTTGGTTTGGGTGGTGCCGGGTGTGTCTGTTGTTTGAGAACTCAA
>NZ_QRCU01000030.1 GCF_003369445.1 Arthrobacter silvisoli
GGGTGGAACGGCCAGGACCCACTCTGCCAGCCAGTCCCAGACCAGCCACGGAAATCCTCACAGTCGCTTAGACACGATGCAAAGGGGCCCCTGCGGTCGCTGAGCGACCTCCGGCACCCCATGCATCGCGATGCGCTCCTCTGCGGAGGCCCGCAGCCTGCTTGCCGGTCGTCCCGTTCCGCTGGGGTCAGCAGGCACTCGGCTGAGCAACATGGCGGACGGCGGTCCTTCCGAAAGGAGCGCATGGCGGTCGATCGCGTCGCGTAGCTCGCCCAGCGACCGAAGCGTCGCCTACCGGCCGTGTCTAAGCGACGCGGAAGGGCCGTCTCCGCCGCCCAAGGTGACCCAGCTAAGGTGGGCACAAGAAAGGCCGGTTCCGAGTCATCGGAGCCGGCCTTCGTTGTGAGACTTAGCGGGAGCGCTGGCGCAGGCGCTGCATGTCCAGGATGACGACCGCGCGGGCTTCCAGGCGGAGCCAGCCGCGCTGGACGAACTCGGCGAGGGCCTTGTTCACGGTTTCGCGGGAAGCGCCGACCAGCTGGGCCAGTTCTTCCTGGGTGAGCTCGTGGGCTACGAGGACGCCGTCGGTGGCGGGGCGGCCGAAGCGGTCCGCGAGGTCCAGCAGGGCCTTGGCCACGCGGCCGGGGACGTCGGAGAAGACGAGGTCGGAGAGGGAGTCGTTGGTGCGGCGCAGGCGGCGGGCCAATGCCTGCAGGAGCTGGGCGGAGACCTCCGGGCGGGTGCGCAGCAGCGTGTTGAGGCTTTCGTTCTTCAGGCCGGCCAGGCGGGTTTCCGAAACGGCGGTGGCCGTGGCGGTGCGCGGGCTGGGATCGAAGAGGGCCATTTCGCCGAAGAGTTCGCCCGGGCCGAGGATGGCCAGCAGGGACTCGCGGCCATCGGGGGAGGTACGGCCGAGCTTCACCTTGCCGGACACGATGAAGTAGAGCTGGTCACCCTGGTCGCCTTCGCGGAACACCGAAGCCCCGCGGGAAAGGTCCACTTCGGTCAGCTCGTCCGTGAGCAGCCGGAAGGCGTCGTCGTCAAGGGTCGCGAAGAGGGGTGCGCGGCGCAGTACCTCGATGTCCATGAATTCTCCTGAGTAAAAGTTCGGCAATGGCGCTTCAGTCATTGTTCCAGAATTTTCCGGGCTCTGTGACGTACTTGGCAGCCGAAACGCCCGAAATACAGCGGATTCCACCGAAAACGGCCCGCTTCGTGAGGGATGCCACGGACCGCCGCGGGGTCCGGACTCCCGGCTGGGTGTCAGGGTGCCCATTTACAATTGGGGCTTACCCCGGCTGTGAGGAGCATTGGTGTTCGGCTTGACCATCCTGGATCTGGCGTTGATTCTGACGCTCCTTTCCTACTTGATCTATGGCCTGCGCAACGGCTTCCTGGTGACGCTGGGCGGGGTGGCGGGCTTCGCTGCCGGGGCGATGGCCGCCGTCGTCTCCGTTCCCCTGGTGGGCAACTGGGTACCGGACAGCGGATGGCGGCTCACCGCCATCATTGCCACCGCGCTCGTGCTGATCGTGCTGGGCCACGGCCTGGGCACCTGGGTGGGCCACCGGATCCGCCAGGCCGTGCGGATCCAGCCGCTGCACGCCCTGGACCGCCTGCTGGGCGGCTTCGCCAGCGTGGCGGTCGCTGCGCTGGTGATGTCCATGCTTTCGGTCAGCATCGCGGCGCTGGGTGTCCCGTTCGTTTCGCAGCAGTTGGCGGACTCCAAGGTGATCCGCTCCATCGATGCACTGACCCCCAATCCGGTCAAGTCCGCCGTCGCGCAGTTGCGTTCGGCAGTGATGGGGAACGGGATTCCCACGATCATCGAGGGGATCGGCCCGGTGGCCCCGGTGCCCGTTCCCGACGCCAGCACCGACACCCCTGCGCTGAACAACGCCGCGCGTTCGGTGCTGAAGATCGCCGGTACCGCTTACCAGTGCGGCCAGAACCAGACGGGCACCGGTTTCGTTGTGTCGCCCGGGCGCGTCGTGACCAACGCCCACGTGGTGGCCGGCGTCCAGCAACCTGTGGTGGAACTGCCCGACGGCGGTGCGATGCCAGGCCGGGTGGTGTATTTCGACAGCAGGCGGGACCTCGCCGTCGTCGCGGTTGAGGGCCTTCCCACCGCACCGCTGCAACTGGGGCCGGACCTTCCCGCGGGTACTTCGGCCGCCTTCGCCGGGTACCCGCACGGCGGCCCGTTCCAGGCCAAGCCGGCTGCCGTCCAGGGTGTGTCCACGCTTCTCGTGCCGGATATCTACGGCAACAACCCGGCGCCGGAGCAGGTCTATAAGCTTGCCGGCGATGTGCAGCCGGGCAACTCGGGCGGGCCGCTGCTGTCCCAGCAGGGCCGGGTGGCCGGCGTCATTTTCGCCAAGACCACCTCTGACGTGGCGGTCGGCTACGCGCTGACGATGGAGGACCTTGCCCCGGTGGCTGCCAAGGCGCCGTCGCTGAGCGCGGCGGTCTCGCCCGGGCAATGCACGCGGAAGTAGCCTCCGGGAAATTGCGCTAGGAAACCGCGCCGGCCAGGAAATCGATGGCCAGCTTGTAGCCCTGCACTCCTGCACCGACAATCACTGCAGTGCAGACCGGGGACAGGTAAGAGTGGTGCCGGAACTCCTCGCGCTTGTGCACATTGGTGATGTGCACCTCGACGGCGGGAAGTTCGACGGCGGCCAGGGCGTCACGCAGTGCCACTGACGTGTGCGTGTAGGCGCCGGCGTTGATGACGATTCCGGCGGCGGTGCCGCGGGCTGCGTGGATGGCGTCCAGGAGGTCGCCTTCGTGGTTGGACTGGACGCAATCCACCGTGAAACCGTGCGCGGCGGCCGCGTCCATGGCGATCTGTTCGACGTCGGCCAAGGTGGAGGTGCCGTACTTTTCGGGCTCGCGCGTCCCCAGCAGGTTCAGGTTGGGACCGTTCAGGACAAGGATGGTGCGGCCGGCAGCAGTGGCGGAAGGAGCGTCAGTCATGCTTGCAATCTATCGTGTCGCGGGGCCCGCTCTGCGTTCTTTACGTGCTCCAAAGGACGTAGAGCAGGCCTCGCAAAGCCGCGCAACGGCCGCCATCGGGGCAGCGGAGGGCCGGGCGCAGCCGGTCGGTTCCTGCTCGCCTACGAATTGTTCCAATGCACCTTGATGGCCTCGGCGATCGGCCCTGAGGCCACATCCACCCTGAAAGCCACCGGGGCCTTGCCGGTCTCCTCCACCGCGGCATCGCTGTAGACCCGCCCGCATGCCGGGCAGAGCGTGTAGAGATCCTCATCTGCCGGCCACGGCGCCAGGCCTGCGGGAACGTCGTCGCCTGCATAGATCGGTATGCCCCTGGAGTTTGCCTGGATCAGTCCGTCCTTGCTGACGGTGTTGCCGCAGACGCAGGTGATAGTCGTGACGTCGTGGCCACTGACGGTGGCGTATTCAGTGTCCATGGCAGCCTCCAAACGCTGAAGGACTTAACACACAGGGTACGCCTTGCCGGGCAGGGAGGACGTGGTGGGGTAACCAGGCCAACGCGGGGTGGAAGCTAGGCCATGGTGACCTTCAGCAGCAGGGCGTGCTCAGGCCGCAGGACGGGCAGTGGCAGGCCCACCTCGGCGAGGAAGCGGCCGCTGGCGGTCAGGCCGCCGTCGAGCCATGCGGGAGGCGCGATCTGCACGAACGGGCTGTCGGCGTCGCTGTCCGCGGCGGTCGGCAGGTCCTCCGACGTCGGCATGACGGCCTCCACCCGGTACGTACGCTCCGGGTCAAGGCCGGGCAGGCCCACCCGCCCGGGCATCTCGGCCGCGAGCGAGGCCAGGACGACGGCGGCGTACAGGGCCTCCGAGCGGTCCTGCGCCACCACGCCGTGCAAGCGCAGCTTCGGCTCGCCGAGATCCGCATTGACCCGGACCCCGGAGTGCAGCAAACCACGGTGCTCCTTGTAGATCGTGATCGCGCGCCGCAGCACGGCCCGGTCATGCTCGGTGGCCTGGCGGATGTCCCACTCCATGCCGAAGTGCCCGAACAGCGCCGTGATGGCCCGGAAGGAGATGCTGTGCATGCGGCCGGTCGTGTGGGACTGGGTGGGCCCGACGTGGGCGCCGACGAGTTCGGGCGGCAGGACCGCCTGGGTCCAGCGCTGGATGGTCTGGCGTTCCAGGGCGTCGTTGCAGTCGGAGGCCCACACGCGGTCCGTGCGCTGCAGGATGCCCAGGTCCACGCGGGCCCCGCCGGACGAGCAGGACTCGATCTCCACCTGCGGGTGCGCGGCCTTCAGCGCGTCGAAGAGCCGGTAGGCGGCGAGGGTCTGTTCGTGCACTGAGGGCCGGCCGCGGTGGCCGTGCTCGGTGAGGTCCCGGTTCTGGTCCCACTTGAGGTAGGCGATGTTGTTTTCGCTCAGCAGGGCATCGATGCGGTCGTAGATGTACTGCCAGGCCTGCGGGTTGGCGAGGTCGATGATGTGCTGGTTCCGCCATTCGAGCGGCAGGCGGCCGCCGTCCTTGTGCGAGGCCGCGGCCGGGCCGACGACCCACTCCGGATGGGCCCGGGCAATGTCGGAATCCAGGTTGACCATCTCCGGCTCGACCCACAGACCGAACTCCATCCCGCGGGAGGTGACGGCGTCGATCAGCGGGGTGAGGCCTTCGGGCCACACGGTCTCGTCCACGTACCAGTCGCCCAGGCCCGCGTGGTCGCCGCGGCGCCCGCGGAACCAGCCGTCGTCGAGCACGAAACGCTCCACGCCCAGCTCTGCCGCGGACTCGGCCAGCTCAATGAGCGGCTCGATCCGGTGGTCGAAGTAGACCGCTTCCCAAGTGTTCAGGACCACCGGGCGGGCCTTGCCCGAACCGCCCGCGGAGCCCTGGGTGGCCACGTGCTGCGGGCGGGCGCGGAACCAGTCGTAGAAGCGTTCTGTGACACCGTCCAGGCCGTGGTCCGAGTAGGCGGCGTAGAGCACCGGGGTGGTGTACTCCGCGCCCGGCGCGAGGACGAGCTCCCCGGAGCCGAGCAACTCGGCGGCGCCGAGCATGCGGCGGCCGTCGCCGATCGTGTCGAGGTACTGTTCGTGGTTTCCGGACCAGCCGAAGTGCACGGCCCAGACCCGGCCCGAACGGTTGCCGAAGCCCTCCGTGCCGGCGGCCACCAGCAGCGACGAATCGTGGCCGGTGCGGCCGTGCCGGCCCGAACGCACCCAGGTGCCCTGCGCGATGCGGTGGCGCTGGGGGTGGTTTTCGCGGCACCAGCGGCCGGTGAGGTCCAGGAGTTCGACGGCGTTGCCCGGGACTGGGAGCACCAGGCCGAGTTCGTCGAGCTGGTACGGCGTTTCGCCGGTGTTCGTGAGGGTGTGGCTGAGTTCGAGGAGGCCGCCGCGGTTCAGGCGGATGGTGGTGCGGACTTCGATGCCGGCTTCCGGATCGGCCTGGAGCACGACGGCGGTGTTCCCGCCGTCGTGTTCTGCGGACACCACCCGCAGGGCGGGGGAGAACGCGAAGCCGGGGACGCCGGCCTCGGAGCGCTGCCCGCGCAGACCGGGCCGGCCGAGCCAGCCCGACGAGGCCTGGGGGAGCAGGCCGCCGATCACCGGGGTGTCGAGGGCCGAGTGCGGAACCGGTGCGGCGAGGAGCCCCAGGTCCGGCAGGGCTTCGCCGAGATCGGCGCCCCAATGGACTATCTGGGCCTCACCGGTGTGGAAAGCGAGCAGGAGGCTCGTACCGGAGGAGCGGAGGTGCAGGGTGTCCATGGGGGCGTCTCTTTCAGGTGGTGCGTGCTCTGGATTACTGCCTGGGGCCCGGCCGTTCCCGGGCCCCAGGGGTCTTACTTGGCGAAGAGGGCGTTGACCTGCCCGTTCGCCGCACTCAGGGAACTGGCCGGAGACTTACCGGCAACCACCCCGTCCATGGCAGGCTTCATGATGCCTTCGATCTTGGCAGCGTTGTCCGTGATGGGGAACAGGAAAGTGGTCTTGTCCTTGACGTGCTGGGTGAAGGCGCTGACGTCCACGCCCTTGGCCTTGAACGCAGCCGCGGCCTTGTCCGAGGAGACCTTCACCGCAGGGAAAACGACAGCCTTGGACGCAACCACGTCCTGGCAGGCTGCGGAGCCGAGGTACTCCACCCACTTGATGGAGGCGTCCTTCTTCTTGGTGCCGGCCCAGATGGAGTCGGCCAGGCCGTTGAACATCGAGGCGCGCTTGCCGTCAGCACCGCTCGGGGTCGGGGCGATGCCCAGCTCGATGCCCTTGTAGCCGGAGTACTGGCCGATCATCCACGAACCGGAGGTGTTGATGGCTGCCTTGCCGGCGCCGAAGTTGTCCGCGGCGTTGGCGCCAACGGTGGTTTCAAGCTTGGGCATGTAGCCCTTCTCGGCCAGTGAGGCCCACCAGGCGATGGTGTCCTGGAACTTCTTGTCGTCGTAGTTGAAGTGCGTGCCCCAGGGGTTCTTGTCGGTGTGGGTCCAGCCGGTGGTTGCGGTGAGGAAGCTCCACTGGGTCTGGCCCATGCCGGCCCCGGAGGATTCCAGGCCCAGGCCGTAGACGGCCACGTTGTTCTTGTCGAAGCCGGGTTCGTCGCCGCGCTTGCCGCTCTTGTCCACCGTCAGGTGGGCGATGGCCTTTTCGTAGCTGCCGCCGTCCTGCGCGTTCCAGCTCAGCGAGCCCATCTGCTCGGGGGTGAGTCCGGCGTCGGCCGCCATTTTCTTGTTGTAGAACAGCGCAATGGTGTCCCAGTCCTTGGGCAGGCCGTAGCGCTTGCCGTCCTGGCCGACCCACAGGTCCGCGAGGCCGTCGTTGTACTGGCTGAGGTCCACCTTGTCGTTGGCGACTGCGTCGTCCAGGGCCAGGAGTTGCTTGGTCTTGATGAAGTCCGGGTACTTGGCAAGGTGGTCGGTGAACACGTCCGGTGCGGTGCCGGAGGCCATGCCGTTGGTGATCTTGCCCCAGTAGTCGTCCCAGCCGGTCTGGGTGATCTTCACGGTGATGTCCGGGTTGGCCTTGTGGAAGTCCGTGGCGCACTGCTGGTAGGCAGGGAGCTGGTTGGCGTCCCACAGCCAGTAGCTGATCTCGCCCTTGGCGGATTCCCCGCCGCCGCTGCTTCCGCTGCCGCAGGCGGAGAGTGCCAGTGCTGCGGCAGCAGCGACGGCGACGGCGCCGATTGCCTTCTTATTGATCATGGTGGGTCCTTTCGGGGACGGCCGTGGGCCGGGTGGGGATGGGTGTCGGGTTGGGGAGGGAAAGCTATTTGCTGCCGTTGAAGCCGATGGAGTTGACGATCTTCTTGCCGAAGATGGCGAAGAGGATCAGTACCGGCGTGGCGGACACGAGCGTGGCGGCCATCAGGCCGGACCAGTCGGGGGCGCCTTGGGGTGCCTGGGACTTGAAGACGCCCAGGCCTACCGTGAGCACGCGGCTTTCTTCGGTGGTGCCCACCAACAGCGGCCAGAAGTACTCGTTCCACTGGCCCATGAAGGTCAGCAGCGCGAGGGTGGCGATGGGGGCGGCGGCGTTAGGCATGACGATCTGGAAGAAGATCCGCCAGTGCTTGGCGCCGTCGATCATGGCTGCCTCTTCGACTTCGCGGGACATGTTCAGGAAGAACTGGCGCATGAAGAAGATTGCGAAGGGGGTCATGAACAGATACGGCAGCACCATGCCGAGCATCGAGTTGAGCAGGCCCAGGTTCTTCACGAGCAGGAAGTTCGGCAACGCGGTGAAGATCGGCGGGACCAGCATGGTGCCCAGGAACAGGGAGAAGACGCCGTCGCGGCCCTTCCAGCGCAGCCGGGCGAAGGCGTAGGCGGCCATCGAGCTGAAGAAGACGGCCCCGGCTGTGGTGATGCTGGAGAACAGCAGCGAGTTCCAGAGGTACTGCCAGAAGTTGATGGATGCGCCCGAACCGCCTTCAGCGATGGCTTCCGCCGCGGTCTGCAGGCCGAAGACGCGCTTGAAGGCGCCGAGGTTGAAATCGGCCGGGAGCAGGCTGGCGGAGTTCGCGGCGAGTGAACCGTTGGTGGACAGCGCCGTGCGGAGCACCCAGTAGAAGGGCAGGACGCTGACGGCGATGGCCACGCCGAGCAGGACCCAGGCGGTGGTGCGGCGCCAGTTGAAGGGGCGGTTCCCGGTGGCAGCGCGGTTCTTCGCGAACGGTCGACGGCGGTTGTCGGCCGGGCGGGTGGCGGTGGTGGTCATGGGGTGTCCTTAGTCCAGGTCCGACTGGTTGCCGCGGAGGAACTTCATCTGGATGAAGGCCACGAGGGCGAGGATGAGGAAGAGGATGACGGCCAGGGCCGAGCCGTAGCCGAAGTCCTGTTCGTTGAAGGCGCGCTGGTAGATGTAGAACTGCAGCACGCGGGTGGCGTTGACCGGACCGCCGGCAGTGGTGACGGCCACGGTGTCGAAGACCTGGAAGGAACCGATCACGGTGACCACCAGGACCAGCACGAGCACAGGGCGCAGCAGGGGAAGGGTGATCCGCCAGAAGGTGCTGACGGCCTTGGAACCATCGATGCTGGCGGCCTCGTACACGTTGTTGGGGATGGCCTGCAGGCCGGCGAAGATCAGCAGGGCCGTGTACCCCATGTGGCGCCAGGTGTTGATCAGCGCCTGGGTGGGGATGGCCCATTGTTCACTGCCGAAGAAGGCCACGCGGGGCATCCCAAGCCATTCGATGAGCTGGTTGACGATGCCGATCTGGTAATCGAGCATCCAGAACCACAGCAAGGCCGCGATGACGTTTGCCATTAGGTACGGCATCAGCAGCGCCCCGCGGACGAACGTGGACTTCGCAACCCGGTGCATCAGGAGGGCGATGCCCAGGGCGAGGATCGTCTGCAATGCGATGTTGATGATGACGTACTGGCTGGTGACGCCGAGGGCGTTCCAGAACAGCGGGTCCTTGGCGATGCGTTCGTAGTTCCTGGTGCCGATCCATTCCGGGTCGCCGAGGATGCTGTACTCCGTGAAGCTCAGGTAGATCCCGCGGATGGTGGGGACCAGGTAGAAGAGCACGAAGCCGAGCATGGCCGGGGCAATGAAGAAGAGGGCGGTCTTGAGGTCGCCCGTGCCACGGAAGTCCGCGGCAGGCTTTCCCCGTTTCCGCAACTTCTGCGGCCCACCGGCCGAGAGCCCCGGATCGGGCTGTTTGGTGAGCGTGGTCATCTTCGACCTTTCAGGTGTGACGTGACTAACAACTGCAGCGAATCTACACGAGTAGATTTTGGGCGGTCAAGAGATTTTGTGAAATTTTGTGAGAATTTCTTTTGTTTCTTTCGTTTTTGTTGACTCGAGTAGATCGCGCTGAAAGACTCGTTTGCATCCAACACCGCTAGGGCCCAAGGAGGAGCCAGACAATGACGTTTTCACTCGGCGTGGTAGGTGCAGGCCAGTTTTCCGGCCAGTTCACCAAGCTGTTCAATGCACACCCCCTCGTCTCGGAGGTGTATGTCACCGACGTACTGCCGGAGCGGGCTTCCGCGCTGGTGGAGCGCCAGCAGCTCGCAGGCACCTTCGCCGGCTTCGAGGAGATGCTTGCCAGTGACGTCGACGCCGTCGCCATCTTTACCCAGCGCTGGACGCACGGCCCCCTTGTGGTCCAGGCACTCCGCGCCGGAAAGCACGTCTACTCCGCCGTGCCGATGGCCATCAGCGAGGAAGAGATCGCGGCCATCATCGAGGCCGTCCGCGAGACCGGCCTGACCTACATGATGGGCGAGACCAGCTACTACAACCCCGCCACGATCTACGCGCGGCAACAAAAGGACGCCGGCGCCTTCGGCCGCATCTTCTACGCCGAAGGCGATTATGTCCACGACATGGACCTCGGCTTCTACGCCGCCTACCAGTACAGCGGCGGCGAGGACTGGCACAAGACTGCCAGCTACCCGCCCATGCTCTACCCCACCCACTCGGTGGGCGGCGTGCTCGGCGGCATCGGCGGGCACCTCACCAGCGTGAGCTGCATCGGCGTCCGGGACGAACGCGGCGACGGCGTCTTCGACAAGGACGTCAGCATGTTCGACAACGACTTCTCCAACGCCACGGCACTCTTCGAGCTCGACGGCGGCGGCAGCGTCCGCATCAACGAGTTCCGTCGCGTCGGCTACCCGTCCCATCTGCGCGAGAGCCGCTTCCGGTACTTCGGCACTGAGGGCAGCTTCGAGCAGATCGTGGAAACCGCCGTCTGGCAGGACAAGGAAGGCGTCACCGACGTCAGCGGGCAGATCGACACCCTGCCCAGCCTCCCGCTGGACGATCCTTCGCTGGCGGACGTCGATCCCGCGCTGCGGGACGCCTTCGTCTCGGGCCTGGCTCCGGTGCACGATCCCTCCCGCCTGCCCGAGGAACTGCGGGCCCTGCCCAGCGGGCACGAAGGCAGCCACAGCTTCCTGGTGGACGACTTCGTGACCGCCGTGGCGACGGGAACGCTACCGCCGGTCAACGCCTGGGAAGCCGCCCGCTACACCCTGCCCGGAATCGTGGCCCACCAGTCGGCCTTGCGCGGCGGCGAACGCCTGGCCATCCGGGACTTCGGCGACGCCCCGGCAAGCCTCGCCGCCGCGCAGGGGGAAGTTGTCCGCAACTAGGATGTTGGCTATGCCGGACCTCTCCGCTTCCGCCCGTCCCGTCGTCACGCGCAAGGACGTCGCCCGCCTCGCGGGCGTCAGCACCGCCGTCGTGAGCTACGTGGTCAACGGCGGGCCGAAGAACGTGGCCCCGGCCACGCAGGAGAAGGTCCGGCAGGCCATCGCGGCGCTCGGCTACCGCCCCAATGTCACCGCGCGGGCGCTGAAGATGGGGTCATCGCGCATCCTGGGCATGGTGGTGCCGAAGATCGGCAGCCCCTTTTTCGCCAGCCTGGCCCAGGCAGTCGAAAAGGCCGCGGAGGAGGCGGGCTACGCAATGCTGCTGGGCGATTCCCGGGACTCGCTCACCGTGGAACGGCGCCACCTCAGCAATTTTGCGGACAGGCAGGTGGACGGGGTGTTCCTCTGCTCGGTGGTGAACCACCGCCCCGAGGTCAGCGAACTGGAGGGCCGGGGCATCAGGACAGTCTTGCTCAATTTCTCCGAATACCCCTTGGAAGTCGATGCGATCGGCCCCGAATTCGTGGGCAGTTCCCGGCGGGCGGTGGAACACCTGGCCAGCCATGGACATCGCGACATCGCCCTGGTCCAAGGCTTCGTCACGGGCAATACCCTTGACGGCCGCGAATTCGGCTGGCGGGAGGCGCTCAGGGGCATGGGCGCCTCCGAGGGGCGGGTCTTCCGCTGTTCCTTCGACCGGGCCGGGGGGTACGACGCCGGGCGGAGGTTCCTGGCCGTTCCGGACCGCCCCACTGCGGTCTTCATTACGTCCGATGAACAGGCCGTGGGCTTCCTGCGGGCGCTGCACGAAGCCGGTCTCCGGGTTCCGGAGGACGTCGCTGTCATGTCATTCGACGGCTCGGAAGAATCCGAGTTTTCCTGGCCGCCGCTGAGCACCGTCCGCCAGCCGATCCAGCAAATGGCAGAGGCCGGAGTCCGGGCCATCATCGGAACGGGGCGGGACGAGCCGCCGCGCACGCAAGTGTTCGACTGCGATCTGGTCCTGCGGCGTTCCTGCGGCTGCGAAGACCACAAGTCTTGAACCCCACCTCCCCTCGAAGGAAGCCATGAGAATTCTTGTTACCGGTGGCACGGGCTATATCGGTTCGCATACGGTCCTGTCCCTGCTGGAGTCCGGCCATGAGGTC
>NZ_QRCU01000034.1 GCF_003369445.1 Arthrobacter silvisoli
GGCCGCCGCCGTCAGCCCCACCGCACGCGGCCGCCGCCGTCAGCCCCACCGCACGCGGCCGCCGTCGTCAGCGTCGCCGCTCGCGGCCCACCGCACGCGGCCGCCGCCGTCAGCGCCGCCGGTCCTGCGTCCTGCCGGTCCGTTTCGCTACGACAGGCGCTTGCGGACGATCTCGCTGACTGCCTTGCCGTCGAAGCGGCCGGCAACCTTCTCAGTGACCGGCTTCATGACATAACCCATGTGCTTGAGGGACAGTTCCACGCCGTCGGCCTTGAGTGATGCCATGGCCTCGTCGACAATGGCCTCGACTTCAGCGGCGGTCAGGGGTTCGGGGAGGTAGGCCTCAATGACCTCGGCCTCTGCGATCTCCGTGGCGGCGCGCTCGGTTTCCCCGGCTTCCTCGTAGATATGGGCGGTTTCGTGGCGCTTGGCCGCCTCTTTCTGCAGCATGGCCGTGATCTGGGCGTCGTCCATGTGGATGGGCGTCTTGCCGGCCTTCTCACGGGTGTCGATCTCGCTCAGGACGTTGCGCACGGCGGACAGGGCGGCCCGGTTACCGTCCTTCATATGGCTGACGACATCTGCGTGCAGCCGTTCCTTCAACGTGGACATATGGTGCTCCTCGATTCGATACACCGGCTGGCTGGCTGCCAGCCCGGCCAGAGGTGACAGCGTCCCGGCGGGGCGTCAGCGTCCCGGCGGGGCGTCGCATCGTGGGTGCATGACCGATGTAAGAGCCATGCTGGTACATCAATTATCTGCCCGCGGACGGGAAGCGGCGACGGCGTTCAGTCCCTGCGCGCGCAGCCGTGGTGGGGGCTCAGATCAGCCCCAGCTCCTCGAATGCCGTTACGAGCCCCTCATGGTGGGGCGGCGCGGCCGTGCGGTCAGCCAGGGCCAGCAGTTCGGGCGAGGATCCCTCGATGGCGACGCCGATGCCGGCGAAAGCGACCATCTCAAGGTCGTTCTCGCCGTCGCCCACGGCGATGGTGTTTTCGCGCGAAATGCCCAGATGCGCGATCGCCGCAGCGACGCCGTCGGCCTTGCTGATGCCGTGCTGGAACAACTCACCGGCATGGCGGCCTTCGTCCGCAATGGAATTCTCGACGACGGCGATTCCCTCGCCGATCTCCTCAACCAACTGCCGCATGGGAGCCGCGGAGTCGAACACTGACACCTTGGAGAACTGCACCTTGGCCAGGTCCGGCACGCGTACGAGAGAGCCGAGGATCGCGGAGGCCCCCACCTCGCGGCCGTCCGGAGCCTTGCTGAAGTGCTCCTCGATGATGACCCGCAGCCGCTCCTCGGCTGCGGGTGGCACGTGCAGCGATTCCTGGGCTTCCAGGACGTACACGGCGTCGTGCGTATCGAGGGCGGCCACCGTGCGGGCGGCAAGGTCCGAGGAAAAGCGGCGGTCCATGAGCACTTCGCCGTCGACTTCCACGTAGGCACCGGCGCTGGCCACGAGACCGTCGAAGCCGGCACCGCGGATGGCCCCAGGCAGCATGGAGACGGGCCGGCCGGTGCACAGGAAGACCCGGTGCCCTGCCTTGCGCGCCGCCTGGACAACACGCACATGGCCTGCGGGCACCACGCCGTAGTCCGCATAGGTGCCATCCACGTCAAGGAAGACGGCGCGGACGGTTCCGGCCCCGGGTCCGCCGGACGGGGTTTGGGTGCCCACCCGCTTACGCCCCTTCGAGCAGCTGGCTCGTGGCCCAGGCGAGGTACTTGGCTGCGTTAGCGACCGCGTCCGCAATATCCGGTTCGCCGTCGCGCTTTTGTGCGATGTCCAGCAGCTGGGCGGCGCCTTCCACCCCGTGCTTGGCGAGGTCTTCGGGCGTGACCGCGATGCGGCCGGCCACCACCAGCACCGGAATCCCCCGGTCACGCGCGGCATCGGCGAGGCCGATCGGGCCCTTTCCGCTCAGGGACTGGGTGTCGAGCGAGCCTTCGCCGGTGATCACCAGGTCGGCGCCGTCCAGCTGGGATTCCAGCCCGGTCAGCCCGGCGACCAGTTCGAAACCGCCTTCCAGTTCCGCTTCCGTAAAGGCCAGGAACGACGCCGGAAAGCCGCCGGCAGCGCCCGCCCCGGGAACGTTGGCGTCCCGGCCGGTTGCTTCCCGCAGCACGGACGCCCAGTTGCGCAGGCCGGCGTCGAGCAGTTCCACGGCGTCCGGGTCCGCGCCCTTCTGCGGCCCGAAAACGTGCGCGGCGCCGTCGCTGCCGTAGAGCGGATTGCGGACGTCGACGGCGATCCGGAAGCGGGTGTCCGCCAGTCGCGGATCCAGTGCGGAAACGTCCAGCGACGCGATCTCGGCCAGCGAACCGCCGCCGAGCGGGACCACGTTGCCCGTGGCGTCGAGCGGCTTCAGGCCGAGCGCGCGCAGGGCGCCGCTGCCGCCGTCGGTCATCGCCGAGCCGCCCAGACCGAGCACGATTTCGGTGGCCCCGGCGTCGAGCGCCGCGGCGATGAGCTGGCCGCAGCCGTAGCTGTGCGCGCGCAGGGAGTTCTCGGGCGTCGGTTCCATGCTGGCCAGGCCCGAAGCCTGGGCGGTTTCGATCACGGCAGTGGCGCCGCCGAAGGAGTTTTCGCGGATCGCCCAGGCAGCACCGACCGGCTTGAGAATGGGGCCGGTGACGGCGTTGACGCGCTCCTCATAGCCGGCAGCGACCGCGGCCTCCAGGGTTCCCTCGCCGCCGTCGGCGATCGGGAAACGGGTGACGACGGCGTCCGGGTAGACGCGCAGCGCCCCTTCGGCGATGGCCGCGGCCGCCTCAGTCGCGGTCAGGGAGCCTTTGAACTTGTCCGGGGCGATCAGAATGCGCATGGGCCCTATCTTGCCATCCGGGACAGACAGTATGAGCTGCGTTACGCCGGCGGTAAAATCACCCCATGAAAAAGACGGTGAGCAGTGTGCTGATCGTCGGTTTCCTCGTCGTCGACTTCCTGGTTTTCCATGACCTTCTGAAGCCGGGAGAGGTCATCACACTGCCGCAGTATTTGACCGGCATCCTGAGCATTCTGGTGATCGCTTTGTCGGTCAGGGAGCTTCTGGCACACCCGAAGAAGACCCAGCCGCAATAGGGTTCCGCTCCTTCACGGGACGCCGCCTCCCCAGCCGCCGTTCCGCGACGGACAGGAAACGGATGGACAGGGCCCAGTACCCCACGCCGGCAGCCAGCGAGGCCAGCAGCGCCAGTTCGGGGCTAATGCCCGCGAACAGGGGGTACACGAGCCAGTGCGTCAGGTAGATGTACAGCGAAGCACTGGCCAGCAGCCCGAGCGGCTTCCGCAGCACGACGGGCACCAGCAGCGTGGGCAGCCAGATCAGCAGGAGCACGCCGGCGATCACCGTGTTTTCGCGTAGCTGATCACCGAAGAAGTACCCCGGCACGGTCAGCACCACCAGCGCAGTAATCAGCAGCCGCTGCGGCAGCGTCCTTGACCGCGCCACCACCCAGCCGAAGGCGAACAGCCAGAACGTGGGCATGGGATGCGGAAGTCCCGGGTCCACGATGTCGTAGCGGCTGATCAACGCCAGCCCGGCCAGTGCCAGCGGGAAGGCGAACGGGAAGCGGCGCTCCAGCCGCCCGACCGCCGGAACCGCAAGCAGAACCGCCAACCCCAGCAGTATGTACACCAGCACTTCAATGAACCAGAAGTGCCACTGGGTGGTCACTTCCTCCGGCCCCACGATCGAGTTGAGGAGGAAGATGTTCGCCACGGTGTAGTGGTCCGTCAGCACGAACGCGACGGCGATGAACGCCACCGCCGGGATCACCAGCCGGCCCAGGCTGTACAGCTGCCGCTTCAGCCGCCGGACCCCGTCCCCGCCCAGCTGGAATCGAGCGAAGTTGTATCCGGCCACCGCCATCAGGATGTGCGCCGAGCCCTCCCAGTGGAACAGCCCGATATGCGTGGCGGCGATCAGGATGATGCCCAGGGCGCGCAGCAGGATTCCGCTCTCGAGCGGGGCGAACAGCCGCTTGGCCGGGGCGAACCACCGCTTTTCCGAGGCGGCGCTGCGCGGCACCAGGTCGCGCACGGGCGTGATGTGCCAGTCCGGCGGCAGGTGGCCAAGCACCTTCTCCAGCCGGATTGACGCGGCCACGTAGGACAGCGAGTCCCCGCCCAGGCTGACGAAGGTGTCCCCGTCCGCGATGTCGTCCCGTTCCAGCGCGTCGGCAAAGATCGTGCGGGCATCCTCCGCAGAACGTCCGGCAGAGCGATGCCCGACGCCGGAACCTCCGCCGGCAGTGAGGCCGCCTGCGGCAGCCGGGCCGCCGTCGGGCAGTCCCTCCGCGGGCGCGGCGTCCGCGAGCGCCAGCACCGCCGGGTAGTCCGTCTTCCCGGTGGAGAAGCGCGGCAGGGCGGCGACGGCGTACATCTTCAGCGCGGCGCGCGGCAGGCCGAGGCCCTGGGTGACGATCTTGGCGAGCAGCTTGGTGTCATGGTCACCCTCGACGGCGACCACCAGCTTTTCGTCGGTACCGGCCGCCGCGGCGGCGATGCCGAGTTCAGCCAGCATGGCCTCGACCTGGCCGAGGTCGATCCGCAGGCCCACGATCTTCACGAAGCGGCTGCGCCGGCCGACCACTTGGTACAGGCCGTTGTCCTGGACGCGGGCGAGGTCGCCGGTGCGCAGTTCGGTGATGGTCCGGCCCAGGGCCAAATCCGACGGGTGCTCCGCGTAGCCGAGCATGACGTTCGGGCCGCTGTAGACGAGTTCGCCGACAGGCCCCTCAGCCGGGCCCGGCCGGTCAATGGAATCGAGCCCGTCAATGGGCTCGATCCGGAAGGAGCCGCCGGGCACGGGAACCCCGATGCTCGAGGGGTTTTCGGCGGCGAGCCTGGGCGGCAGGTAGGCCATGCGGGCGGTGGCTTCGGTCTGCCCGTACATGACGAAGAGTTCCCAGCCGCGGCGCCGGCCCAGCCCGGCATAGTGCTGCACCTTCTCCGGGGCGAGCCGGCCGCCGGCCTGGGTGACATAGCGCAGGGCGGGCAGGTCCATGGCCTCGAAGCCCACGCGCTCCAGGAGCTCGAAGGTGTAGGGCACGGCGGCGAAGGAGGTCACACGTTCACGCCGCATGAGGTCCCAGAAACAAGGGTCCACCACGGACAGCTCGGTGAGCGCCAGGGCAGCCCCGCGGAGGAGGTGGCTGTTGATGACCGAAAGACCGTAGCAATAGGACATCGGCAGCGTGGTGGCGGCGCGGTCCTCGGGACCGATCCGCAGGTATGCCGCGATCGATTCCGCGTTGGCCTGCACGTTGTCCTGCGACAACCGCACCAGCTTCGGCGAGCCGGTGGAGCCGGAGGTGCTCAGCAGCAGGGCGAGCCCGGGGTGCAGTTCGTGGCGGCTGCCGGGGCGGCGCTCCTGCAGGATGGGTGCGCCGCCAGCTTCTGCGCCGGTCATTTCGGCAGCGGAGTGCATGACGACGTCCGGATCGTAGGCTGCGATCAGTGTCTCCAGGGCGGCCGGCTTGTCCGCGGGGACGATCATCAGGGGGTGGCCGCCGGCGAGCGCGGCAAGGTAACCCACCAGGGACGCGACGTCGTTTGCGGCGGCAAGCGCGACGAGGCGGCGGGTGGTGCCGAGCCGGGACGCGACAGCGTCCACGCGGCGGGCAAGGTCTTCGTAGCTGATGACGGTGCTGCCGGTGATGACGGCGGCGCGGCTTCCGAAGCGGGCCAGGCTCGAGACAAACGGGATCCGCGCGAGATCAAGGGGGATGGTCACCCGAGCGATTTTATAGGATAGCCTTAGCTAACTTCATTTGAGTTTCGGCAAGCGTCACCGTTCCAGTCACAGGCGTCACGTCACCACCACTGGCCACGCTTTTCGAGCACGTCCTTCAGCAGGTCTGCCCTGTCTGTGACGATTCCGTCCACGCCCTGCCTTCCGCCGCTGCCCCCTTCACCACCGCGCCCTTGAACGCCGAGGTCCAGCAACCGCTCCATGTCCGCCGGATCGTTGACTGTCCACACGTGCACCTGCAGGCCGAGGCGCTTCGCGCGCCGAAGGAAACCCGGGGTGAGCAGCTCGAGCGGTCCGTACCGGACCGGCACTTGGACGGCGTCGACGTCGTGCATCACTTTCGCGAGCCAGCGGTCCGGAAGGAACGGGCCGGCAAGGACGAACACGGCAGTGCAGAAGATGCCCGCCGAGGACGCCGTGCGGCGGCTGAGCCTTTTGAGCACGGCCCGGCGGCGACGGTCGGAGAAGCTGGTGATGAGCACGCGCTCATGGGCGGCACCGCGCTCGATCACGGCGGCCAAGGGTGCCACGGTGTGCCGGTCCTTGACGTCGATGTTCAGCCGGGCGTCCGGGAAGTCACGCAGGATGTCCTCAAGCAGCGGGATGGCTTCGCGCCCGCCGATCTTCGCCACGGACACCTGTTCCGCGCTCAGTTCGCTGATCCGGCCGCGGGAGTCGGTCACACGGTCCAAGGTCTCGTCGTGGAACAGCAGGACGGCACCGTCCGCGGTGGCCCGGGCGTCGGTCTCCAGGTGCGTGATGCCGAGCCCGACGGCGGCGCGGAAGGCCGCCGTCGAATTCTCCAGTCCCTCGCGGGAGAATCCGCGGTGGGCCAGGGCGAGGGGACGGCTCGCGCCGTCAGGTCGCAGGAAATAGGGCAGCGGCTCGCTCACCCGGGTAGCGTAACGCCTGGGCGCCGAGGATTCAGCCCTCGTGGCGGACGATCTCCACGCCGTCGCCGCAGTGCACCAGCGTGCGGCCGGCGCCGCCGTCGAGGTTCACCCACACGATGCTGTGGTCGCCGGACACGGCATCCACGAGTCCGAGGTTCTCGTAGCCCGGTGCAAGCTTCACGCTGACGCGGTCGCCGCGCCGCAATTGCTTCCAGTGTTCGTCCGGCTGGGCGCGGCGGATGGGCGCCTCATACATGCCGTTCGTCTTACGCTTGGCCATGGTGTCCCCCTGAAGTGAGCTCTCAGATATGAGGCCAGCCTAGGTGCGCGAGTTGAACGCGAGTTGGATTCCAGGTGTGAGTTTCCGGTGAGCTTAATCGCGCCAGCTAAGCGGTTCCGTTCAGACCGGCCGTGACTTCCGCAGTCCGCTGCAGGGTTGCACGGGCACCTTCGGCGATGATGCCCGGAATGCCGCGGTCCTCGAACACGGCGATGGCCCCGGAACTGATGGTCCCGGGACCGGTCATGGGGCAAGGAGCGGGGTCCGGCAAGGAAACCAGGGCAAACAAAACAGCGGCGATGCGCACCCAGTCCTGCCGGGATATCGGGTCCTGTCCGTTGTCCCGGCAGGAGCGCACCGCCGCTGTGGTCTTTGTTTACCCTTGACGGGCTTCCGCTGGGGGCGCGGTCCGCTAGATGATGGCGGCGCGGAGTTCCTTCGCAGCCAGCGCGGGGTCGGCTGCACCGTAGATGCCGCCGCCGACGACGGCGACATCGGCACCTGCGCGCTGCACCGAAGCGATGGTGGTCAGGTTGACGCCACCTGCCACGGAGAACGGAACGCGGGCTTCCTCGCCGGCGCTGAGGAGCACGTTGAGGTCGTAGCCGGGCTTGGCCTGCTCGTCCAGGCCGGCGTGCATCTCAACGAACTTGGCGCCCAGGGCACGGACTTCCTTGGCACGGCTTGCCTTGTCGGCAACGCTGATGAGGTCAACGACGACACCCTTGTTGTGGGCCTTGGCAGCCTTGACCGCACCGGCGATGGTGGAGTCGTCGGCCGTGCCCAGGACGGTCACGAGGTCGGCGCCGGCCTTGAAGGCGATGTCGGATGTCGAGGGCGGCTTCAGTGGAGAGGACGTCGATGGCGACTTGGAGCTTCATGGGTTTCTCTTTCTTGTTGTGGAGTTGCGGAGTCTTGAGGCGGGCGGGGGCTTACTCGAGGTTGGCGTGGCGGAGCCAGAGTTCCTCAGCCGGGGTGGCGTCCCCGTCCCAAAGGGTTTGGAACACGGCCTCGGCGGCCAGGAAGAGCACCTGTTCGAAGAGGCTGCCGGCGTACTGGCGGGACAGGCTGGAACCGTGGTCCGTCTTCTGCGCGGCCGGAATGGTGACCACGACGTCGGCCAGCTCCGCGAGCGGGGAGGCCGGGTTGGTGGTGTAGGCGGCCAAACGGGCCCCGGCCTTCGCAGCTGTCTGGGCGGCGCGCACCACGCCGGACGTCGTTCCGGAGCCGGAGGCCAGCAGCAGGACGTCGCCCGAACGGATAGCCGGGGTGGTGGTATCTCCTGCGATGTGCACCTCGAGGCCGAGGTGCATCAGGCGCATTGCCGCCATCCGCAGCACCAGGCCGCTGCGGCCGGCACCGGCGACGAAGACCCGGTTGGCCGAACGCAGCTCCTCCGCGAGGCGGGAGAGCTGGCCGGGGTCGATTTCCGCGGCAGTTGCGGCAACTTCGTCCCCTACGAGGGAGAGGTTCGACGACATCAGGCGGGATGTTTCTGTCTCCGATACGGTGGGCACCACCTCAGCGGTGAGGGTCATTGCCGTGCCTCCTGTTCTGGTCGGGGAGTCCTTGTGAATCAATCGTCGCTTCCTGAACGGGTGAGCTGAACAGCGAGGATGGGCAGTGTTTGCTACCCGTTTGGATAGTCAATCCCGGTTGTGAGCGGCTAAGGTGACTGAATGACTTCAGCGCAGAAGACTCTGGCCCCGAAACCTTTGGCCCAGAATTCCAAGACCCTGTTGGACGACCTCGCCGCCTTGGTGAACGCTCCCCTGATGGACATCGCCGAGCGGCTGCGCGAGGCGGTACTGCCCTACGTCGGCAACAGCGCGCTCATCATTTTCACGGAAGACTGCACGGGCCGTCCGCAGAAGAAGGCCGGCGCGGAGGAAATCATCAGCCGCGTGTCCGTTCCGGAACTGGACCAGCTGCGCAGCCAACTCCCGGACCGTGAGCCCTGGGAGGGGACCGCGACCATCGCCGGGGCAGAGCATCCGGTCCTCGCCCTGACTTCGGAGACGAAGGCTTTGGTTACCCTGACCGCCCCTCAGCTGCCGGCGGATCCGGCAGAACGGGCCGAGTCCCTGCGGATGCTCGGCTACCTGTGGGGACTGGCGGCCCGCAGGATCCAGGAGAAGGTGGCGGACGCACCGCCGTCGTACTTGCTTGAATCCCGCGCGGCATCGGCCGAACGGCTGCGGGTCACGGCGGAACTGGTGGACCGGCACTCGACCACTCTCGAGACCCTTCTGGCTGCCCTGCGGTCCAATGCCCTGGACGACGCCACCGCACGCCGGAACGTCACCGACCTCGCCGTGAAGGCGCTCGTGGAGCTGCGCACCGTCAGCGACCGAACCACGGACCTGGTGGAGGAACCCGTGGCCACGGCATTCGAACGGCTGAGGGAGGACCTGCGTCCCCTGATGCACTTCAGCGGCATCGACGTGCAGTTCATCGAGCCGCCGGTCAACGGCCGTGCCCTGCCCGGCGAGGTGGCCCACGCGGCCCGGGCCATCGTGCGCGGGCTGGTGCTGGCGATCGTGGAGCAGCCGCAGGTACGCCGTGTCCGTGCCCAGTGGGACTGCGACGGCGAGAACCTGCTCATCAACGTGCGCGACGACGGCCAGGGCGAACTGTCCGCGGATTCGCCGAACATCACCCGCCTCGCGTCGCGGGTCGAAGCGCTGAACGGGCGGATGAACCTGGAGGTTATGGCAGGCTGGGGCGCCGATGTGCAGGTGGCCCTGCCGCTCGATCCGCCCCCGGCCCCGGTGGGCGACGCCGGGGGTTGGGGCCTGGCCGAACGGGAACTGGAGGTCCTCCAGCTGCTCTCGGCAGGCCAGCGCAACCGGGCGATCTCCGCGAAGCTCCACATCAGCGAAAACACCGTTAAATTCCACCTGCGGAATATCTTCCGGAAGCTCGGCGTGGGTTCACGCACGGAGGCGATCGCCCTCGCACACAGCCACGGCATGCGGGCGCACGTCTAGTGCCCGCGGGCCCCGGCGAGCCGACACCGGACGGGCTGCCCCTTAGCCGACGAGCAGGGCCTCGATCACCTGGGCCACGCCGTCGTCGTCGAAATGCGGGGCCCGGTACCCCGCCGCGGTGATTGCTTCCGGATGGCCGCTGGCCATCGCATAGCCGTGGCCGGCCCAGCGCAGCATTTCGATGTCGTTGGGCATGTCCCCGAACGCCACCACGTCCGCGGCCTCGATGCCCAGGGACGCTGCGTATCCGGCGAGCGTGACCGCCTTGTTGACGCCGGGCGCGGACATCTCAAGAAGTGCGGTGTGCGGCGCCGAGTGCGTGGTCTCCACCAGGTGCGCGACGACGGGGTGCACCTGCGCGAGGAAGGCGTCCGGGGTGCCGCTGCGGGTCACCGCCAGGAACTTCACGACGGCGTCCTCCGCCGTCAGCGTCCGGTGCAGGGGCGCAGGGGTGAACCCGGCCAGCAGCTCGCTGGTGGGGTTCTCGATGAAGCCGGGTTCGAGATGGAAGCCGGACACGGTCTCCGCGGCGAACAAGGCGTCGGGGCACACGGACTTGATCAGGCGCCGGGCCTCGAACACCGCGTCAAGTCCGATGGCCTGGGCGGACAGCAGCTTGTCCTCGGCGAGGTCCCAGAGCACGGCGCCGTTGGAGCAGATCACCGTGCCGCTGTGGCCGAGCTGTTCCCGGAGCGGGTAGAGCCAGCGCGGTGGACGGCCCGTCACGAAAACCACTTCGACGCCGGCATCGACGCAGGCGTGGAACGCGCGGACGGTGCGGCTGCTGATCCGGCCGTCGTGGCCGAGGATGGTGCCATCGATGTCACTTGCTACAAGCCGCATTCTGCAAGTCTACGGGCGGCGGGGTGCGGCTATTGCGCGGCGGCCAGGGCGTTCATCTCGGCGCGGGTGGGCGGGTTGGCCCCGGCGCGGGACACGGTGACGGCCGCGGCGCTGGCGGCGTGGGCCATGATCTCGCGCAGGATTTCGGCCGGCATGGCGCGGAGGTCTTGGCGGTTCTGGGCACCGTCCAGGCCGCGGTCCACGATGCCGGAGAGGAGCGCGGCCATGAAGGAGTCGCCGGCGCCCACGGTGTCCGCCACTTTGACCTTCGGCGCCGGGACTTCGGCCTCGCCGGCGCCTGTGATGCCCCAAGGGCCGGCCGAACCGCGGGTGACCACCACCATGGCGGGGCCCTGCTTGCCGCCCAGGGACAGCCAGCGCCGGGCGGAGTCGCGCACATCCACGCCCGGGTAGAGCCATTCGAGGTCTTCGTCCGAGGCTTTCACCACGTCGGCCAGGGCCACGAAACGCTCGGTCCGCTCGCGCGCGAAGTCTTTGTCCGTGATGATGCTTGGCCGGCAGTTGGGGTCGAAGCTGATGGTCGCGTTCGGGTGGGCGTACTCGACGGCGGCAAGGACCTCGGATGCGCCCGGTTCGAGCATGGTGGCGATGGAGCCGGTATGCAGCAGTGAGGCGCCCTGCAGCATGAACGGCAGGCGGTCAGCGAGGCCGGGCAGCTCCCAGCTGAGGTCGAAGGTGTAGCTCGCGGCGCCGTCGTCGCCGACCACCGCAGTGGCCACGCTGCTGGGCTTTCCGTCCGGCGGGAACGGAACCAACACCGAACTGGAGCGCAGGTGGGCGGCGATCGCATCCCCGTAGGGGTCTTGTCCGTAGCGCCCGATGAATTGCACCGGATGGCCCAGGCGGGCCAGTCCCACCGCGACATTCAGCGGGCTGCCGCCCACGTGTGCCTCTTCACCAGAGGGGCGCCGGACGACGTCCACGAGGGCCTCACCAATCACTGTCAGCATGGAGAACACTCTGCCAGAGCGGCCATGGCCGGACCAGAGCCGCTGTTCTGTTACTCGGCACCCCGGCCGCGGGGTCCGAAACTGCACGTTTTCCCATCTGCACCCGAGACGATTGCGCCACCAAGTTACCAGCGGGTAACCTACTGAACCTTGGGGGATGTGTGATGCGCGTCACCGATGCGTGGAAAACTTCTCATTGATTGGAACTGCCCTATGACAGTGCAAAAAGCCATGACCAGGCAAAAACGGTCCATCCTGTCCGCCATTGCGGTCCTCGTGCTCTCACTCCTCACCGGAGTAGGCACGGCCTCGGCGAGCACCCTGGACGTCTCTCCTCCGGGAGCCAACGACTGGGGCTGCAAACCCTCCACCGCGCACCCGTTCCCGGTGGTGCTGGTGCCGGGAACCTTTGAAAACATGGCCAAGAACTGGAGCACGCTGTCTCCGGTCCTGAAGAACGAGGGCTACTGTGTGTTCGCGCTGAACTACGGCGAGTCCAACGGCATCGATGCCTCAGGCCCCATCGCGGATTCGGCCGGGGAGCTTGCCTCCTTTGTGGACGCCGTCCTCGCTGCCACCAAGGCCCCCCAGGTGGATATCGTGGGCCACAGCCAAGGCGGGATGATGCCGAGGTACTACATGGGCTTCCTGGGTGGCGCCAAGAAAGTCCACCACCTCGTGGGCATTTCGCCCTCGAACCACGGCACGGAGGGCCTCATCCTTCCTCCCCCGGAAGATGCGCCGTCCGAAATGCAACTCTTTGAGCCCTTCTGTCAGGCGTGCATGGACCAGGAGGCGGGGTCGGCCTTCCTGACGAAGCTCAACTCCCTTGGCGACACTGTCAAGGGACCGGCATACACCGTCATTTCCACCGTCCATGATGAGGTGGTGACGCCCTATCGGAGCCAGTTCCTGTCCGGCAGCGCCGCGCAGGTCAGCAACATCACCCTTCAAAACCGGTGCCCCTTGGATCCGATCGAGCACGACCAGACACCCAACGACCCCGTGGTACACCAGTGGGTCTTGAATGCCTTGGCACATGCCGACGGACCTGCCGATCCGGGCTTCCGCCCGGCCTGCCTCTAGGCGGAACGCACCGGGGTCCCGGTCAGCTCAGCAGCCTCTGCACCAGCTCCCGGCATTTCTTGTATGCCGCTGCGCGCGGATCGATGAGGTCGTAATGACTGCCCGGGACCCTCAGCAGCTGCGCCGCACCGCCGGCCGCGATCGAGGCATTGACGTAGCCCTCGGACAGGCTGGTCGGAACGTCTTCGTCGTCCATGGCGTGAACGGCATATACGGGGATGCTGAGCGGTACGCATTTCATCGGGTCGGCGTAAATATGCCGCTTGGGGTACCTGACGGAGTCACCGCCCATGAGGTTGTCCACCGCGCCGTTGCTGAGGTTGAGGCGCTCGGCCTCGGCCAGGTTCAGCACCCCGGACTGGCTGACGACGCCGCTGAGCTGCACGGCGGCGTCGTCTCCGTTGCGCACCAGCTGCCGGTCGGCGTCGGGGGTTCCGATCTTGTCCAGCTTGCGCCGTCCGGCCGCCCACACGGCGAGGTGCCCGCCGGCGGAATGGCCGAGGGCCACCACTTTGCCGAGGTCCAGGCCGTGTTCGGGGGCCACGTCCTTGAGGTGGTCGATGCCGCTGAGGACGTCCTCGAAGGTATGCGGCCAGCCGCCGCCGTTGCCTGCCCGCCGGTACTCGAGGTTCCAGGCCGCGATGCCGTGTGCAGCAAGATCCCGCGCGAGCGGTTCGCCCAGCTCTGCGCCGTACTGCGAACGCCAGTACCCGCCGTGGATCACCACGGCCACGCCGTGGCATTTGACCGGCCGGGCCCCGTTGGGGCTGTGCGTGGGTTCCGGTAGGAAAAGTTCTGCCCACTGGCTGGGGTGCTCGCCGTAGTGGTACTTCTGCCGCTTCACTGCGTGCCTCCTTTGCGGCTTCCCGTCAGTAAAACCTTTGCTCGGGGTCTTTCAAAAAGCTGTGCTTCAAGAGTCTCCCCTGAGCCTACAATGCATTTCCCGGTCGCAGCGGATCCGCCGCCGGGCCGGGTCCGGGCCGGGTGCCGTGTCAGTGCCGCCCCGTAAGCTTGGGAATATGGCTAGCAATTGGGAGAGGCTGGATCCCCAGCTGCGCGAATCGGTGCAGGCGAACGTGGAGATCTACGAACGCGTGCGCCCGGCGTTGAAACTCATCACGCGCGATGTGCTGCTCACTTTGCGGGACATCCTGAAGAACAGCGACTCCGTGCCCCTGTTTGTCACGGGACGCACCAAGACCGTTGATTCGTTCCGCGAAAAGATCTCCCGCACGGATGAACCGTTGGAGCCGGGCGGGCCGCGGCCGCTGAAGTTCCCGGATCCGTTCCGCACGCTCAATGACATGGTGGGCATCCGCGTCATCACCAAGCTGCCCGCGGAGAACGCCGCCGTGGCCAACCTCATCAAACGCCAGCGCCAGTTGTTCGACTGCCGCGGTGACCGCGAAAAGGACATCGGCTCCATCGAGTCCGGCACCTACGGCTACTCCAGCCGGCACCTGATCCTGCGCACCATCCAAAACGAGTCCGTGAAGGCCTACCAGCAGATCTTCAACCCGGAGCTTCCGGCCAACGGCAGTTACTTCTTCGAGTGCCAGATCCGCACGGTGTTCGCCCATGCCTGGAGCGAGATCGAGCATGACATCCGATTCAAGGCCGAGGACCCCCGGGCCTGGACCCCGCATTTCGACCGCCAGTTCACCGCCACGGCGGCCATGCTGGAAACGGTCGAAAGCGCCTTCGCCGACCTCAATGAGCGCTACGCCGAAGTCCGCAGCTACTGGGACCTGGAAGGCGAAGGCTCCACCCCGCTCACGCCCAACCGGGTCCGCGACGTCTGGCGGACGCTCCTGCCGCACGTTGACCGCAAGGTTGATGATGACTGGGGCTGGGCCGCGGAACTCCTCGCCGCGCACGGGCTGAAGCAGACCGTGGAGCTGGCCGGGCTGCTCAGCGCCAACCGCATCACGGAGGTCCGCAAGGCCCTGGACCACCGCTACTCCCCCGGGCCGGACCGCCTGCTGGATGACCTCCTGCTGTGGGAGTACGGCACCCGGCATGTCGAGCTGACCGCCGAGGCGGCCGACGTCGTCCCGCACCCGCGGAGGGACAGCCTCCAGCGGCGGCTCAAGCAGATCGAGCGCTACCGCCAGACCCAAAAGTAGCTTCGCCGACCCCCAGTTAGGCCCCGTTGACACCCCCCGCCACCCCTGAGCAACTCCAGTCCCTGCGTTTCACCCTGCGCTCCCCGCGCCGGCTCAAGACTGAAACACTGGCCGCCCTTGTGGTCGCCCTGGCCCTGATCCCGGAAGCCATCGCGTTCTCGGTGATCGCCGGCGTCGACCCACGGATCGGGCTGTTCGCCTCCTTCACCATGGGCATCGTCACCGCGCTGGTGGGCGGCCGGCCGGCCATGATTTCCGCGGCCACCGGCGCCGTGGCGCTGGTGATCGCGCCCGTGATGAAGGACCACGGCCTCCACTACCTGATTGCCACGATCATCCTGGCCGGTGTCTTCCAGATCATCCTGGCGGTGCTCGGCGTCACCCGGCTGATGCGGTTCATTCCCCGCTCGGTGATGATCGGCTTCGTGAACGCCTTGGCGATCCTGGTTTTCATGGCGCAGATGCCGGAGCTGGTGGGCGTGCCGCGGATGGTCTACCCGATCGTGGCGGTGGGTCTGCTGATCGTGTTCACCCTGCCGAAGATCACGACGGCGGTGCCCGCGCCCTTGGTGGCGATCGTGCTGTTGACGGCGGCCACCGTGCTGGCGGCCATCGATGTGCCGACGGTCAGCGACAAGGGCGAACTGCCGCAGAGCCTGCCCGGCTTCTTCTTCCCGCAGGTGCCCCTGACGTGGGACACCTTCCGGATCATCGCCCCGTACGCCTTGTCCATGGCGCTGGTGGGCCTGCTGGAATCCCTTATGACTGCCAAGCTGGTGGACGACATCACGGACACCCGCTCCAACAAGACCCGGGTGTCCTGGGGGCAGGGTGCGGCCAATATCGTCACCGGATTCCTGGGCGGACTGGGCGGCTGCGCCGTGATCGGCCAGACCATGATCAACGTCAAGGGCTCGGGCGCACGGAGCCGCCTGTCCACCTTCCTGGCCGGGGCGTTCCTGCTGGTCCTGGTAGTGGTGCTGGGCGATGTGGTGGGGATGATCCCGATGGCCGCGCTGGTGGCCGTCATGATCTTCGTTTCACTGATCACCTTCGATTGGCATTCAATCCGCCCGTCCACGCTGAAGCGGCTGCCGAAATCCGAAACCGGCGTCATGCTGGCGACCGTCGCGGTGGTAGTCGCGACGCACAACCTGGCCATCGGCGTAGGAGTCGGGGTCCTCGCCGCGATGGTGCTGTTCGCGCGGCGGGTGGCGCATTTCGCCACCGTGGAGCGGACCGAACTGGAGCTCAACGGCGAAACCGTAGCCACTTACACCGTGGACGGCGAGCTCTTCTTCGCCTCCTCCAACGACCTTTACACGCAGTTCGACTACGCGAAGGACGCCGAGGACCGGATCGCCCGCGTGGTGATCGACCTGCACGCCTCGCACGTCTGGGACGCCTCCACCGTGGCCGTGCTGGATTCGGTCACCGAGAAGTACCGCAACCACGGCCGCGAGGTGGAGTTCATCGGCCTGAACGCGGCCAGCGTGTCCCTGCGTGAGCGGCTGGCGGGGAAGCTGGGCTAGCTGTACTGCCCAGGGACGTTGGTTCGGTGAATGTGATGACTCGCTGGAGTCGTTGACCCAAAGGTGAGGACCTCTGGTTGCACA
>NZ_QRCU01000033.1 GCF_003369445.1 Arthrobacter silvisoli
ACACTCAACGCGACAAACCCGAGCACCCGCGGGGCTTGACAGCTATAGAAGGGTCGGCGGAGGGCCGTTGTCTGCGTCTCAGGCGACCACGGCGGAACCCACCCAAGGCGGCCACCGGAAAGGTGCGTGGAAACGGACGGAAAGGCGAGCTACTCCCCCAGGACCTCCGCGGCCTCGAGCCATTCGAGTTCGAGGCCTTCCTTTTCGGCGAGGAGCTCCTGGAGCTTGGTGTTCAGCTCGCCCAGGGCGTCGAAGTCGCCGGACTCGGACTTGGCCGCCATCTGGGTGTGCAGCTTTTCTTCCTGCTGGGCGATCTTGCCGAGCTGACGGTCGATCCGGTTCAGTTCCTTGCGGGCTTCGCGCTTCTCGGCTTCGGTGGGGCCGTTTGTACCGGCTGCGCCAGGGGCGGCACCTGCTGCGCCGCTGGCCGCCGTCGGGCCCGTCCCGGCAGAGCCGCTGACGGTCCCGGAAGCGAGCGCTGCCTCGCGCAGTTCGAGGTACTGGTCGACGCCGCCGGGCAGGTCGCGGAGCTTGCCGTCGCCGAGCAGGGCCATCTGGGAGTCCGTGACGCGTTCCAGGAGGTAGCGGTCGTGGCTCACCACCACGAGGGTGCCCGGCCAGCCGTCGAGGACGTCTTCGACGGCGGCGAGGGTGTCGGTGTCGAGGTCGTTGGTGGGTTCGTCGAGCATCAGGACGTTGGGTTCGCCCACCAGCAGGCGCAGCAGCTGCAGGCGGCGCCGCTCACCGCCGGAGAGGTCGGCCACGGGGGTCCACTGCTTTTCCTTGGTGAAGCCGAGCTGCTCCACGAGCTGGCCGGCGGTGAGTTCCTTGCCGGCCACGTTGAAGGAGCGCTTTTCGCGTTCGATGACCTCGACGACGCGCAGGTCCTTGACCTCGTCGAGTTCTTTCACGTCCTGGCTGAGGACGGCGGTGACAACGGTCTTGCCGCGCTTGACCTTGCCCGCGTCCGGGGTGATGTCCCCGTTGAGCAGGCGGAGCAGGGTGGATTTGCCGGCGCCGTTGACGCCCACGAGGCCGAGCCGCTGCCCGGGGGCCAGGCGCAGGGTGACATTGTTGAAGAGCTTCTGCCCGGCATACCCGCCTTGGAAATCGAGCGAGACGTTTTCGAGGTCCAGCACGTCCTTGCCCAGGCGGGCGGTGGCCATCTTGTTCAGGGCAACGGAGTCCCGGGGCTCCGGGACGTCGGCGATGATCTCGTTGGCCGCTTCGATGCGGAACTTGGGCTTGGAGGTGCGGGCGGGCGCGCCGCGGCGGAGCCAGGCCAGTTCCTTCTTGACCAGCTGCTGGCGCTTGTTCTCGACGACGGCGGCCATGCGGTCGCGCTCGGCGCGTGCCAGAACGTAGGCGGCGTACCCGCCGTCGAACGGGTCCACCATGGCGTCGTGCACTTCCCAGGTGCGGTTGCAGACTTCGTCAAGGAACCAGCGGTCGTGGGTGACCACCAGGAAGGCGCCCTGCTTGGCGCGCCAGCGGGACTTGAGGTGCCGGGCCAGCCAGGCGACCCCTTCGACGTCGAGGTGGTTGGTCGGTTCGTCCAGCATGATGACATCGTGGTCTTCGATGAGGAGCTTGGCCAAGGCAACGCGGCGCTTCTGGCCGCCGGACAGGGCGTGGACGTTGGCGTGCCAGTCGACGTCGCCCACCAGGCCGCCCATGATCTCGCGGATCTTCGGGTTGGCCGCCCACTCGTGATCGGCGCGGTCGCCGACGATGGCGGTGCCGACCGTGAGGTCCCCGTCCAGGACGTCGGACTGGTCCAGGTAGCCGATGTTGACGTCGCCGCGCTTGGTGACCCGGCCGGAGTCCGGGGTGGAGCGCATGGCGAGCAGCCGCATCAGCGTGGACTTACCATCGCCGTTCCGGCCCACCATGCCGATCCGGTCGCCGTCCTCGAGGCCGAGGGTGACGCCGTCGAGGATGGTGCGCGTTGCAAAGGAAACGGTGAGGTTCTCACCGCCGAGCAGGTGGGCCACTGGGTACTACTTTCTTGGGGAATGAATTAGTGCAGGGTATCGGAGATGATCCGCGCCCCGGGAACCGGTCCGTGGACGGACAGCGCCGTGTGTCCGAGGTGTCCGAGTTCTTCCGCGAGTTCGCGGGCGGCGGCCGGGCTGTGCGCCAGCAGCGCCACGGTGGGCCCGGAGCCGGAAACGAAGCCGGCCAGGGCACCCTTGGATTCGCCGAGCCCGATGGTGTCCCGCAGCTGCGGGGCGAGTTCGATCGACGCGCGCTGGAGGTCGTTGACCAGCACCCGGCTCAGCGCTTCGGGATCGCCGCCGCGCAGGGCCTGCAGGATCTGGGCATCCACTTCGCTCGGTTCGGCGGCGGCCACGCCTTCGGCGTCACGGAGCCGGTCCAGCGTGTGGAAGACCTCCGGGGTGGAGAGGCCGTAGTCGGCGCAGACCAGCACCCAGTCCATCTGTGCCTTTGCCAGCGCGGGTGAGAGCTTGTCTCCCACACCCAGCCCGACGGCTGTGCCGCCCAGCAGCGAAAACGGAACGTCGGCGCCGAGTTCGGCTGCCAGGTGGGCAAGTTCTTCGCGGGACAGGCCGCTGTCCCAGAGCGCGTCGCACGCCAGCAGGGTTGCCGCGGCGTCGGCTGAGCCGCCGCCCATGCCGCCGGCCACGGGAACCCGCTTGGTGATTTCCAGGTGCACACCGGTGGCCTTCTCGGAGACCTCGGCCATGATCGCGGCCGCCTTGTACGCAAGGTTCCGTTCGTCCAGCGGGATGTCGACGCCGTCGAGGTCCAGGGTGCTGTCCGGGCTGATGCTGACCGTGATCCCGGGTGTCGCGGTGCTGGTGGCGGCCACTTCCTCGTAGAGGGACACCGCCAGATAGACGCTCGCCACCGAGTGGTAGCCGTCCGGGCGAAGCGGGCCGACTTTGAGGGAGACATTGACCTTGCCCGGGGCACGGACCTTCACGGTACGCGGCGCGAAGCGGGCCTGGTTTCCGGCGACCGCGCGGCTCATGCGGCCTGCGGGTGGCGCGCCTCGGCGATCCGGATGTAGGCACCGATGTCCAGCACCTCTCCGCGGGCGGTCGGATCCACGCCTGCGGCCACGAGGCAGCGTTCGGCTTCGGCGGCGCCGCCCGCCCAGCCGGCCAGGGCGGCGCGGAGGGTCTTGCGGCGCTGGGCGAAGGCGGCGTCGATGACGGCGAACACCTGCTCACGGGTGGCGTGTGTGTCGTGGGCTTCCTGGCGGGTGAAGGCCACGAGTCCGGAGTGGATCTTGGGCGCCGGCCAGAAGACGTTCATGCCGATCACGCCTGCCTTGCGCATGTGCCCGTACCAGGCAGCCTTGACCGACGGGACGCCGTAGATCTTCGACCCCGGGGTCGCGGCGAGCCGGTCCGCCACCTCGTCCTGCACCATGACAAGGCCGTGGCGCAGGCTCGGGAAATGCTCCAGCAGGTGCAGCACCACGGGCACGGCAACGTTGTAGGGCAGGTTGGCCACGAGGGCGGTGGGCTGGACGGGAAGTTCGGTGACCTTCATGGCGTCCGAGAGCACCAGGTGGAAGGCGTCCGCGGCTTCGGGGCGCCAGGCGCGCACAGTCTCTGGCAGCTTGGCCGCCAGGACCGGGTCGATTTCGACCGCAACGACTTCCTTGGCGGCATCGAGCAGGCCAAGGGTCAGCGAGCCGAGGCCGGGGCCGACCTCCAGGACAGTTTCTTCCGGGTCCACGCCGGCTGCGGAGACGATACGGCGGATCGTGTTCCCGTCGATGACGAAGTTCTGGCCCAGCGTCTTGGTGGGGCGGACACCGATTTCCTCGGCGAGCCGTCGGATGTCGGCGGCTCCCAGGAGGGGCGCGACGGCGGCAGGTTCGGGATTCGCTTCAGTCACCTAGGTATCGTATCGCCTGCCCGCTGTCCGCCCTTCCACGGGCGCCCGCAGGCCGAAGGCCGGCATGCCGAAAGGCCCGGGTACCGGCAAGGCCCGGGCACGGGAAAGGCCGGGCCCGGAAATCCGGACCCGGCCTGCCTCGCCGCGTGGTGTCGCCGTCAGGCTGCCCAGCCGCAGCCCCACGGGGAGAGGCCGCGCTGCGCGTAGACACGGTTGGCGATGTCGATCTGCTGGGCCTTGCTGGCCAGGCTGGCGTTCGGGGCGTAGGCGCCGCCACCGGAACCGAGCCAGGTCTGGATGTCGAACTGCAGGCCGCCGTAGTAGCCGTTGCCGGTGTTGATGGCCCAGTTACCGCCGGATTCACACTGGGCGATCCGGTCCCACATCGCTTCGTTGGGGGCGCCGGTGGGTCCGCTGGAGGTTGCGGGCGCGGGGCGTTCCTTGGTGCCGACGGTGACCTTCTCGGCCACAGGTTTGACGGTCACCGCGGAGGTCAGCAGGCTGCGGGAGGCTTCGCGGCCGTCAACCAGCACCAGCTTGAAGGTCTTCTTGAGCTGGCCGAGGACGCCTTCCTGGGTGACCTTCTCCTCGTCGGTGTACATCGCGGAGCTCTTGGTCCTGATGGTCTCGAAGGGGACATTCTCCGTGACGGTGGTCGTCTTGGAGAGGTCGACGCGGGAGACCTTGATCACCATGTTCTTGATGACCGGGGCCTGCTTGGGCTGCGAGACGCGGTCGTTCGCGCCCAGCACGACGCCGGCGTCCTTCAGGACGGTGGCGACGTCGGCCGCCGTCGTCGTCTTGACGGAGCTCTTGCCGTCGGCGATCAGCGTGACCTTCTTGGGCGTGGAGATCGAAAGGACCGAGCCGGAGACGGCCAGCTGCATGTCCTTGTCGGCGGAGATGGCCGAGCTGCTGGCCACGCCGAGTTCGGTGATAAGGCCTTCGACGTCCGGGGAGTTGGTGTTGACGGTCCGCTGGGTTCCGTCGAGGGTGACCGAGACCGACTTGGCCAGGTTCACGTTGATGATGGAGCCGTTCTGCACCGAAGCATCCAGCGCCGGGCTGACCCGGTCCGCCGGCTTGAGCTCGACCTTCGCGGCTTTGACCACCTGGTCAACCGTGCCGCCGAAGGTCTGGATGGAGCTCACCTTACCGTCGACGTTGAGGGTGACCGTCTTGTTGTTGCCCGTGAAGGCGACAACCCCGAGCACCAGTGCCGAAAGCACCAGCAGCTGCGCACCGACTTTGACGAAGCTGAACTTGCCATCCGTGGTGAAGAACTTGACCATTTTTGCCCGTAACTGTTGGACCATCCGGGCACGGGGAAAAGCGCATCGGCCCGCCTGCCGCAGCCTTGTCCCGAGCGCGCGGGCGCAAGGGATTACTGCGGCGGAGCACGTGCGCCGCCACTACCGATCTACGTGAAACTTTCCAGTGCGAACGGAGTTTTCGTATCCGCTGGCCTTCCCCGACCCCGGCTACTGGTTACCCACTGTAACCGAAGCGTTATAAATCGACCAAGAAATCGTGCATACCCGGTATGCACCAAGTCATCCGCGGGAGGGGCCTCAGTCCCACGATCCGTAGGCTGCGAGCGTGTTCCCGGCCAGTTGTGCGCACAGCCCGGCGAGGTCTTTTTCCGCAACCTCGGCCATGGACCGCACGGTGTACGGGACCATGTAGCTGGCATTCGGGCGGCCGCGGTACGGGTGCGGGGTGAGGAACGGAGAATCGGTTTCCACCAGCATCAGTTCCGGCCGGGCGATCAACAGGGCTTCGCGAAGGTTGTCGGCATTCTTGAAGGTGAACGTGCCGGCGAAGGACATGTACCAGCCGTTCTCGTTGCAGATCCGAGCCAGTTCCGCTCCCCCGGAGAAGCAGTGGAACACCACCTTCTCCGGGGCGCCCTCCTCGCGCAGCACCTGGACGACGTCGTCGTGCGCGTCCCGGTCATGGATCTGCAGCGTCAACCCGAGCCGCTTGGCAATGTCGATGTGGCGCCGGAAGGAGTAGCGCTGGTGCGCCAGCCCTTCTCCGTGGGTGCGGTAGAAGTCCAGCCCGGTCTCGCCGATTGCGCGCACACGCGGATGCCCGGCCAGTTCCTCGATCTCCGCGAGCGCCTCCTCCAGCTCGCCGCGGCCGGCGTAGGCAGGGGCGTCATTGGGGTGGATGGCCACCGCGCCCAGCAGCCGCCGGTCCGCTTCGATGGCCTGCACGGTGAAACGGGAAGACTCGAGGTCGCACCCCACCTGTACCGCTCCTTGGACGCCGACGGCGGCCGCCGCGTCGAGCGCGTCCGTCACCGGGACCTCCAGCAGGCCGTGCCGGAAGTCGAGGTGGGTGTGGTTGTCCATCACCGGTACGGGCAGCGGCTCCGGAGCCGGCGGGTATTCCTTGCGGGACCGCTTGCCTGCGTCTTTTCCGGGGGCTTCTTCGGCGCTGCCGGCGTCCTCTTCCGGGGCACGGTAGGAACGCGGGGGAAGGGAATTGCACATGCGTCCACCCTAACGGCCCGGGGCCTGACGTTGGCCGCAGCACTGGCCCTGTCTGCGGCAGGCTACCTCTGGGTAGTCTTGGTATCAGGGGGTGGAGCATCCCGTCGGGCCGCGGGCCTGCGGGGTTCCGTCATGGTTGAAGGGTAGTCCATGGATTCACAGCATCAGAGCACGGTCCGGCACCAGGGAATCGCCCCTATGGAGGATGCTCCCGCCCAAGCGGGATCGTCCAACGGCCACCGTCACACCGCCATGCCTGCCGCGGAATTCCACGCCGCCAGCGAGAAAATCCTGGCCGCCGTCAGCCAAGTGATCGACGGCAAGGCAGAAGCCGCAAAGCTCGCCCTCACCGTCCTCCTCGCCCAGGGACACCTGCTGGTGGAGGACGTTCCCGGCGTCGGGAAGACCATGCTCGCCAAGACCCTCGCCCGGAGCATCGACTGCGGCGTCAGCAGGATCCAGTTCACCCCTGACCTGCTGCCCTCCGACGTGACGGGAGTGTCCATCTACAACCAGTCCTCCCGACAGTTCGAATTCCGCAAGGGCGCGGTCTTCGCCAATATCGTCATCGGCGACGAGATCAACCGCGCCTCGGCGAAGACCCAGTCCGCGCTCCTCGAATGCATGGAGGAGCACCAGGTCACGGTGGACGGCCAGTCCTACAAGCTGGCCGAGCCGTTCATGGTGGTCGCCACGCAGAACCCGATCGAGATGGAAGGGACCTACCCCCTTCCCGAAGCGCAGCGGGACCGCTTCATGGCCCGGATTTCCATGGGGTACCCGGACCAGGCCTCGGAAATCGAGATGCTCGAAACCCACCAGGCCGTCTCTCCGCTGGCGAAGGTCACCCCGGTGGTGACTGCCGCCGACGTCGCCGCAATGATCACCGCGGTGCAGCAGGTCTATGTTTCCCAGGCTGTCAAGGAGTACACGGTGGCGATCGGGCACGCCACCCGCGACAGCGCCCGGCTGCGGCTCGGCGCCAGCCCGCGCTCCCTGCTCCAGCTGCTGCGTGCCGCCAAGGCCACCGCAGCCCTGGACGGCCGGGACTTCGTGCTCCCGGACGACGTCGTCGCGGTCGCCGAGCCGGTGCTCGCACACCGCATCATCCTTGAACGGAAGGCCGCCGGCGCCGGCGACACACCGCAGAGCGTCATCCGCGCCATCCTGGCGTCGCTGCCGGTCAGCAAGGACGCGGCGGCCGACACCCGCCGCGCATAGGAGCCCGCCATGGCCCTGCTGGAGCTGCTTCCGAAGCATCTGTTCACCACCCGGGGCTGGGGCCTGCTGGCCGCCGGCACGGCTTCATTGCTTCTTGCCCAGATCATGGGCCGCCGCGACCTGCTGGCACTGGGCATCCTGCTCATCGTCCTGCCGCTGGTTTCGCTGGCCGGAGTGCGCGTCCTCAAGCCGCGGTTCCAAGTGTTCCGGGATTTCACGCCACCCACAGTGGAGACGTCCTCGACGGCGACCGTCCGCCTTGCGGTGGCCCGCACCGGCAGTTCGAACGCCCCGGTGATCATGCAGGAGCAGCTGCCGCCGCGCTTCGGCGAACCGCCGGCGTTCCGTTTCCCCGCCCGCTCCGCGAGCGGTGGCACGAGCCGCTACGAGTACCATCTGCGCTCGGGCCGGCGGGGCCAGTTCAAGATCGGTCCGGTGACCGCCGAGTTCTGTGATCCCTTCGGCCTGTCCCTGCACCGGCACACGATCGACGACGGCGAGCTGCTCACGGTGACGCCGGCCGCCGTCGAACTCCCGGCAACCGGGCTGGCCGGCGCGCGCGGCAACGACGGCGTCACGGCTACACGCATCCAGGCCAACCCGAGTGACGACGACGTCATGACCCGTGAGTACCGGCATGGCGACCCCATGCGCCGGGTCCACTGGGCAGCGACGGCCCACCACGGCGAGCTGATGGTGCGGCAGGAGGAATCGGTCACCACTCCCGAGGCGACCATCATCATGGACCACCGGTATTCCTTGTTCGCCACCGGTCCGGGGTCCCGCTTCCCGGCAGGCCATGACGATTCCTTCGAACTGCTCAGCAGCGACAGCTTCGAATGGGCCGTAACCGCGGCCATGTCCATCAGCGCCCACCTCGCCGAACGCAACTACTCCCTGCGGTTCCTGGACGCCGCCGGGTACCCGGCATTCCGCGGCTCGCATTCGGCCCCGTTCCCCGATGCGGAGGAGTACAGCGGCTCCGGCGGCCTGCAGTCCATCAGCGAAAGCCTGGCCGCCATCCAGCTGGACGGCCCGCGGCACCTGCACGTCGAGGGCAAGCGCGGCGATGCCCGGGGCGGCGACGGCGGAAATCCCGACGGCGGCGAGGCGGCATTCGATGACCACCTCATGGACAAGCTCGCGGCCCACCGCCTCCGTGGCCCGGTGCTGGCCCTGCTCGGTTCGCTCGGCGAGGCCGAGGCGAGGGCGCTTGCCCCGGCGGCCGCGTACGGCGCCAATGCCTTCGCCCTGCTGGTCACCGAGCATCCGCGAAGCGTCCAGTCCGCCGTGGACGCGCTCCGCCAGGGCGGCTGGCGTGCCCTCGCCGTGACTCCGCGAACACAACTGGCTGCGGCCTGGTCCGCCTTCGATCAGGGGGAGATCATGGCGGCGGCCACTGCCGCGATGGACGTGCGGCGCGGAGCGGCGGTGCCGCGATGAGTGCACAGCGCGGCGGTGCCGCGATGAGTGCACAGCGCAGCGGTGCCGCGAGGAGCAGCCTTGCAGCGCCTTCAAATCCGGCCCGGCCGCCCAAGGGATCGGCCGGCGCCTACCCCTGGGCCATGGCCGGGTCCATCGCGGTCGGGGTCATCGGCGCCTCACTGTCCCTCAACGGCGTCCTCCGCGGCTGGGCCTGGCTGTCCCCGGTCGCCGTCACCGTCGTCGTCGTGGTCCTCGCGATGGCGCTGCTGCGGACGCTGCGGGCGCCGGCGGCGCTCGTGCCCCTGGGCGGCTTCGCGGCCCTTGCGTTCATCCTGTGCGGCACCTTCCTGCGGAAGGAGAGCATCGCCGGCTTCATTCCCGGCCCGGCAAGCGTGAAGCAGGCCTTTGTCTTGTTTGACCGGGCCGGTGAGACGGTCTACGCGGAGTCGGCGCCGGTGGCTCCGAACACCGGAATCGTGCTGTTGAGCTGCCTGTGCCTGGGCCTCGTGGTGATCCTGATCGATTCGCTTGCCGTCCCGCTGGCGCTGCCTGCTACCTCCGGCCTGGGCCTGCTCGCGGTGCTCGTGGTCCCGGCCACGATCAAACCCCAAGGCGCCGGGCTGGCCGGTTTCATGGTGGCGGCGGCCGGCTTCATCCTGATCCTGGGTTGCGCCCAACGGTTCGCCCCGGACGACCGGCTCCAGTCAGGCGCCGGGCTCGGGCGAGGCCAGTTCCGGCGTTCCGTGGTGCTCGGCGGTGCCGCATTGGCCGTGGGCCTGGTCCTTCCGTTGGCCGTTCCGGGCTTCGACCAAGGTACGTTCCCGGTCGGGTCCCGCCTGAATCCCTGGGGGCCATCGAACGGGCTGAATCCGATGATCACCCTCGGGAACAGCCTGCGCACCCCCACCGGCGACGGCCGGATCACCTACGCCACAAGTTCCAGCGCGCCGGTCTACCTGCGATCGGTTACTATCGACCGTTTCGACGGGGAGAGCTGGGCGCCCGACGACCGGGACTCCAGCCGCCGGCTCGGCACCGGGCAGATCGTCCCCTCATACCGGCTCCCGGAGAACCTCGTCCGTGTACAGACCGTCATCGACACCGGCCAGTTCACCAGTCCATACCTGCCGGTCCCGTACTCGCCGGCCGCCGTCAACGGACTCAACGGCCGCTGGTCCTGGGATCCGTTGACCCTGAGCATCATGGGAGAGGACGCCACGTCGCGGAACCAGCACTACACGGTGATCTCGGTCTTCCCGCAGATCACCGCGGCAGCCCTGAGCCAGGCCGGAACCACCTCCCCCGGTTCCGGCGAGCTTGCCGGGGAGTTCACCGAGGTCCCGGGCAACCTGCCGGAGATCGTCCGGAACACGGCGGGCACGCTGACCGCGGGGATCCAGAACAACTTCGCCAAGGCCCTTGCCATCCAGCGGTACCTGCGCTCTGCCGAGTTCACGTATTCGCTGCAGGCCCCGGTGCAGGGCGGCTACGACGGCAACGGCTTGTCCGTGCTGGCCGATTTCCTGCAGCAAAAGAGCGGGTATTGCGTGCATTTCGCCTCCGCCATGGCCGTCATGGCGCGGGTTTCGGGCATCCCCAGCAGGATCGCCGTCGGCTACGCACCCGGCCATCCCACCGGAAACTCCATCGCTGTAGGCGGCCGCGAGCCCCTGACCGAGTTCGCTGTGGACGCCCGGGACGCACACGCTTGGCCGGAGCTCTATTTCGAGGGCCTCGGCTGGGTGCCGTTCGAACCGACCCCTTCCCGGGGCTCCGTTCCGGACTACGCCGCCGATGCCGTGACTCCGGGCGGCAGCGGCAGCAACCTGGACGAGGACGCCATCCCGATCCCGAACCAGACCGCCCAGCCCAACAGCCGCGCCCTTCCGGGTGCCCCGCTGCCCGGCACCGGCACAGGTGCCGGCACCGGAATTCCGCATTCGCTCCTCATCCTCGCCGGCGCCTTGTTTGCCGTGGCCCTGCTTGCCTCACCGCGGCTGCTCCGCGCGGGCATCCGGGCCCGCCGACTCAGGGGCTTCCGGGAGGCCGGCCAGGCAAGCGCTGCCGTCTCCCCTGCACTCGCCTGGGAAGAACTGCAGGACCTGGCCCGCGATTACGGCCACATCCCGCGAGCCAGCCAGACGCCCCGGCATTTCGCCATAGGGCTGCGTGAGTCCCTTCCGTCGGCAACCGCCGACGACGCCGGAATGCGGGCGGTGCGCGAGCTCACCGCCGACTTCGAGCGGCACCGTTACGGTCGCCCCGCGGACGGCACCCCCGGCGCCGGGGGGCAGCTCACCGCGGAGCGGCTGGCCGCGGTGCGGACGATGCTGCGCAGCGGAGGGTCCTGGCTGGTGCGCCTGCGCGCGGACTGGTTCCCGCCGTCGTTGTTGTCCCGCTGGTTCCGCACCGTGTCCGCGCCGTTCCGTTGGCTTGGCCGGGGCGTCGCACGCGCGGGCCGCTGGGCTTGGAACGTTGTCCGGAAGGCCGTACGCCGGCTGCGCCGCGGCAACTGACTGGGCCTGGGAGGGAAGCCACACAGGGCGAGGGCCCGGTTCCGGTGTGTTCCGGAACCGGGCCCTCGCCTGTTGTTGCGTGGGGTTGGCTGTTTAGCCGGCGTACGGGTCGGCGATGCCGATGTACTGGGTGGTGGTGTATTCGGCGATGCCTTCGGCGCCGCCTTCACGGCCCAGGCCGGACTGCTTCACGCCGCCGAAGGGCGCCGCCGCGTTGGAGATGACACCGGCGTTGAAGCCGACCATGCCGAACTCGATCTGCTCGGCCACGCGGAACATGCGGGCGTAGTCGCGGGTGTAGAGGTAGGACGCCAGGCCGTACTCGCTTGCATTGGCCAGCTTGATGGCCTGCTCCTCGGTAGCGAAGGTGGTCACGGGGGCCACCGGGCCGAAGATCTCGGAGCCGAGGATGTCGGCGTCGTTCGGAACGTTCGCGAGGACCGTGGGCGCGTAGAAGTAGCCGTCGCCGTCCACGGGGCCGCCGCCGGTGGCGACCGTTGCGCCCTGGGCCACGGCAGCGGTGACCAGTGCGTGGACGTCGTCGCGGGCGCCGGAGTCGATCAGCGGGCCCACCTTGGACGTGTCTTCGGTGCCGCGGCCCGTGGTCAGGGCACCCATCGCGGCAGCGAACTTCGCGGTGAATTCGGCGGCCACGGACTCGTGGACCAGGAAGCGGTTGGCGGCGGTGCAGGCTTCGCCCATGTTGCGCATCTTGGCGGCCATGGCGCCTTCGACGGCCTTGTCCAGATCGGCGTCCTCGAACACGATGAACGGTGCGTTGCCGCCCAGTTCCATGGAGGTGCGCAGCACGTTGTTGGCGGCGTCGGCGATGAGGCGCTTGCCCACGGGGGTGGAGCCGGTGAAGGAGACCTTGCGGAGGCGGGAGTCCTTCATGATCGGGCCGGAGATGGAGGACGCGCTCGAGGAGGATACTACGTTGACCACGCCGGCGGGCACGCCGGCTTCGGCCAGGGTTGCCACGAACAACTGGGTGGTCAGCGGGGTGAACTTGGCGGGCTTGATCACCATGGTGCAGCCGGCGGCGATGGCCGGGGCAACCTTGCGGGTGGCCATGGCGAGCGGGAAATTCCAGGGGGTGATTAGCAGGCAGGGACCGACGGGCTTGCGCTGGACGAGGATCTTGTTCTTGCCCTCGGGGGTGGTGAGGTAGCGGCCGTAGTCGCGCACGGTCTCCTCGGAGAACCAGCGGAGGAATTCGGCGCCGTAGGTGACTTCGCCGCGGGCCTCGGCCAGCGGCTTGCCCATTTCGAGGGTCATCAGGAGTGCGAAGTCCTCGGCACGTTCGGTGACAAGTTCGAAGGCGCGGCGGAGGATCTCGGCACGTTCGCGCGGGGCGGTGCGGGCCCAGGAAGCCTGGGCGGCGTCGGCCGCGTCCAGGGCGGCGAGGGCGTCCTCGCTGGTGGCGTCGGCGATGCTCAGGAGGACTTTGCCGGTGGCCGGGTCTTCGACATCGAAGGTCTTGCCGGTGGAGGCGTCGCGCCACTCGCCGTTGATGAACAGGCCGGTGGGAACCTTGGCGAGCAGTTCTGCTTCGCGTTCTGCGGTGACAGTCACAGTGACTCCTTCGTCAGGCGGTGGATTGTGGAAATGCACCAACCCTTGGTGTTACGTGGGTCGCATTATTGCGGGGATTAACTGCCACGGTACTGCCGGAATCAAAAAGGTGTCTACGCCTTCGCGCACTGCCGCTCCCGCCTGTCTCTGTGCACTTGCACAGCCCCGCCTACCGCGCCGGGAACACGGTCCTACCGCGCCGCGAGCACCGCAGAATACAGCTCGCGCTTGCTGATGCGGGCCTCCTCGGCCACGGCGGCCACGGCTTCCTTGAGCCGGATTCCCTGGGCCACGAGCTCGTTGACGGCGGCCACGTGGTCCTCGGGGGTGCCGGGCGCCTTCTCGGGTGCGCCGTCCACCACCACTGCGATTTCCCCGCGGACCTCGTTGTTTTCTGCCCATTCCAGGAGTTCCTGGACGGTGCCGCGGAGGACTTCCTCGTAGGTCTTTGTCAGTTCCCGGCACACGGCGATCCTGCGCTCGGCGCCGAAGCGGTCGTGGAGGGCCCGGAGCATGGCTTCGAGCCGGTGCGGGGCTTCGAAGAACACCATGGTGCGGCGTTCGCCGTCAAGCTCCGCCAAACGGGAGGCGCGCTCCCCCGCCTTGCGCGGCAGGAAGCCTTCGAAGCAGAAGCGGTCGGTGGGCAGGCCCGAGAGGGCAAGGGCCGCCAGCACGGCCGACGGGCCAGGCACTGCGGTGACGAACTGGCCTGCCGCCACGGCCGCCTCGACAAGGCGGAAGCCCGGGTCCGAGACGGCGGGCATGCCGGCGTCGCTCACCATCAGGATGGTCTTGCCCGCCTGGACCTGTTCGAGGAGGTCCGCCGTCTTGGTGGCCTCGTTGTGTTCGTGGTAGCTGATGACCCGGCCGGACACCTCGATGCCGAGGGCGTGCACCAGGCGGTGCAGCCGGCGGGTGTCCTCGGCGGCGATGACGTGCGCGGTCTGCAGCAGCTCGACCAGGCGGGTTGAGGCGTCGCCGACATTGCCGATCGGCGTCGCGGCGAGCACGATCCGGCCGCCGCCCGGAACCACCGGCAGGACGCTGGTGTTCAGGGCGTCGTCCGCTGCGGTTTCCTGGAGGTTCTCCGGGGCGGAATCGACGACGTCGGCCTGGGGCTGTGCTTCTTCACTCACCTGATCAAGCCTAGCTCCCAAGCTGGACTGATACGCCCTCTGGCCACAGCCGGCGGCGGTAGCATGGGGCAGGTGACAGAGACCTCCGTGCGCCCCGCCTCCCCGGCTTGGCTGGTGCGGCCCGCCGGAGCCTTCACCGCCGCGGCCCTCCGGGCCAGGCTGATCGGCGACATCCAGAGCTGGCGGGACTACCCGCCGTCGTTGCGTCTGTGGTTCTGGCTGATCCCCGCCGCTACCGCAGTGATCGCCGGAATCCTGCGCTTTGTCAGGCTGGACACCCCGCACAGCCTCGTGTTCGACGAGACCTATTACGTCAAGGACGCCTACTCCTACCTGCTGAGCGGCTACGAGCGGAACTGGCCGCAGAAAGCCAACGACTCCTTCAAGGCCGGGCATCCTGTCCTGCCGCTGGACACTCCCGAGTATGTGGTGCATCCGCCCGTCGGCAAATGGATGATCGCCTGGGGCATGGGTCTCTTCGGCCCGGACAACCCTTTCGGCTGGCGCTTCGCCGCCGCGCTGACGGGGACCCTGTCCGTCTTCCTGGTGGCGCTCATTGCCCTGAAGCTTTTCCGCTCGCACGTGCTGGGCGGGGTGGCCGGGCTACTGCTCGCCATCGACGGCCACCATCTGGTCATGTCGCGAACGGCCATCCTCGATATCTTCCTGATGTTCTGGCTCCTCGCCGCCTTCGGCGCCCTGCTGCTGGATCGCGACGACGGGCGGCGCCGGCTTGCTACGCGGCTCGCCGCGGCTTACCGGGACAGCCCGCCGGCGGCGACGGCCCTGGTGGCCGGTCCGTTCCTCGGAATGCGGTGGTGGCGGCTCACAGCCGGCGTCTGCCTCGGCCTCGCGGTGGGCGTGAAGTGGTCGGCGCTGGCCTTCGTCGCGGTATTCGGCCTGCTGACCGTCCTCTGGGACATGAATGCGCGCAGAATCGCAGGGGTCCGCAGCTGGGCCAGCGCCGCGGTGCTCAAGGACGGGGTGCCGGCGTTCTTCACCATGATCCCGGTGGCAGCAGCCGTGTACCTTGCCACGTGGACCGGCTGGTTCCTCTCCAAGGACGCGTACTTCCGCGGCTGGGCCGAGAAGCAGCCGGCATCGTCCTGGGACTGGATTCCGGCGCCGCTCCGCTCGCTGGTCCACTACCACCAGGAAGCGTACAAGTTCCACCAGGGCCTGGGCGCCGACCACGCCTATGAGTCGAGTCCGTGGAGCTGGCTGGTGATGGGCCGGCCCACCTCCTTCTTCTACGAGTCCCCCAAGCTGGGCAGCGCCGGCTGCGAACTCCCGAGCTGCACCACGGCGGTCCTTTCCGTGGGCAACCCGGTGGTCTGGTGGGGAGCAACGGTCGCCTTGGCCGCTCTGTTGTTCTGGTGGGCAGGACGCCGCGACTGGCGCGCGGGAGCCATCCTCGCCGGGGTCGCCGCAGGCTACCTGCCGTGGTTCATGTACCCCGAGCGGACCATGTTCTTCTTCTACGCCCTGTCCTTCGAGCCGTTCCTCGTCCTTGCCCTGACGTACGGGCTGGGCCGGATCCTGGGCAAGCGCGCCGACCCCCAGTGGCGGCGACTCTCCGGCATCTATCTGGTGGGTCTGGTGGTGGTACTGGCCGTGCTGGTTTCCGCCTACTTCTACCCCGTCTGGACAGCCGAGACCATCAGCTACCAGGAATGGCGGATGCGCATGTGGATGCCGTCCTGGATCTAGCGCTCAACAGATTGATCCTGCAGGTCCGGCAGCTTCACTTGCCCAGAAGCCGCCGGAACTGCAGGATCAATGCCGGCCAGGATCAATGCCGGCCGGGTCCAATGCTGACCAAGACCAATGCCGGCGCCGGTTTCGCTACGCGTTCGCTCCGCGGGCGGCGTCGTCGCTTTCCTTCGTTCCGGCGTCGCCGGCTTCCTCCGCCGCGTCAGTCCCGCTTTCCGGTCCCTTGCGGGGCGGCAGGCCACGGCGGCGGCGGGTCGGCCAGGTGAAGATCAAGGTGAGCAGGGCCGCCAGGAAGACCAGTCCTGCGATGGCGATGCCCGCATCCATCCAGAACTGGCCTGGGAACAGGCGGATCAGGGTGTCTTCAAGGGCGAAAGTCCAAGTGCCGTTGGCGAAGAAGATCCGGTGGAATTCGGTAAAGAACTGCTGCCAGCCGAGCACACCGAGGGTGCCCAGCGCCAGGATGACCACCAGCGTGGCGATCGATCCGGCAAAGAGGCCACGGCGGATGCCGCCAGTGCTGCGCTTGCGCAGGTACAGCATGGCGATGATCCCGATGAGCACCATCAGGGCCGCCGCTCCGAACGCGGAAAGCATGACGAGCTTCACGTCCGCCATGTGGACCACTTCGCTGTCCTTGAACAGCTTGGTGCCGTCTTCGCGGACCAGATCGCCGAGGTACCGCGGGCCCGCCCAGTTGCTGAGGTAGTCCACGGCGTAGGAGCCGTAAGTCATCCGGTCGTCGGTGCTGAAGCCGTAGCCGTCACCCGGGAATCCCGGGCGGTTGTACTCCACCCAGAGGAACAGCGGGCTGGTGACGGCCCTGATGGCCACGACCAGCAGCACCACGGGGTAGAACACGGCCAGAAGCACCTGGAAGATCCGCGGCGCCACCGGCTTGGCGTTGGCGGCCAGCTCGCGCTCGGCGTTGCGGCGTTCCACTTCCGCTTCGGGTGGCCGGACATGGAGGGCCGACGTCGGAAGGGGCTCGGCGAACAGGGCCGGTTCCGGCGCGGCGCCGGCAGCCTCTGCGGCTTTGCGGTCCGCGCGGGTTTCAGGCTGCCCCTCGGGCGTCCGGCCGGCCTGGACGGGTGCAGAGGCACCCGCCGTTCGGGCAAGCCCGGTTGACTTGGCGGCCGCCCCGGGGTTACCGGTCTCGCCGGGCTTGGCGGTCGCGCCGGGGTTACCGGCGTCGCCAGGCTTGGCGGCTTCCGAGGATGTGGCGGGAGAAGCGGACGGCGCCTTTCCGGGCGCTTCCTTGGCGGCAGCCGGTTTCATCCACTCGAAAGCCGGCTCGCCGTCGTCGTCGATATCCACGTCCGGCTCACTGGGGTTCGGGGTTTTGTCACTCACGTCGCTTCACTTCCGTAGGGTTCGCATGCAGGCGTAAAACAGGTCGCCGGCAATATTCTCTGTATTCGAGCCTACCGTCAGGCTTTGTGCCGGGGCGACGAGCCACCCCGGCCGGAACCAGAATCCGCTGCGTCCTTCAGGCAGCGATCGCCCGGTATCCGGCGTCCTTGCTGTCGAGGTCGCCGGTGGATCCGGCACGGAAGGCCCGCCCGCCCAGCACGAGCGTGTACACCCAGTAGGCGGCCAGGACCAGGGCGCCGATCAGGAGTTTCGCCCAGACCGGCAGCGGGCTCGGCGTCACGAAGGCTTCAACCAGCCCGGAGACGAACAGCACCAGCACCAGCCCCAAGGCCACGGTGATCAAGGAACGCCCTTCATCGGCCACGGCCTGGATGCGCCGCCGGGGGCCGGGCGACACCATGGCCCAGAAGATCTTCAGCCCCGCGGCGGAGGCGATGAAGACCGCCGTGAGCTCCATGAGCCCGTGCGGGAGGATGTAGCTGAAGAACACGTCCAGCTTGCCTGTGGCGGCGAAGAGCCCGGCAGCGATGCCTACGCCTTGGGCGTTCGCCACGAGCATCATCGGCACCCAGAACCCCGTGATTCCCAAGGCGACAGCCTGCGCACCGATCCAGGCATTGTTGGTCCACACCGCGCCGGCGAACGATGCCGCGGGGTTTTCCGAGTAGTAGTCGATGAACTCTTCGTCCACGTAATGCTTCAACCGGGCGTTGCTCCCGAGGGCGCGAAGGGCCTCCGGGGACGTCCCGATCCAGAAGGCATACGCGGCGCCCACGAGGCAGAAGAAGACCCCGCACCACAGGGTCATCCACCGGAGGCGGTAAAAAGCCGCGGGAAGTGAGACCACGAAGAACGCGGCAAGGTCCTCCATGAAGTTCGAGCGGGCCCCGGTGAAGCGGGTCCGGGCCTGTGCCAGCGTGGCGGACAATGACGCGGACAGGGCACCTTCCGGCGCCACCGAGCGGATCAGCGACAGGTGCGAAGACGCCGCCTGGTACAACTTCAGGAGTTGGTCGGCTTCCTCACCGCTGAGACGCCTCTGGTGCGCCAGTTCATGCAGGCGCGCCCATTTGGCAGAATGCACCGCGGAAAAGGCGTCGATATCCACGGCACTACCCTAACCCCCTGCCGCTGTTGACGGGGGCCTAAACTCTGAGGACAAGCAATCAGCGTTGGGGGCATCCGTGAGTTCCATCATTACCGGCGAAGCAGTGGTCCTTGAACTCCGGCCGGCGTCGTTCGCTGCCCGCGCGCTCGGCCTGATCCTGGACCTGTTGGTCTATTTCGTGCTCCTGATGGTCGTGATGCTGCTTGTCGGGAGCCTGCTCCCGGACCTGGACGAGGCAGCGGGCCGGACGCTGATCCTGTTCAACGGCGTGTTGTGCCTGGTGATTGTGCCGGTGGCGGTTGAGACCCTGAGCCGCGGGCGTTCGGTGGGCAAACTTGCCGTCGGCCTGCGGATCGTACGCGACGACGGCGGTTCCATCCGTTTCCGGCACGCGGTGATCCGGGGGCTGATCGGATTCCTCGAAATCTTCCTGACGTTCGGCGGCCTGGCCGTGGCGGTTGCGCTGTTCAACGACAAGTCGAAGAGGCTCGGCGACATCGTGGCCGGAACCTATGCCCTCCGCCAGCGCGTCCAGGACGAAGTGAAGGTGTTCCCGTTCGCCCCGCCGTACCTGCAGGGATGGGTGGCCATGGCCGACATCGGCCGGATCCCCGACGCGGCTGCCCGGCGGGCCACCCAGTTCGTGCAACAGGCACCCAGGATGGCTCCGGCGTCGCGCATCAACTTGGCCATGTCCCTGGCAACGGAACTGTCCGCGCACGTGGCTCCCCCGCCACCGCTGGGAACGCTCCCGGAAGACTACCTGTGGGCGGTGCTGGGCGAGCGGCGGAACCGCGAACTGAAAAGGCTCACGCGCGCCGAGGAACGCAGCAGGATCATCGGCGAACGCCTCGCCCGGACACCGTTCAGCTGATCAGCTAATCAGCGCTCGACATCATCAATGCCCAGGCCAGCGGTACGACCGGCCTGATCAGCGGTGGGCGTAGGAGGCCCAGGGGATGTTCCAGTCGCCGAAGCCTTCCAGCGGCTCCACTGCGGGAGCCCCGGTGTTCAGCACTTGGACCAGGTCGCCGGTCCTCATGTTGTTGAAGAACCAGGTAGCGTCCGCCGGCAGCAGACCGACGCAGCCGTGCGAGACGTTCACCACACCAACCGCCCCGTAGGCGGACGGCAGCGCCTGGTGCACGTACACGCCGGAGTTGGTCAGGCGGTTGGCGCGCTCAACGGTCAGCGGCGGGTAGTAGCCTTTGTCGCCGGGCTTGAGGCCGATGCTGCCGGCGTTGAACTTCGAATAGCGCTGCTGTTCCATGATCACCGCGTAACCGGTGGGAGAGAGCCAGTCCGGGCTGCCTAGTGTGACCGGTGCCGTGTGAACCAGCGTGCCGTCGATGTACACCTTCATGGTCTTGGTCAGGTCGTCAACGACGGCGACGCGCTGCGGACCGGTGGTGTAGGTGACCTTCACATTCGAGTTGCCGATCATCCCGTTGCCGAACTCTTTGCCGAAGAGTGCCAGGTCCACGGTGACCTTGGTGCCCGAGGCCCAGAACTTCTCCGGACGGATGCGGACTTTCTGGTCGGAGTACCAGCGCCAGGCCACCTTCTGCTTGGACGACACCGTGACCTTGACGGCTTTCTCCATCGCGGCCTTGTTCAGGACCGGTTCGCTGAAGTTGATCTCAATGGGCTGGCCGGAGCCCATGACCGAGCCGTTCATGGGGTACACCGAAGCGTCGGCTTCGTTGGGCGTGGAGACCGTGGTGAAGGACTGGGTCTTCTTGGTTTCCCGGCCGGCACCGTCCACCACGGTGAACGAGTAGTTGTACTTCGTGTTGAACTTCAGCGGTTCCAGGGTGCTCCAGGTGCTGCCGTCGGCGCTGGTGCTGCCCTTCACCGGGGTGCCGCCGTCCGCCGGGACCAGGACGACGTCCTTGACGGTGCCGTTCACGGCCTTCACGGTCGGCCCGACGGCGGGGTTCACTTCGCGGGCGCCGTCCAGCGGCGTGATGCCCAGTTCCACGGCCTTGACGACGGCAGCGGCGAGCCCGGCTTCGCTGCGCTGCGGGGAGCCGGCCTCTGATTCGGGGGCATGGCCGAGCCACGAAGGCGCCGTCGCGACGCCGATTCCACCGGCCGCGACCAAGGCACAGATTCCGGCAATCGCCAGGATCTTCCCGGTACGGCGTTTCGCCCTGTCCCGCATGTTCCGTCTCCTACATCCCCAAATGCAGCCCGGCATCGAAACGGGCCTGTCAAAGTAACCAGCCAATTCTAGCCGCGCCCGGGGCTGCAAACAGCAAAGCGCGGGTTGCATGACACAACCCGCGCCCCGCGAATGATGCTGCCGTCAGCGGCAGCAGCCGTCAGTAGCGGTAGTGCTCCGGCTTGTACGGGCCGGCGACGTCAAGGTCCAGGTATTCGGCCTGTTCCTTGCTGAGTTCGGTCAGTTCGACACCGAGGGCATCCAAGTGCAGGCGGGCCACCTTTTCATCGAGGATCTTCGGCAGCACGTAGACCTGGTTGTCGTATTCGCGTTCGCCTTCGGGCTGGTCCCGCTTGGTCCACAGCTCGATCTGCGCGATGGTCTGGTTGGCGAAGGAGTTGCTCATCACGAAGGAGGGGTGGCCGGTGGCGTTGCCCAGGTTCAGGAGGCGGCCTTCGGAGAGCACGATGATGGAACGCTCGGTGCCGGTGCCGGCGTCGAAGACCCACTCGTGGACCTGCGGCTTGATCTCGACCTTCTTGACGCCGTCGACCTTGGCCAGGCCGGCGATGTCGATTTCGTTGTCGAAGTGGCCGATGTTGCCCACGATCGCCTTGTTCTTCATGCGCACCATGTCCTCGGCCATGATGACGTCCTTGTTGCCCGTGGTGGTGATGAAGATGTCGCCCTGTTCCAGGACGGTTTCCAGGCGTGCCACCTGGTAGCCGTCCATGGCGGCCTGCAGTGCACAGATGGGGTCGATTTCGGTGACGATCACGCGGGCGCCCTGGCCGCGGAGCGCTTCCGCGGCGCCCTTGCCGACGTCGCCGTAGCCGCAGACGATGGCGACCTTGCCGCCGATCAGCACGTCGGTGGCGCGGTTGATGCCATCCGGCAGGGAGTGGCGGATGCCGTACTTGTTGTCGAACTTGCTCTTGGTGACCGAGTCGTTGACGTTGATCGCCGGGAACAGCAGCTTGCCCTGTTCGGCAAGCTGGTAGAGGCGGTGCACACCGGTGGTGGTCTCTTCGCTGACGCCGCGGATGCCGGCGGCGATGCGGGTCCACTTCTGCGGGTCCTTGGCCAGGGAGGCGCGCAGCACACCGAGGATCAGCGCGTACTCCTCCGGGTCGTCGTCGGTGGCTTCCGGGACCGCGCCGGCGGCTTCGAACTCAACGCCCTTGTGCAGCAACAGGGTGGCGTCGCCGCCGTCGTCGAGGATCATGTTGGGGCCCAGCTCCGGGTTGCTGTCGGCACCGGGCCAGGTGAGGATCTGCTCGGCGGTCCACCAGTACTCGTCCAGGGTTTCGCCCTTCCAGGCGAAGACCGGTACGCCCTGCGGGTTCTCCGGAGTGCCGTTGCCGACGACGACAGCGGCGGCGGCTTCGTCCTGGGTGGAGAAGATGTTGCAGGAGGCCCAGCGGATTTCCGCACCGAGGGCGGTGAGGGTCTCGATCAGCACGGCAGTCTGCACGGTCATGTGCAGCGATCCTGCGATCCGGGCGCCCTTGAGGGGCTGGCTCGGGCCGAATTCGGCGCGCAGGGACATCAGGCCCGGCATTTCATGTTCGGCGAGGCGGATCTGGTGGCGGCCTGCCTCGGCCAGGGAAAGGTCGGCAACCTTGAAGTCGAAAGTCATGGATGTCCTTAGATAGAACCGGTGAACGGCTGGAACAAGTGCTGGTGGGGTCAGGCTTTGGCTGGGCCGTCGTGCTGGCCGGAGGGAGCGGCGTCTGCCGCGGCCCGCAGCTCCGGCGGCAGCAGCAGCGGGATGCCGTCCTGGATGGCGTACCGGGGTTTGTTGCCCGTGGCGTCCGCCTCGGCAGCTACCAGTTCCTCGCCTTCCTGGACCAGCGTGGACCCGGTGACCGGACAACGCAGAATGGACAACAGTTCAGGACTGACCTTTGGCATGGTTGTAGCTCCCTGGATGGCACCGTCGCATAGGTGCCGGTGGCGGACCGGATATGCAGCTTCCAGCGTACAGCCCGGCAACAGCTGGAACGATTGTGTTTACGCCTCAGGAAGGCTCGCGCAAAATGCGCAGGTGGCCCCGCCGGGTCCCCTCGACGAGCGGGGGTTCGACGGCGGGCCGCGCGGTGCGCTGTCCCGGAGCGTCAGGAGCCGCGGCGGCTCCGCGGACGGCGTTGGCCAGGGCGAGCAGGTCGTCAGGGCCCGGTTCCGGCGGGGTGGAGGGCATCGCCAAGCGAAGGACCTCCCAGCCGCGCGGCACCGTCAGGGAGTCGGCGTGCTGGGTGCAGAGGTCGTAGGAGTGCGGTTCGGCGTACATCGCCAGCGGCCCGAGCACGGCCGTCGATTCGGCGTAAACGTACGTCAACGTGGCCACCGCGGACTGGCGGCAGGCTGATCTGGAACATTGGCGAATAGCACCCACAACATCCCAGATTAGCGGGTGGCGGGCGGCAGGCGGCGTATTGGCGGTGCTGCGCGCATTATGTCGCGCTGGGTTCCTGGGCCAACAGCGGCGAGGGCCCCGAATCGAAGCGAAGCAAGATTTGGGAGCCTCTGGGTGGGCCCACAGCGGCGAGGGCCCCCGAATCGAAGCGAAGCAAGATTTGGGAGCCTCTGGGTGGGCCCACAGCCGCGAGGGCCCCGAATCGAAGCGAAGCAAGATTTGGGAGCCGCTGGGGACTAAAGTCGGTATATGCAGTCACAGCAGCACAGTCCGGGTTTCACGATCAACCTGGGCGAAGCCGGAGGCAATTCGTCCGGCGCCCCGGTGCGCAGCTTCAGGCAGCGCCGGCGGAACCGCCACGGCCGGGGGCAGCGTGGCGAAGTCATGCTTCCCACCCTTCCGGGCTACCGCAGCAGGGCGGAACGCTTTGATGACCTGGTCCTGGATTCGGCCGAGCGGCTCCAGGACATGTGGGGCCAGCAGCTGAGCGGCGTCTCTTTTGCCGTGGAGGAAATCCCGCCGAACCTCGAGCAGTTGGTGGCCGAAGGCGGAGCTGCTCCGCTTGGCGCTTGCACCAGGGGTACGGGCACGGAAGGCCCGCTCATCACCGTGTACCGCCGCGTAGTGGAGCACACCGCGGGCGGCCGGGAGGAACTGCAGGACCTCATCCATGACGTGGTGGTCGAATACACCGCGGAATACCTTGGTGTCCCGCCGGAATCCCTGGATCCGGTGTACCGCCGCCGCTACCAGTAAGTGGCCGCGGCTGCTTTCAGTTTCCGGCCTCAGTAGCCCAGCGTTACCGCGACCTTCTCATGCCCCGGCGCCCCTTGCTGGATGGCCACCGTCGAGATACCGGGTCCGTCCTTCTCGCCGAGCAGCACAGCGCCGTACGCCGGGTCGCCCGAGGCGGCCACAACATAGCCAATCACGGCCGGCCCCTTGTCCTTGGCCGGAACGCCGATCACCGTCGTCGTTCCACCCGCGATGTCCACCGACTCGGTCTTGCCGAGCTTGCCGTCCGCAGTCACCGGGGTGTAGCTCACGGTGGCCCTGCCGTCGGGCACGCCGAAAGTCAGGAAGCGGACTCCGTCCTGGGGCACGGCCACGATGTGCTGGCTGCCAAGCCGGACGGCGGCCGGCGACCAGGCGAAGTCCATGGGCGCGGATTCGCGCGGGTTCCCGAGCAGCCGGGCGGCCGCGGCGAAGGGCACGTCCGAAGTGGCGCTCACAGTGTAGGTTCCCGCGGGCACGCCGGTCAGGGGAATCTCAGTGACCGCGCCCGCCTTGGCGGTTACCGCTCCCCCGCCGGGCAGGGCCTGCTGTCCGTTCGGTCCGAAAAGCTTGACGTCCAACACCGCGTCGGCCGCGCCCGGGACGGTAATTTCAAGGGCGGGAACGGCGTCGGAGAACCCGCTCTTGCTGCTGAGCGCCTTGATGGTCTTGGGATCCTGGACAACCACGGCGGTCATGACCTGGGAGTCCGCGGGAGCCGCACCGGGTGCGAGGTGCTCCACGCCGCCGGAGACGAGGCCGCGCAGCACACTCTGCTGGACGGTTGCGGCCACGGGCCCGCCGCTGCTGCGCACGTGCAACGAGAGGTTCTCTTCGTCCGAGGCAAGGCCGGCCAGGTTGATGGTCCGGCTGGTGTGCGGCGAAACGAGAAGTCCGCGGCTTCCGGGCGACTGGATCCGTCCCTTCGCGCCGAGGAGTTCCAGGTTGACGGTGGCCGGCGTCCCGGAGGCGTTGCTGAGGTTCAGCAACGCCGTGCGGCCGAGGGTGGTATCGGCGCCGAGGAGCCAGAAATCGTTGGAGGGTTGCTGGCATGGGGCGGCGGCCAGGCCGCGGAGGTCGCCATCCGCTGCGGAATAGCTTCCGACGGCGGCCATGGCGGCCTGCTGGTTGCCGCTCGGTTCGGCGTTGAGCACGGTGATCCTGCCTGCGGATTGCGCCACCGCGGCGGCCTTGAGCGCGGGTGGTCCGGGCGCAGGCGCCGGAGTTCCCTTCGGCGCTTCGGAGACGGTTCTGGCTCCGCTGCCATCGAGGGCTGCCACTTTGCTTCCGGGCAGGGCTCCCGTGGAGTCGCTGAGCACCAGGGCGTCCAGGTTGTTCTTCGCCGTCCGGGAGACAGGGCTGAATTGGGCGTCGGTGCCGACCGTCCCTTCGGGCAGGACGGCGGGGCCGGGGCACACCATGGTGCTGCGGCCGGCCGGGACGTCCGAGAGGGCCGCTTCAAGGGTCCGGCTGCCTGCCGGTCCGGGAAGGACCGCCGCGGCGGAGACTACACCGGCGCCCCCGGCAAGGAGGACTCCGGCGGAGAGCAGGCCGGTGACGATTCCGTGGCGCTGCCGCTTCGTGCCGAGCGCTTTCTTGCCGGGCGCTTTCTTGCCGGGCTTCTTCTTGCCTGGCGCCTCCCCGCCAGTCTGCGTTCCGTCGGGCTGCCGGGCGGCCTCGCTGCTGTGGGTGGTGTTGTCCTTAGGCACTGCTGCGCTCCTTGGGGAGGGACTGCTCTTCCCGGCGCTTGTCCGGAACGGTCCGGGTGGGCTTCGGGCGCCGGGCTGGCATAGGGATGGCCAGGAGGGCGGTCAGGCCGATCACCACCACCTGCAGGGCGCCCAGCCAGGGCTCCCACGGGCTGACGTAGCGGACTTCGAGGTCGCCGCCGCGTGCCGGGAGCGTGAACGACTGGGCCCAGCCGGACGTCATGGCGGTGAGGCGGCGCCCGTCCAGCCATGCACTCCACCCCGGGTCGAAGCGTTCGGCGAGAACCAGCTTGCGGCCGGCCGCACCGTCCGGAGCCACCGCGTCGACGTTGTTACCCGACGACGGCAGCAGGGCGGTGACGGCACCCTTGGCATCGACGATCCGGGCGCGGTGTGCGGCCTCGGCGTCCTTCGCCGCGGCGTCGCTCAGCGGCGTGATCCGCCACAGCCAGCCGGCGTCGGTCTGGCCCACGGCGACCATCCCGGGCACGGCGTCGATCCTGTTCGCGGTCAGCTGCGCGGCGGCATCGGTGGCTTTCAGGACCACGAAACCCGCGCCGAGCTGTTCCAGGCCGGGCCGCGGGTCCACGCCGGTGCCGGCCACGATGGTGGCGACGGCGGTCCGGAGCGAGGCCGTCGCGTCGTCGTCCGCGCGAATCCGTTCTGTTCCGGGGGCACCGCTGATCTGCCGGGACGCTGCGATCGTGGACAGCGAGTCGAGGGTGGTTCCGGCGCCCCGCATCAAGGCCGAACCGTAGCCGCCCTGGTCGTCGGGCGTGATGACGAGCGTATTGCTCCGTTCGGGCCCCTGGCCGTGGTCGACGGCGGTGGCCGGCAGGGTGCGGTCGGCGGCGGCGTGGACCAAGGGCGCTGTGCCGAGTGCCCCGCGGGAGTACCCGGAGTCCGCAGCGGGCAAGGCGTTCTGCGTGGCCCACACCGTCATCCCGGCCAGCGGACCGGCGACCAGCAACGCCGTCGCCAGGCCCGAGAACCAGGGGAGCACTGCGGAACGCCCGGAGCGCGGGCTTCCCGCGGCACGTCCGCGGGAACGGTCGGCGTACCGGAGCAGGTTGTCCGCGCCGATTATGGCCGCGCCCAGCAGGGCGCATGCCGCGGCCGAGACGGCGGGGCCGCTGAAAGGGGTCACGAGGGTGTTGCCCGCAAGGGATGTGGCAACGTGGGCCGTGGCCCAAGACCAGGCCAGCATGAGGACCGCAGCAAGCCACAGCATCCGGGTCACCCGGACCCGGCGGCCCTGGACGAAAAGCGCCATGACGGCCAGGATCAGCAGCGGCGCGCCGACCAGCAGGGCCAGCAGCAGGGCCCACGGCACACCGGAAGGACCGAACAGCGGAAGGTTCGCCAGGCCGCCGTCGGGCGCGAACCCAAGCGGCTGGCCCAGCAGTTGCTGCCAGAGCGGCGCCGCGTCCGAACCCAGCGGCACACCCGGGTCCGCCAGCAGCGCGCGCGGGCGGTCCAACACGGAGATGCCGAACGGCAGGAACAGCACGACGGCGGGAAGCAGGGCCCACCAGACGGTCCGGCCGCGGCGGCCCAGGATGATCCCGGTGAAGATGATCAGGAACGCGAGCGGCAGGAACAGGGACGGCGCCGAGGCGGTGACGACGGCGAGCACCAGACCCGCGGCGGCCGCGGCCGTCCACGAGGGCGTGCCGTTGCTGCCGGGCTTTGCGGGGAACACTTTCGCCGGAAGGGCTGCTGTGCCCCGGCTCCTGGCCGCTGGTGCGTGCTTGCCTGCCGCGGCACCGCGGCCCCTGGCCGAGCCGGTGGCACGGAGCAGTGCAAGGACCAGCAGGGGCATCATGACGTGGGCCAGGAGCGCGCCAGCCCGTCCCTGGTTCAGGGCCACCTGCAGCGCGGGGGCGGCGGCCCACAACAGGGCCGCGATGAAGCGGAAGCGGCGCAGTCCGGTCAGGGCGCCGGCGGCGAACCAGGCAGCGATCGCGGAAAGTGGCATGGCCAGCAGCAACAGCCAGGACATTGCCGCGTTTCCGTCACCGCCGCCGATCACGGACACCAGCCACAACACATAACCGAAAGGATCCCCATGACCGGGCAGCCCTGCGCCGAGGCTGATCCACCAACTGGAGGCGGTACGCCAGATCGCTGCGGGATCCGCGGAGAGCGGAATGAGCCCTCCGCCGGTGACCGCGGACGCGCCGAACAGGCCCGCCAGGCCCGCCACGGATGCCACGAGGGCGAGGGAGGCTGCGGTGAGCGCGCCGGTGCCGATCCAGCCACGGTCCTTGGTGGCGAGGGCGGCGAAGTCGTCGCCCGCATCGCCGGTGGGTTCGCTGTTCAGCAGGTCCGCGGACAGCCGCGCGGGCTGGAAGTCTTCGTCCTCGTCAACGCCTACGGCTTCGACCAGGGAACGCCGGTGCGCCCAGACTTCCCGGCGGGACGTCTGCAGGCCGCGGATCACGGAACGGCGGACCTTGCGGGTCTGCGCAGCAGCCTTGCGGCCCCGGAACAAGGCCGCGGGCCGGGCCAAGGCAGCAAGTGTGGCGCCGAGCTGGGACAGGCCGCGGCCCGGCTCCTTGACCAGGATGCTCAGGACAAAGCGCAGGACGCTGCCGAGCAGCGCCCCCGCCGCGTGCACAGGCACAGCCCACCCCGGGCAGTGCTTGAGCCGCAGGTAGATCTGTGCCTTGCGGGCCGCCACCGGGTTGGCAAGGCTTTCCGGGCGTCCGTCAACGTGGAACATCCGAGCCGTGGGCACCACCACTACGCGGTTCCCGGCCAGCCGGTTGCGCCAGCAGAGGTCCACGTCGTCGCCGACGCCGGGCAGCGCGGGATCGAAACCCTCCAACTGTTCCCAGACGTCCCGGCGGACGAGCATCCCGGCAGAGTTCACCGCGAAGGTGTCGGTGCGGCCGTCGTACTGGCCCTGGTCGAGTTCATCGGCGTCGATGAGGGTCAGCCGTTCGGCCCAGCGGCTGGTGGACAGGCCTGCATCGATCAGGCGGCGCTCGGCGTCCCAATCCAACTGCTTGCAGCCGGCCACCGTGACGGAAGGGGCGCGTTCGACGGCGTGCAGCAGCTCGGCGAGGGCGTTGGGCGCCGGGGCGGCGTCGTCGTGGAGCAGCCAGATCCATTCGGAGCTGCTTCCCTTGGCCGGGGCCAGGGCCGCCAGTCCCGCCTTGACGGCACCGCCGAAGCCGGACTTCGGATGGCTGGAAGATGTGACATTGGCCTTGCCCAGTGCGCGTTCCAGCAGCGTTGCCGAGTTGTCGCGCGAACCTGTATCAACACCAATGGCGGCATCTGCCGGACGCGTCTGGTCCAGCAGAGCCGCCAGGGTCCTGGGGAGATAGCTAGCACCGTTGTGGGAGACCACAACGGCAGTAACGTGTACTGCTTCGAGAATCAGACCGCTCGCTTCCTCAACCGCCGGCGCTCCCGCTCGGAGAGCCCGCCCCAGATGCCAAATCGTTCATCGTTGGCCAGCGCGTACTCCAGGCACTGCGCGCGGACGTTGCATGCTCCGCAGACCTTCTTCGCGTCGCGGGTGGACCCGCCCTTTTCGGGGAAGAAAGCTTCCGGGTCGGTCTGGGCGCATAGAGCGTCACCCTGCCATCCGAGTTCACCCTCGTCGTCGAAGTCTGCCAGGCCCGGGAGTCCGATCCACAGTGGCTGGGCGGGCGCGCCTGCCGGCCGGTGGAGATCCATGGGCGGGTCATCGAGGCCGTCGGCGGAATCGTCGTCGCCGAGCAGGGCTTCGTTTTCGTGCGCTTCATGTTCTGCCAGCAGGGCCGTCGCCTGGTCCTCGAGCGATTCCCGTGTCGCTTCGTGGTACCGCTCTGCCGCGGCAGGATCAGCAGGGTCCACGTACCAATCGCCCGGAACTTCCCTCGAGCGGTACTTCACCGACGCAATTTCTGCGACGGCTGCATCTTCCTGGATTCTCAACGCTTGCCCCATGGCGTCCCTCCTGATGTTGCAGCCGCTGCTTGAATGGTCAGGTACTCGGTGGTGTACGCAATAACTGCGCAGCGGCGATTGATTACTAATTACACGCGTGTAACTACGGGGGCGTCAAGCCGCGCCGGGATAATAATCACCACATGCCCGCGTGGCGCGCCGCGCCACGCCCGGGATTTTTACACCGGATCCGCGCGCTACCGGGAAACCGGAAGCTGCATTCCACTTAGCGTGAACGTTCGTTGAATTTCCGCGGATGGCGGAAAGCTTCCCGCCGTGTCCAACGCACGACGCGTGGCGTAAATCACAACGCGGGGAGCCCGTCATCCGCCCGCGCGCCCCGGCGGGCCCCGTGGGAAGATTTAGCCATGAGCATCCCGGCAATGAACCTGATGACTGCGCTTCGCTCCGGCCACGCCACCTCGCCCCGGCTCACCTGGTACGGCCCCGATTCCGAACGGATCGAACTGTCCGGCCGCGTGCTGGACAACTGGGTGGCGAAGACTGCCAACCTCCTCCAGGACGAACTCGACGCCGGACCCGGCATTTCGCTGCGCCTGGAACTGCCGGCGCACTGGAAGTCGCTCGTGTGGGCACTGGCGGCCTGGCAGTTGGGCATGGAAGTCGTGCTCGATGGCGGCCCGGCGGACCTGCTCGCCACCTCCAGCCCCGGGGAAGCCGGGTCCGGGGACGCCGCCGGCGCCGGAGTCACCGCTGGTTTCGACGCCGTCGTCGCGGTACCGCTGGCCGCACTGGCCATGCGCTGGCCGGGGACGCTGCCGCCCGGAGTCCTGGACTATGCGGCGGAAGTGCGCTCCCACGGCGATGTGTTCATGCCGTACGCGGAAGCGGAACCGGGCCTGTCGGCATTGCGGCTGCCCGGCCGCGGCTTCAGCCACGGCGAACTGCTGACGGGATTCGCCGCCGCAGGGCCTGCCGCGGCCGGCGAAGGGGCGGAGGCAGTGCCCGGTGAGGGTGCGCGCATCCTGGTGCGCGCCGGCGACGGACTGGATACAGCTCTGGCCGAGGCGCTGGGCTGCTGGGACCGCGGCGGCTCGATTGTGCTGGTCCACCCGGAGGTCGAGGTGACTGAGCACCTCCTGCAGAACGAGCGTGTCAGCGGCGCTTGAGGGATTCGCGTCAGGGACGCCTGATGGATTCCGGGTCCTTGGCCTGGCCCGCGTCGGGCCGGCCCGCCCCGGACTTGTCCGCTTCGCGCTGGGCCGCCAAGGCCTTGGACGCCTTGTGGTGGAGCTCGATGAGCTCGTGGTCGTGGGAGAACTCCGGCTCTTCGTCGAGTTCCTGGTTGAACACCAGGAAGCGGTAGGCGAAGAAGCGCACCACGGTGGCCACGAGGATGCCGATGACGCCCGCAGCAAACAGCAGGTTCTTGTCGGTGATGTGCAGCCAGTAGTTCGCGATGAACGTGAACCCGGTGGAAATACCTATGCCGATGCCGTTGATGATGGCGAACATCACGAATTCCCGCAGCACGTTGTCCTGCCGGCGGTGGCGGAAAGTCCAGAAACGGTTGGCAACCCAGGAAAAGACGGTGGCCAGGAGTGCTCCAACGAAACGGGCCTTGGACGGGCTGTCGGACATCGGGCCGTGCATCAGGTAATACGTGAGCCCGTTGTCGATGACGAACGCCACACCGCCGACAGCGCCGAACTTGGCCACCTCGCGCCAAAAGAGCGAGGCAAAGCCGCGAATGCGATCTGCAAGTGTGTTGATCATGACCCTCCAAGGCCTGGTGAACTGGGGCCGACGGGCCGAACCACCATTTTAGCGCCGTTTCCTTGGCGCCAGCTGCAGGGAATGCCGCCGACAGCCTCTCTCCGGCCGCTTTTCGGACGCCCTCCGGCCCCTTTTCGGCCTCTCCCCATCCCGGAAACGTGGTTCCCGGGCGGCACGGAATCCCGGATCTGCCGTGCTGTTCGGTAGGCTGAACCCTGTGACTTTTCCTGTTATAGGCGTTGTTGGCGGCGGCCAGCTCGCACGAATGATGGCCCCGGCAGCGACTGCCCTCGGTTTCGAGCTCCGCGTTCTCGCCGAAGGCGAGGACGTCTCCGCGGCACGCGCAGTCGCCACGGCACCGGTGGGCGACTACAAGGACCTGGACGCGCTCCTTGAGTTCGCCAAGGGCCTGGACGTCATGACCTTCGACCACGAACACGTCCCCACCGATCACCTGCGGGCGCTCATCGACGCCGGAGTCAATGTCCAGCCGGGCCCGGATGCCTTGGTCCACGCCCAGGACAAGCTGGTGATGCGCGCGGCCATCGACCGCCTCGGCCTGCCCAACCCGGCCTGGGCCGCGGTGCGCACGATCTCCGAGCTCGTGGACTTCGGCACGGAAACCGGCTGGCCCGTGGTCCTGAAGACCCCGCGCGGCGGCTACGACGGCAAGGGCGTACGCATCGTGCACTCCCCCGCCGAAGCCGAGGGGACCGCCGGCTGGTTCGAGGCCATGAGCCCGCTGCTGGCCGAAGCAAAAGTGGACTTCAGCCGCGAACTGTCGGCCCTGGTGGCCAGGACTCCCGGCGGCGAATCCCGTGCCTGGCCGGTGGCCCACACCATCCAGGTGGACGGTGTCTGCGACGAAGTCATCGCGCCCGCACAGGACATCCCCGTGGAGGTCGCCGCCGCCGCGGAGGAGGCCGCGCTGCGGATCGCCGAAGAACTCGGCGTCACCGGCGTCATGGCCGCAGAACTCTTCGAAACTCCGGGAGTCGGCGCCGGCTTCCTGATCAACGAGCTGGCGATGCGGCCGCACAACACGGGCCACTGGACCCAGGACGGCTCCGTCACCAGTCAGTTCGAACAGCACCTGCGTGCCGTTCTTGACCTTCCGCTCGGTGCCACCGACGTACTGGGCACGGTTGCCGTGATGAAGAATTTCCTGGGCGGAGACAACGAGGACCTGTTCAGCGCCTACCCGCAAGCACTCGCCTACGAGCCGGCCGCGAAGGTGCACTGCTACGGCAAGTCCGTGCGGGTCGGGCGCAAGATCGGCCACGTCAACCTCGTCGGCGGTTCCGTCTCCGAGATCGACAACCTCCGCCGCCGCGCCACCGTGGTGGCCGGCATCATCCGCGACGGCCGCGTGCCGGCAGAATTCCCCGAGGAGACCGCATGAGTGCACAGAACGCCGCCCCGATCGTAGGTCTCGTGATGGGCTCGGACTCCGATTGGCCCGTAATGGAAGCCGCTGCCGACGCCCTCGCCGAATTCGGCATCCCCTTCGAGGCCGACGTCGTCTCCGCGCACCGGATGCCCACCGAAATGATCCGCTACGGGCAGACCGCCCATGAGCGCGGCATCCGCGTGATCATCGCCGGTGCCGGCGGTGCCGCACACCTGCCGGGCATGCTCGCCTCTGTCACCCCGCTTCCGGTCATCGGCGTGCCGGTGCCGCTGAAGACCCTGGACGGCATGGACTCGCTGCTCTCCATCGTGCAGATGCCCGCCGGCGTTCCTGTGGCCACCGTATCGATCGGCGGCGCACGCAACGCGGGCCTGCTCGCCGTGCGCATGCTGGCGTCCGGCGGCGACGAGCTCGCCGCCCGCCTCCAGGGTGAGCTCCTCGAGTTCGCGCAGGAACTGAACAACGTGGCCTCGGCCAAGGGTGCCAAGCTGCGCGACAAGGTTGCAGAAGTCTTCTCCCAGGACAACGCCTCCGCCCGGAGCAGCCGCTAAGGGAGGCCGCGCCGATGACAAGGAGCCAGACGAGCAGCCAGTCCAGCCCCAGGGAACACCAGAACACAGCCGCACTCACCGACCCGGTCCGGTTCCCGGCCTCCGCGAGTGCGCCGGTGCGGACCAAGCGCGCCTTCGTCCTGCTCCTGATGACGCTGCTCCTGCCGGGCAGCGCGCAACTGGTGGCCGGTGACCGCAAGCTGGGCCGGACCGCCCTCCGGGTGACTTTCACCGTGTGGGCGCTGGCGCTGCTGATGTTGGGGTTGGCCCTGTTCAACCGTTCCCTGATGCTGGCTTTGGTTACGCATCCCGTGGCGTCCCTGGTGCTGATCGTGCTCCTGCTCGCCCTCGCCGCCGGCTGGGCCCTGCTTTTCCTGAACACCTTCCGGATCATCCGGCCGGTGCTGCTGGCCCCCGGCATGCGGCCGATTGTCGCCGTCGCGCTGGTGCTCTCCCTGGTGATCGGCAGCGGATCCCTGAGCTACCTGGCGTACGTGCTGAACGTGGGCCGCAACGCGATCGGCAGCATCTTCGCCAACGGCCCGGCCTTGGAACCCGTGGACGGCCGCTACAACTTCCTTATGATGGGCGGCGACGCGGGCGACGGCCGCACCGGGCGGCGCCCGGACAGCCTCTCGGTCATGAGCGTCGACGCCGAAACCGGCCAAAGTGCGATCATCTCGGTACCGCGCAACCTCCAGAACGCCCAGTTCAGCGAGGGCTCCCCAATGCGCCGGATCTATCCGGAGGGCTACAACTGCGGCAACGAATGCCTCATCAACGCCATCAACACCGAGGTCAGCAACAAGTACACCGACCTCTACCCCGGCGTCGCCGATCCCGGCGCGCAGGCCACCATGGAAGCGGTGTCCGGAAGCCTCGGCATCACCATCCAGGCCTATGTGGTGGTGGACATGGACGGCTTCTCCAAGCTGATCGACGCCATGGGGGGCATCCGGATCAAGGCCGGCGGCTGGGTTCCCATCAGCGGCGGCATGCTGCCAGGCAGCGACAACCGGCATGTGAAGCCGGACGGCTGGATCCCCGCGGGCGAACAGAAGCTCAACGGTTTCCAGGCCCAGTGGTACAGCCGCTCCCGCGAGAACGTGGACGATTTCGCCAGGATTTCCCGCCAGCAGTGCGTCCAGCAGGCCATGCTCAAGCAATTGGATCCGGCTACGCTGCTGTCCAAGTTCGAGGCCATCGCCAACGCCGGCACCAAGGTGGTGGAATCCAACATTTCCTCCACCCAGCTGGGCAGCTTCGTGGACCTGGCCATCAAGTCCAAGAGCCAGCCTGTGACCCGCCTGACCATCGGCCCGCCGGACTTCGATGCCGGGTTCTCCACCGTGCCGGATTTCAACGTCATCCATGAGCGCGTGCAGAAGCTGCTCCACGCCAAGCCCAGCCCCAAGGCCGGTGCCGTGCAGGAGGACTCTTTGGCCGGCGTCGGGCAGTCGGTCCCCGGAAGCGGCCCGCAGGCCGGCGGCGTTCCCGCCCAGGCAGCTCCCGCCCAGGCCACCGCGGAGACATCGGACGATTTCACCCCGGTGACCACCCGCCCGGACGGCCAGCCGATCACGGCCGCCTACCTGAACTCGCTCTACGACATCCAGGACTATGCGACGCTTGAACAACTGCTGGCCAACAACGGCCAGTGCCGCCCCCTGTAGTCTCTTCGTTTCAGCGCCACCCTCTTCAGCGACAAGGATTCCTGCCCGTGTACCAGCTTGAGAACGTCCTGCGCCCCTACGCCTGGGGGTCGACGACGGCGATCTCCGCCCTGTTGGGCACCACCGCCTCTGGCGGTCCGGAGGCGGAGTTGTGGATCGGCGCGCATCCCGGCTCGCCGTCGATCGCCAGCCGTCCCGGGGCCTCCCCGGTTCCCCTGGACGCCCTGATCGCCGAGGACCCGGAGCATTTCCTGGGCGCGGCCAGTGTGGCGGAATTCGGACCGCGGCTGCCTTTCCTTGGCAAGCTGCTGGCAGCGGACAAGCCGCTCTCCCTGCAGGTCCACCCGAGCCTGGAGCAGTCCCGCGAAGGATTCGCCCGCGAGAACGCCCTCGGCGTCGCCCAGGACGCTGCCGAACGCAATTACCGGGACGACAACCACAAGCCCGAGATGATCTTCGCCCTCACGCCGTTCCGGGCGCTGTGCGGCTTCCGTCCGGCAGCGGAGTCCCGGGCCATCTTCGAACACCTGGCCGAGCTGGTGGAGGCCACCGGTGCCGCCACCTCCGTGCTCCGGAACGTCATCGCCGAGCTCTCCCGGCCCGATGAGTCCGAAGCCCTGCGGGGTGCCTTCAGCACCCTCATCTCCGGCGGTGCCGCCGTGGCCGAAGCAGTGGCGTCAGCCGGTGCCGCCGTCGATGCCGCCGACTTCGGCGCCGCCGGGTCCCTGGACCCGCACGCCACCACGCTTACGGCCATGCTCGGCATCGGCAAGGAGTTTCCCGGCGACCCGGGCGTGCTGATTTCGCTGATGCTGAACCTGGTGTCGCTCGCTCCAGGCGAGGCGATGTACCTGCCGGCGGGGAACATCCACGCCTACCTGAAGGGCCTGGGCGTGGAGGTGATGGCGAGTTCGGACAACGTGCTGCGCGGCGGACTCACGCCCAAGCACATCGACATTCCGGAGCTCATGAAGACGGTGGAGTTCGCCTCGATCGGCGTCCCGCGGGTGGAGGCCGGCACGTCCGAGTTCGGCCAAGAGCTCTACACCCCGCCGTTCCGTGAATTCCAGCTCCAGCGCGTCGAGCTGGCTCCCGGTGCCGAACCGGTGCCGCTTGCGCAGTCCGGGCCCGCCGTCATCGTGGTGGTGGCCGGTGCCATGCTGCTTGACTCCCCCAAGAGCGAACTGCGGCTGGAGCGCGGCGGCAGCGCCTTCGTGCCCGCGGCGGAGAACCCTGTCATGGTGCACGCGGTGTCCGGTGCTTCAGCGAGCAGCGTCGCGTTCGCCATCACCACGAGCCTGGGAAGCTGACCATGGATTTTTTCCTGCAGAGCCCTGCCTGGGCCGACGTCCAGCGCGCCCTCGGCCGGACCGTCCACGAACAGTCCGGCCCGGGGTGGCGTTTCCTCGCCGTGGAGGAGAAGAACCCCGCCGGCAAGGTGCTCTATGCGCCGTACGGTCCGGTGGCCGAGTCTGTTGAAGCCTTCGACGCCGCCCTGGCCGCCTTGCGCAGCATCGCCCGCCGCGTCGGCGCTGTCTTCGTGCGGCTGGAGCCGGTCAGCGCGGGATTCGGGACGGAGGCTGCACCGGCGCTGCTGCGCGCCCGTGGACTGCAGCCGGCACCGGCGAACCAACAGCCCGAGCTGAGCTGGATCGTGGACCTGGACGGCGACTTCAAGGACGTCCTTGCCGGCATGAAGCCGACCAACCGGAACCTGTACCGGAACATCCACAAGAAGGGTGTCACCTTCCGTACCTCGCAGGATCCTGCCGAGATCTCCGTGCTGCTGGACTTCCTCCACATGACCGCGGCCCGCAACGGCTTCAAGCCGCAAAGCGATGACTACCTGGGCACGGTCGCCCGGTCCCTGCTGCCGGCCGGGGCGGGGACCCTGTTCATCGCCGAACTCGAGGGCACACCGATCGCGGCCGCCTTCGCCTACGACTCCGCCGACACCCGCACCTACGCGCACGCTGCGCTGGACGATACCCACCGCAAGCTCAGCGCCGGGATTCCGCTCCTGGTCACCCTCATGGCCGATGCCAAAGAGCGGGGCCTGAAGCACGTGGACCTGTGGGGCGTGGCGCCCGACGACGAGCCCGAGCACAAATGGGCCGGCTTCACTGCGTTCAAGAAGTCCTTCGGCGGCCGCGAGGTGGCCTACCCGGGAACGTGGGACCTGCCGGTGAACAAGCTCCGCTACGGCGCCTACCAACTGGCCCGCAAGCTGCGGAACAAGCTGCGCTAGTTGTACTGCCCAGGGACGTTGGTTCGGTGAATGTGATGACTCGCTGGAGTCGTTGACCCAAAGGTGAGGACCTCTGGTTGCACA
>NZ_QRCU01000006.1 GCF_003369445.1 Arthrobacter silvisoli
ACATTTCCGCCGAACAGCAAGCCATCGTCGACGCGATCATCGGACCAAAAGTCACGCACTAAGGAAATGAGCCAAGTCAGGTCGGACGCAGCCGAACGCACCACCAGCTGGTAGTAGTACATGCCGTTGATGAGGTCGATCATGGCCTCCACGTCCACGCCGGGATCGATCTCGCCGGTCTCCATGCCGCGCCGGATCTCCGCCGCCACGGGCTCCCGGCGCCGCGAGACGTGCCGCTCCCAGGACAGCGCCCGCAGTTTCTCGTTCTCCAGGCCCAGGGCCACGCGCTTCTTGATCAGCGTGCCCACCCGGCCGTCCACCACCGCGGAGCCCTGGTCGTAGGCGTTGAGGATCGTGTCCAGGCAACTGCCCGACGGCGTGACCTCCACTCCGCTGCGCACGCTGTCCAGCGCGGCGGCGATCAGTTCCTCGCGGCTGGGCCAGCGCCGGTAGATCGCCGCCCGGCTCACGCCCGAGCGCTCGGTGATGGCGGTTATGGTGACCTCCCGGGTGTCGCGCTCCAGGAGCAGGTCCACGGTGGCGGAGAGGACCGAGGCCGCCAGGGTTGTATCCCTCGGCCGGCCGGGGGCGCGCATCGCGTCAGTCATCGGCCACCAGCTTGCCACGTAGTTCCTCGATGAGCCGGTCGCTCAGCCCGGCTTGGCGGACCGGCTCCAGCACGCTGCCGTGCCGCTGGACCAGGACCGACTGCATGGCGTCCATCGACGCCGCGTGCGCGCCCATCATCGCCCCGAGAATACCGCCGCCAGGCACGGCGTCGGACGGCATGACCTCCGGCAGCAGCCCGCCCATGATCGCCCGCAGCCGCGGGAACAGCTGCGGCAGCCGGGCGGCGGTTGCGGCGTAGTCCGCGGAGATCGTTTCCGGGGAGGCACCCAGGGCTGAGAGCACGACGGCGGCGAACACCCCGGTGCGGTCCTTGCCGGCGGCGCAGTGGAACACCGTGGCGCCCTCGCCCATGGCGACCACCGTGAGTCCCAGCGCGAGCTGCCGGGCCTGGTTCTCCACGAGGCCTGCGTACCAGGCGCCCACCTGCTCCGGGGTGACGGAGGCGGACATGAGCTCGCGGTCGATGTCCTCGGGCATCGACACGGAGGCCGTCAGCGGAAGGTGGTGGTAGTTGACGCCCGGCACCGTCAGGGGACCACGGCCCGTGAAGAGCGCCTCCTCAGCCGAGCGGAGGTCGATGACCTGCCGGACGCCGTCGTCGACCATCTGCCGGGCGAAGTCCGCCGGCATCACGGAGACGTCGTCGCTGCGCAGCAGCACGCCGCTGCGCAGCAGCACGCCGCTGCGGGTCACGCCGCCGTCAACCGGCAGGCCGCCAAGGTCGCGGAGGTTCACGGGAGCAAGATCGAGTGTTTCCAAAAGAATGGTTCCTAACTGAGCTTGGCGCGGATGAAGGCGCTGGCCCGGTCGAGTGTTTCCAAAAGAATGGTTCCTAACTGAGCTTGGCGCGGATGAAGGCGCTGGCCCGGTCGATGAGGGTCACCAGCACGATGATGCTGATGATGATGGCGCAGAGGTGGCCGTAGTCGTACATGCGCATGGCGGTGGTGAGTTCCAGGCCGATGCCGCCCGCACCCACCAGGCCCAGGATGGTGGCGCCGCGGACGTTGCCTTCGAACAGGAGCAGCGTGTAGCTGACCAGCAGGGGAGCGGCCTGCGGGAGCACCGCGTAGGCCACGATCTGCCGCTTGTTCGCGCCCACCGCGGCGAGCGCCTCCACCGGTCCGGGCTGCACGGATTCCATGGCCTCCGCGTAGACCTTGCCGATCGAGCCCACCGAGCCCAGCACGATCGCCAGGATGCCGGCGAACGGTCCCAGGCCCACGGCGGAGACGAACATCAGGGCGAAGATGAGGTCCGGGATGGAGCGCAGCACGTTCAGCACCCAGCGGCACGCGGTGTAGACCCAGCGCGGGGCAATGTTGCTGGCCGCGCCGAAGCTTAGCAGCAGCGAGGCCAGGGCGCCGAGCACGGTGCCCACCACAGCCATCTGCAGGGTCTCGACCAGGAGTTTGACGATGATATCGAACTTGTCGAAGGTGGTTACAGAAGGCTAAGACACTTATTGTCCCAGTCATACGCCTCAGGCAAGATCTGATTAAGTGTCCTGTCCACCTCCCAGCACGGGTTTCGGACGCGGGACCTTGCCTGCGCCTGAGGAAGCAGATTGATCGAAATACTCGTGCCTGAACGATTGAGCGTCAGCGGGGCGGACTGCCTGCCGTTAACGGATCGGCCATGTGCGATGTCCCCACGATGGCCTCCAAAAGAATCCATGTTTGCAAGCCATAGTGTGTCGAAATCAGCCTCGTTAAATCCCAGAGGCAATAGTAAGCCATATAGGTTTGAACTCTTGATGCCGTTATTTGACCCTATCCTTTGGACGTACCAGTCAGCGGCCTCCTTTATCTCCTCGTCTAGGGATCTGAACGAAAAGGGCCGTCGAGGGAGGGCTCCAATTTGAATGCCGTGATGCACCTTGAGCACGGTCTCAAGGACGGTATTGACTTGGCCGAGCCGCTGGTATTTCCAGAGAGCCGAGATCAGGACTCGGCGAGATAGCTCTTCAAAGTATGACTCCAAAGCCGCGTGGGCGGCGACAAGATAGGTGTCTCCGAAGACGAGATCCTTGTCTCGAGGCACTGGGCGGCGCGGCGTTAGGTAAAGGCGGCGGATAGCCAAAATCTCGTTGGCAAGGCTCGCCTTAAGCAGGATCCTTCTAGACAAGGCTACTCACCGGACGCTGTCATCAATTGGTCTAGGGCCATGCCCCAGGCGCTGAAACGGGTACGAACCGCTTCAATAGATTTCGTTGTCGCCGTGAGAGAAAGGGAGAATTCCTCATTATTTAGGCAAAGCGTTTCAAAAAGGTGACGAACTTCTGCCGGCCTAGAGTAGGCCAGATCTACGAACCTGCCATCCTGGAAATGAAAAGCCATGATGTCTAGAACTGCCCTGTTTCGTCGACTTTCATACCCCCGCTTCGTAAACCTCTTGAACGCGTTTTTGCCAAAGACGTGAAAAGTAAGATCAATTCCTTGGTCGAGACCAGTTGCCAACTGTCTTACCTGAATTTCGTGGCTTGCCCAGTGCCTGTTAAGAAATTCGCATGTTTCGTCAAGGAAAGTGCGGAGATTGCCTCGGTACTCATGCATCCTCATCGATAATGCGATGTGTCGAATCAGCATCTCTGCATCTCGCATTCGGAAGTCGGGACCCTTTCCGCCGAGGAATGAGCGGATGGCCGCGCTTTCGGCTGAACACTCCATAATGAAATTCATGAAGGGTCCAGGGTGAAGAGCCCTTCGAAGCTCTTGTGGAGATAAGCCGACAACGTTCGAATTAAGTCGAAGGAAAGTCAAATATAGTAACGCTTCATTTTCCCAGTCTCTAAGAACGACACTGCGAATGACTTGATTTTCTAGGGCGGCTGCATGGACGTCTAGGTTGGGGTTGCTGCGCATATCTTCAAAAGTAATTCCATTCAGATGGGTGAGGATCTGAAGTCCCGATAGCTTCATGGGGTTACTGTCGATTCCGGCAAATATTTGCAGACTGCGCAGTCTTTGTTTTCCATCCAGAACTATGAACTTTCCTCGCGAGTTCTTCTGTTCTGCCAATATTATTTGAGGGATTGGTATTCCCAGAAGGAGGCTCTCTATGAATCGGGACCTCTTGATGTCGCTCCAGACATCGCGGCGCTGAAAGGCTGGCTCAAGGTCGAATCGGCCGCGTTGGAGTTGGCCGACCAACGTCTCAACGGTCCAGTCGGTGCTCCAGGTGACCGTCGCATCGGTTCTGACATCTTTCGCAACATCGGACTCGTCGACATCCAACGAAAGTGTTTCACTCTTTTGGGAATCAGCCATTCTGCAAATATATCGGACGGAAACAAACCTGGGACGCAGAAGCGCAGAATTCCTGGATGTCAGTCCGAAAATACCCAGTTCTGACGATGGTAGCGGACGTGACGTACAGTCCTACGGTGAAGATGTAGCTGCTGCCGGAACCTTATGCTTTAGGTACCCTCTGTAGACGACCGATACCCTCTAAAGCCTTGTACCGCTGACGTATTTTCGAAGCGAATCCTGGATCCTGGATGAGAACGCCTGCTTCCAGGTTTAGGTTGGCTGCGGCAGCGCTGAGGTTTGCGCTGGTAACGAGTGCCAGGGTCGAGTCCACTATGACGACTTTTGAATGTTGGACGCCGTACTGGCCTTCAGGAGGGACATACGCTAGGAAACAGGCACCTTCAAGAACGGCCTGGAGCTTCGCAGTTGTGTCATTCATCTTTGCCGCCTCAACCACGAGAGTGACAGAGACACCTCTGGCGATTGCCCGCCATAGAGCCTTGACAAAAGGGGAGCCCATCGACGCCGAGTAAGTCGAGGCGAGAATGTCCTCCTTCGCTTCATCGATCAGGTGTGCGACAGCTGCTGTTGTGTGGTCGCCATCACCCGAGAAGCTCGGACCGCTCCAGACAGGGCGCGGCGGAGAGGGCGCTCGCTCCGCCGCAGCCGCAAATCCCCTTAGCACTGACGCCAGGAGCGCTGGGTCACCGAGCAATGAGAAGGCTTTTGCTAGGAACCCGACCGCAGAATGTGACGAGTTCGGCAAGAACGACGCTGCCCGGTCCAGACGCCCGTCGATTTCCAATGATGCGGCAATGCTCGTCGCTTGTGAGGCTGTCAGTGCCCGCGCCAGCTGAAGCAATGTGTCTGCCACTAGGCCTGGCCTCCGAACTTTGCGAGCGTTGGCTGAAACAGACCTTCAACCGCGTACTCGGGCCCTGCATTCAGGGTCAATGCAAAGCGACGGTCGAGGAAGCGGTTGGCCTTCTCGCAGGACGTCTCCGACACGAACAGGCAGAAATGGCAGGCCGCACCGTGGAGGAAATCCTCTTGACCGCTGGGCACCCGATGCGCGCAAATAGGGTCCGAAGAACACCTTTCGGCTCGCAGCAACGCATCCCGGAATACACCTTCGAGCCGCTCCGTTCTGGCCAGATCAACCAATCCCCCGAGAGTTCCCTCGCTGTCTGGGGATGTCGTGGCGATCAGAATACCTGCTGCCGCCTCCCGATCGTCGGTCTCACGCCATGCGTAGAGACGTTCGGATAGCGATGCCGAGCCGTAACCACTGGACATTGCCATTTCACGGATAAGTACATGAGACATCGTGTGCAGTGCCCAGTATCGCGGCGGTGGCATACGGTCGGCCGGATCGATCTTTTCCGCTGTGCGGCTTTGTCGGCGGCCCATGTTTCGTTCATGTGCTGCGACATGTGCCTTCCACACGTCAGAATCGAGCACGTCATCCTCCCACATTCGAATCACACTCTCGTCAAACCGTAGAAACACTCCTTCACCGCGGTCTTCTGTAGCTGGAACCCACTTGGGGTTGCCCGATTGCACGAGTGGTGCGATCCGGTTGGGTGCATCGCCCACACGATCCAAGGCATCGATTCGTGTGAATCCGATGAAAGCGTTCGCTTTCTTGACTCGCTCCACCGCGACCACATCCGAAAGTACCGGCTGCAGGGAGGTTGCTACGTTCACGGTACGGACGCGGAAGCCGGCCCTGCGGTCCTCGCGTTCGAAATCCTCGGGATGGACAAGAGTGTCCCATTCGGGCTCAAGGAGGTTGATCGGGTCAAAACCTGACGGAGTGGCCGGGGCATCGATTTCGGCGGCATTGCCCCGAGCGACTTGAATGGCTGTCCAGAGATCTTCGTCTGAGACCCCGCTGAACTTTGTGGTGACACTTGAATCGCCGAATTCCCGCCACGAAGTCAATTTCTCGACGGTAGTAACCTTTGTAAAAGTTGTGGGGGGAAGGGCTTTAACCGTCTCGGCTATGTCGGCTGGCGTAATGTGCTTGCGTGCAGGCAGCACGAGCACGCTCACCGAGGCGGGGAACCACTGGTTGGCTGCGCCTAGCAGCATCAGCCTAACGTCCGCCTGACACGGATGGTCGGCCGGCGCATACGTGGGAAGGTGTGGGTGCCGTCCGCGGCAGTCGGGAAGCATCTCTTCTCCGCCGGCCCGAGTGAGCTCAGCGATGTTTCGTGAGGCGTCGCAGGCCACGCAAGAGATCTTCACCTGCGGTCCGAGGTTGGATCGCCATTCCATCATTCGCATCTCCGGCTTGGCGACCTTGCACTTCACCGGGATGCCGTCGGCGCCATGCACCCACTCGACATAAGGGAACTCGTCGAGGTGTCCGTCGGTACAGGCGATCAAGTAGCGGGCAGGCACGGCCAGGCGCGGCCGCGCTTCCAAAGTGCCCTGCTTCTGGCCCTTCTTTGGGCGGCCCTTGCACGACTTGTGCACGAACTGCGCCTTGTCGGGTCGGTGTTTGCTCGTGTTCACGAACTCGAACTTGGTGGACTCCGAGATAGGTGCCAACAGGTCACAGCCGGTGCAGCGCAGCCACTGCGGGAATACGCGGGTCGGGATTCCGATGGGAGTGCCACCTTCATGGGCCTTCTCCGGCACCCAGGGGAGTTGCCGCAGCTCTTCGACACGAGGCAACATCTTGCGGACCGCAGCGAGCAGGCGCGGCACCAAGACCAGCTGCGGGCCGCCCTGCTTCGAGTAAGCGATCTCCCAAGCGTCAAGGCCTTGGGGCATCACCGCTATGTGAGGCATGTCCACCGTTGCCCCAATGCCCGAGGTATAAAGCAGGGCGCTAGGTCGCACTGAGCCTACCCGGCTGTGGTTCTTCGCGCCGACGGCTTCCAGCTCCCCAAACGGGTTGGCCACCACTCCGGCGACGCTGGATGCTTCTTCCTCTACGACTTGACTCATTTCGCATCCTTCTTCGAGAAGACCCATTTCGGCGCAGCTGCACTTAGCGGCTCCGCTAGTCTGCCAACGATCGGTGTTACAAGGAGATTGATCTCGGGCTGAACTTCGCGCATCGAGTTGGCCACTTGAAAAAGTCGGCTGTCTTCGTCGGGAACCACTGTCTCCGGGCTCACCAGCAGGGGTGACACGATCTGCCCACCGCCCAGGGAGTCCTTTTGGTAAGTCAAGGCGCCTGACCACTTGTCCGACTCGTCCGTCCACTTGTCGAGGCGCAGGATGAGCTTGCTCTTGGCAGCTTCGGCTACCGCGTCGTCGCCGCCGCTGGCAATTCTGACCCGTGTGACAAGCCTGCCGACAAGGGTGTCGGCGAACGTTCGCCGCTGCACAATCGTCCCAGCCCCGATTTCGGGCGAGAGTGAGGGCTCATTCCGTTGGTCGGCGACGCGGGCCGCCGACACCAGCACGCCAGTCAGGCCACGCTCCAAAGCGGCGTCGGAGAACGGGGTCACGGACAGTGCTTCGACGTGCGCATAAAACGTGTCATGGTAGTGCTCGAACTGTTCATAGTGCGCCATGTCCCGCGGCCGGGACCGGTTGGCGAGCGTCACCACGAGGCCGGGTTTGGAGGCTTCACGACCAACGCGCGAAGACGCCTGAATATACTCCGCAGTGTTCTTCGGTTGGCCGACCACCAGCATCAACCCAAGCCGCGGCACATCTACACCTACCTGGAGCATGGACGTAGCGAGGACCACGTCATACGGCATATCCCGTGGGGGAAGCTTCCGGCCGGCCTTCTTGGCGGCTGCGGCCCGCACACCGTATTCCCGTTTAGCCTCAGTCGTATCCCGGTCCGGGTCAAACGGAACACTCAGGGTGGTTAGCGTCTTCGAAATATCCGCTGACGAGATGCGGGACGTCAACTCGCCGATCCGCAGCCCACTGGACCCCCGCCGGGGGTAACCAGAGTCTTTGTCGGGGTTGCTGGTTCGGGTGACGATGTCGTCTTCGAGATAGCGGCGCATGCCGGCCAGCTCCCGGGTGGCGGAGAAGTAATCAACCAGCGTCACGTATGGCTCGGCCGCCGCACCATGGGCGTCGAACAACTTCTGACCGGCGAGGAGCAGAATTTCGCTGACCCGGATCTCCGCCAGGGTCAGGCGGGCCCCGTGGGCGCAAACCCCGACGTAACGCCGGCCGGGGTCCTTCTCACTGATCGTGACTTCCTTCGAGAAGAAGGTGTCTGTCACTGATAGGACCTGGGGTGGGAAGATCTGCACCTGGCGTGCATAGAGCTTCATCACCTGATCGCGGGCGTTCCTCACGGTCGCGGTGGAGGCGATAACCAGGGGCTTCACTAGCGCGGGGCTGTCGGCAGTGCCATACTCCCACGTTGAAAGCGTGTCTATTGCTCCTTCGAACAATCCCACTGCAGTGCCGAGCGCGCCGGTGATGAGGTGGAGTTCGTCCTGGATGATGAGGTCCGGCGGACGCAGCCGGTCCACACCCTTCACGATGGCCTTTGGATAGGTTCTCCCGCCTTCCGATTTTGAGGTGTGACCGCTAGCTCCGCATACAGAGGTCACTGTGTCGGGGTGCTTGTAGCCGTGCCGTTCGCACCGTTGAGACACGTAGCCAAACAGGCTCGCCGCCTCACCCTCGCGGGCCAGTCTCGCGAACTTGTCGACGGTCGCCAGTAGGAAGGTCGGTGGATTGCGGTAGATCTCATCGTCGACGGTCAACACGGGAAGACCGTCTATCGCACTGCCACCCGCCGAGAACGGGCACCGCCCGAGCTTGTCCCCGCAGTAGACATGGATGCGCTGGGTCGTTTTCACGGCAACGACATCCGCTTTGGGGTTAATTGGCGTTCCGCACCAGGGACAGCTGCTGAACTGGAGCACCGTGAGTCCATAGGCGGAGTTGCCGTCGTCATTACGTACGTCGCGCACCTGTTGCTCCGCCTCAGCAAAGCGTTTCGGGCTGACGCTTGAGCCTACCCAAAGGCCGATGCGGAACGGTTCCTGGCCCCACGTCGCCGGGTCTTCACGCCGCACTACCTCGGCGGCGCACATGAGCGTGGTGGCACGCAGGAACTGCTGAGAGGTGAGCAGGCGGAGCGTGTACCGCATCAGCACGGCGACACCGTCGCGGCCGTCAATCAGGCCGCCGGGCGTCTCGATGACGCCTTGGAGGCGGCGGATGCCGAATGTGAATGCCGCGAGCCCCAGATAGGCCTCGGTCTTGCCACCACCGGTGGGGAAGAACAGCAACTCCGCGCGGGGCAAGTCGCCGGACCGCCGAGGCACCGTCGGGTCGACGATCGACGGCAGTTGCATCAGGATGAACGCGAGCTGGAAGGCACGCCATGAAGCCGCGCTATCACCCTTTGCATCGATCGCAGCCGTCGCATCCTTTACCGGCAAAGTGCGGTCCGCATTCCTGAGCGCGGCTATCTGGGATCGGAGACGCTGATCGCGCATCGTGCGGTTCATGAAGGCAAAGGCTTTTCGAGCCTGTTCGCTTGCATGGGCTTTCGGATCAGTATTCGTCAGCAGACTGAGGCCAGCGCGCAAGCGCTTCAGCGCATCCTCGCCGTCCTGAATTCCGGTTTCAGCGACTTTCAGGAGGTGCTCGGGCAGAGCCGCGGCGTCGAGGCGTCGCTCATGGAGCCAGTGCTCGTAGCCGTCGAGCAAAGGTGTTAGGTATTGCCCAAGCTGATCAGGAGACGCCTCCGTGAGCAGCCGCATGCTCATCTCGGCCCCCTTGATAGTTGGTGCAAGGGTTTGCGGGACCTCGGCCGTGGGCAGCCAGGTCGTACGCACCGCAGTGGCCGTGCGGGACTGTGGATCCGGCAGGGTCCAGGAGGCGGATGCCGTGCGGCCGACGGCGAACTCAAGGCGATCGCGGTACAAGAGATCGAGCTGCAGCACCTCGGGGTCGCCGAAGTCGCGTGCCCGCTCAAGCGCGTCGCGGGTGGGCCGGAACACTGCGGTTCCGTCTTCGGTGCTGACTTCCAGCTGGGTCTGGAACAGCCAGACCTTGGGCGGGAGCTCTTTACCGGTGACCTTTGTGTTCTGGAGGGCGGCCTCTACTACCCGCAGCCCGTCGTGCTCGAAGACTTCGACCGAGATCGCGACGTGGCCCTCGATGATCACTTCGGTATGCGTTTGCCCGGCGCCGATTGCCGCGATGTCGATCATCCGCGGCACAACGTGGTCGGTCCGGTCGTAGAAAGTCTGCGTGCGGCCGTCCTCGTCGGCCTCCCGGCGGGGCGCGTATTGACCCCACCGTGCTGTGAAAACGAGGTTGCCAACGTCGGGGCCGACCTTGAAGCGGAGGCCCATCGACGACGGTGCGATGAGCTTGGATTCCGGACCGCGGTCTTCGTCGGCTTCGGCACCTCCAGCATCGGTGATGGACTCGTCAGGCTCTTCCAACACGCCCTGTACATCTCGCCTCGCATCGGCGTCTTGGACAGCCAGGACGTCTGAGTCCCGGAAGTCGTTAGGGCTGTGTACGTCCGGCTGGGCTTTTGCTTGCGGGAGTGGGTCGTCGTCGCCGATAGCGACTGGCGCCAGGGCTCCGACAAGATAGCGAGCACGCGGCGTGCCATTGACCGACTCATCCGGCTCGCCCCAAGGCCCGATCAGATCGCGCTGCAAAAGGTCTATGAGCTCGTCGCGAACCTGTGCAGAGCTAGCCGATTGCGACGGAATTGTTTCGGTGGTCATTTAGAACATCGCTCCTTCTGGGGCGGTCTCCGGATCAAGGTCGAGGTCCGGGTTGGTGAGCACTCGGCCGTTGTTCTGCGCCTCAAGTGACACCCGGCGATGGTTCTCCTCCAGCAGCCGGTCGAGGATCTCGACGCGCGCTTTCGGACTCACCGTGAAGCGCTCCATTTGCCGATAGGTGTGGAAGCCATGATCGAGTGGAATGTCGGTCCAGCCATACGCCTCCATTACCGCAACGTCGATTTGGATGTGGATCTCGCGGATCCGGGCGACATCGGGATCAATCGTCACTTTCGGATCGTTGACAAGGTTGTACAGGGCAGTAAGCCCCAGCTCACGGCGGAGCATCACCTCGCGGCGTTCAGAATCCAGCGCCTCGCCTAGATGGCGCATCCGGTCGGTCGGTTGTGGGCGGGGTAGCGTCTCAAAGACATCCGACGGCGTATATCTGACCCGCGTTTCAAGCGTCGATCCATAGGTGATTGCCCAAGTCTGATGTGGCATCGAGGATAGGAACGCAAAATCGGCAAAATCGTCAGTGGCAAATACGCCAAGCGCGTGACTGAACACTTGTCTCGCGTTCACGCGCATCGGCATAACGGTCTTACTCACGAGTGCGATCGCTGCCACGTAGTCGAGTTCTTTGATTGCTTTATAGAGGCCAGGTCTCTTGTCGGCGTACTGCCACCAGCGGTCGGGAAGTGGCTTGCGAAGCGCATACTCGCCATCCGGTTTCGTTCTTTGCCTTTCGGGTCGGACTGTCCTCTCCACGTGATCGAATACGGGTCCAAAGGCTTGGGCACGCTCAATTGGCCAGTCAAAGAAGTTCACCACCCAGCGACTGGCGTCCGCCGAGGGCCGAGAATTTAAGTCCTCACCATTCATGTAGGGATGTATTACTTGCGCATTTAACGGCGATACCTCAAGAAGGCTCTCCGCTTCTTCGGCTTTTAGAACGAATCCACTTCCCAGTACGTACGACCCTACGAATGCAAGATGTCGATTTGCCTGGATTGCAACGGGTGCGCCAGAAGTCCTCGATCTCGGTTCCAGCAGGGAGGATATTGCATCCACCTTCAGGCCATCTGCAACCGGAAGCACGGCTTCGCTGAGGGGACGATTTGTTCCCCAAATGGCCGCATACTCCAAGTTCGCCGACTTTGCAGGCCATGGTGAGCTTTGGATACTCCGCCGGAGCACCAAGCCATGAACGAGGAGGCGATCGATACCTACTTCGCGGGTATCGCCCTGTGCCACCGTATTGGTCGCAATCAGTCCCATTTGACCGTCATCGGAATTGAGCAGCTCATGGGCGCGAAGCAGGAAGTATGCAACCAGGTCGGCACTTCCCGTTGCCCCGCTCGCCAAGATCCGCACAAGCCAGTCTCTATAGTTGACGCCGGAACTCGACGAGATCTTCTTTCCGCCGAGGAAGGGAGGATTGCCAATGATCGCGTCGAATCCGCCGTTGTCCACCACTACGTCCGGCGCTTCGATCACCCAATGAAGAGGCTTCCAACGGGCTTCGCCGGTATCCACTGTGGGAGTCAGGCCCGCCGAAAGAATCGCGTCAAGTCCTCTGCGGTCACCCTCACCACCCCCTTGGGGGAAGGCAGCGAAAAGCGCATCCGCGAGCTCACCATAGCTTGCCTCAAACGCCTTGGCCGGTTTGCCCCCTGCACGGAGTCCCGCCGCGATTATGCCATCGGCGACATCACGCAGCCGAGTGGTCAACTTGCGCGACTCGTCAAGGAGCTTCCGCTTAGCTCTGGTGGAGCGCATTCGATCGGCGTCGTCGACCTGGCCGCTGGAGAGCTCGCGACGAAGTTGGGAAGCACGGGCGAGATCGCTGTCAACATCGAGTTGAAGGAGCTTTCTCTGGAGGACTCGGCTGTGGCTAGGGTCGATATGCTGGGCACGGAGCTGCCGTTCGGTGGTGACCCCGAGCAGTGAGTTGCCGTGGAACACCCGGTCATCAACGAAGGAAAATGGCTTGCCGGGGTCCATCGAAACTAGCCACAAAGAGAGCTTGCACATCTCGACGGCCATGCCGTTGATGTCGGCGCCGTACAGGCAACGGGCAACCACTTCCCGGGTGGCCCACCGCTTTGCGTCTTCGTTGGCGGCTTCGCTCAGCCCCTCCTTTGAGAGGGCTTCAATGAGGCGGTCTGCGAGGTAACGTGCCGCGGCAACCAGAAAGGCGCCGGAACCGACGGCGATGTCCGCAACCTTGAGGTTGAGGATCTCAGTGGAGCTCCTCAGGACCCAGTCGTCCCGGTTCTCGGTGTCGAGGGGACCCGGCGAGAAGACGATGGGTTCGAGCGCATGGAGTACCACTTCTTCTGCCAGCGACCGCGGGGTGTAGTGCGTGCCCGTATTGGCTCGTTGCGGGGACTCAGTCATCACGAGACCGCCCTCGGGGACGACGTACGGGAACTCTCGAAGATCGTTCCGGATTAGAGCGTGTAGCGGCGCGAGCTGGTCGACAAACTCGGTGCGGCCAAGCAGCACGAAGCCAAGGCGGGTGCGGGCGTCGGCGGCCTTCGTTGCATCGTCCACATCGTAAGCTTTCGCGATTTGTCGTAATGTTGCCGGTTTCGAATTCGGCTGTTTTTCCTTCAGATATGCGATCAATTTATTAGCAAAGTCTGCTCCGCTCGTAGCAGCATCGGCGATCTTACACAGCTCGTTCAAAGCGATTTCAGGCTCGTACCCGCTCTTGCCATGGAGCCCGACGACGACGTCTTGGGTGTATTCGGCGGAATACCCGAGCAAACCCTCGTAGACATAGCCGATCTGTTCGACGTCGAGGTCGCGGAACGAAAGCTGGCGGGCTTCGCCGCCCACATGTGCGATCTGCACGGCTTTGAGGACTTGGAGCATGACCCGGTCGGAGACGCGGACGGAGAGCTGCCCTTGCGCGTTGGTCGTGCGTAGCCATGGGAAGCGGGCCGGGTCGAACAGCGATCCACCGTACGCCGGCATCCGAGTGTCTTCGAACGTGGCACCCGAGAAGATAGCAGCGCTGGCGGCGAGTAGGCGGTGCCAGGTCTCCCAGGTGTGGTCGAGGGCTTCCTCGCTGTCGTTCTGCGCTCGATGTTCCAAGTCAACGCGAACTCCGGAAATGGCGTAGGAGTCGCGGTACATTTGATGCTGCGGCAGCAGGGCGCGTTCCTCGGCGAAGAGGAGAAAGACGACGCGCATCAACACGGACACTGCCGCTTCGTACACCTGCTTGCTGTCGTCCGGCAGAGGAGACCCCTCTCTGTTTGCGACGGCCCGCAAGTGCGACTCGGACATCGCCTGGAGGACGAGCTCGACCGCACGCCGGACTTGGTCGCCCAGGGCCTCGGTGATTGCCTCGGCACTGGCGACGCTGAGCTCGAACAACTTCGGCAGTCGCTTCTCGGTGGCGCCGCCAGCGAGCGAGACCAGCCCGGCGAGGGCGAGGAACGCGTCCCGGCTGTCCCGTTCCTCACGCCATATGAGCGAATCGAAGACGCCGCTCGCCGTAGTGACGTCGCGGACGGCGGAGACTATGCCCCACCAGCGGCCGTCAGTGACGAGCCCGATGCTAATCTGCCCCTCGCGCAGGAGGGCAGCAGTTCGGTCGATTGCGTCAGCGGCCCAGCCATCGGCACCGGTTCGCCGGAGATCGTCGGTCGGATCAACGACTACGACCAGCGCCGCCGGGCCGTCTCCCGCGTCTAGCAAGGCCCACGGGCGTACGGACACGTCCCCATCAGGCGAACTGGCGATGATCATCGGGTCCGGGTGCGCGTCGAGGTGTTCATCCCACTGCAGCAGATCGCGTAGGACAGTGGTCACCCAGCGGTCGCGCCAGGCAAGATCATCAGCGGGGTCTGATTTACCTTGCCGCGCGGTCCACGCCTTCGACCACAGGGTGTGTTCGTACACGAACGTGCTGTTGACGTCGTCAATGGCGTTGTACGGCCGGTCAAGTCCGTTGGGGAACACCGATTTGAGGGCAGCGCGCGAAAGGAACGGCCCATCAACGTCGACGAGGGACAGCCACTCCCAAGGGTCCTTAGTTGCCATCGTTCTTCCCCAGTCTCTCAGCATCGGCCGGGCTCAGTGCGAACACGACCGCGGCGACGAATGTGTGCGGTTGCAGATTGGCGTAGCGCCTGGACACGGCGTCCCGCTCATCGCGCTGCTCCTCGGCGAGGGCGTCGAGACGTCTTCTGATTTTTATCAAGTCCTTCTCGCGCTGGCGCTGCTCCTCGTGGAACAGCATGTCCTCAAGCTCGCGTTTGCGCTCTTCGGCGTTGTCGAGCGTGCCCGCCAATGTCTGGCGGAACCGGGCGAAAACCTCGTTCACACGTTCGAGTTCGGCGGTCTTGCGCTTGACAAGGTCCTGCTCAATCCCGCTGCGCAGCCTCTGAGCCCGGGAGGCGACGGCGTCGGCGACGCGCTGGCGAATGCCGCCGTCGTCGGCGCCCTCTGCGTTCCAAACATCGGCTAGTCCGGCGAGCACGCCAGGGGCGGGTGAAGTCAACTTCTCGGCGTCTAGAGCTGTGACCAGAAGATCCTCCGAGCGTTCGACGCCGAGTTCCTGGCGTCGAGTGAGCCGGGTGCCGGCAAGGAACACTTCCTCATGGAGGCGAGTGCCGCCGTCGCCGACCACGACCAAGCGTGCGACGCCGGCGACGAACGACTGTTCCAGCCCGTCGACTACCACGGCGCTCACGCCATGGATGTAGTTTGAGCGGGTCCAGATCTGGCCGCGAAGTTCGCGTGCGGCGCGCTGGATGAGCGGGTGTCCCAAGTGAGTGTAGACGATGTCGGTACGACCCTTCGCCTCTTCACCGTCGAACGTGATGGGGCGTGGCTTATCGGGGCGGAGGCGAGTGCGCAGCCCCTCCAGCCCCGGCGTCCAGGTGCGGTCGAGCCCTGAGGGCAGGGCGTAGAGATCGGCCTGTTCGTCGTCGTCGACCACACCAATGAGGCCGGGCTGACCTGACACCCGCAGCCCGGTCTCCAGGACGCGGCGCAGATTGCGGTCATGCAGGTGAAGGCGGTCACGGGAACTTTCAAGCCTGTCGGCAAGGGAAGTTAGTTCACGGCGGAGACTGTGTTCGCCTTGCATGGCAGTCTGAATGATCTGCTCGCCGGAGCCCTTGACTAGTTTCGGTCGGGCGGGTAGGTTTCCGTAGCCGAGCGTTCGCTGGATATCCGGATCGATGATGTCGCCCGCGGACCCGAGGTCTTCCTGCACACGAGAGATTTTGCGGGCGACTCGGGCAAGATAGTCGGTGTCCCTGGCGTAGTTCGAGGAGGTAGCCGACTTGTCTTCCGGATCAGGGTGGTAAATCTGCGGGCGTTCGGTCTGCCCATAACGATCGATGCGGCCAATTCGCTGCTCAAGGCGGTTGGGGTTGAAGGGGATGTCGAAGCTGACCAGGCGGTGGCAGTGTGTTTGCAGGTCGATGCCCTCACCTGCGGCGTCAGTCGCGATCAGAATTCGCACGGGGTCCTTGGAAGGGTTCTCGGTGAAGCGCACGCGGATGAGTTCGCGCTCTTCGGCATCGGTTGAGCCCTCGATCACCGCAAGACGGTCCCCTCCGAGGTCAAACGCATTGAGGATGTCGCGAATCCAGTTGAGCGTGGAAACGTACTCGGTGAAGATGACGAGGCGTTCGTTCAACCACGTTCCGTCGGGAGTGAGCAGCTGACCTCGGATCAGGTTGATGAGCGACTGGAGCTTCGTGTCAGGCAATGAGGCGTAGCGCCATCCCCAGTCGATGAGCCACTCAAGGTCCGCGACATCTTTACCGGTCAGCGGAACCTGTGCGCGCTGTGCCAAGCGGAGTGCTTCAAGCTCAGGCTGCTCCAGGCGACCTTCTTCTTCATCGGAGGCTTCGTCGCCGAGCACCTCGTCGTAGTCAGGCAAGTCGATGTCGTCGTCTCCACGCAATCGGGTGGCGAGATACGTTTGGGCGGTCGAGGCGAATGCTGCCGGGGAGGAGAAGAATCGCTTCTTCAGAATCAGCGTCGCGAGATCGGCTGCGCGCTTGCCCTTCTCGGCCTTTACAGCAGCGTTGCGCCGCTTGGTGAACGCGATCAATCTGTCGTAGGCCTCAGACTCGTCGTCGGAGGGCAGGAACAGCAGGGCGTGCACTTCGCGCAGCTGGAAGCCTTCATCAGGAAGGTCTTTCTTGAGCCGGCGAACGGCAACTTCGCGCAGCGCCTTGGGATCGAGATCGGCGCCGCGGGCGAACCGCTGCGGGTCGACCATCTCCATGAGGGCCGTGAACGATTCGGTGTAACCGTTGTGCGGGGTAGCGCTGAGGAAGAGCCGGTGCTCGCAGCGCCTCGCGAGTTCGCGGACGGATACCGTGCGCTGGCTGTCGACGGCGTAGCGGCTCTTGTCATTGCCGCCGCGCGAGGGCGTGGCCGGGGCAACGTGGTGGGCTTCGTCCACGATGACGACATCGAATGCGTAGCGGTCGGCAACACGCTTGTCGTCGGCGCGGGCGTACACGTCCCGGAGGAGGCGTTCGGCTCGCGGTGACGGTAGCCACGACATTGAGACGATCACCCGGGGAAACAGGACGAAAGGGTTTGCGTGCACTCCGAAGCGCCGGCGGAAGTCGCGCATGGTGTTGGAGTTGACGATTTCGAAGCCGAGGCCGAACTTGTCGCGCATCTCCTCCTGCCATTTGATGACTAGGCCGGCTGGGCACACGATGATGACCGATCGGGCGCGGTGGCGGAGCAGCAGTTCCTGCACCACCAGTCCGGCTTCGACGGTTTTGCCAAGCCCGACATCGTCGGCCAGGAGGAGGTTTGCTCGAGGTGCTTCCAGCGCACGACGGAGCGGCTCAAGCTGGTAGGCCTCGATGGCTGCGCTGCTGCGGAACGGGGCCTGCAGCGTCCGGGCGTCCGCCGAGGTCAGGGCACCCCAACGGAGGGCATCAACGTAGGCGGCAAACGTCGTCGGATCGTCGAAATGGCCTGGGTCTACTGCCAGAGGGAGGCCTTGGTCGAGGATGACGCCGCGGCCCGGCTCAAGTTGCCAAATGGCCGTCATTTCGCGGCCGTAGTGCTCTTCCTCAATGGACTGGAGCGACACCGCGTGCTGGAGCTCGGCTTTGCCATCATCTGCACTGGATCGTTGGAGAGCTTGCCTGGCCACATCGGTGACGATCCATTTTGAGCCTCGAACAGTGACCAATTGACCGACCTCGGGCAGTTCGTCACTGACAAACGAGCCTGTAGCCGATACCGTCATGTCTTCCCCCATGGTCGATATTCAGTAATTCAAACACCAGTTATACACACAAGCCCTGGCGTTACAGAGATGCGTACTTGGTGAGGTCTCTCATGAAGGATCCGTCGTATCTGAGGTTGCTCCGCTGGAGCCTCGAAGCAAAGCCACGCGTTGCCTTCACAGACAAGGGGTTTGAGCCTCGCTCCGCGAGGAGCCGATGGAGTGTGAAGCTCCTTCGCAGCGGGCCCGTCGTGGGGGCTTCCAACGCGACAACTGGCTGGATTTTTCCGTCGAGCAACAAACCCGCCGAGCCCCAGCCGTGCTTAGCGCCGACGGCGCTGTGAAGCGGTACTGCACTGAGTTCCTCGTACGCTCTGAGCCCCTCTGCGATCCAGGTTACGACCGGGACGGCAACTGCGTTTCCGACGAGCTTCCAGCGGTCACGAGGCGGCGCCCCTTGAGTCCATCCAGGACGGAAGCCCTGAAGTGTTTCCAGGGCTTCAATGGATGGCGTTCGGAACCTTGAATCCAGAGGTTGCTGCGGCAACCAGACGGCAGGAGCCGAAGGTATGCCCGCAGTCGTTGATCCTTTGATGGTGGGAACCACGCCGGTTCCCCATCCGACGCCTCGGTTTCCTTCGGTCCAGTAGAACCCATGCGCCCTCGCAGCGGGACTGCTTCGATTCTTCGCAGTCAGTGGACTGTCAACGTAGTCCCTGAACAAGACCCGCTCGGGCTGGTGGTGGCGACTAGCAAGGAGGAAGACGCGCTTTCTTCTCTGAGCTACGCCAAAATGCTGAGCATCAAGAGTCCGGTAGCACCAACGATATCCGGCCTCAGTAAGCATTTGTCCAATAATTTCCAAGGCCTCACCGCGCCTCAATCGGAGCATATTCGGGACGTTTTCCAATAGGACCCACTCAGGTTTTTGTTGCTGTACGGCTTGAAGTACGCCAATAATCAAGCCTGAGGCGTCACCTGCAATTCCAGCCAATCTTCCAGCCGATGAGAGATCGGTGCATGGGAAACCGGCCGTCACAATATCGGCACGATGAAGGTTTTTCGGCAGGTCCTTGACGTCCTCAAATAATTCCGCCGATGGGAATCGTTGTTGCAATACTGAACGAGCCGAAGTCCAATTCTCGTAGGAGGTGATGGGGCCTGTGAAGCCCGCCTTGCGAAGCGCCTGTTCGAATCCTCCGATTCCGGCGAAAAGGCTAAGGATTGCAGCTTCAGAGTCCAATGCGGGCACCCCAGGACGCGTACTCTTGGTCTGCCGAGCCATCCAGGTCGTACGCTGATCCTAAGTGAGCGGGCGATGCGGCCGTGAGCGGAGAATGTGTAGCAGTCTCTGAGGAGCGGCTGGATCTTCCGGGAGCCAGGGTGCTGCCGCCATATGGCGGTTGATGGTGATTTTGCATTTCTGACTCAGGATATGCGACTTCCCGCCCAAGCGCTGCGGGAGGAACCATCGCTCCACTTGTGGCAGAGCCTGATCGCCCGCCGACATCGCTAGCTTCAAGGCCGCGCCCCCTGCTGCAGGAGCCACCAACCATAGGGTGCGTTTCAACTGGCACTACTGGCCCGTTTCGTTCGATACAACACCTATCCGGCAGTATCGGTTGCCAAAAGCACGGCTCATGATGCCGATCGGCCTTGCTTCGATTCCAGCGGAGCCAGGCACGTGGTCCGGGCTCGCGACGAGCAAGCAAACACCCACACTCACTCCTTGGCAATCCGTCCTGCCAGATACTCCGCATCCAGTCCTACACCCCCGAGCAGCGGCGAATAGTGCCCGGTCAGCCACGGTAACCCCACGGCAAACAACCGCGGGTATTGGGTAACTCCACGTGTATGCCGCGGGTAGTTCCACTCGTCCAGGACCGGTATGTCCACGATGCCCATGTCGAGCCTGTAGCCGGTGGCCCACAGCACCGTGGTGATGTTCTCGGCGGCCAGATCCAGACGCGGCGGGGCAGGCTCAGGCAGCCAGTCATCCACCCGCGCCGGCTCCGCCGGCGGCGCAGAAATCCCAGCCGCCGCGATGTACGCATCAAACAGGGGCTGCATCCGCTGACCGAACCCGGCCTCAACAGCAGCCAGGCGTTCGGGGAGGTCGTCGGTGAAGACGAGTCCGCCGTCGTCGACTGCTTCCAGGTGACCGTGCAGCCGCATGCCCTGGCGGCCGAGGTCGCGCAGGTGGATGGCGTGGCCGCCGTCGGTGCCGGAGAGCAGCGGGTTGCAGGCGAAGCGCGCCGCGGGGGAGGGCAGCTGCTCCGTCCTGAAGGCGTTCAGCCCGTACTCGGGCCCGTGGATGCCGAGGTTCAGGATCCAGTGGATGAGGTCGTGCCCGCGGTAGCGGCGGGGCGCCTCCGGGCAACTGGACACGGCCAGGTGGACCTGCCGGCCGGCCGCGTGAAGTTCCTCCGCGATCTGCCCGCCCGACTGCGCGGTCCCCACAATCAGGACCGCACCGTCGGGCAGCTGGCCGGGGTTGCGGTACAGGTGGGAGTGCAGCTGGAAGATGTGCGGGGGAATCTCGGCCGCGAGGGCCGGGATCCGAGGTACTTGGAACGCGCCGGTGGCCAGCACGACGTTGCGTGCCTGCCAGCCGCCGTGATTGGTCTCGACGGCGAAGCCGCCGTCCGCGGGCGAGATCCGGGTGACGTCGGTCCCCGTGCGGACCGGTGCGTCGATCAGTTGTGCGTAGCGGCGGAAGAGTCTCACGACCTCGTCGCGCGGCATGAACGCCTCGGGTTCGGGGCCGTCGTAGGGCATGCCGGGCAGGTCGATCGAGAAGTTCGGGGTGTTCAGGTAGAAGCCGTCCCAGCGGTCCTGCCAGGCGCCGCCGAGTTCCGGGCGCCGGTCCAGGAGCACGTGTTCGACGCCGGCCCGGCTGAGCCAGTAGCTCATGGCCAGCCCGGCCTGCCCGGCACCGATGATCACGGTGTCGCTTTGCTGTGCGTCAGAGTTCTGCATGGCTGATTCCTTCGGCCCGCTCCCAGTATTGGCGCAGCGATGCCGCGAGACGCTCGGGTTCAATGCGGTGCGGCGGATCGAAGTGGTTGCGCTCCGGGAACACTACGGTCCGGGTGTCGGGGAAAACGGTCAACAGGTAGCCCACGACGTGAAAGGTGTCCCAGTGGCGGGCTTCGGCCTCGCGGAGGAAGCCGTCGACCTCGGTGTCCAGGCTCCAGCCCGGGGGAGGGGCGTCTCCGGCGTAGAGCTCGAGGTCTTTCGCGAGGGCGTGCACCTCCGGTCCCAGGGCTTCGATGAGTGCGCCATAGGCCGGCTGGGCAGGAAGGACGCTGCCGGGCAAGAGGATGGAACGGGTCAGCTCCATGGCAGAACTGTACGCCTGCTTCGGGGCGCTGGAGAGGGGCGCTGCCCAGGACGGGCGCGGGCAGCCTATCTCGGTGGGGACGCTTGGAGTCCGGTATCCGCAGCGGCCATCTCCGGTCGCCGCGCAGATCGGAGTTTGTTTCCGTGGTACCGATCTCATGCCTGATTGGTGGAACAACGCGGAAATCCACCGGCTGATGGCTCGCTGCCCGGACGGCGCCGGACTGAAGCAGTCGCTCGAACGGCGATGAGGCTGGCGGAACCAGAATGGCTGCGATTTCTCCGTTCTTGGTGACGCAAGATCATTTCGCCATTCTTGACTCGTTCGATGATCTTGCGTGTGTAATAGCGCAGATCATTCTCAGAAATGGTCGTCATTGCTGCCTCCTTCGGCAATCGCAGCTCCGTGCCATCCGTGTAGTCCGAAAGCCTGATCCTGTGGATAACTTTTCGGGGGTGAGTGCCGCTCGGTTATCCTCGAAAGTGCACCCTTATTACTGTCAAGATGAATTCGTTGGGGATCTCGATGACTGCTCGCTCCTTTTCCTTTGCCCGCGGCCGTGTTGTCGCCGCCCTTGTAGGAGTCGGTCTCTTGCTCTCCGCGTGCCAAGGCGGAAGCCCGACGCCGGGCGCCTCGCCCAGCGCTTCGAGCACCTCCGCGTCGCCTTCGGCGACTCCGACGCCGTCTCCGTCCGCGAAATACATTCCCGCGTCGGCCGAGGGCAAGGCCCAGAACGTCCCGGTTCCCGTGAAACCTGCGTTGGCGGATCAGAACTCGAAGGCCGGGCTCGAAGCGTTCACCAAGTATTGGTTCGCGCTGCTGGATTACGGGTATCAGACAGGTGATCTGAAGACATGGAGCAGCTTGACCGAGTCCGCTTGCGCATTTTGCGACAGCCTGAAATCCGATATCAATAAGGTGTTCTCGGACAAGCAATGGATGGCTGGCGGAAAGCTGACAACTCCTGCTGTTGAAGCCAAGTGGCAAGCAGGAGCGAAGTCGCAATCTGTAGTGGTTCAAGTGCTTCAAGCCAAGATCGATTATTTTGACAGCGCCGGTTCTGCCGGAACGTCGTCACCGGCTTCCAACACAGCGATTGCGCTCATCGCAAAGCGTGACGGTGAAGCCTGGAAAGTTGTCGACATGGGCCGTCTGGGGTCATGAAAAGGGCAATCTGTCTAGCTCTGGTGTTGGGTGCGCATCTCTGCGGGCTTCTTGGTGTCGCCGCGCCTGCCTACTCTGATGGGACTAAAGCGGGCTTTGGTGAGGGCGGAATCAGAGCTGAAACAAAGTATGTTCTCTTGCCGGGTTCCACGGTTCCAGTCCCCACTCCTCCCGGCTACGTCGACGCCAACCCATACCAATACGACTACTTACCGCTGTGCGACATCGAACGCGATGGTTTGGACAGCGGCTGTGAATCACTTCCAGTAAATTGCGAGCCGCGCACGCCAGGCGGTAAACGAGGTACTCCGGTTCAATGGCGCTTCGCCCCGAAGGCAATTACCAATCCGACGTGGTCGGACTGGCAGCCGCAAGGCGGTCCCACCTGCCTCTACGACCCCAAGCCCGAAGACGTCCTGAAACGCATCGCCGCCCGCATCGCCAACGACTTCAAGCAACTTCCGATCCAGTCCGCGAAGGTGACCGTCCAGCCCGGGCCGCACACCCTCAAAGGCATGGAGACGAATGTCTTCGCCGCGGCAAGCGAGCAGGCGTTCGACGTCGTGATCCTGGGGCAGAACGTCCACCTGGAGGCGACGCCGGTGGAGTACACCTACAACTACGGTGACGGCACGAGCTTCGGCCCCACGATGTTTGCGGGCGGGTCGATCTCGGAAGACGAGTGGGGCATCAAGACCCGGACGAGCCACATCTACAAGCAGACCGGCGGCTTCCGTCTCACCGTCACCACCGGGTTCCGCGGAACGTACTCGGTGAACGGCGGACCGCCGCTTCCGATCACCGGAAACGGCCAGTTCGCCTCGCCCGCCCAGCTCGTCAGCGTGTGGCGGAGCGAGACACGGCAGGTGGCCGACAACTGCATCGAGAACCCCAGCGGCTGGGCCTGCCCCGGCAGCCCCGGCAGCAACAAATAGCCAGTGCGAACAAATAGAGCCTCTAACCCAGGCGCGCCCGGTTTTCCGACCTCTCCCAATGGGCCCGCAACATTCCCGCCAGCCGCGCCGGTTCGATGCGGTGGGGCGGGTCGAAATGATGCCGTTCCTCGAACACTTCGAGCCGGAAATCGCGGAAGACCTTCGAGAGCCGTTCGGCCACTTCGCCGTAATCAACCGGGTTGCTGAGCCCGCCGAGGGCCAGAAACACGGGGCGCGGGAAAGACGCCAGCTTTTCACGCTCAAGGGCATAGTCCTTGAATGTCTGCATGAACGCCCTGATGCCCGCAGGCCGCTTTCCCATCCACGGAGGCGAGTCGCCAGACGGCGGCGGCAGGACGGCGTCGGGCTTCACACCCAAGCGCATGAACGCAGCCATGAACTCATCCGGCGGAAGCAGGTCCAGTTCGTCGTACTCTTCCCAGAGCTGGGTGTGCTCCGGGCTCCAGTCCCAAGTGCCGGCCCACGCAGGTTCCAACAGCGCCAGGCTTTGCACGCTGTCCGGGTGCTTTGCAACGAAGGCCAAGGCCACAGCGCCCCCGCCGGAATACCCGAGCAAATGGAAGGTATTCCACCTCCGGGCATCGGCTTCGCGCAGGATGCCGTCAATCTCGGTGTCCAAGGACCAGCCAGGCGGGGGAGCGTCGCCTGAGTAAAGCTCGAGGTCCTTGGCGACCGCATTGACGTCCGGACCGAGCGCCTTGATCAGTTCGCCATATGCCGGTTCGGCAGGGAGGACGGCGCCGGGAAGAAGGATGACCCGCTTCGGTTCCATGGCAGAACTGTACGCCCGCGGGAGCCCGCCCGGGAGGCATCGCAAAACCCGCCGGCTGGGCCTGCCCCAGCAGCCCCAGCAATAAGCGATAGTCACATCTAGCCAACGCGCACCAGCAGGAGGAAACTTTCACCCAGCGGGTCCCGATCAGGGGCTCTCAGCAGAAGGGTTGATTGATGTTCAAGAGACTTGTCGCCTCTTTGGCGGTCATGGGAACTGCTCTCTCCGCGCTACTGATCGGCGTCCCCGCCGCCCAGGCCAGCACGGGTGGAACTCCCGACGGCGAACTGCATCCCAGCGTCGGCATGATCGTCTTCTACCAACCGGACGGCCGCTTCCGGTGCAGCGCCACCCAGGTGTCCCCAACGGTGATCCTGACGGCCGCGCACTGCACGGCAGGAACCCTCGGCCTCACCCTGGTGACCTTCGAGTCGGTCATCGCCGAACAGCCGCCGTCGGGCATTCCGGCCGCCGCTGACCCGAGCGTCGGCTACACCGCCGAGGACCTTGCCGGGCTCACCTACGGCACCGCGTATGCGCACCCGAACTACTCGAACTTCACTGACCTGAGGAACTGGAACGACGTCGGCGTCGTGGTTCTCAGCCAGCCGCTCGACCACGCGACCTCGGCCCTGGCGCCCGCCGGCCGGCTTGACCAGATCCCGAACGGCAGCCTCAACAGCACGATCTTCACCGGCGTCGGCTACGGAACCGAAGTCCGCAAGCCCGACAGCGGCCCGCAGAAGCCCACCCCGATGAGCTTCCCGCTGATCCGGCGCTACTGGGAGGCTCCCGGACAGAAGCTCACCCCGCAGATCCTGCAGGTGAACGGCAACCCCAACGACGTGCGCGGAACGGGCGGCAGCTGCTTCGGTGACTCGGGCGGTCCGCTGTTCCTGGACAACAAGATCGTCGGCGTGACCAGTTACGGCTACACCGCCAACTGCCGCTACCTCGATGGCTACCAGCGGGTGGATATCCCGGTGGTGCAGGACTGGCTGGCGACATTCGGCGTGACTCCCTGAGGAGCCGCGGGACCCGTTGTGGAGGATCGTTGAAAAATCTCCCCTAGCCATATGCCGAAACCTCTGTAGACTAGACCGTGTTGTTGTGTTTGGCATTTGGTAGTTCAGGCAGTTCCCGCGGCTCATCGCCCGCGACTTCTGAAGTAACGGTGGAGAACACCCCACACCGGAGGCCCGACAGTCGGGACAACCCTCCACCTTCAGTAAGGAACTGAGAAACAATGGCTACAGGTATCGTCAAGTGGTTCAACGCCGAAAAGGGCTTCGGCTTCATCTCCCCCGAAGATGGCAGCCAGGACGTTTTCGCCCACTACTCCGCAATTAACTCCTCGGGCTACCGCTCCCTCGAAGAGAACCAGAAGGTTTCCTTCGACGTCGAGCAGGGCCCCAAGGGTCCCCAGGCAGTGAACATCCAGGCCATCTAGGTTTCGGATTCACTAAGAAGCAGGGCCGGTCATTGACCGGCCCTGCTTTTTGTTTGCCTGTGTTTTTGTGGCGGTTATCCACTTAGCCCTGATTGCCGGTGTTGTTCGGGACTGAGCGCTCCTAGCGTGGTGTGAAAACCACCGACACGAGGAATCGCAATGAAGAGCTTGCTCGCCGCATTGGCACTGTTCAGCACGTTGGCTCTCACCGGCTGTGTCTATCCGAATGGTCCGCAACCGGTAGCGGTCGAAAGCGCATCGCCGAAGGACGACGCCGATGACTCCGGTGTCGAGGCGCCGCCGGAAGCTGCGAGCCCAAGCGGCCAGCCATAGTCCGTGCGCCAGGTGGACGAGCAGGCGAATGAGCTCTCCGAAACGGAAACCTGCCGTGAATGGGGGACATCTTAGGCTTTATTGTCTTTGCGACACCCACAGCCGAGGACATCCTGATGCGGGTAACGGAAGTTTCAGCGGCGGCCTCTCCGGAGTTGAAGGCCGAGTCCGCTACAGCCGCTGAGGCGATCACATACACGATGCTCAATAAACAATTTGGCCGAGATCTGGGCAACGCCGAGGAAGCATTGAAGCAGCTACGGGCAGCCTGCAAGGCTGAAGCCAGCATCTCCGGCACAGTCACATCTGATGCAATCGGAACGCATGCGCCCGCATAGTTCGGATCGCAATTGGACTGTTGCACTTGCTGTTGCGCGGCCTGTGGGCGCGGAAGAAGGTCAGCGGAAGTCGGAGTGCTGTACTGTTTCGCGTTTTGCGGGCTGAGGGTTTAGTGGTTCGACGCTATCGGGGTCCGCATCGCGGTCAGTGTTCCGGACCCCCCGGTCCCCAGCCCCTGCACCGTCCACCCGGCGGCTTCCCAAGCTGCAACGTCCAGCACGTTCCGCGCGTCCAGCACCGTCCGGCGTCGTACGAGTGCCCCCACCGATGCAGGCGACAGGGCACGGTATTCCTCCCACTCGGTCAGCAGGAGCACCAGCTCGGCGCCCTCCAGCGCCCGGGTGGTGGAGGACTCGAAGCGCAGCTGCGGGTAGCGCATCCAGGCGTTGTTGATCGCCTTCGGGTCGGTCACGGTGACGTGGGCGCCGGCGGCGGCCAGCTGAAGGGCGACGTCCAGGGCGGGGGAGTCGCGGATGTCGTCCGTGTCCGGCTTGAAGGCGGCCCCCAGCACCGTCACGGTGCGGCCGGAGAGGTGCCCGCGGCACAGCTCCCGGGCCACCTGCACCGTGCGGGCACGCTGGCCGAGGTTGACCGCATCGACCACGCCCATCCATTCCTCCACGGACGGCACGTCCAAGGCCCGGGCCTGCGCCCGGAAGGACCGGATGTCCTTGGGCAGGCAGCCGCCGCCGAAGCCCAGCCCGGCGTGCAGGTACCTGTTGCCGATGCGCGGGTCCAGGCCCATCGCCTCGCTGAGTTCGGAGACGTCGGCGCCCGAGGCGTCGCACAGTTCGGCCATGGCATTGATGAAGCTGACCTTGGTGGCGAGGAAGGCGTTGGCCGCGGACTTGATGAGCTCCGCCGTCGCGAAGTTGCAGACCAGCCGGGGTATGCCCGCGCTGATCAGTGGTTCGTAGACGGCGTCCAGCATCTTCGTCACCGGAACACCTGCCGCGGAAGAGCCGCCACCGGGCACCCCGTACACCAGGCGGTCCGGCACGAGCGAGTCCTTCACGGCGGTGCCCTGCCGCAGGAACTCTGGGTTCCAGCCCAGCAGCACGTCGGGTCGGCGGGCCAGCACGCCACGGAGCATGTCCACCGTGCCGACCGGAACCGTTGACTTACCGACGACGACGGCGCCCTTCGCCAAGTGCGGCAGCAGGCTCTTCGTGGCCGCGATCAGGTACGACAGGTCCGCGGTGTCCGAGGTCTTGGACTGCGGGGTGCCCACGCACAGGAAGTGCAGCGCGGCACCGGCGGCGTCCTCGAACTCCGAGGAAAAGCCCAGCCGGCCGGTGGCGAAGCCGTCCTTCAGCAGTTCGTCCAGGCCAGGCTCGTGGAACGGCGCGAAACCCTTGTTCAGGTGTGCCACCTTCTGGGCATCCACATCGATGCCCACCACGGTGTGGCCCATCGAGGCGAGGGTGGCCGCGTGCACGGCACCGAGGTAACCGCAGCCGATGACGGAGATCTTCATGAGGCAAGTCCTTTGCTGGAAGTCAGGGGCGGGGCCGGGCGGACAGGCGCCGGCGAAGCAGGGCTTGGGGAAAGAGGAAGCGGACGAACGGTGGGCGGATCCAACGGGAGCTCCGCCATTTCCTCGCCGGCGATCGCGGACTTGTAGTGGCGCACCAATTCGGCGCTGAGGGCAGGCCACGTCCGGCCCTGGACCGAAGCGAGGGCCGCCGCCCCGAACGCGCGGCGCTTGGCGTCGTCGCCCACCAGGTCCTGGACGTAGGCACGCAGCTGGGTGAGGTTCCCCGGCTCGTACAGCCAGCCGGTGCGGGAATTCTCCACCAGGTCCAAGGGGCCGCCGCGGCCGGTGGCCACCACGGGAACACCGGAGGCCATGGCTTCCTGGATGGTCTGGCAGAAGGTTTCGAATTCGCCCGGGTGGACGAACAGGTCGAAGGAGGCCACGGCCTCGGCCAGGGCGTCCCCGCCCAGGAAGCCCGTGAACACGGCATTCGGCAGGGCGGATTCGAGGGTTGCGCGCTGCGGCCCGTCGCCCACCACCACGAGCCGGGTGCCGGGCAGGTCTGCGAGGACGGCCAGGTCCTCCACTTGCTTCTCGACGGCGAGCCGGCCGACGTAGCCGATGATCCGCTCGCCCGCGGGTGCCGAACTGCCGGGTGCCGAACTGCCGGGCGCCAAACCCTCGGGCGCCAAGCCCCCGCCTGCAGGACTGCCTGCCGAAAGCACGGAGTCGCGCCACGCCGTCGAACGTTTCGCAGGGTTGAACCGCGCGGTATCCACACCGCGCCGCCACATGCCCACCCGCAGGATCCCGCGGCCGCGCAGCTGGTTCAGCGCGAACGTGGACGGGACCAGGGTCCGGCTGGCCAGGAGGTGGATGTTGTCCACCCGGTTCCAGGCCCAGTTCTCCAGGAACGGCACGCCATAACGGCCCGCGTAGCTGGGAACCTCGGTCTGATAGATGGCAACCGTGGGGATGCCGAGCTGGTGTGCAGCCTGCACGGCCCGCCAGCCGAGCACGAACGGTGAAGCGAGGTGGACGACGTCCGGTGCGTAATCGGCAAGGATTCTCTTGACCCGGTTCACACCGCCCAACGCCACCCGCACATTCGTGTACCCGGCCAGCGGCACGGACGGAAGGCGGTGCACATACGCGCCGTGCACGACGTCCGAAACGGCAGTGTCCGACGTCGACGGCGCAATCACCATCACCTCGTCGCCGCGTTCCTGCAGATGCTCCAGCACCCGCAGGATGGAGTGCGTTACCCCGTTCATCAGCGGCAGGAATGATTCGGCGACGATAGCGATCCTCACGCTGTCCACGCTCGTCGCGGCGGTTGGCGGCGCGGGGGAGACGGCGTGACGGTGCGGGAAAGCTTTGGTTAACAGATGCCCGACGACGGCGGACACCGGGGGATATCTGTAAGGCCCGGCGCCAGGTCAGGCGGTGACAGCTCCGGCGGTGACCCACGCCGCGACGGCGAAAATGAGCACGGCGAAGGAAACGCGGACGTGCGTGTCCTTCAGCCGGCGGGCAAAACGGGCCGCAATGACGGACCCCACGATGGCCGGGACCGCGAAAGCCAGGGTGATGGGCCAGTCGATGGTGAATCCGGCGGCGTGGGCACCAAAACCCGCGGCGGAGTTGACGACGATGATGGCGAGGGATGTTCCGACGGCCTGTTTCATGCGCAGCCCAAGGAAGATTGTCAGGGCCGGCGTGATCAGGAAACCACCCCCCACCCCCAACAAGCCGGTGAGGAACCCTACGAGCAAGCCGACGCCCACCGCCTTCTGGACGCAGGATCGGATTGCACGCGAAGGGCCCGTGCTGCAGGAGCCTTCTGTTTCGCGGGGTGCGGAAAGCATCCGGATTCCGGCGCCAACCATGATCACTGCAAACAGGAGCATCAATAGGCCGGGGTCCAGGAGCCGGCCCACTACCGCTCCACCCCACGCTGCGGGAATGCCGGCCGCTCCCACCACCGCGATCACGGGCCAGTTGAGGCCATCGCGGACGCGCGGCAGCAACGCGGCCAGGGAGGAGAGCCCTACCACCAGCAGCGACGTCGGAATAGCCTGGGCTGGGTTCATGCCTGCCCCGTATACCAAGGCGGGGACGGCGATGATCGACCCGCCGCCGCCAACCACTCCCAGGATGACGCCGACGGCGAGCCCCAGGACCAGGGCGGAAATCATGCCGCCGTGGTCCGGTCGCCAGTGGGAGGAAGGTGCAGGATCGCACTTTCGCGGGTGGGCTCTGCGACGGCCCTGTTCCAAGGAAGTGCCGAAAGGGCCTTCCCCATGGCGCAGGTGTTGCTTGCCGCGGAGAACGTCAGGCCGGTGCCGATGGCTCCGGCCACCAGGCGCAGCTTCGGGGATACGAACCGGCCGCCTGCCAGCCCCAGCATCACCAGGGTGCCTGCGACCAGGCGCACTTGGCGCTCGATGTCCCAGCGCTCCCGACCCCTGACGACCTCGCCGCCCGCCGCGGCAAAGCCCGTCACTCCGCCGGTGAGCACGGAGGCGTTGTCGAGGCCGATCGCGTCCAATCGTTGGCGTGCCTGCTCGGCGCGGATTCCCGACTGGCAGACCAAGACCACCTGGGCGCCCAGCCGCGTGGCCAGTTCGTCGGCGTGTTCGGACAGGAGCGGCAGCGGGACATTGTAGGAGCCCTTGATGTGCAGAGATTCGAACTCCGCGGCGGAGCGGACATCGATGACCATGAGGTCGCGGTGTTGCTTGAACCAGGCTCGCAGGGTTTCGGGAGTGAGCGTGGCAGCAGCAGCCGTCGAGGAGGGGGTCATGGCTCGTCTCTCGTGAAGGAAGGGATGAATACCCCGCCGAGTATTTCAGATACCCCCTGGGGTAGTCAAAACACCCCCGGGGGTATGTCGGGAAGTCCGAACTGCCGGCCGCTTGGAGAAAAGAAGAATCGAGCTGAACCCTTCGGGCCCCAGGCTCCGCTATTCAGCGCCGTCCTTGGTGCCCCGCGCCTGCTGCAGATCCTTCCGGAGCCCGCGGTTGTCCGCCCGTAGTTCGCGGTTGTCCTCAGTCAGGCCCCGGTTGTCCTCGACCAAGCCGCGGTTGTCCTCGAGCAGGCCGCGATTGGTGGCTTCCAGTTCCAGCACCAGCTTCACCCCGGCCAGGTTCAGTCCTTCATCCAGGAGCACGCCGATCCGGCGCAGGGTGACGAGGTTGGCCTCGCTGTAGCGGCGGGTGCCGCCGCCGGTCCGTTCCGGCGTGAGCAGTCCCTTGCGTTCGTAGAGCCGAAGGTTCTGCTGGCCGGTGCCGACGAGTTCGGCCGCGACGGAGATGGCGTAGACCCCAAGGTGGTCCCGTCCGGCAGGCCCGCGGCCGGTGCCGCCGCCCGCTGCAGCGGCCGTGCCGCCGTCGTGCTCTCCGGCGGAAAACCCGCCACCCGGATCAGCCATGAAAACCCTTCCGAAACCTCTTGCACCTCTTTATGGCCAGTGCTATAAAAAAACTATACCAGCCACCATAGATCAAGGAAGGCTGGGAACGGACAAATCAGCATCACGATCTGAAGGAGTGAGAACCAAATGCTGATGCGCACTGACCCGTTCCGCGAATTCGACCGGCTCGCCCAACAGGTTTTTGGCACAACAGCACGCCCCGCCGGCATGCCCATGGATGCGTGGCAGGAGGGCGAGGAATTCATCGTTGCCCTCGACCTGCCAGGGGTGGCCCCTGATTCCATCGAGCTGGACGTCGAACGCAACGTCCTCACCGTCAAAGCCGAACGCAAGTCGCCGGCGGGCGAGGACACCGAGATGATCGCTGCCGAACGCCCGCAGGGTGTCTTCAGCAGGCAACTCATCCTTGGGGACACCCTGGACACCGATGGGGTCAAGGCCAATTACGACGCGGGCGTCCTGACGCTCCGCATTCCGGTGGCCGAGAAGGCCAAGCCGCGGCGCATCGAGATCACCTCCAGCGGACAACGCCAGGAGATCAACGCCTGACCCGCCCGCTCCGCCCCGTGGTCCGGTGGCCACGGCGGAGCGCCTGACCGGGAGCATCGGACCGACCGCATCGGAAGAGTGGGCGCAGGCTTCGTGCCACGCCACAGCGCTTGTTGCGCAGAGGAAACGCGGTCCCCGACGGTGTCTCCCCAACGATGGCCCCCGGTCCGCCCGGGGGCCATCCCCACTTCCATAGCACCTGGATTTCATAGCACCCCGACCGGGACCGATCGTGGGAAACAGCCACACCGACTACTACCAGATCCTGAACGTGCCGGTAACTGCCTCGGCGCGGGAGCTCGCCCGTGCCTACCGCACTCTGCTGCGGCGGTTCCATCCGGACACCCGCCAGGAAAGCGACGACGGCGGCACCTCCGCATCGCGCGACATCGAGCGCCTGCACGCCATCATGCAGGCTTACAGGGTGTTGTCTGATCCGGCAAAGCGGGCGGCCTACGACCGGGGCCGCCCTGGCGGTGCCGGCGCGGGGACCGCTGCGGGTCCTGCCACGGCGAACGGGACGCCTGTGAAGGTGCATTTTCACCGGCAGCCGGCCCACCCGCAACCCGGAACCGGCAGCCCCGTTCCGGACCAGCCGCTCAGCTACGGACCGACCCGGTGGTCACCCCTGCCCGGCAACCGGACAAGCTATCCAAGGAGACCTGTATGAGTGCCTGGCGTTCCTATGACAGCCACCTGATGCCCGCCTTCTACGAGCGCTTCGAACAACGCTGGGGCAAAGGAACCGCGCCTTTCCTGGACCCGGAAGTCCACGAGCAGCCAATGCCACGGGCGCAATGGATCAATCCCGATACGGGCGCAGCCGTCGCAGTGGTGCCGATCTGGACCGACGATCCCCGGCATCGCTCCTTCGGAGTCTTCTACTTGCCGCCGGCCGGGGACATCTGGATCCTGCGGCCCGGACCCACGGCGTTTGTCGAACCGGCCCCCGGTGACGGCACCAGGGAGCAGGTTTCGCTTCGCAACGACGCCTTCAAAAAGGCAGTAAACCATGCCAAGGAGTTCATCTACGGACTGCAGCCGTGAGGACCCGGCGCCGCCGAAGCCAAACCGGCCCGCCGCCGTCGGGCGGGCCTCACCCCGGGGCAGGCCACGACTCCCGCAGCTCCTCCGGCAGCTCATCCACGTACACGGTCTGCGGCGGCTCGAAGTAGATCACCAAGACCTTTTCGCCCACGGGATATTCGCTGCTCTTGTCGAAGGGATAGGCGTGGAAGGCGCTGGTCCCGCCCCGGTACGGCAGCATCACCTCGCCGATGGTTCCAGGGCCGATCCGTCCCGTGACACGGCCGATCTTGCCGGTGAGGCTGTGGTCGACGTTTCTATGCATTGGGTGTGGCCGGGGGACGCTTCACGCCGTCCTTCCCGCCCCTTAGCGCCGAGGCAAGCGACGGCAGGAAATTGCCCACTTGGGACAGGATGCCGCCCACCATGCTATTCAGGCCCTCCCCGCCGTTCAGCACGGTCAGCTGCCCTACATGGGCGAACGGTTCGGCTGCCGCGGCAACGATCGCCGGCATGTTTTCGGCCAGCTGCTGGGAAATCACGGCGTCCTGGTTCGTTTCCAGCGCCTCGCCACGCGCCTTGATGCCCTCGGCTTCGGCAAGGGCCTTGGCCTTCACGGCCGAAGCGGCGGCATCGCCGCGGGCCTTGGTGGCAGCGGCTTCGGCCTCGCCGGTGACCCGCGTTGCACCGGCCATGGCAGCCGCGGCCGCTGCGCTCGCCTGCGCTTCGACTTCCAGCTTCCGGGCGTTGGCCTGGGCCTCGAGTTCGGTGCGCTTGGCCCGTGCCTCGGCGGCGCTGATGTCGGCCGCCTTCTGTGCTTCGGCTTCGGTGCGCTGGGCGTAGGCCTTGGCGTCGGCGGGTTTGCGGATGGTGGTCTGGAGCTTCTGCTCTTCGCGGTCGGCCTCAAGCTTGGCCACCTCGGTTTCCTGCACCACCACCTGCTGGCGGGCGGTGGCGTCGGCGAGCGGACCGGCCTGGGCGGCGTTGGCCCGTGCCCGTTCCGCGTTTGCCTGCGCCGCGGACTGCCGGATGGCCGAGAGGCTTTGCGCGTCAGCAATCTGGGCCGCGGCTTCGGCCTCCTTCTCGGCGGCCTCCCGGTTCCTGGTGGCCTCGGCGATCCGTGCCTCCATCTTGACCAGGGCGATGTGGGGTTTGGCCAGGTTCTGGATGTAGCCGGTGGGGTCCTGCAGGTCCTTGATCTGCAGGGAGTCCACCACGAGGCCGAGTTTCTCCATCTCGACGCCGCTCGCGCTGCGGACCAGCGAGGCCAGCTTGTCGCGCTCCCGGATGATTTCCTCAACTGTCATGGACCCGATGATCGAGCGCAAGTGGCCCTCGAACACGTTGTAGACCTGGCTCTCCATCTTGGGCTGCTGGCCCAGGAAACGGCGGGCGGCGTTGGCGATGAACGCGGGGGAGTCGCCGATCTTGTAGATCACCACGCCTTCCACCACCACCTGGATGCCTTGGGAAGTGACGCAGTTGACCTGAAGTTCAGTCTCGTTCAGGGTCAGCGCAAGGGTCCGTACCGTCTGCAGGCCGGGAACCACCAGGGCGCCCTTGCCGGTGACGATCTTGAAGTCCATGCCGTCCGTGTTTTCGAGGGTCCCGCGGGTCAGGCCGGAGATGATGAGGGCCTCGTTCGGCTCGGCCACCTTCCACATCGCCTTCATGATTCCCCAGACGACCCCGATGACGACCAGGACACCGATGATTCCGAAAGCTAGCGGCAGGAAAGCTACAAGATCTCCCATGACTGATCCTCTCAGCGTCAGTGAACGGGCGGCGTGTGGACCCCCAATAGGCCGGGCTGCCGGTTCTTAGGACAGTCTGGGCAGGCGGATGCGTGGAAGTCCAGTGATTTTTCCGGTGCCACCGCCCGGCAAACAAAAAGATTGGCGCAGCCCCCGGCAGCTTCGCCGGAGAGACTGTGCCAACCCTTTTGATGACTCGTTAGATTGAGCTGTGCTCGCTATTCATTGGCCACTCCTCATCGTCCCGGGATTGCCAGATCCGGGCTACTTTCTCCCACCGGACTGATTGGGCCAGAACATCCAGCCGGCGGTCATCATCAGGATTCCGAGGACCAGGTGCGTCCAGTTGTCCAGGATGTTCACCGAGAGGAAGTTCGCTGCGGAATCCGTCCCGACGCCCAGGCCGTAGGCGCTCAGCACCACATACAAGGCACCGAAGCCATACAGGAACGCCCGCGCCCCGGACACGGTGCGGGACATGAACCAGCCGCTCACCCCGACGGCCAGTTGCACCAGGTTCAACAGCACCGACACCTGGAACAAGCCCAGCAGCATCGCCTGCGAATCCGGCCCGAAGAACCGCATCTCCGAGTACTGGGTGGTGATGCCCGGCACGAAGCCCAGCACGCCCACCAGCGCCACGAGCAAGGCCACGCCGATGCCGGCTACCTGGATGTCCTGGCGTCCGAAATGGACTCCCTGCGCATGTGACGCCGCGCTGCTCATATGCCCTCCAACCATTCCGTGGGAACACTCCCCATCTTACGTCCGGGCCGCTGAAAAGGCGCCCGACGGCGGCCCCCGCGTTCCGCAACAGGCGGCCGGTCCGCGGGCGCCCAGGCCGGCGTCAAAACAGCCCCGCACCAGCGCGCCCGACGGGCCCGGGCAGGGCCTTCGTGGCACGATGGATCACGATGAAATTGCGTGCTGACCAGACCGGAAACCGTGGCCTTCCCATGCCCCTGTGGCTGCAGGGTGCACTCGAATCGGCGCAGGCGGCCATCATCTCCGCGCTGGTGGTGATCCTGCCCCTCGCCGGGGTCTGGGCCACCGACGGATTCGAGAACCGCAAGGTCGACTTCCTGGCCCGCCTGGCAGGCCAGTCCTGGCTGCTGATCCACGGTGTCCCCCTCCAACTCGCCTCGGTCAACCTCGGCACCGCGGCCCAGCCAGGAAGCGGTGTCCTCTCCCTGTTCCCCCTTGGCCTGACCCTTATTCCCTTCCTGCTTGCCTGGCGCGCCGGCCGCCGGCTCGCCCGCGCGTCATACACCGACCAGCTGTGGCAGGCGTTCCTGGGCGCACTCCTGGTCTACGGTGCCTTCGGTGCAGCCACGGCCTTCATCTGCCGCACCCAGGAAGTGGTCATCAACATCTGGCTTGGCATGCTCCTGCCCCTCATCCCTTTCGGCCTGGGCATGGTGGTGGGGGCGCGCCGCGAATCAGGCTCCTGGAGCAGGCTCATCGGCGTGGACGCCGTGGACTGGATCGCCCGCACCAGCCAACATTCCCGCTGGGCAGGCTCCTACTTCGCCTCCGCCATCAAGGCCGGGTCCGTGGCGCTGATGGCCTCGCTTGCCCTGGCCGCCCTGCTGCTCGCCGTCGACCTCGGCATCCACTGGGCACAAATCATCGCCGTTTACGAAGGCCTGAAAGCCGGGGCGCTCGGCGGCGCCGTCCTCACCATCGCCCAGCTCGGCTACCTGCCCAACCTGGTGGTCTTCACCCTGGCCTGGAGCTCCGGCTCCGGCTTCTCGCTGGGAGTCGGCTCGCACGCCGGACCGCTGGGCACCGCCGTCGGGCCCCTACCCGCGGTCCCTGTCTTCGGCGGGCTGCCCACCGGACAGTTGGAGTTCGGCGTGGTGGCCCTGGTCCTTCCCGTGCTGGCCGGGGTGCTGGCCGGCTGGTGGTTCCTGCGCGAGGGCGAAAACCACTTTGACGAATGGCTCTCGATCAAGATCCGCGCCCGCTGGTTCACCGCCGCCGCGTCCACGGTGGTGCTCGGTGCGCTCATCGGCGCCGTCGCCGGTGCCCTCGCCGGTGCACTGGCCTGGATTGCGCGGGGATCGGCCGGCATCGGCCGCCTCACGGAGATTGGACCCGACCCGCTCTGGACGGCGGCCTGGCTGGCCGCGGAAGTGGGGATCGGCGTCGTCATCGGGTACACGGCGGGGCCGTGGCTGGAACGCCGGCAGAAGCTGCGCGAGGCGGACCTGGAAGCCGCCAAGTTCTAGGCCTGCTGCAGGGTCAGGGCTGCCGCAGAGCCGCGGGCAAGGAGTTCTCGAAGTCCGCCGTGCAGCCGGCCAGGGCCCGGTCCGTCAGGGCGTCCCGGGCGCACTCCTGGAAAGTGTTGACCTGGTTGAAGAACAACGCCGAGAACGCCACCAGCAGGCCCAGCACCGCCGAGACCATCAGTCCGGAAATCGTGCCGAACAGCAGGATCCTGCCCTGCCGGAAGCGGACCGCGCGGACCATCACCACAACGCCCAACACCCAAGCGGCCACGGTGAGGATGCCGCTCAGCCACACGTAGCTGACGTTCATGGTGTAGACGAACGCCGCGCCCAGCACGGTCAACAGGAAACTTCGGAACAGGAGCTGCGTACGGGACTGCGCGGCTGCCGCCGCCTCCCCCTGAGCTGGCAGCTGCGGGCGGGGTCCGGCGTCGGGATTCATGTTTTCCAGCCTACGCGAGGCAGCCATAAGCTATTGCAATGCGCATTGTTGTCCTCGTCTCAGGCACCGGTTCCAATCTCCAAGCGGTCATCGACGCCGTCAAGGCAGGGGAGCTCGACGTCGACATCGCCGCCGTGGGTGCCGACCGCGAGGACACCTACGGCGTGCAGCGCTCGGCCGACGCCGGCCTGGAAACCTTCGTGGTGAACTTCAACTCCTTCGAAACCCGCGCCGAATGGGACGCTGCCCTCACCGCGAAGGTGGCCTCCTACCAGCCGGACGTGGTGGTGTCCTCCGGGTTCATGCGGATCGTCAGCCCCGAATTCATCGACACCTTCCACGGCAAATACCTCAACACCCACCCCGCCCTGCTGCCAGCCTTCCCCGGCGCGCACGGCGTGCGCGACGCCCTGGCCTACGGCGTGAAAGTCACCGGCTGCACCGTCCACTGGGCGGATGCCGGCGTGGACACCGGGCCCATCATCGCCCAGGAAGCCGTGACCGTCCTCCCCGGGGATGACCAGGACTCGCTGCACGAACGCATCAAGGTCGTGGAACGTCGGCTGCTTGTCAGCACTTTGTCAGACATCGCCCAGCAACGCTTGCTATAAAGAATCGCACGCCGGACAGACACCCCTCCGTGGATACGGGCGCGCCTTGAGTAGCACCGGCGGACATGCGAGGAGCGGTTGTGGGATTTTGGAAACCCGTCTTGGATATGACGGTCACGGGGCCGCGCTTCCTGCTCGCCTGGACCCTCCTCAGCTCGGCCCTGCTGGCCTGCTTGCTGCTCAAGAAGCGGAACGTCCGCTGGTTTGCGCTGGCCGCCGGCGCGCTGGCCACGGGGACCGCAGTGGGGCTCGGAGTCCTCTGGTACTGCGTCTTCGTTGACAACACTTTTGGAGGACCCCTCATTGCCGACGTCTGGTTCTGGGCACCGGCCTCCTTCGCCGCGATCGCCCTCGCCATCGCCAATTTCCGGGGTGGCCGCTGGTGGCGGACAGTGCTCGCCGCCGGCTCTGTCCCGGTGTTCATCGCCACCGCTGCTTTCCAGGTCAACGCCTCCTACGGCTTGAACCAGACCCTGGGATCCGTGCTCAACATCAATACCGCGAACACCGTCCGCATCCCGCTCCGCTCCACGTGGCTCAAGAGTTCGGAGCGGCCGCTGTACGAGACATGGACGGCCCCTGCCGATATGCCGCAAACCGGCCTCCGGGGCAAGACGCCCCTGCCCATTCCGGCCAAGCACTCCGGGTTCCAGGCTCGCTGGTCGGGCCTCTACCTTCCGCCCGCGGCCCTGGTGAAGCATCCACCGCTGCTGCCCTTCGTGATCATGATGATGGGTCAGCCGGGAGCGCCCAGCCCGCAGCCGGCCGGGAACGTGGCCGACGCGATGGCCGCGCAGAACCACGGCCTGGCGCCGATCATCCTGGTGGTGGACCAGTTGGGCGACCCGTACAGCGACCCGCTCTGCCTGGACTCGAACCGGGGCAAGGTGGAGAGCTACGTCATGCAGGACGTCCTGCCCTGGGCCCGCGCCAACCTGCCCATCCTGCAGGACCGGAAGCACTGGGCCTTCGCCGGATACTCTGACGGCGGGGTGTGCGCCAGCTACTTCGCGGCCAAGTACCCCCAGGACTTCGGCAGTTACATCTCCATCTCCGGCGAGGAGTTCCAAGGATCCGAAAAGCCCGCCTACAACCTGGCCACCGTGTTCGGCGGGAACCAGGCGGAATACGACGCCGTGAAGCCGGAAAACATCATGCGCGCCCACGGCCGCTACGAGGACATGGTGGGCGTGTACACGGCCGGAAGCAAGGACCCGGACTACACCAAGCAGGCCCAACGCATGCTCGCCACCGCCCTGGGCGTGGGAATCAGGGCATCCTTCTTCAGCGTCCCGGGCGCGGGACACGTCCGCAACGCCGTGGCCGGCGGGCTCGCCGAAGCCTTCCGGATCCTTTACCCGCGTTGGGGCCTGTCGCCGTCATGAGCCACAACATCACCCGGCAGCGTCCACCCATGCAGGGTCCGCCAACGCAACGTCCACCCGCGCACGGCGGCCCGGGAAACGTGCCGCCGGAGCAGCGCAGCCACGTGCAGAACAGCAAGGAACGCCTGGACAGCTTCCTCCGGCGCATCCCTTTCTCCTTCCTGATGGCGGCGGTCTTCCTGGCCGCTGCGGTGTTCAGCCGCACCCTGTTCGGCGTGGATGCCAGCGTGCACTGGGGCCTGGGCGTGGACACCACTTTCGAGGGAGGCCACGGGTGGACCCTGCTGACGGCGCTGCTGGTTCCGCAGGACGCCACGGCAACCGCCTTGGCGGCCATCGGGGCCATCCTGCTGCTCGGTCTGGCGGAACGGACCCTCGGGACGCGGAAGGCCGCGCTTGCTTTCCTCGCGACCGGCCTGGCAGGCGGGTTCCTGGGCCTCCTCCTGCAATGGTTGGGAACGCTCACCTGGGAGTGGTGGTCCACCGGCGCGTCCGCCTCCACCACGGTTGATCCGCTCACCGGCGTGCTGGGCGCCCTGTCCACTGCCACGGGCAGCATGGGGCTGCTGTGGCGGCGCCGGATCAGGGTGGTCCTGCTGACGTTTGTGCTCATCTTCGTCCTGTATTCAGGCGACCCCGAAGACTTCTACCGGCTCCTGGCCGTGCTTGCCGGCCTTCCGTTGGGCGCGTTGCTGCGGTCCGCCAAGCGCCCCCTCCACGTGGCCTACAGCTCGCACCGGGAAACCCGCACCTTGGTCGCCGCCGTCGTCCTGGTCACGGCAGTGGGCCCGCTGGTGGCCTATTTGGGGAGCACGGACCTGACGCCCTTCGCGTTCGGTTCCTACCTGTTCATGAACGACCCCGTGGACCCCGGAACGCTCGCCGCGGCCTGCCGCGGCGACATGCCGCTGTCCCGGCTCTGTATCCACCAGCTCGCCCGGATCGGTTCGCAGGGACCGGGCATGGTGGTCCTTGCCTTCGTCCCCGTGGTGCTCCTGGGCGTGGCGGCGTGGGGGCTGTACCGGGGCAGGCGCTTCGGCTGGTGGCTCGCGGTGTGCGTCAACACTGCGATCCTCCTGGTCTCCCCGGCATCGTTCAGCGTGGTGCGCCTCATCGCGCAGTCCGGAACCCCGGTGCACCGCCCGTTCAACGGCCAGGAGCTCCTGGTCTGGATGATCACGGCGGCCCTGGTCCCGGTGGCCTCCCTCCTCCTGCTCATCCTCAAGCGCAGGCACTTCGGCATCCGGGCACCCCGGCGGGCGTTCCGCCGTTTCCTGCTGGTGGTGCTGGGCTCCTTCCTGGTCCTGGCGGCCGCCTGCACGGTCACCGCCCTGTCCGCGCTGAAGTCGATCGCGCCGCGGGTCAACGCTGCCACGCTGTTCCTGGAAGCGCCGCGCCGCTTCGTCCCGCCGCACTTCCTCGGCGGGCCGGCGCACCTGGTGGTCCCGCGGCACACCGCCGTGAGCTGGGCCTACCAGTGGAGCGGACCCGTGTTCTGGGCGGTCTTCGTGCTCGCTGCCCTCTGGCTGCTTTCGCGCTCGCCGCGCCTTGCAGTGGCGCACGACGTCGAGAAGTTCCGCGCGCTGTTGCGCCGCCGCGGCGGCGGCTCGCTCGGGCATATGACCACCTGGGAGGGCAACACCCCTTGGTTCACCGCCGACGGTGAGGGGGCCCTCGCGTACCGCGAGGTCAACGGGCAGGCCATCGTCCTCGGCGAGCCTGTCTGCGCCCCGGACCGGGTGGAGCAGACCCTCCGTGAATTCCTGGTGTTCTGCGATGAACACAACTGGACCCCTGTCTTCTATTCCTTCCACCCCGGCCTGCTGCCCTACTTCGAGCGGCTCGGCTGGCGGCACATGCCGGTGGGCGAGGAGACAGTGATCCACACCGCCGGATTCACCATGAAGGGCAAGCACTGGCAGAGCGTGCGGACCGCCCTCAACAAGGCGATCCGTGAAGGCAGGACGGCAGTGTGGACGTCCTGGAGCGAACTGCCGTTCGCGGCGACCACCGAAATCGTGGCCATTTCCGAATCCTGGGTGGCGGAGAACAAGCTGCCCGAAATGGGGTTCACCCTGGGCGGCCTGGAGGAACTCAAGGATCCGGAGGTCCGGCTCATGCTCGCCGTGGCAGAGGACGGGCGCATCGAGGCGCTGACGTCCTGGATGCCGGTGTATGACGGCGGGGAGGTGGTCGCCTGGACCCTGGACTTCATGCGCCGCGCACCCGATGCCCATAACGGCGTCATGGAATTCCTGATCGCCTCTGCCGCGCTGCACCTGCAGGAGGAAGGCGCCCGGTATGTGAGCCTGTCCGGTGCTCCACTGGCCACCAAACCGGTACCGGAGAACGCAGAGCCGGAGGGAACCGAAGCCGGCATCGCCGCCTTCCTCGCCTGGCTGTCAAGGACGCTCGAGCCGGCCTATGGTTTCGGCTCCCTGTTCCGCTTCAAGGCGAAGTTCCACCCTGAATACACCACGCTGTTCATGGCCTTCCCGGACTTCTCGGCACTGCCGCGTATCGGCATGGCCCTGGCACGCGCCTACCTGCCCGAGGTGTCCGCCAGGGAACGCATGGTCCTCGCACGCGCACTGGGGCGCCGGGACTGACGGACCCGGCGCACGCCGGGCTGGACGGCCTCAGTACTGAACAGGCTCAGTCCAGGGCGCGCTGCTTGGTTTCCGGGGCGAAGAGCCCCATCCAGAGAACCGCCAGCAGCACCAGTCCGCCGGCCAGCGCGAAGGACGTAGCCAGGCCGAAGGTGGGCCAGAAGAACGAGGCAAACACGAGCGGGCCGAAACCGGCGCCGATCCGGGAGAACGTCGAGGCCCAGCCGAACCCCGATCCCCGCAGTTCGGTGGGGTAGAGCTCGGACACATAGGCGTACAGCACCGGGATGGCAACCTGCACCACGAAGCCGAAAACCAGCAGCCAGAACACCGCAGCGGACGGGATGTCCACCACCAGCGCCACCACTACGAGCGTCGCCGCGGACAACGGGCCGGTCACGGCGAGGATCCACTTGCGGCCCAGCCGCTCCACCAGCAGCGCCGCCACTACCACGCCCAGCAGTCCGACGGCGGCCATCCCCGCCGTCGTCAGGAACGCCTTGTATTCCTCGAACCCGGCGCCGATCAGGATGCGCGGCATCCAGGTCAGGCTCAGGTAGTAGACGAGAAGGACGGTGAAGAACAAAGCCCAGGCCGCCGTCGTGATCTTCCAGCTGAACTGCCACAGGCTGCGCAATTGGGTCCACGCGCTCCCGGCGGAGAGCCGCGGTGCTCCCTGCGGATCGGGCAGGCTGTACGCGCGCGGCTCCGCGCCGGTGGCAGCGACGAGGGCGTCGATGACTTCCGCGGCCTCCTTGCGCCGGCCTTTGCGGATCAGGAAGAGCGGGGACTCGGGCACGCTGCGCCGCACCCAGAACACCAGCAGGGCCGGCAGCACCATCACCAGCATGGTCAGGCGCCAGTCGGCGAACGCGGCCATCAGCCCGGCCGACACGAAACCGCACAGCGCGGCGCCCACCGGCCACCAGCCGTCCATCGCGGTAAGCACCCTGCCGCGCTGCTTCCGCGGGGTGAACTCTCCCACCAGGGCATAGTCCACCGGAATGCAGCCGCCCAGGCCGAAACCGGCCATGAAGCGGAAGATGCAGAACCACACGAAGTCCGGGGCGAAGGCGCCCAGCACGGTGAAGAGCGAGAAGATCAGCAGTGTGGCCGTAAACGCCCTCCGGCGCCCGATCGTGTCCGCGATGGTTCCCCACGCGAAGGCGCCCAGGGCCATGCCGATCAGGTTGGCGGTGCCGATCCAGGCGGCGTCGGCTGCTTCCAGGGACCAGTGCTTGGAGAGCAGGGGAATGAGGATGCCGTTGAGCGTGACGTCCCAGGCGTCGAACATGAAGCCCAAGCCGCCGATCAGGAAAATCCGGCCTTGGACCGCCCAGCGCCAAGGCAGTTCCTGGACCACCTGCTCACCGCTGGGCACTGACGTATACGTGTTCATTTTCCCCTCCTGGGGAAAACTTTAGCGGTGGTTTTCTATCGCTTTCCGCAGGAAGCCGCCGGCCTCGTCCAGGGCGCCCTTGGCCTGCCCCGGATCGATGCCCGTCAGCAGCACCAGGATGGCCGCCTTGACCGATCCGCCCACCGAATCGAGGGCACGGATGGCGGTGTCCGCGTCGGCTCCCGTGGCGTGCTGGATGGTGCGCTGGGAGCGTGCCAGGAGTTTCTGGTTGGTGGCCTTCAGGTCAACCATCAGGTTCCCGTAGGTCTTGCCGAGCTTGACCATCGTGAGCGTGCTGATCATGTTCAGCACGAGTTTCTGGGCGGTTCCGGCCTTGAGCCGGGTGGAGCCTGCCACGAACTCCGGGCCCACCACCACGTCGATTGCCACGTCCGCTAGCCTGCCGATGGCCGAGCCGTGGTTGCACGCGATCGCCGCCGTGAACGCACCCCGGCTGCGGGCTTCCTCCAGCGCTCCGATCACGTACGGCGTGCGGCCCGAGGCGGAGATGCCAATCACAGCATCTTTTTCCGTCACGTTGATGTCATGAAGATCCCGGGCGCCCGCCGTGGCGTTGTCCTCGGCGTACTCCACCGGTTTCTGGATGGCCTGGGGGCCGCCGGCGACGATGCCCACCACGAGGCCCGGGGGAGTGCCGAAGGTGGGCGGGCACTCGCTGGCGTCCAGCACGCCCATCCGGCCCGCAGTTCCGGCGCCGACGTAGAGCAGGCGGCCGCCGCGGGCGAGGCGCTCCGCTACGGCGTCGACTGTTTGTTCGATGGCGGGCGCGGCTTCCTCGACGGCTGCGGGGACGCCGCGGTTGATCTCGTTCATGGCGGCCACGAGTTCGGCGGTGCCCATGGTGTCGATGCCGCCCAGGTCCGGGGCCGCCTGTTCGGTCTGCAGTCCGGCGAGTTCGGTGCGCAGCCCCGCCAGGGGGTCGCCGTGCGGAGGGGTTGCGGCGGTGGGGTCAGTCGGGCCAGTTTGTTCCGTCACGGTGGATGTACCTTTCCTGCAGGAGCCCGCGGCGCGTCGCAGCGAGGGCCGCCCCGTCCATGCCGTCGCCGAGGGGCTCGACCATCTCCATCCCAGCCGAAGCCAGGGTGTTGTGCAAGAGGCCCGCGAAGTACACCGAGCTGGCCAGGCCGCCCAGCACCGCCACCCGGCCGTGGCCGCCGTTGGCCCGCGTGACCGTGCCGGCGAGGATGGTGCAGGCCTCGTCCACGATCCTGCGCGCGACGGCGTCACCCGCCTGCGCGGCGTGCAGCACCAGGGGAGCGAAATTGGCCATGCTGCGGTACGGGTTCTTGGAACCGCCCAGCCAGGCGGGGAGGAGGAGGGGCGTCTCGACCAAAGCGCCGGCCGCGGCGCTCAGCGAAGTCTCCGGGCCGCCGTCGAACGCCTGCACCACTGCCTCCAGGCCGCGCTGGCCGATCCACCGGCCGCTGCCGCGGTCGCCCAGCAGCGGGCCCCAGCCGTCGGCGCGGTGCAACTGCCCGCCGTCGTCGAAGCGGAACGCCACCGCGCCGGTGCCCACGATGAGCACGGTGCCGGGGGCGCCCTGCATGGCGCCGAGCTGCGCGGCGGTGGCGTCGGAAAGGACTGCGGCGGGGACATGGAAGCGGCGAGAGAGCAGGGCGGCCAGTTCGCTGGAGCTTTCGGCGGAAGCCTCGACGCCGGCCACGGCTGCACCGAAACCGGCCAGCGGGGATCCGGACGGGCCAGACGCGGTCAGTTCCGCGGGAATCATCGCGGCCGTCTCTTCCAGCAGCTCGAAGGCCAGCCGTGCGCCGTCGGTGATACCAAGTCCGGGGAAGCCGTGCTGGTCTGCCTGGGCGAGCACCCGGTCTCCGGAGCGCAGTTCCAGCCGGCACCTGCTCTTGCCGAGATCGGCCACCAGCACCATCTCCGAAGCGTTCATGAGCACTAAGCTACTACGCGTTGTGAGGCCTGCTCTACGTCCTTTGGGGGGTTGCAGAGCACGGAGAGCGGGGCGCCGCAACGCAATGAAAACGGGGGCCACCGCGGACGCGATAAACTGTGGCGTATCCCCACCATCCGCGAGCCCAACGCGATCCAAGACGGAGATTTTTTGTGAGCTTCACGCAGCTTGACCGTGTCCCTATCCGCCGTGCACTCATCTCGGTTTACGACAAGACAGGACTGGAGGAGCTCGCGAAGGGCCTGCACGCAGCCGGCGTCGCCATCGTCTCCACCGGTTCCACCGCCAAGAAGATCGCCGCGGCCGGCATCCCGGTCAAGGAAGTCGAAGAAGTCACCGGTTCCCCGGAAATGCTGGATGGCCGGGTCAAGACCCTGCACCCGCGCGTGCACGGAGGCATCCTCGCCGACCGCCGCGTCCAGGCCCACATGGACACCCTGGCCAAGATGGAGATCGAGCCCTTCGACCTCGTAGTCGTCAACCTGTACCCCTTCGTCGAAACGGTCCGCTCCGGTGCCGGGCAGGACGACGTCGTCGAACAGATCGACATCGGAGGCCCCGCCATGGTGCGCTCGGCCGCGAAGAACCACGCCGCCGTCACCATCGTCACGGACCCCTCCTTCTACGGTGAAGTAGTTGAGGCAGCCGCGGCCGGCGGCTTCGACCTGAAGACCCGCCGCCGCCTGGCCGCCAAGGCCTTCGCCCACACCGCTGCCTACGACACCGCCGTGGCCACCTGGACCGCCTCCCAGTTCCTGGACGAGGACGGCGACGGCGTCATCGACTGGCCGGCGTACGCCGGCCTGGCGCTGGAACGCTCCGAGGTGCTGCGCTATGGCGAGAACCCGCACCAGCAGGCCGCCCTGTATGTGGACAAGGCCGCCCCGGCCGGCATCGCCCAGGCCGACCAGCTGCACGGCAAGGCCATGAGCTACAACAACTTCGTGGACGCCGACGCCGCCCTGCGCGCCGCCTTCGACTTCGCCGGGCCGGCCGTGGCTGTCGTCAAGCACGCGAACCCCTGCGGTGTGGCCGTCGGTTCCGCCGACGCCGAGGACCCCATTGCTGACGCCCACGCCAAGGCCCACGCCTGCGACCCCGTCTCCGCCTACGGTGGCGTGATCGCCGCGAACCGTACCGTGACCGCCGGCATGGCGCGCACGGTCGCCGGTATCTTCACCGAGGTCGTCATCGCCCCGGACTTCGAGCCGGAAGCGGTGGAGATCCTCTCCAAGAAGAAGAACATCCGCCTGCTCGCCCTGCCCGAGGGCTACGACCGCTATCCGGCCGAGATGCGCCAGGTGTCCGGCGGTGTGCTGGTGCAGATGAGCGACAAGGTGGACGCCGACGGCGACAACCCCGCCAACTGGACCCTCGCCGCGGGTGAAGCCGCAGACGACGCCACCCTGGCCGACCTCGCCTTCGCCTGGACCGCCTGCCGCGCCCCCAAGTCCAACGCCATCCTGCTGGCCGACAACGGTGCCACCGTCGGTATCGGCATGGGCCAGGTCAACCGTCTGGACTCCTGCAAGCTGGCCGTCGAACGCGCCAACACCCTGGGCATGACGGTGGAGTCCGACAGCGCTAGTGGGGGCGATGCCCCCGGCGGCGCGTCCAACGCCTCCGCAGCGGGCGCACCTGAGCGTGCCCGTGGCGCCGTGGCGGCCTCCGACGCGTTCTTCCCGTTCGCCGACGGCCTGCAGATCCTGATCGACGCCGGTGTCCGCGCCGTGGTCCAGCCCGGCGGCTCCGTCCGGGACGAGGAAGTCATTGCCGCGGCCAACGCTGCGGGCATCACGATGTACTTCACCGGCGCACGCCACTTCTTCCACTAAGAAGCACTGCAGCTAAGAAGCACTGCAGCCCACACGAAAACGGCGGCCGTCCCCTCAAAGGGGACGGCCGCCGTCGTCGCTTAACCGGGCTGCGTTAACTCAGCTCAGTTGGCGGAGGCGGTGCCGTAGGCCTGTTGGATGACCGAACCCCAGTAGGGGCCGTACATGGTGGTGGAGCGGCTGCCGTAACCGTAGCTGTTGATTGAGTTCTGGTAGCCGTCGGAGTTGCTGCCGATGAACCAGGGGCCGCCGGAAGAGCCGCCGGTCATGTCACAAGGGATGCCCTGGGTGGTGCCGCCGGGGTTGATGGTGTCGTCATGGGCGGTGCCGGTGCAGGCCTTGAGTGACTGGCCGTCGAAGGGGCTCGCGGCGGGGTAGCCGAAGGCCTTGTAGCTCAGGCCGCGGGCCGCGTTGAACTCGACGCCGGAGGCGCCCACCGCGTCGGAGAGGCTCTGGCCGTTCAGGGTGGAGACGACGGCGAAGCCGGTGTCGTACTGGATATCCCCGCCGGAGCTCCACTGGCTGGTGGTGTACAGGGCGCGTGCGGTCCACTTCCCGTACGGAGCCGCGCCGTTCAGGTATGCCGGGACGAAGACGAAGTTGGTGGCGAAGGCTCCGGGGCCCTCGTTGAGGCAGTGGCCGGCGGTGGAGACGGTGCTCTTGTTGGCCGAAGCCACGGAGTTGCCGGAGCACACGTAGTTGAGGCCACCGAGGGTGAAGAAGACCTTGCCGATGTGCGATACCGGGGCCTCGTCGGTGTGCAGGGACGGTTTGCCCTTGCCGGCCTTGCCCGAAATCCTGGTCGAGGTGCCCTTTTCGACGGCGGCACGGGATGTGCTCTTGCCACGCTCCAGCGCCTTGTGTGCCAGGACGTCGCCCGGGATTGCCGAGCGCATGCGTTCAGGGGTCCAGTAGTCGGCCACGCCGCTGGTCTGCAGGACGGTGCTGACGGGGTGGGACACCTCCTTGATGTCCGGGGACGCGGAGGTCGCGGCCGCCCCTCCCGCGGATGTGAAGGCGAACAGTACGGCCGCGGAGAGACCGAGAAGGCTTGTGGCCAGGGTCTTGGTTCTTGTCACGATTGTCCTGACTTTCGGTGGGGAAAGCGGGCCCGGACGGAAACCCCGCCGCGGGATAACGGAATGAAGGTACCCGTGCTGTGACAGCTTTGTAAAGGGATGTTTCAGAGTTTGTGATAGCGCTCTATGAATTATGAGGGCGGCTGCCGTGCCGTCTGCCGCCCTCGCGGCGGCGCGTCATGGAATCCCGGGAATCCCCGCAATTTAGGGGCAAAATGGCCCGCTGTGGCATAGTTGGAATGTTCCGCCGGGCATCATCCGGCAAACAACGCAAGGGGTTTGTGGTCCGTCCTGCGTGCCGATTGGAGCAATGGTGCGGCTGCAGCCCCGGGAGACCTTCAGGGAGACGCCCGAGCAATGGCCAAGATTATCTACACCCACACCGATGAAGCGCCGATGCTGGCCACGTATTCCTTCCTGCCGATCATCGAGGCCTTCGCTTCGACGGCGGGCGTGGACGTGGAAACCCGAGACATCTCGTTGGCCGGCCGCATCATCGCAGCCTTCGGGGACTACCTCACCGAAGAGCAGCGCATCGGTAACGCCCTGGCTGAGCTCGGCGAACTGGCGAAGAAGCCCGAAGCCAACATCATCAAGCTGCCCAACATCAGCGCATCCGTCCCGCAGCTGAAGGCTGCCATCGCCGAACTGCAGGGCAAGGGCTACGCCCTCCCGGACTACCCGGACAACCCTTCCTCGGACGAAGAGACGGACATCCGCTCCCGCTACGACAAGATCAAGGGCTCCGCCGTGAACCCGGTGCTGCGCGAAGGCAACTCGGACCGCCGCGCCCCGCTGTCCGTGAAGAACTACGCCCGCCAGAACCCGCACTCCATGGGTGCCTGGAGCAGCGACTCCAAGACCAATGTCGCCACCATGGGCGCCGATGACTTCCGCTCCAACGAAAAGTCCGTGGTGGTCCCGGCCGACGACACCCTTCGCATCCAGCTGGTCCGCGAAGACGGCTCGGTCAAGACCCTCAAGCAGTCCATCCCCGTGCTGGCCGGCGAAGTTGTCGACGGCACCGTCATGCGCGCCGCCGCCCTGGACGAATTCCTCGCCGCCCAGGTTGCCCGCGCCAAGGAAGAAGGCGTGCTGTTCTCGGCACACCTGAAGGCCACCATGATGAAGGTTTCGGACCCCATCATCTTCGGCCACGTGGTCAAGGCCTACTTCGCCGACCTCTTCGCCACCTACGGCAAGCAGCTCGACGCCGCCGGCCTGAGCGCCAATAACGGCCTCGCCTCCATCCTCAACGGCCTCGACGAACTCCCGGAAGACATCCGCGAAGACGTTGCCGCCGCCATCAAGCAGGGCCTGGAAAACGGCCCGGCACTGGCCATGGTCGACTCCGACAAGGGCATCACCAACCTCCACGTTCCCTCCGACGTGATCGTGGACGCCTCCATGCCGGCCATGATCCGCACCTCCGGCCACATGTGGGGCCCGGACGGCAAGGAAGCCGACACCCTGGCCGTCCTCCCGGACAGCTCCTACGCCGGCGTGTACCAGGTGGTGATTGACGACTGCCGTGCCAACGGCGCCTTCGACCCCACTACCATGGGCACCGTCCCGAACGTCGGCCTCATGGCCCAGGCCGCCGAGGAATACGGCAGCCACGACAAGACCTTCGAAATCCAGGACGCCGGCAAGGTGCAGCTGGTTGACGGTTCCGGCAAGGTTCTGATTGAGCACGAGGTTGCCCCCGGCGACATCTGGCGCGCCTGCCAGACCAAGGACCTGCCCATCCGCGACTGGGTCAAGCTGGCTGTCACCCGCGCCCGCGCCTCCAAGACCCCCGCCGTGTTCTGGCTGGACGAAGAGCGCGCGCACGACGCCCAGCTCATCGCCAAGGTCAAGGAATACCTGAAGGACCACGACACCGAGGGCCTGCAGATCGAGATCATGTCCCCGGAGAAGGCCACCGCCTTCACCCTGGAGCGCATCCGCAAGGGCGAAGACACCATCTCGGTGACCGGCAACGTGCTCCGTGACTACCTCACGGACCTCTTCCCGATTCTGGAACTGGGTACCAGCGCCAAGATGCTCTCCGTGGTTCCGCTGATCAACGGCGGCGGCCTCTTCGAAACCGGTGCCGGCGGTTCCGCCCCGAAGCACGTGCAGCAGCTCCTCAAGGAGAACTACCTGCGCTGGGACAGCCTGGGCGAGTTCCTGGCCCTGGCCGTCAGCTTCGAGCACCTGGCCACCACCGAGGGCAACGCCCGGGCACAGGTCCTGGCCGACACCCTGGACCGCGCCACCGGCACCTTCCTGCTGGAGAACAAGTCGCCGGGCCGCAAGCTGGGCACCATCGACAACCGCGGCAGCCACTACTACCTGGCCTCCTACTGGGCCCAGGAGCTGGCCAAGCAGACCGCCGACGCCGAGCTGGCCGCCTCCTTCGCGAAGGTCGCCGAGGCGCTGACCTCCGGTGAGGAAACCATCGTCGGCGAGCTGCTCGCCGTGCAGGGTTCCCCGGTGGAGATCGGCGGCTACTACCGCCCGGACGCCGACAAGGCCTCCGCCGTCATGCGCCCGTCCGAGACCTTCAACACGGTGATCGCCGGCCTGAAGTAGTCACGGCCTAACCCAACTGACTCGCAGTTAAAACGACATCTACTGCGAGTCAGTTGGGTTTAACGCCCCGTCAGCGCACCGCTGCGAAACGCGGTGCCGCCACGCCGCCGTCGGCGATGTCCGCCAGGACCCTGCCGATCGCCGGGGTGAACTTGAAGCCGTGTCCCGAGAAGCCGGCGCCCACCACCAGCGGGCCGAATCCGTCGAGCACGAAGTCCTCGGTCGGAGTGGTGGTGTACGTGCAGCTGATCGGCACCGCCGTTGCGGGGTCGACGCCGGGAAGCCACTCGCGCGCGTAGCGCACCAGGGCTTCGAGCTGCCGGGGTTCGGGCTCGAAGGTGCGCGCATCGGGATCCGTCACGGGGCCGACACCGTGCCACCCGGCCTTGATGCCCTCGCCCGGAGTCAGCATGCCGTAGACGGGGCTGTACCAGTAGTCGTCCCTGGGATCGTCCGGATCCGGGTTGTGGTTGAAGCTGGGCCAGTCCAGGGAGCCGTCCAGCGGTGTGAAATGCGCCGGCTGTTCCTGGGTGACCACCAGCGGCGGCAGGGTGGCGAGACCGTCGAGGACCTTGCCGGCCCAGGCGCCGGCCGTGACCACCACCCGGCGGGCCGTGTACTCGGCCTGGTCCGTCACCACGAGCACCGCGTCGGCGCCGAGGACCCGGATGGCGCGTACCGGCGTCGAGTATTCGAAACGGGCGCCGCGGGCCTCGGCCGCTTTCCGCAGCGCTATAAGTGCCTCGGCCGCCCGCACCCGGCCGGAGCCGGGCACGAACAGGACGTCGCCGCGGAAGGCCATGCCCTGCCAGCGTTCCCCGGCCTCGGCTGCGGAGAGGAAGTAGCTCTCGATACCCCGTTCCTGGTGGGCTTCGCGGACCGTGCGGAGCTTGGCCACGTTGCCGTGGTTCGCCAGTCCGACGAGGTCCAGGAGCTGCGTTCCGGTTTCCTCGGCCAGTTCGTCCCACAGCTTCCGGGATTCGGCGAGGAGTTCGAGGTAGTCCGCTTCGGCGTAGGCGGTGTTGAAGTTCCGGGTGGCGCCGTGCGAGGCCCCGATCTTGTGACCTTCTTCGAACTGCTCCAGGAGCACCACCGATGTGCCGCCCCGGGCCAGCTGCCAGGCCGCGGCCGAGCCCATCGCTCCGCCGCCTACCACCACTACGTCAACATTCATGGCTTCCATTCTGCCCTTTAGCCCCCGACTGGCTCGCAGTCGTTGAGTTGCGAGGGCTCGTAACGACAAAAATGCGAGCCAGTTGGGTGGGCGGCTTAGATTGGGTGGGTGAATTTCCTCAATCCTTCCGCCGCATCGAGCTCGTACGGAACCGCGCTGCTCCGGATCTGCGTCGGCGCCCTCATGGCGCTGCACGGGGTCCGGAAGATCCTGGCCGGGCAGGAAGCCTTCGAAGCGTCCATTGCCGGGATGGGAGTGCAGAAAGCGGAGATGCTGTCCTGGCTGGTCATCCTCGGCGAAACGGGCCTCGGCGCGATGTTCCTGCTGGGAGCTTTCACCCGGCTGGCCGGGTTCCTGGCAGCGGTCATGTTCGCAGCCATCTGGTTCGTCACCGAATCCGGCAAGCCCCTGCTGGCCGGGACAGGCGGGATCGCCGGCGAACTGCTCATCGTTTACGTCGTGGTGTCCCTGGCCTTGGTGTTCCTGGGTTCGGGCGCCGCCTCACTGGACCGGAAGATGTCCGGGGCGCGGGGCTTCGGAGTGCGAGGGGCGGGCAGGAAAAGCGGGAGGCGCTAGCGGCTGAAGTTCGCCGGAAGTATCGTCAGCATGGTGGCTCCGATGTTGACAGGGACCGCAATCGGAGCCACCACCTGATCTCCGGACGGGACGCCACCCGCCGGATTAGTAGCCGTGGTTTCCGAAGCAGCTATGCGGCTTTGCGCAGCTTTGATCTGACGCCCCCAGCCTCTGACTCAGATTCAACGGTTGCGTACATCGTAGGACCAGGGAATTGGCCGGTCCAGAAAAAGCGGAATATCGACGCCAAGTGTCATGGCGGTCCCGGTAGATGACGGGAACAGGGCGTTGGTACGGAATCTTCCAACCCCGTGTGACGCTCCTGTCACACGCGCTTGGGCTGGTCGTTGGCGTAGCGGATCCCCAGTTGCGACCGGACGCCGTCAAACAAGCGCATGGTGTCCACCGTGTCATCCCACGGCATCACGGGGCTCTGCGTGAGGCTCTGTTGGACGCACCGGGTCACCTCGCGCAGTTCATAGCAGTAGCCAACGCCCACGACGTCGAAACGCTCCACCCGCGGCTCGTCCCACCCCGTGCGGATGTGCAGTTCGCGCGGATTGTTGATGGAGCCGTGGGTCTGCAGGAACCCGCCGGTTCCGGCCACGGACGCAGACCGCGGGCCGTGTGCCAGCAAGGAAGAGGTCAGCTGCGCGAGGGCGCCACTGTCGTATCCGAGGGTCAGCGCGTTCTGGGAGTCGACGCCGTCGCTGTTCAGGGTGCCCACGGCGCTGACGGTCTGCGGGGCGCCAAGGGTGCCCCACGCCCAGAGGAGCGGGTAGACGGTGAGGTCCAACAAGGCGCCGCCGCCGTCCGCCGGTGACCAGATCCGTGCCGCGGGGTCGTACGGTGCGGGGAAGCCCAGGTCCGCGCTGACCCATTTGATCTCGCCCAGCTCGCCCGAGGCCGCAATCGCGAAGGCCCTCTGCATGCTGGGCAGGAAACGGCTCCACACCGCCTCCATCAGGAAGAGCTGCCGATCGCGCGCCAGGGCCACCAGTTCCGCGGCCTCGCGGGCATTGATGGTGAAGGCCTTCTCGCACAGCACGTGCTTGCCGGCCTCCAGCGCGGCCTTGGCCACCTCGAAATGCTGGGCATGCGGGGTGGCGACGTAGACGACGTCCACCGCGTCGTCGGCGAGCAGCCGCTGGTAGCCATGCACTCCGCCGTCGTCCCCGTACGCCTTCTTGGCGCCGTGCATCGCGGCGAAGGCATCCGCCGACTCCTGGCTCCGCGAACTGACCGCGTACAGCTCGGCGTCTTCAAGCTGGAGGAGGTCCCCGGTGACGGTCCGGGCAATCCCGCCCGTGGCGACGACGCCCCAGCGCAGGGTCTTTCCGGTGGCGGCCCGCGGGTCCTGGTTTTCCTGGTTGAACAGCCATGGCCTGGCGATGTGCTTGCTCATGGTGACCATCCTCTCACCCGGGACACCGCAGGCGGTGCCCCCTCCGGGCGGCTTTCCTCCGCTTGGCCGGGTAACTCAAGCTCCCGGTAAAACATACGTGCCGGTCGGTACGTTTAGGCTGGGGTAGTTCATCCCTCGCAGAGCGTTTCTGTGGGGAGTTACCGAATGGAGCAGGGATGAGTGTTTTTCGACGTGTCGTCTTGCCGGTGGCCTGGCTGCTGGTCTTTGCAGTCATAGCTTTGGCTTTGGTCAAAATCGCGTTCATCGACGGCCTGCGGTCCGAAGAATCCGGGCCGGCCCCGATGGCGCAGGTGGGGACGCCGGCTGTACCCGCGGTCCGGGCCACGGTGACGAACACCGTGCAGCTCAAAGCGACGGTCCAGAGCGATCCCGCACAGGCCGTCCGGAGCACCGCCGCCGGAACCGTGGTGTATATCTACCGGGACGCCGGGACCACAGTCGCCAAAGGCGAGGCGGTGATCCAGGTACGGACGGAGCAGCCCCGCGAAGCGGGGCAGGCTACCGAACCGGGTGAAGAAGCTGCGGAAGAACAGAGCAGCGAACCGGTGTATGTCTACACGGATGTTCCCGCTCCAAGAGGTGGCAAAGTCAGCGAACTCGGTGTGCTGATCGACCAGCAGGTGACCGTTGGCGAGACCGTGGGCAAGGTGGACCCGGGGAGCTACACGGTGTCCGGCCCCGTGACCGCCGCACAGCAGTTCCGGCTCCTGGGCAAGCCGGGCTCGGCGGAGATCGCGCTGACCGGCGGCCCGGCGCCCTTCACTTGCCCGGAAGTGACACTTAAGAACAACGCCTCCGACGCCGGTGCTTCCGGAGGCGGGACGGGTGGCGGCACGGGTGCGGGTGGCATGGCGGTGGCTGCGGGCGGCCTGCAGCCGGCCGCTGTCGCCGTTCCCGGCGGGGGAGGGGAAGCACCCCAGGACGGCGGACCGGCCACCGGGACGTTGAGCTGCGCCATCCCCTCGGGAACGGAGGTCTTCGCAGGCCTCGGCGCCACTATGACCGTGACGGCGGGCGAGTCGAAGAATGTCATCACTGTTCCGCTGAGCTCGGTGAAGGGAAGCGTCAAGGAAGGAATCGTCTGGCTCGCCGGGGAAGCTGCGGCTGTAGCGGACGCCGGAGCCGCGCCAGGTGCCGCACCCGGAGCCCCTGGAGCCCCTGTCCGGGAGGCCCGGGAACCGGAGCAGCGCCGCGTGAAGCTTGGCCTGAACGACGGCTCCAAGGTGGAGGTCACTTCGGGCCTGGCCGAGGGGGACATGGTGCTGGAGTTCGTGCCGGGTGCCGCCGCGAATCCGGCCATGCCCGGCCCGGGGCAAATGATGTACGGTCCGGCGGGCGGCTAGGCATGGAGACCTTGCTGAGCCTGCGCGGGGTCACCCGCTCAGTGGTCCTGCCCGATGACCAGGAACTGCACATCCTGCGGGGCATCGATCTCGAAGTTTTCAGCGGCGACCACACCGCGATCGTCGGCCGCTCGGGCTGCGGAAAATCCACCCTCCTGAACCTGCTTGGGCTGTTGGACGTTCCCAGCAACGGCGAACTGGACTTCCTGGGAACTCCGGTGCAGCGCATCGGCGGCAACGCCCGGGCCCGGTTGCGCGGCTCCACGGTGGGTTTCGTGTTCCAGCAGTTCAACCTGCTGCAGGGTCGCAGCGCCTTGGACAACGTCATGACTCCGCTGTACTACGCCAAGGGCAGGGACTTCTGGCGGCGCCGCGAACTGGCCATGGAAATGCTGGACCGCGTGGGCCTCGCCGCCCGGGCGGGAGCCAAACCGAACATGATGTCCGGCGGCGAGCAGCAGCGGATCGCCATCGCGCGGGCGCTCGTTCGGCGCCCCCGGCTGATTCTCGCCGATGAGCCCACCGGGGCGCTCGACGTCGAAACCGGGCAGTCCGTGATGGCGTTGCTCGATTCGATCGCCACTGAGTCTGCCGCGGCCTTGGTGACCATCACCCACGACCATAATGTGGCGGCATTGGCGAGGTCCCGGTACCGCCTCGACGCGGGCGTGCTGCAGGCAGCGGCGGAGGTTCCGGCATGAGCGGCTTTCTTTCCGGCATCGTTTCGGCGCTTGTGGAGGCCTGGCAGGAACTGCGCATCAACAAGGTCCGCATCCTGCTGGCGCTGGTGGGCGTGGCGGTTTCAGTGACCGCTCTGACTTCAGTGGTGGGCGTGGGAGACCTCGCCCGGGAAGGCTTCAAGGTCCAGGCGGAACGCAGCCAGGGGCGCACGGCAACGGTCGCGCTGAGCGTCAACGGACCCACCATGCCGGATCCCGAACGGCTCGAGAAGGCCTATCAGGGGATCGTGGAACGCTATGGGATCAGCTATTGGACCCACACAGGGCAGGCTCAGGCGCGCTTCCAGTTCCCGGGAGGCGTCCAGGATGTACAGATGACGCTGGTGGATCCGGGCTACGGGGTCATCCACCGCACGGACGTCACGCGCGGCTCGTGGTTTGCAGACGATGACGAACAGCGGTTGGCGCCCGCTGTCGTCGTTTCGGAGGCGTTCTACAACACAGCCGGCAGGCCGGACCTCGTGCGGAAACCCCTGGCGAAGCTCGTCGGGGATCAAGAGACGACGGCGGTGATCATCGGCGTCGTACCCGATCTCTTCCCGCAGGCGCCGCCGTCGGCGTTCATGCTGAACAGGGCGGCGCAAACCGCAGGAATTGCCGAGGGCTTCGGCCAGTTCAAAGTGTGGGTGCAGGACGGGCAGGCCGAGGCGTTGATGCCCGCCATGCAGGCGGACCTGCAGCTGCAGTTCCCGGACATGTACGTGGACGTCAGCCGCGTGGACTACGCCGCCCACGGGGACCCGATCGCCGTAGCGCAGCTGGTGGTGGGCGCGGTGGCCGGGCTGGTGCTTCTCCTCGGCGCCATGGGCATGCTGAACATCTCGATGGTGACCATCCGCTACCGGGTCCGGGAGATCGGCATCCGCCGCAGCTTCGGCGCCACCTCGGGCCGGATCTTCGTGGGCGTCATGATGGAATCACTCGTGGCCACCGCGGTGGCGGGGATCGTCGGCGTCATGCTGGCGGTGGCCGTGGTGAAGAATCCTTGGATCCAGCAGAAGGTGGCACCGGCGCTGAGCGAATACCCGCCGTTTCCGCTTGAGGCGGCGATACTGGGCTTCGGTGCCGCCGTGCTGGTGGGCGCCCTGGCCGGGGCGATCCCGGCCTTGGTGGCCGTGCGGATCAAGGTGATCGACGCGATCCGGTTCTGATGGTTACCGCCGGTCGACGGTAACCATCAGGACCTCAGTTCCTGGCCGCGGCCGCCTCTTCGACCAACTGGCCCTGCTGCAGTCGGAAGCGGCGGTCCGCCTTCCGGGCCAGGCCGCGATCGTGCGTGACCACCAGGATGGTGGTGTTGTGGTCGCGGCTCAGGGAGCTCAGCAGCTCGATGATGTGCCCGCCGGTCTGCTCATCGAGGTTTCCGGTGGGTTCGTCGGCGAGGATCAGCTTCGGCTCGTTGGCCAGCGCACGGGCGATCGCCACGCGCTGCTGCTCGCCGCCGGAGAGGCGGTTGGTCCGTCGCGTCTGCTTCTCCGGATCCAGCTGCACTTGCTCCAGCAGTTCCCTGGCGCGCTGGGCCCGCGCCGACGTGCGGACGCCCGCGAATTCCATCGGCAGCATCACGTTGTCCACGGCGCTGAGGTTGGGGATCAGGTTGAACTGCTGGAAGACGAAACCGATGTCCCGGCGGCGGTACTCAGTCAGCTTGCCGTCCGGGAGGCCAGCCAGGCTGACGCCATCGACGACGACGTCCCCGCTGGTGGGCTTGTCCAACGCACCCAGGAGGGACAACAGCGTGCTCTTGCCGCTGCCGCTCTTGCCCACGATGGAGGCCAGCTGGCCCTTCCCGAGCTCGAAACTGACGCCGTTGACCGGCTTGATGGTGCGGTCCCCGGACGTGAACTGGCGGACCAGGTCCTTGGCTTCAATCATGGCTATTCTCCTCGGAGGACTTCGATGGGGCGGATGCGGGCCGTGAGCAGGGCCGGGACGAGGGCGCCGATGATGGCCACCCCGAAGACGGCGGTGATGCCTGCGGCGATCACGCCGGGGGAGGCGCTCGCGGTGACGGATGTCAGCAACTGCGTGGCGCCGCCGAAGGGGCCGCCCTGGCCGCCGAAGCCGCCGCCGAAGCCGCCTCCGGGGCCGCGCTGATCCACGGCGCCGGCTCCACTTGAGCTGGAGGAACTGATCAGCGCCGAGGCGATGCCTCCACTGGCGAACGAGGCGATCGCCGCGCCCACGACGCTGCCGAGCGCCACCAGGACGAGGGCTTCGAGGACGAACTGCAGCCCGATGGTGCGGTTGCGTGCGCCAATGGCTTTCAGGACGCCGATTTCCCGGCGGCGCTCGCGGACCAGCATGACCATGATGAGCAGGATGATGAGGCCGGCGGTGGCCAGTGCCGCGATGAAGGCCACGAGGGAGATGCCCTTGACGCTGTTGAGGGAGCTGACGGCCGTCTCGAGGTTTCGCTGGCCCTGGGTGACGTCGGCCTTGCTGGAACCGAGCGCCGCTTGGAGCGCGGTCTTGGTGCTGTCGACGTTCTCCATGCTGTTGACCGTGACCACCATGCTGGAGAGTTCACCGGGGGTTTCGGCGAGGGCCTGCGCCTCGGCCAGGGTCAGGTACACGGCGTTGTTGCCGAAGGTGGTGCCGGCATCGAAAATGCCGGCCACGGTGAAGGTCTTGCCCGCAACCGTGAAGGTGGAGCCGGTTGCGAGCTTGTTCTTCCCGGCCAAGGTGGTTCCCACGAGGGCCTTGGTGCTGGCCGCTGAGTAATCGCCCAGGCCGGTTCCGCTGGTGATGTCCAGGGCCTTGCCCGAGCTGTCCACCTCGGCGGCGGTACCGGTGGCGGTGATCGGCAGCGTGAAGGTGCGTACCGGCTCTGTGCCGTTTCCGGTACCGGTGCCAGTGCCGTTCGTGCTGCCGGTGTTGTTGTTCCGGTTGCCGAGGGTTCCGGCATCAATGGCGGCAGTCAGGCTGGTGGTGACTCCCCCCGCCTGCCCGCCCGGTCCTCCGGCACCGGGCTGGGCGGTGCCGGCGGCAGCGTTGGCGGTGTCCGTCGTCGCGGTTTCAGTGCGAAGCCGCAGCGCCTTGGTTCCCACCACGGAGGTGACGTTGGGGACGGCTGCGGCGGTGGCGGCTTCCGCAGCGGTGAGGGGTTCCCCGCCGCCTTCGAACCCCTGGCCGCCGGCCGGGTTGACCGTGAGGGTGGTGCCCACGGATGCGTTCAGCTCCTGGACCTTGGCCCCCACGGCCTGGTTGGCGACGAGCATGGACAGGGCCAGCCCGATGGCGACGGCCAATACCGCCACCACGGCTGCCGTTCTGATCTTGTTGCGGAAGGCGTTGCCGACGCTGCGGGCAAGGACGCTCACGGTTCTCCTAGGGATCCGGTGCCGGCCAGGAAGCGCCGGCGTCGGAACCAACATTTCCGCCCCCGCCTGTGCGGACAACTGCACGAAGCTATGTTTGCGCTGTGAAGCTTTCGGCGTCCCGGGCACAAGCCCTTAAACAACTGATGCCCGGCCCCAAACGGGGGCCGGGCATCAGCTTGTTGCGTTACTTGGTGATGGGGCCGAGGACCGGATCGTCCACGTAGGCCGTCTTCACGTTCTCCTTGGTGACAATCACCGGGGGAAGCAGGTAGGCCGGAACGGTCTTCACACCGTTGTTGTAGGACTTGTCGTCGTTGATCTCGAGCTTCTTGCCCTCCTGGAGACCCTTGACCATCTCGATCGCGTGCTCCACGAGCTTGCGGGTGTCCTTGTTGATGGTGGAGTACTGCTCACCAGCCATGATCGACTTCACGGACTCGACCTCGGAGTCCTGGCCGGTCACCACGGGAACCGGCTTGCCGGCGCCCTTGACGGAGGTGATGATGGCGCGGGCCAGGGTGTCGTTGGGGGAGAGGACGCCGTCGAGGGTGGTGGAGCCGTAGCTGCCGGCCATCAGGGTGTCCATGCGCTTCTGGGCGTTTTCAGCCTTCCAACCCTGGGTCACTGCCTGTTCGAAGGTCTTCTGTCCCGAGACCACCTTCAGCGTGCCGTCGTCGATCTTGGGCTGCAGGACCTTCATGGCGCCGTCGAAGAAGACCTTCGCGTTGGCATCGTCAGGGGAGCCGGCGAAGAGCTCGATGTTGTACGGGCCGGAGGCCTTCTTGGCCTTCATGCCGTCCAGCAGGGCCTGGCCCTGGAGTTCGCCGACCTTGAAGTTGTCGTAGGCCACGTAGTAGTCCACGGCGTCCGTGTTCTTCACCAGGCGGTCGTAGGCGATGACCACGGCGCCGGCATCGTGCGCCTGCTTCAGCTGGGTTCCCAGCTGGGAACCATCGATGGCGCCGACGATGATGACCTTGGCGCCCTTGGTGACCATCGCGCTGATCTGGTTCTGCTGCTCCGAGACACCGCCGTTGGCGAACTGGACGTCCGCCTTGAAGCCGGCGGACGTCAGTCCGTCGTTGAAAAGCTTCTCTGCCAGGACCCAGTTTTCGCTCGTCTTCTGGGGAAGCGCGACGCCGATCGAGGAGTTCTTCGGGAAGGCTTCGCCGCCTGCCGTGGAACCTCCGCCCGTGCCGCTGTCTGAGCGGCCGCAGGCCGTCAGCGCCACTGCTGCGATAGCAGCGATTGCTGCCGCCTTTCCAGCTTTACCAAACATGCGCATATCTAGCTTCCTTTTTTCGTGGGTTGGAAATCGGACTCGAGCGTTTCCGCTCAGGCTTCCTTGGAGATGACTTCTTTGGTGGAGGTGGTTTCGTCCGGTGTGAGCTCCTCGCTGCGGCGCCCGAAGTTCTTCATCATCATGCCGATGATCGACTTCTTGCCCTGGGTCTTGTTGTAGACATCGAAGGCCACGGCGGCCAGCAGGACCAGGCCCTTGATGATCTGGGTCAGGTCGGCGCCGACGCCCAGCAGTTGCAGGCCGTTATTCAGGACAGCCATGACGAGACCACCGACGATGGAGCCGATGACAGTGCCGACGCCGCCGGTGACGGCCGCGCCGCCGATGAATACGGCGGCGATCGCGTCAAGTTCCCAGCCCACGCCGTCAAACGGTCCCGAGGCTGTGGAGCGGCCGACGAAGATCATGCCGGCCAGGCCGGCCAGGATGGACATGTTCATCATGACCATGAAGTTGACCTTCTTGGACTGGACACCCGAGAGTTCGGCCGCGTGCCGGTTGCCGCCGACCGCGTAGATGTGCCGGCCGATGACGGTCTTGGCGGAGATGAAACCGTAGATCAGGACGAGGACGGCGAGGATCAGGCCGGGGATCGGGAAGGACGTTCCTGGGCGGCCGGTGGCGAACAGGTAGGTGGCATACAGGATGGCACCGCAGACCAAGACCAGCCGGGTGACCATGACCCAGGCTTCGTTCACTTCGGCGCCCAGCGCCTTGGCGGTCCGGCGGGCACGGACTTCGCCGATCACCACGAAGGCAACGGCCGCAAGGCCGATCAGCAGCGTGAGGTTGTTGAACCCCGTGTTGGGGCCGACTTCGGGCAGGTAGCCGGAACCGATGTACTGGAAATCGTTGGGAACCGGGATGGTGTTGGACTTGCCGACGAACTGGTTGAAACCGCGGAAGAGGAGCATGCCCGCCAAGGTCACGATGAAGGCGGGGATGCCGACGTACGCGGTCCAGAATCCTTGCCAGGCCCCGATCAAGGCACCCAAGGCCAGCCCCAGCAGGATCCCCATGTACCAGGGAATGCCCCAGTCCCGGATGGCGAGGGCAACCGTGACGCCCACCACGGCGGCCACAGAACCGACGGACAGGTCGATGTGGCCGGCGATGATCACCAGGACCATGCCGATGGCGAGGATGAGGATGTAGGAGTTGCCGTTGAAGAGGTTGATGACGTTGCCGGGAGTCAGGGTCCGGCCCTCGGTGAAGATCTGGAAGAAGACGATCAAGGCAACGAGGGCGAAGATCATGCCGAATTGTCGGGTGTTGCCGCCGAATAGCTTCTTGAGAGCGTTCATGGTGTGTTCCTTGTGTCCTGGAGAGTCTGGGTGGTGGCAGCCGTCAGGCTGACTTTCGGTTGGACGTCATGAGTTTCATGAGGCTTTCCTGGCTCGCCTCGTCCTTGTTCAGCACCCCGGTGATGGAGCCTTCGAAGATCGTGTAGATCCGGTCGGACAACCCCAGCAGCTCGGGCAATTCGGAGGAAATGACGATCACGCCCTTGCCCTGGTTGGCCAGCCTTTGGATGATGCCGTAGATCTCGTACTTGGCTCCGACATCGATGCCGCGGGTCGGCTCGTCGAGGATCAGGAGTTCGGGGTCCGTGAACATCCATTTGGCGAGGACCACCTTCTGCTGGTTCCCGCCGGAAAGCTTGGCCACCCCTTCTTCAACACTCGGTGTCTTGGTGCGCAGGGACTTGCGGTATTCCTCGGCCACGGTGAATTCCTTGTCGGTATCCACGACGAAGTTCTTGCTGACAGCCCGCAGGTTCGCGGACACCGTGGTGGTCTTGATGTCGTCGAGGAGGTTCAGGCCCAGGGTCTTGCGGTCCTCGGTGACATAGCCGAGCCCGGCATCGATGGCCTGCCGGACGTTGTGCATCCGGATTTCCTTGCCGTTCTTGAAGACCTGGCCGGAAATGAAACGCCCGTAAGAGTGCCCGAAGACTGAACGCGCGAGCTCGGTGCGCCCGGCCCCCATCAGCCCGGCGAATCCGACGATCTCGCCGCGGCGGACGTAGAAGTTGGAACCCTTGCAGACCAATCGGTCCTGGATCTGCGGGTGGCCCACCGTCCAGCCCTTGACCTCGAAGAACACTTCGCCGATTTTCGGGGTGTGCTCCGGGAACCGCGATTCCAAGGTGCGGCCCACCATGCCCTTGATGATGCGGTCCTCGTCCACGCCGTCGCCCTTCACGTCCAGGGTCTCGATGGACTTGCCGTCGCGGATGATCGTGATGGAGTCGGCGATCTGTTCGATCTCGTTGAGCTTGTGCGAAATCATGATCGACGTGATGCCCTTGCTACGCAGGCCGGAGATCAGGTCCAGCAGGTGCTGGGAATCCGATTCGTTGAGCGCCGCCGTGGGCTCATCCAGGATGAGGAGCTTCACGGACTTGTTGAGGGCCTTGGCGATCTCGACAAGCTGCTGCTTTCCGACGCCGATTTCCTTGATCGGGGTGTCCGGGTCCTCGCGGAGTCCCACGCGGGCCAGCAGTTCGAGCGAACGACGGCGGGCCTCGGCCCAGTCGATCACGCCGCGCTTGGTGGGTTCGTTGCCGAGGAAGATGTTCTCCGTGATGGAGAGTTCGGGGATGAGCGCGAGTTCCTGGTGGATGATCACGATGCCTGCGTGCTCGCTGGCCCGGATGTCCTTGAACTGCTGCACCTCGGCCTGGTAGACGATGTCTCCGCTGTAGCTGCCGTAGGGGTAAACGCCGGAGAGGACCTTCATGAGGGTGGATTTGCCGGCGCCGTTTTCGCCGCAGATCGCGTGCACTTCGCCGGCCTTGACCCGGAGGTTCACATCCGACAGGGCCTTCACCCCGGGGAACTCCTTGGTGATGGACCGCATTTCGAGGATCACAGGATCCTTGCGCGTGGTGGGGGTCGTCATTAGCCCTTACGCCTCCAATGCCTGACTTCGTTGTCGCCCCGGAAAGTCGGGGCTGCCTGATGAAAAGTAAACTGGATCACTGGTCTTGTCGTCAAGAGTTGAACGCAAGAGTTTTGCTGTGGCCGGGTTTGGCCGTGAGGGGACTCCGGTTTTCGCCCACCGTCAGCCGGTGCTGATGCCCGCGTGCTGGAACACCAGCGCAGCCGCCCCGAGGGCTTCCGCGCGGGCGCCGAGGGAGGACATGGTCAGCGTGGTCGTCTCGCCGACCACCGGCACCGCGTGGCGGATGAGGCCGCGCCGGATCGGGTCCAGGAGGGTTTCGCCGAGCCCGGCCAGCGGACCGCCCACCACGATCACCTCGGGGCCGATCAGGTTGGCAACGTTGCCCAGCGCACGGCCCACGGCGAGGCCCGCGTCGTCGATCACGCGCAGGGTTGCCTGGTCCTTCGCGAGGGCGTTGCGCACGAGGTCTTCGGGCTCCAGGCTCCTGCCCGTGCTCTTGCCGAGGAGTTCGATCATGGTGCTGGTGGAAGCCACCGTTTCCAGGCAGCCGCGGTTGCCGCACCGGCAGATGGCACCGTATTCGTGGATGGTCGCGTGGCCTATTTCGCCGGTGATCCCCACTGCCCCGTAGTAGGGTGCGCCGTTGAGGATCAGCCCGGCGCCGATGCCCGAGCCGATCTTCAGGAACATGAGGTCGTCCACTCCGGTGTGCGGCCCCCAGGTGACTTCGGACAGGGCGCCGAGATTGGCGTCGTTGTCGACGTACACGGGCATGTCCAGTGCGCGCTCAAGGCGTTCGAGGATGTGGAACCCGACCCATTCGGGCAGGATCGCGCCCTGCGCCACGGTCCCGGTGCGGCGGTCGATCGGCCCGGCGATGCCGGCGCCGGCGCCCACCACTGCCCGGCGCTCCACGCCGTTTTCCTTGAGCAGTTTGTCGAGGAGTTCGACGGCGGCCGCAATGCCTTCTTCCGCATGGTGGCCCAGGGGGAGCGTGACGGTTTCCTCGGCGAGCACGTGGTAGCCCAGGGAGGCGAGGACCACCCGCAGGTGCCGCCGGCCGAAATCGATGCCGACGGCGACGGCGCCGTGGCTGTTGAGCCGTACGCTTAGTGCCCGGCGCCCCGAACTGGTCACCGGTTCGGTGGAGACCAGTCCTGCCCCCTGCATGATCTTCACGATGTTGGACACGGTGGCCGTGGAGAGGCCGGTCTGCCGTGAAAGCTCGGCTTGGGTGGCCGGTCCGCTGAGCAGGCACTCGATGAGGCGCTGCTGGTTGAGATGGCGCAGTGCTGACTGTGACCCAGGGGCGGATTGCGAGCCGGGGTTCTTGCGGGGGCTCGTTGCCGAGCGCGTCGTTGCGGGCATTTAAGAAGCGTGCACCAAAGGCACATTTGTAGTCAAGAAGTTAACACAAGCCAATGGGATGCGGCCAAAGGGAATCCCCTCCGGTGCGGTTCCGGGCGCTCCTCCGGGCGCCCTCCGAAGCCGGCTGCAAGCGTGGTGCGTTCCATCCCCGAACTGGATGAAACAGGTCCAATCGTCTCCAAGTGCGGTGGCCCGCGCTGCGTATCGTGGGAGCACAACCGAGAGCCATTGAAGGGGTAATGATGCTGCTGGCCGTGCTGCAGGCGAACGCTGCTGTCCTGGACGTCGACGCGAACCTGGCGGTCATTGACGATGCGGCCCGCCGTGCCGCCGCGGCCGGCGCTTCCTTGCTGCTCACCCCCGAACTCTTCCCCGTGGGCTACGCACCCCTGCGCATCGACGCGGAGTTCGACTACGCGACGCTGCCGGACCTCCGCGAACGACTTGCCGCGACGGCGCGCCGGCACGGGATCGGCCTCGTCTACAGCCTTCCCGCCCGCGATGAATCGGGGGCGCACCGCATCACCGCCACCCTCCTGGATCGTCGCGGCGCAACCCTGCTCGACTATGGCAAGGTCCACCTCTTCGGCGGGGACGAACGCAAGGCGTTCAGTCCGGCGTCGGCCGCCCCCGCCGTCGTCGCCTTCGAAGGACTGCAGGCCTCCCTGCTGATCTGCTACGACGTTGAATTCCCCGAGGCCGTGCGCGCGGCCGCCGTCCGCGGCGCCGAACTCCTCCTGGTCCCGACGGCCCTGTCTGCGGGGTTCGATGCCGTCCCGCAGGTGCTTTTGCGGGCCCGGGCCTTGGAGAGCCAGCTTACCGTGGCCTACGCCAACCACAGCGGACACGAGGACGGCTGTGAGTTCGCCGGCGGCAGCGTGGTGGCGGGGCCCGACGGCGCGCTGCTGGCTTCGGCGGGCGACGGGCCGGTGCTGTTGTTCGCCGAAGTGTCCGCGGACGATGCCCGGGCCGCGCGGGAGAAGGTGCCGTACCTGAGGGAACGGCGTCCGGAACTGTACCGGGACTGGGAAGCCCCCGGCCGCGACTCCTGACGAAGCCGGTGCCCATGGACCCCCGCTGCGGCTGCTGGTAGCCTCCCGCCCATGGCTGTTGCACCCGCCCTGCTTGACTGGCTGTTGGATTCGGACCCTGCCCTGCGTTGGCAGGTGGAGCGCGACCTTGCCGGTGCGGCGCCCGAGGTGTGGCAGGAGAGCCGCAGTCGGGTTGGCAGGGAGGGCTTCGGTGCCCGGCTGCTCGCGCTGCAGGATCCGGACGGACAGTGGGCCGGCGGTGCCTACTTCCCGGCCGGGCATGATTTCGCGTCCGAAGAACCCGGCCAGCCGTGGACCGCAACGACCTGGTCGCTCAATGCACTGCGCGAGTGGGGCCTGGACGCCGCAGCACTTTCCGGCACGGCAGAACTGCTCGACGCCAACAGCCGTTGGGAATACGACAACCTGCCCTACTGGGGCGGCGAGGTGGATTGCTGCATCAACGCCTATACCCTGGCCAACGGGGCATGGCTCGGGGCAGATGTTTCCGGACTGGCGCGTTGGTTTGTTGAGCACCGGCTGCCGGACGGCGGCTGGAACTGCGAATGGGTGGAAGGTTCCTCGCGCTCGTCCTTCCATTCGACCATCAATTCCCTGAAGGGCCTGCTGTACTACGAGCAGGCCGGCCTCGCCGGCGGGGAACTGGCGTCGGCCCGCCGCGCGGGCGAAGAGTACCTGCTGGAACGGCGCCTGCTGTACCGAAGGTCGACGGGGGAGCAGGTGGCGCACTGGGCCAGCCGGTTCGTGTATCCGTTCCGCTGGTTCTACAGCGTGCTGAATGCGACGGACTACTTCCGCTCCGCCGCGCTGTTTGACGGCGCGACGCCGGACCCGCGCCTTTCCGATGCGATCGAGACCGTCCGCGCCGCCCGTGGTCCGGACGGACGCTGGATCCAGGAGCGCCGGCACCCGGGCGATGTGTGGTTCGAAGTCGATGTGCCGGCCGGGGAGCCGTCCAAGTGGCTCACTTTTTATGGCACGCGTGTGCTGGAATGGTGGGACGGCGCCCAAAGGGGGCCCGCCACCTAGGCCGGCACGTCGTCCACGTACTGCAGCGCGATCCAGAGTTCGGCCCGCACCTGCGCGTCGTTGAGGTCCTTGCCCAGCAGTTCGCCCACTTGGCCGATCTGCCGCCGGATACTGTTGCGGTGCAGCCCCAGGCGCTTGGCGGAGCCGTCCCAGCTTCCGTTCTCCGCCAGCCAGCCGCGCAGGACGGCCAGCAGCGGATCCCGCTTCCCGGCGTCGAGCGCCAGCAATGGCTCCAGCAGTCGCGAGGCGAGCATGGTTCCGGCTTCACGCCCGAGCAGGCCCGTGACGCTCCAGCTGGCCTCGTCCACACGGGTGCTGCGCCCGCTGGACTGGACCTTCGACCGCAGCGAGGACGCACGCCGGTACGCGGCAGGCAGGCTGCCGAGCTCCGCGGCGTCGCCGATCACCAGGCGCCAGCCCAGCTTCTCGACCTCGGCCACCAGCGCGTCGTCCACCTTCAGCCGGGTGACCGCGGCGAAGCCGTAGTCAGTGATTTCCACGAGCTTCGTGTCGAACAGCCGACGCCATTGCAGCAGCTCCCGTACCGGGCTGTCTCCGGCGGGCCATTCGGGCGAGTCGGCCTTGATGCCCTGGACCACGCGGACCGCGGCGGAACGGCTGGAAGACAGACTCTGCGCCAACAGGTCCTTGAGGCCGTTGACGTGCCGCGTGCCGCCCGCTGCAAGGCTGTCCGGGTGCAGCAGCAGCGCCGTCGCGAGCTGGCTGGGCGCGAGCGAACCGCTGGTGCGCTGCCGGACCAGCAGTTCCAGCAGGCCCACCACGGACTGCACCACGTTGTTCTGGGCGGGCGTGAGGGCCTCATCGGAGCCGAGGATCAGCGCCCCCAGGTTGGCATCCTTGGTGCTGCGCAACGGATGGCCGAAGACCATGGCCGAGCCCGGCTGCTCGAAGCCGTCCATCTCCACGCGCGGGCCGCTGCCGGAGAGGAGGCGTTCCAGCATGGGCTCCAGGAGTGAAAGCTCGACGCCGGTGCCGCCGCGGCCGGTGCCGGCGGATCCGCCGCTGCCGGTGCTGCTCGAACCGCCGGTGCTGCTCGTTCCGCTGGCGCTGTGCGCCCGTGCCCGGACCCGTCCGTCGGCGCCGAACAGCAGCGCCCACACCGGCACCCTCTGGACCAGGGCGGCCAGGAGTTCGTGTTCGGGCCTGGGGGAGAGGACCGCCCGCATCAGCTGCCGGTTGATCTCCGCGAGTTGGCGGAATACCCGGGCGTTGTCCGTTTCGAGAAGCTGCGAAAATTCCAGGCCGATCGCGGCGAAGGGAATGGACTCGGGGATTTCGATCAAGGTGAGGCCGTGGCGGCGGCAGGCTTCGAGCAGGCTTGAGGGCACCTCGTCGAAATAGGGCCGCACGCCGAATCCCAAGGCGCGCACTTTCGCGTCCACCAGGCGCCGGACGTAGGCATCGATGCGTTCCGGGGTGCCGCCGTCGCCCCGGAAGGGCAACCCGGCGGTGAGCAGGAACTCGCCTTCGGGAACGTAAGGCGTGGGGTCTTCGAGCTCGCTGGGTTCCACCCAGCGCAGCGGTTCGGCCATGCCGCCGCCCATGCCGCCGTCCATGCCGCCGTCGTGCAGGATCCGCATGCCGGCGGGCAGCTGGGCGAGGAGCTGCTCCAGTGTGACGGCACCCAGCGGGCCGCTCGGCTGCGTCGGCGAAGAGCTGCCGGGCGCTCTGCCGGCAGCTCCGCCAGCGGGCAGGTCTTCGGGTGCATTACGTCTCATGTATGTTGACTATAGGTCACTTTGCACCATCCTGAGAGCTGGCTCACAAGATACCGTTGACCAAGGAAAGCGCAACGACTTCGAAGGGACGTCAATGGTGACTGTGTCCGCCACCCCCGCAACAAAGGCCCCGGCCGGCAGGCCCGGCCTCGGCGCCCAGTTGCTGCGCCGCAAGCCGATCAACCAGATGGTCGAAGAGGCCGGCAACGGCGAAGGCGGCGCCCCGCTGCGCCGCAGCTTCGGCGTCCTGCAACTGACCATGATCAGCGTCGGCGCCACCCTGGGCACCGGCATCCTGGTGATCCTCGGTGAATCCGTGCCCCTGGCCGGACCCGCGATCTGGATCTCCTTCGTGATCGCCGGATTCGCTGCCCTGCTTTCGGCCGTGTCCTACGCTGAAATGGCCGGACTCGTTCCTGTGGCCGGCTCCAGCTACTCCTACTCCTACGCCACCATGGGCGAAGGGATGGCCTGGATCTGTGGTTGGTGCCTCGTCCTCGAATATGCCGTCTCGGTCGCCGCCGTCGCAGTGGGCGCGGGCCAGTACGTCAACGAAGCCCTCGGAGTCTTCGGCCTGGCACTGCCGGACGCGCTCGCCCTGGCTCCGTCCGAGGGCGGAGCGGTGAACCTTTCCGCCGTCGTGATCGTCCTGCTGGCCATGGTGCTGCTGGTGCGGGGCGCCCGCGAAAGCGCGTGGATCAACACGGCGATTGTCGCCGTGAAGGTGGGCATCCTTGTCTTCTTCTGCGCCGTGGCCTTCACCGCCTTCAACGCCGGCAACTTCGAACCGCTGATGCCCATGGGCGCCGCCGGTGTCTCCGCCGCTGCGTCCCGCGTGTTCTTCTCCTACATCGGATTCGACGCCGCCTCCACCGCAGGTGAAGAAGCGAAGAACCCCAAGCGGGACCTGCCCCGGGCCATCATGCTCTCCATGCTGATCGTCACCAGCATCTACGTCCTGGTGGCCGTGGCCGCGATCGGCGCCCGCCCTTGGGGCTGGTTCGACGGCACGGAAGCCGCCCTGGTGCAGATCCTCGAAGAGACCACGCACCAGCCGTGGATCGCCCTGGTGTTCGCTGTGGGCGCCGTCCTGGCCATCGCCAGCATCGTGCTCACAGTCCTCTATGGCCAGACCCGCATCCTGCTCTCCATGTCCCGCGACGGACTGGTGCCGAAAGTCTTCGGCCGCATCTCCCGCCGAACCGGCACCCCGGTGGCCGGAACGCTGATCGTGGGCATCGCCGTCGCGCTCACCGCCGGCTTCGTCCCGCTCGGGGCGCTCGCGGATGCCACCAGCATCGGCACCCTCTTCGCCTTCGCCCTGGTCAACGTGGCCGTGATCTACCTGCGCCGCAACCGCCCGGACCTCAAGCGCAACTTCCGCGTCCCGCTGTACCCGGCCACCCCGATCCTGGGCACCCTGATGTGCGCCTACCTGATGGCCAACCTCGGCGCCGAAACCTGGCTGGTGTTCGGGGCGTGGATGCTTGTGGGGATCGCCCTCTACTTCGGCTATGGACGCCGCAACTCGAAGGTAGCCGCCCTGAGCGAGCAGGACTACCGTGAACTATCCGCCGGGGTTACCGACCCTGAAACCGTGAAGGCAGGACTTTCATGACCACCGCCACCGAACTGCCCGCAGGCGTACCCGCTGCGTCTGTCCCCGGCGACGCGCCCATCACCATGCTGAACCCGGACTTCCCGTTCAGCTACGACCTCTACCTGGAGAACCCGGCCGGCCTGGGCAGCGTGCCGGAATCGCTGTACGGCACCGAAGTGGCCGTCGTCGGCGCCGGCGTCTCCGGCCTGGTCACCGCCTACGAGCTCATGAAGCTCGGCCTCAAGCCCGTGGTCTACGAAGCGGACCAGATCGGCGGCCGCCTGCGCACCGCGTCCTTCCCGGCGGCCCCCGGCGTGGTGGCGGACCTGGGCGGCATGCGCTTCCCGGTTTCCAGCAAGGCCCTCTACCACTACATCGACAAGCTGGGCCTGGAAACGCAGGAGTTCCCCAACCCGCTCGCCCCGCCCACCTCCAGCACCGTGATCGAGCTCAAGGGCGAAAAGTTCTACGCCGAGAAAGCCGAGGACCTGCCGGCGTTCTTCCACGAGGTGGCCGAGGCCTGGCGCGCCGCCCTGCGCGAGGACGCCCGCTTTGAGGAGATGCAGGAGGCCATCAAGGCCCGCGACACCGCGCGCATCAAGGAAATCTGGGACTCGCTGCTGGAGGATTTCGACGAGGAGACCTTCTCGGGCTTCGTCGCCAAGAGCCGCGCCTTCAAGGAGGCCGGCTTCGCGCACCGCGAGGCCTTCGGGCAGGTGGGCTTCGGCACCGGCGGCTGGGATACCGACTTCCCCAACTCCATCCTGGAAATCCTCCGCGTGGTCTACACGGACGCGGACGACCACCACCGCGGCATCGCCGGGGGAGCCCAGCGTCTGCCGGAGGCACTCTGGAACCACGCGCCGTCGGGCATGGCCTACTGGCCGGACGGCACCTCCCTGGCGTCCCTGCACTCCGGTTCGCCCCGCGGGGCTGTGGCGGGGATCGCCCGTGTGAAGGACGACGACGGCGCCCCCACTTCCCGGATCGCCGTCACCGAACGCTGGGGCCGCACGAGCGAGTACGCCGCCGTCGTGACCACCTGCCAGTCCTGGCTGCTCTCCACCCGGATCAAGACCGAGGAGGCGCTGTTCCCGGCGGAGCTGTGGACCGCGATCGAGCGCTCGCACTACATGCAGTCCTCCAAGACCTTCGTGATGGTGGACCGGCCCTTCTGGAAGGACCGCGACCCGCAGACCGGCCAGGAAGTCATGTCCATGACCCTCACCGACCGGCTCACCCGTGGAACCTACCTGCTGGACAATGGCCCGGACCAGCCCGCCGTCATCCTGCTCTCCTACACCTGGAACGACGACGCCCTGAAGTGGCTGAGCCTGGACGCCGAACAGCGCGCCGACCTCATGATCCACTCCCTGGAGCAGATCTACCCGGGCGTGGACATCCGCAGCCACATCGTGGGCCAGCCGATCACCGTGTCCTGGGAATCGGACCCCAACTTCATGGGTGCGTTCAAGGCCAACCTGCCGGGCCACTACCGCTACCAGCAGCGGCTCTACACCCACTTCGAGCAGTCCCGGCTTGAGGCCGGCCACCGCGGCATCTTCCTGGCCGGCGACGACGTCTCCTGGACCGCCGGCTGGGCCGAAGGCGCCGTGACCACGGGCCTGAACGCCGTGTGGGGCGTGGTGAACCATCTGGGCGGTTCTTCCGCGCCGGGCAACCCCGGCCCGGGTGAGCTGCTGGGCGAGTATGGGCCGATCAGCCTGGACTAGGGCGCTCACTGCCAGCGACGCACGAGCCCGGTTGCGGTCCTTCGTGTAGGAGCGCATCGCGGCGCATCGGGCCCCGGAGGTCGCTCAGCGACCGAAGGGGTCCTTATGCGTCGTGTCTAAGCGACTGTGAGGATTTCCGTGGCTGGTCTGGGACTGGCTGGCAGAGTGGGTCCTGGCCGTTCCACCCGTGTTT
>NZ_QRCU01000041.1 GCF_003369445.1 Arthrobacter silvisoli
TACATCCCAGAAGCGGCCCCAGGCTCACCGACCCGGGCCCCCTTCCCCCTGCCTCTTGACAGAAACGACTACATATTAGTTTCTCCGAGACCACCGCCCAATTTCCTGTGGGCGTGCCCAGGCGTTTGGCGTCCCGGAAGCCGGTGGGAAGCATGGAAAGCTCCGGCGCGAACCGCTTTCTGAACTTGTCCATGGAATCCCTGTCGGCATAGAGCCGCGGTGCTGCGGCACGGCCCACCTGGTCACGATGGCAGGTCAGGTACTCGACCGTCTGCGGAACCCGGGCGAGACTGAGCCCCCACAGCAGCAGCCCGGTTTCCCGGCAAAGAACCGGAGATTCGCCGCGGACGGCAAGGGACGCCGTCGTCAGCGCATAACGGTCCCATCCATTGATGGACAACCACCGCTCGGCCGAAACGTAGACCCCGTGCCTGATCCGCACAAGGTTTCCGCGCTTGTAGCCGTGGTGGAGTTCCCAGGCCGTGGCTCCCGCACGGGTGCCCGAGGGTGAGCTGAGGAAGGTGGCTTCAGGGAATTCCATGGCTCCACTGAACCGGGCCCGTCAGCTGCAGGCACCCTCCAGCTGGCTCTATGTGGAAAAGTCCGGCTTAAGCGTGGGTGGCCCGCTCAAATTTGAGCGGGCCACCCGCGCTTGGACCGGTGAAAGCCAAGGGACCACAGAAGCGGAAGACTCAGCCCTTGCTGAATTTCGCCACGTACTTTTCGATCGTTTCCAGCTGGTACCGGGCCACGTCGTGCGCGTTCTCGTCCTCCGCGAAGACGGAGGAGCACATCACGGTGTCCGGGGAGTCCAGGAAGCCCACCTCGGCCAAGCCGCCGAAGAACTCGTCCCAGTTGACCTCACCGTCGCCGATCTTCAGGTGCTGGTGCACCCGCACGGCGTTGCCGGGCGGGTTGGTGATGTACCGCAGGCCGTGCGAGGCATGGTGGTTCAGGGTGTCCGACACGTGGACCACGCGCAGGCGGTTCCCTGCGGCACGCATGATCTCCAGCGGTTCGTCCTTCATGTGGAAGGTGTGCGAGGCCACGTAGACCATGCCGACGTTCGGGGAGTTCAGGCCCCGGATCACGCGCCAGGCGGCCAGGCCCTCCTCCACGAAGTCGTCCGGGTGCGGGTCGATCGCCACGTGGACGCCTTCGCGTTCGAAGACCGGCAGCAGTTCGTCCATGGACTTGTAGAAGGCGGCTTCGGATTCCTCGGGCAGCTCGGGGCGGCCGGAGAACTCGGTGTTCATCTGGGTGCAGCCCAAGCCCACGGAGATCCGGATGGCGCGCTTCCAGTAGCGCACCGCGGCCTGGCGGAGGGTCTCGTCCGGGCCGGACCAGCGCAGCACCGGCAGCACCGAGGCCACTTCGACGCCGGCCGCCTCGCAGTTCTTCCGGAACTGCGCCACGAGCGCGTCGTCCGCCTTGGGGTGGCGGAAGAACGGAATCATGTCCGCGTGCGGGGTCATCTGCAGGTAGCGGTAGCCCAGGTCCGCGGCGAGCGCCGGGAACTCCAGCAGGGAGTGGCTGTGGTGGAACGGGGTCGGGTCGAGCGCGATCTTCACTGCGTCTCCCCCGCGGTCCGGTAGAGCTCCGGCTTCCCGTTCAGCACGACGGCGACCTTCTCGCCGCTCTTCTGCGCCTCGACGCCTGCCTCGCAGCAGGCAGCGGTGGCGTAGCCGTCCCAGGCGGACGGACCGCCCAGCTCGCCGCGGGCGGCGGCGTCCACCCAGGCCTGGACCTCGACGTCGTACGCGGCACCGAAACGCTCGATGAAGCTCGGGGTGACCTGGCCGCCCCAGGCGCCGCTGCGGCGCACGTACGGGCCGCCGTCGCGCCCGATGTTCACGATGGCCTCTTCGAAGGCGGCCTCGGTGGCCACTTCGTAGCCGAACTTCGCGTTGACGAAAATCTCGACGTCGGCCAGGACACCGGACCCGGTTTCGATCAGGACGTGCTGGGGGTCGTGCTGGCCGGCCGGGGCCTTGCTGGATGCCTTGCCGAGACGGACCTGGACGGAGGTGATTTCCTCGCCGGTCAGGTAGCGGATCACGTCGAATTCGTGGACCACGGAATCGTTGATGAGCATCTCGTTCGTGAATCCGGCCGGGGTGCCAGGGTTGCGGTGACGGCAGTGCAGCATGAGCAGCTCGCCGAGCTCGCCGCCGCGGATCAGTCCGCCCAGTTCGGCGTATTCGGCGTCGTAGCGGCGCATGAAGCCCACCTGGACGCGCTTGCGGCCGGCCTCGACCTCGGCCTGGACGATCTTCCAAGCCGATTCGGCGTCCGGGGTGAGCGGCTTCTCGCAGAGGATCGGGATGTCCAGCGGCAGCGCCTCGAGCAGGGCCTGTTCGTGCAGGAAGCCGGGCGTGGCGATCAGGACGGCGTTGACGTCGCCCGAGGCGTAGGCCTCCGCGGCGGTCGCGAAGGCCTTGGCGCCGGGAATCCCGGCGATGGCGGCGTTCGCGCGGTCCAGGTCGATGTCGACGACGGCGGCCACGTCGGCGCCGTGGATACGCGTGTGCAGGCGCTTGATGTGGTCAGCGCCCATCATGCCGGCGCCAATGACGGCGACGCGCAGGTTTTCACTCATGGTGACGTTTGCCTTTCAGCTCAGTGTTTCGAGGGTGTCGCGTACTCAGCCGACGGTAGTGCGGGAGCCGCAGGAAAGCAGGTAGTTCCTGGTGCGCTTGGCGATGGGCATCGGCACGTCGAAGGCCACCGGATACATGTCCTGTTCCACGATTCCGAAAATCGGCCGGTTGAGGCCTTCCACGGCCTCGATCACGGCGCGCAGGTCAGGCAGGCCGTTCGGCGGTTCGGTCATGACGCCGGCCAGGTTCGCGGCTGCCCAGGTCATGTTTTCCTGGTTGACCTTCTTCAGGACGTCCGGGTTGATCTGCTTCAGGTGCAGGTAGCCGATCCGGTCCGGGTAGTTCTTGATCAGTTCGAGGCTGGAAGCGCCGCAGTATTCGGCGTGCCCGGTGTCCAGGCACAGGTTCAGGTACTGCGGGTCCGTGGCAGCCAGCAGGGTTTCGATGTCCTGCTGCGCGCCGACGTGGGAGTCCGCGTGGGAGTGGAACTGCTGGTGCAGGCCGAAGTCCTCCAGCAAGACCTTGCCCATGCGGTTGTGCCCTGCGAAGAGGTCGGCCCACTGCTCGTCCGTCAGTTCGCCGCTCTCCACGGCTTCGCCGGTGACGTCGTCGCGCCACATGGCCGGGATGACCACGATGTGTTCGCCGCCCATGGCGGCCGTCAGTTCGGCCACCTTGCGGGCGGGCTCCCAGGCCTCGTCGTACTGCATTGCCCCGCGGTGGAAGGCGGTGAAGACGGTTCCGGCCGTGACCTTGAGGTCACGCTGCTTGAGTTCCTCGGCCAGCCGGGCGGGGTCGTTCGGCAGGTACCCGTAGGGGCCCAGTTCAATCCATTTGTAGCCGGACTCGGCCACCTCATCCAGGAACCGTTCCCAAGGGGTCTGTTTGGGGTCATCGGCGAACCAGACGCCCCAGGAGTCGGGGGCGGTGCCGATGATGAGCTTGTTCTCGACGTCGGTCATGACAGCGGTGTCTTTTCTCTGCGGCGGCGGGGATTCAGTTGGTGGGGAAGTTGTAGCTGGCGCCGGTGCGTTGTTGGGGTTCGGGCCAGCGTTCGGTGATGACTTTGGCGCGGGTGTAGAAGGATACGCCTTCGGGTCCGTAGATGTGCTTGTCGCCGAACAGGGAGTCTTTCCAGCCGCCGAAGGAGTGGTAGGCCACGGGCACGGGGACGGGGACGTTGATGCCGATCATGCCTACGTGCACGCCGCGGTGGAACTTGCGGGCATTCGCGCCGGAGGAGGTGAAGATCGCGGTGCCGTTGCCGTAGGGGTTGGAGTTGATCAGTTCGATCGCTTCCTCGACGGTTTCGGTGCGTACCACGGACAGGACGGGGCCGAAGATTTCTTCCTGGTAGGCGTCCATGTCGAAGTCGACCTTGTCGATCACGGTGGGACCGAACCAGTAGCCCTCCTCCTGGCCTGGCACGGTGAACTCGCGGCCGTCGACCACCAGCTCGGCACCGGACTGGGCAGCGGCGGTGACGATGGAACGCATCTTCTGCTGGGCGGCCTTGGTGATGACCGGGCCCATGTCGGCCCCGGGGTCGGTGCCGTCGGCCACGCGGACGGCCTCGGCGCGGTCCTTGACCTTGGCCACGAGGGCGTCGGCGGCGTCGCCGACGGCGATCGCGACGGAGATGGCCATGCAGCGCTGCCCGGCGGAACCGAACGCGGCGGCAGCCAGATGGTCGGCGGCGTTGTCGAGGTCGGCGTCGGGCAGGATGATCGCGTGGTTTTTCGCCCCGCCCAGGGCTTGGACGCGCTTGCCGTGCGCCGTGCCTGTGTCGTGCACGAGCTTGGCCACCGGGGTGGAGCCGACGAAGGAGATCGCGTCGATGTCCGGGTGGGTGAGCAGGCCCTGGACCACCTCACGGTTGCCGTGCAGGACTTGGAAGACGCCATCGGGCAGGCCGGCCTGCTTGAAGAGCTTCGCCAGCAGCATCGCCGCGGACGGGACCCGGCCCGAGGGCTTGAGGATGAAGGTGTTGCCCGTGGCGATGGCCATGGGGGCCATCCAGAGCGGGACCATGACGGGGAAGTTGAACGGGGTGATGCCGGCGACGACGCCGACGGGCTGGCGGTAGGAGAAGACGTCGATGCCGGTGGAGGCCTGGTCGGAGTACTCGCCCTTGAGCAGCTGCGGGATGCCGCAGGCGAATTCGATGACTTCCAGGCCGCGGCCGATTTCGCCCTTGGCGTCGGAGAGGACCTTGCCGTGCTCGGCGGTGATCAGGGCGGCCAGCTCGTCCACGTGCGCGGCGACGAGTTCGCGGAACGTGAACAAGATGGTGGTGCGCTTGGCCAGGGAGATATCGCCCCAGGACTTCGCGGCTTCCTTCGCGATTGCGACGGCCTGGTCCAGATCCGCCGGGCTCGCCAGGCGGACTTCCCCGGTCTGCGCGCCCGTGGCGGGGTTGAACACACCCTCGATGTCAGTGCCGGTGCCGGGGTGCTCGGCCCCGTTGAAGAAATGCGGAATGGTGGTGATAGTCATGTGTTTCTCCTGCTCAGGAAGTTTTCAGGGGCGGATGCGGGGCCGGTCCTTCAGTGGACGGTTCAGCCCAGCAGGGGTTTCTGGACGGCCTTCCAGTCTTCGTAGACTGTGCGGGCCTCTTTGGTGCTGTCGAGTTCGGCGGTGGCGGAGACGGGCACGTCCCACCAGGACTCGGAGGACGGGGCGTCGATCAGCGGGTCGGATTCGAGGTGGATCACGATGGGTCCGCTGCCTTCGGGGGCGGCTTTGGCCTTGGCGATCGCGGCTTCGAGGTCCTCGATGACGTTCTCGCCCGGTTCGATCCGGTACACGGTCGCGCCGAGGGATTCGGCGTTCGTGGCCAGGTCGATGTTGAGTTTCTCGCCGGCGTCGAAGCTGTGGGTGGCCTTGTCCAGCACCCGGTACTGGGTGCCGAAGCGCTGGGAACCCAGCGACTCGGAGAGAGACCCGATGGAGGCGTAGCCGTGGTTCTGGATGAGCACCACGATCAGTTTGATGCCCTCGGCGACGGCGGTGACCAGTTCGGTGTGCATCATCAGGTAGGAGCCGTCCCCGACCATGACCACTACGTCACGGTTCACGCCGCCGGATTTCGCTTCGTCAAGGGCGGCACGCTTGACGCCCAGGCCGCCGGCGATCTCGTAGCCCATGCAGGAGAATGCGTATTCCACGTGGTACCCGAAGGGGTCGGTGACCCGCCACATCTTGTGCAGGTCCCCCGGGAGGGAGCCTGCGGCGCAAATCAGCACGTCCTGGCCGGCCATGGCCCGGTTGGTGGCGCCGATGACCGCGTTCTGGGATATGAGGGGCGCGTGGCGCTGGGCGAACGCGGCATCCACGGTGGCGTCCCAGCGGGCTTTCTCCCCCGCAACCTCCGCCGCGACGGACGCAGCAACGGTGTGGCCGGTCAGTTCGGCGGTCAACGCCTCCAGGGCCTTGCGGGCGTCGGCCACGATCGGCAACGAGGTGCCGTGCTTGTAGGCGTCGATCGCGGCGACGTTGATGTTCACGAAGGACACGTCGTCATTCTGGAACGCGGTCCGGGATGCGGTGGTGAAGTCCTCGTAGCGGGTGCCGATGCCGATCACGAGATCCGCTTCGCGGGCCAGGGCGTTCGCCGCTGTCGTGCCCGTGGACCCGATCGCGCCGAGGGCCTGGGGGTGGTTCCAAGGCAGGACGCCGACGCCGGCCTGGGTCCAGCCGACCGGGATGCCGGTGGCTTCTGCGAACTCCCGCAACGCATCCTGGGCGAAGGCGTACAGGACGCCGCCGCCTGCCACGATGAGCGGACGCTTCGCGGCCTTGATGCGGCGCGCGGCCTCGGTGATGTCTTCGGGTTCCGGGGCGGGGCGGCGGATCCGCCAGTCCCGCTCGGCCAGGAATTCCTCGGGGACCTCGATGAGTTCGGCCTGCACGTCCTGCGGCAGGGCGATGGTCACCGCACCGGTCTCGGCCGGGTCGGTCAGTACGCGCAGCCCGTTCAGCAGGGCGGAGAACAGCTGCTCGGGCCGCTGGACCTTGTCGTAGTACTTCGATACCGGCCGGAACGCGTCGTTGACCGTGATGTCGTAGCCGTGGGGCTGTTCGATCTGCTGCAGCACGGGGTCCACGGTGCGGGTGGCGAAGGTGTCCGAGGGGAACAGCAGCACCGGAAGCCGGTTGGCCGTGGCCAGCGCGGCGCCGGTGAGGAGGTTCGTCGACCCTGGCCCCACCGAGGTGGTCACCGCGAAAGTCTGCCGGCGGCGGGTGTGCCGGGCATAGCCCACGGCCTGGTGCGCCTGGGCCTGCTCGTTGCGGCCCTGGTAGTACGGCATCAGGGACGGGTCCTTGGCTTGGAACTGCTTCAACGCCTGCCCCACCCCGGCCACGTTCCCGTGGCCGAAAATGCCGAACATCCCCGGGATCAGCCGTTCCCGGTACTCCACCCCGCCCACCCGGTCCACAGTGTACTGCTTACCCAGGAATTCAACAACAGCCTGGGCCACGGTCATGGTGCGCGTCATCGCATAGTCTCCTTGCTGACGGAGGGGGTGATTTCTTCGGTGTGGAGCAGCGACGCCGCGGCGGCGACGGCACCGGCCACGTCGCCGTCGGCCGGGTACAGCAGCGTCCGTCCCACGGTGAGGCCCTGCACACCGGGCAGGGCAAGGGCCTTGCCCCATTCGGCGAAGACATCGTCCTGGTGACCAGCGGGGTCTCCGCCCAGCAGCACTGTGGGCATGGTGGTGGCCGCCATGACGCGTTCCATCTCCTCCACCACGGGCAGCTTCATCCAGGTGTAGGCGCTGGTGGCGCCCAGGCTGGAGGCGATGCCGATGGACTTGACGACGGCGTCGGCGGACAGGTCGTTGCGGACCTTGCCGTCCACCCAGGCCGACAGGAACGGCTCCACCATCGCAATCAGGCCGCGGCTGGTCAGGGAATCGATGGCCTTCGCTGTCGCTTCCAGGAACTGCGCGGTCACCGGGTCCCCCAGCGCGATCCGGGTAAGCATCTTGCCGCCGTCGGCCCCCAGCGCGGCGAGGGCCTCGGCCGTATGGCCGGTGAAACGGTCATCGAACTCATTCACGAAACCGGCCAGGCCGCCGCGGTTCATCGACCCGAACACCAGCTTGCCGTCCAGGGCGCGGAGCAGCAGCAGGTCATCCATGATGTCCGGGCTGGCCAGCACACCGTCGACGGCGGGGTTGGACAACGCGATCTGCAGGCGGTCCAGAAGCTCGCGACGGTTCGCCATCGCCGTCGGCTGGCCCTGCGCGGCCAGCGCGCCGCGGGCCGGATGGTCCGCGGCCACGATGAAGTTCTGCTTGCCCAGCACCGCACCCGGGTGCTTGACCCGCGCGGCCGCGGCCCGGGCCACCGCGCCCGGATCTTCCAGGCGGATCTTGGTCAGGAATTCGTAGCGGCGCGGATTCTCAAGATCGAGGGTCTCCAGGCTCATTTGGCCAACTCCTTCAGGGTGTCGGCCACGAGGCGGCCGCGTTCACTCAGCAGCGACACAACTTCCTCCGGCGTGGGCATCGCATCCGCACACGAAAGACGGGAAGCCACGATCGCACCGGCAGCGTTGGCGTAGTCCAGCACCTCGGCCAGCGACCAGCCGGCCAGCAGACCGTGCACGAACGCCCCGCCGAAGGAATCCCCCGCGCCCAGGCCGTTCAGGGTCTGCACCGGTACCGGCGCCGAGACCACCCGCCCGGTGCGGGTCTTGGCCATCACGCCTTCCGGGCCGAGCTTGACGACGGCGATCTGCACACCGGCGTCCAGCAGCCGGTCCGCCTGCTCATCCGGAGTCCCGGGGCCGACAGCGACAGCGCACTCTTCGTCGTTGCCGATCGCGACCGTCACATGCGGCAGGACCTTGGCGACCTGTTCGCGGGCCTCTTCGATGCTGTTCCAGAACATCGGCCGGTAATCCAGGTCCAGGATGGTGTGCTGGCCCTCGCCAAGGCTGCTGTGCGGGCGGGCCTGGTGCGCGGCGATGTGGGCGGCGCGGCTGGGTTCCTGGCACAGCCCGGTCACGGTGGACCAGAAGATCTTCGCCTCCCGGATCGCGTCCAGGTCCAGGTCCTCCGCCTTGATCTGCAGGTCCGGGGCCGTGGGGAAACGGCCGTAGAAATACAGTGGGAACTTCTGTTCCTCGGGCAGGATCGCGCAGAACGTAGCGGGGGTCTGCAAACCCGCGACGCCGCTGACGAAACGGTCATCCACGCCGAACTTGGCCAGTTCTCTGTGCAGGTACTCCCCGAAAGGATCCTCACCGGTCCGGGTGATCACCGCCGTCGAGCGGCCATGCCGGGCCGCGGCAACCGCCACATTCGAGGGCGAACCGCCCAGGTACTTACCGAAGCTGCCCACCTTGTCGAGGGACACACCAACGTCGTTCGGGTAGATGTCGACGCTGATGCGTCCCATCGTGAGTAGCTCGAAGCCCACTTCTTCCGCCTTCCTTGTCATTCCGGTTTTCCGGCGCGGACCGCGGCCGTTGTGATACCGGCCACAGCTAAACTTTCCTACGATTTTAATGTCCTGTCAAAGGTTTGTCAGCACATTCCTGCGAAACTACGACGCCGCCGGCACCTTCAACTCGCCGGTCAGGTACTGGGCGCGGCCGAAGCCGAAGGTCCAGTCTTCGGGGCCGTTTTCCACGTAGCCCAGGAAGATGTCTTCGCCGGCAACGCCGACGCCGCCGAGCGCCTGGTGGATCCGGGCGTACAGGTTCTGCTTTGCCTCGATGCTGCGGCCCCGCTGGGTGAAGATCTGGAGCATGACCACGGCGCCGCTGCGTTCGAAGCCGAGCCCCGCATCCTGCGCCACAAGGTGACCAGCAGGGTGCTCGGTGAGGATGTGGAAGTAGTCGCGCTCCGGGATCCGGTACTCCTCGACGATCGCCTCATGGACGGCCCGGCTAATGGCCTGGAGTTCTTCCGGACTGCGGCCGGCGGTGACATCGATACGAACGAGGGGCATGGCGACCTTTCAAACCGAGCTTCCAGAGTTTGTCCTGACATACTTACAATATCGCTACGCAAAGGCCGGGTCAATACCCGGACTCCGCAGCGTCCGGGGCCAGGCGCCGCCTACTTGGACTTCGCCACCACGAAGATCGCACCGGTTGAAACGTCCTCCTCGAGGGCTTCCAGGGTGTGGCCACGGGTCTCGGGTACCTGCGTGGCCACGAAGAGCAAGGCAATCGCACCCACCACGGCGAAGAGGAAGAAGGTTCCCGTGATGCCCATCCCGGCCACGAGGGACGGGAAGTACAAGGACAGGAAGCCGTTGACGATCCAGAGCATGAAGATGGAAATGCCCGTGCCGATGCCGCGCATGTGGAGCGGGAAGACCTCGGAGAGATACACCCAGACGGCGACATTGAGGAAGGTCTGCATGGAGCCGACGAAGGCCACCACGAGGAACAGGATCACGAACGGGCGGATCGGGCTGCCCGCGGGCAGGGCCATCGACGCTACGCCGATCAGCAGGTGGCAGACGGTGGTGAGGCTCAGGCCGATGATGAAGGTCTTGCGGCGGTCAACACGGTCCATCATGGTCAGGGCGACGATGCCGCCGACCACGGCAATCACGCCCGGGGCGATGTTGGCTATCAGCGCACCGCTTTCACTGAAGCCGGACTCAACGAGGACGGTCTGGCCGTAGTACATGATCGAGTTGATGCCGGTGAGCTGCTGCGCCACGCCGAGGCCGATTCCCACCAGGAGGATGCGCAGCAGGTTGCGGTTGCCCAGGATGGCCCGCCAGCCGACAGCGCTCGCCTTCTCTGCACGGGCAATGTACTCCACCTCGGCAAGTTCCGCGTCGGCCCGGTCCACGGAACGCACCGTCCTCAGGACCTGCAGGGCCTCCTCGCGGCGGCCCTTCTCGACGAGCCAACGCGGGGATTCCGGCATCCGGAGCATGCCGAAGAAGAGGGCAACGGCGGGCAGTGCACAGACGGCGAACATGATGCGCCAGACTCCGTCCACGTGGCCGAAGAGACCTCCGATGACAGCATTGACAACGAATGCGGCGAGCTGTCCGACGACGATCGCAAGTTCGTTTCGACCGGACAGGGAGCCGCGGATCTCGTACGGCGCCAGCTCGGCCAGGAAGACGGGAACGACGGCGGACGCACCACCCACCGCGAGGCCGAGCAGGATGCGCCCCAGCACCAGGATGGCGAAGTTCGGGGTGAGCACCACCGCGAGCGTCCCCACGAAGAAGAGCGCCGCGAGGAGGAGGATCGTCTTCCGGCGGCCCCAGCCGTCGGAAATCCGGCCGCAGGAAATCGCGCCGATTGCGGCGGCGAACACGAGGGAACTGGTGACAATGCCTTCCGTGAAGGCCGAGAGGCCGAGTTCGGCGGTCATGGGCCGCAGGGCCCCGTTGATCACGCCGGTGTCATAGCCGAAGAGCAGGCCGCCGAAGGTGGCGACGAGGGCCACCAGGCCGAGGCGCTTGCGGTGCGCGCCCGCCGTCAGCGGGGGCAGCGTGGCACCGTTCGCGACCGTACGGTCCGTGGGATGTGAACTCAATGAGACTCCTTTGTCGTCGGGTCATGCGAGGTGGATCACACCCACCCTAACGCGCGAAAGAAGCTTTGTCAGGTCATACTCTCAAAAAGTTCAATATTTCCTCGGGCGTGCCATCATTGATGCCATGCGCACGCCGGATACGGAGACAAGCAAGCGGGCGGTGACACAAAGCGATGTCGCCCGCCACCTCGGGGTATCCCGCACCCTCGTCTCCTTCGCCATGCGCGGCGCACCGGGAGTCAGCGAGGACATGAGGCGGCAAATCCTCAGCGCTGCCGATGCGCTCGGCTACCGCCGCAACATCCAGGCGGCGGACCTCGCGCGGAAGCGCCCGACGGCGGTGGGGCTGCACCTGGTGGACCTGCATAACGATGTCTATGCCGACATCTTCAGCGGCGTTCAGGAAGTCCTCAGGTCAAACGATTCCCGCCTGGTCATCAGCGTCAACGCCACGCCTTACGGCCCGGATCCGCGCGCCCTCGACCCGCTGTTCGAAGCGCAGGTGGGCGTCATCATCGCGGCCACGCTGCTCGATCCTGGCGAGCGCGTGCGGGAACTGAACCGCCGCGTACCGCTGGTCAACGTCACGCGCTCCGTGCCGGGAGTGGACAGCATCCACTCCGACGACATCAGCGGCGGCCGCCTGGCCACTGGGCATCTGCTGGACCTTGGCCACCGGAACATTGCCCACCTGTGCGGACCCGCCTTCGAAGGCCACTTGGAGCGGCGCACCGGCTACCGGGAAACCATGCTGGAGCACGGGCTGCAGCCGCTCATCATCGAGGCTGCAGGCTTCAGCCGCGAGGACGCCGCCGCGGTGGCGCTGAAATTGCTCGCGTCCCCGCCCGGGCAGCGGCCGAGCGCAATCTTCGCCCACAGCGATGAGCTGGCCCTCGGCGTGCGGGAGGCCGCCGCCTCACTCGGACTGTCCATTCCCGGGGACCTGTCGCTGGTGGGCTACGACAACTCCCGGGTGGCGGGGCTGCACGGGATCGACTTGACCACCGTTGACCTGCACGCCCGCGAGCTCGGCCGCGCCGCCGGCCAGGCCGCCGTCGAACGCATGCTCTACCCGGCCTCCCCCGCCGTCGACCGCATCCTCGCCCCGACGCTCGTCACCCGCGCCTCCACCGCGCCGCTGCACTGAAAGCAGCCCGCCGCCGTCGGGAACTTCCTGGCCGTTAACGACGACGGCGCCCGTCACCTTCGCGGGAAAGATGACGGGCGCCGTCGTAACGGGCACTGGGTCCTGCAGCCGCTTAGAGCGCGGCGTAGACCTCGCGGAGCAGCTTGGCGGTCTCGGACGGCGTCTTGCCGACCTTCACGCCTGCGGCTTCGAGGGCTTCCTTCTTGGCCTGGGCCGTACCGGCGGAGCCGGAGACGATGGCGCCTGCGTGGCCCATGGTCTTGCCTTCGGGGGCGGTGAAGCCGGCCACGTAGCCGACGACCGGCTTGGTGACGTTGGCCTTGATGAAGTCGGCCGCACGCTCTTCGGCGTCGCCGCCGATTTCGCCGATCATGACGATCGCCTTGGTCTCCGGGTCGGCTTCGAACGCCGCGAGGGCGTCGATGTGGGTGGTGCCGATGATCGGGTCACCGCCGATGCCGATGGCAGTGGAGAAGCCGAGGTCGCGCAGTTCGTACATCATCTGGTAGGTCAGGGTACCGGACTTGGAAACCAGGCCGATGGGGCCCTTGCCCGTGATGTTCGCCGGGGTGATGCCCACGAGGGCTTCGCCCGGGGTGATGATGCCGGGGCAGTTCGGACCGATGATGCGGGTGATCTGCTTGCCGTCGGCGTCCACCTTGGACTGGGCGAGGGCCCAGAATTCGGCGGAGTCCTGCACCGGAACGCCTTCGGTGATGACAACCACGAGACCGATGCCGGCTTCGATGGCCTCGACCACGGCGGACTTGGTGAATGCCGGGGGAACGAAGACGATCGAGACGTCTGCGCCGGTCTCCGCGATGGCTTCCTTGACGGTGCCGTAGACGGTGATTTCCTTGTCGCCGTGCAGCACGGTGGTGCCTGCCTTGCGGGCGTTCACGCCGCCGACGATGTTGGTGCCGGCCTTGAGCATCAGGGCGGTGTGCTTGGTGCCTTCGCCGCCGGTGATGCCCTGGACGATGACCTTGGAGTCCTTGTTGAGGTAGATAGACATAGTCCTGCGTCCCTTTACTTTGCTGCGTTGGCGAGCTCGGCGGCCTTGTCGGCGCCCTCGTCCATGGTTGCTGCCAGGGTCACCAGCGGGTGGTTGGCCTCGGTCAGGATACGGCGGCCTTCGTCCACGTTGTTGCCGTCGAGGCGGACAACCAGCGGCTTGTTGGCGGACTTGCCCAGTTCGGCGAGTGCACCGACGATGCCCTTGGCCACTGCGTCACAGGCGGTGATGCCGCCGAAGACGTTCACGAAAACGCTCTTGACCTGCTCGTCGCCCAGGATGACGTCCAGGCCGGCGGCCATGACCTCGGCGGAGGCTCCACCACCGATGTCCAGGAAGTTGGCGGGCTTCACGTTGCCGTGGTTCTCGCCGGCGTAGGCGACAACGTCGAGGGTGGACATGACAAGACCGGCGCCGTTGCCGATGATGCCCACTTCGCCGTCCAGCTTCACGTAGTTGAGGTCCTGGGCCTTGGCCTTGGCTTCCAGCGGGTCCGCGGCGTCCTTGTCCTCCAGCTCGGAGTGGTGCACGTGGCGGAAGTCGGCGTTCTCGTCGAGGGAGACCTTGCCGTCGAGGGCAACGATGTCACCGGCGCCCGTGCGGACGAGCGGGTTGACCTCGACCAGGGTGGCGTCTTCCTTCTTGAAGACGTCCCAGAGCTTCAGGATGACGGCCGAGACCTTGGGGGCCAGTTCTGCGGAGAAACCGGCGGCGGCGACGATTTCGTCGGCCTTGGCCTGGTCGATGCCGGTGGCGGGGTCGATCGCGACCTTGGCAAGGGCCTCGGGACGCTCGACGGCGAGCTGCTCGATTTCCATGCCGCCTTCCACCGAGCACATGGCCAGGTAGTTGCGGTTGGCGCGGTCCAGCAGGATGGAGAAGTAGAACTCTTCGGCGATGTCTGCGCCCTGGGCGATCATCACCTTGTTGACGGTGTGGCCCTTGATGTCCATACCCAGGATGTTGGTGGAGTGCTCAAGCGCCTCGTCGGCAGTCTTGGCAACCTTCACGCCGCCGGCCTTGCCTCGGCCACCGACCTTAACCTGTGCCTTGACGACAGTGACTCCGCCGATCTTCTCGGCAGCTGCCTTTGCTTCTTCAGGAGTGTGCGCCACGATGCCGGCGAGCACGGGTACACCGTGCGCTTCGAACATATCGCGCGCCTGATATTCAAACAGGTCCACGGTTTAGTGTCCTTCTACGTCGAAGTAGTGTCGGTACAGCCGGGGTCCGCGGTAACCGCGGTAACCAGCTGCGGAAGAGAAGTGTGCAACATCCCGCCAAAACTGCCGGTCATATTGCGCAAGTTCCTCTGGAACTCTAGCCGCCCGCGGGGGCAAGCCGGTTCTACAGTACCCGTTAAGTGAGTAACCACACACTTCTATCAGGCGTAGAAAATCCGCGGAATCCCGCGGATTTTCAGCAGTTTCCTCTCAGTTGGCAGCTTAGGATGCCGGCATCGTGCCGCTGGTAACAGTTCCGCCCTTGGAGACGAGCATGTAGCCGGCCCGGTTCACGAAGAAGGCCACGCCCGCGGAGAGGTTCCCGCAAGCGACACCGCCGTTGTATGTGGAGCAACGCAGGCCGTTGCGTTCGATGTTCTGCCCTTCGCCGAGCACCGGCAGTTCTGCGATGGGGCCCGAGCGGTTGCCCTTGGGCCCGAACTCCGCTTCCATTTCGGTGACTCCGGAGCGGCAAGCACCGTAGGCCACCTTGTCCGGCCGCAGCAGCACAGTGCCGCCAAGGTAGCCCAGGCCCGTGCCGTTGCAGTTGTCGGTGGCGTCCTTGGCCCTCGGCGCCGGGTACACGGCCAGTTCGCAGTGCACCACGGGGACAGTGGCGAGTTTTCCGTTGGCGCTGTCCCCGTAGTTGTTGGCCTCGTAGGGGAGGCTCAGGTGGTCTCCGCGGGCCGAGGTCATGGCGCAAACGATATTGCGGTCCGCGCTGACGAACGCGGTCACGTCGTCGCCCCCGGCGAGTTCACTGGGCTGGGTAACCGGAACCTGCTTGAGCTGTTCCAAGGGAGGCAGCGGGGCCGGCGGCACATAATCCGGGTCTTTCGTGGACACCGAACACCCGGTGGCCAGCATCAGCAGGCAGGCGGCCAGAATCCCCAACACAGTCCGTCGCATGGCACCCATTATGCCCGGCGGTGTCAGCCCTCCAGTTTGGTCAGCGGCGCGTAACGCAGCAGCAGGCGCTTCTCCCCGACGTCGAACGTCACCTTCGCGACCGTTTTGTCCCCGGTTCCTTCGACGCCGATCACGGTGCCGTTGCCGAAGCTGGTGTGGTTCACCTTGTCCCCCACCGCCACCGCGATGACTTCCTTCTGCGGCTGCACCCGGTTGCGTGCGACGGCGGCCGGCACGTCGGCGTCGAACCCTGCAGTGGGGCTGGCGGCGGCGCCGCGGGGGGTCCCCGCTCCCCAATAGGAACCGCCGTAGCGGTTGCCGCCAGGGGACGATGCACCCCAGCCGCCGAGCTGGCGGGAGGTACCTTCGCGTTTCCACTCCACCAGGTCCGAAGGGATTTCCTCGATGAACTGGCTGGCCGGGTTGTACTGGCTCTGGCCCCACATGTTGCGGACCTCCGAGCGGGTGACGTACAGCCGCTGCCGGGCGCGGGTCAGGCCCACATAGGCCAGGCGGCGCTCTTCGGCGAGTTCCTTCGGGTCCGTGGCCGAACGCTGGTGCGGGAAGATCCCGTGCTCCATGCCGGTCAGGAAAACCACCGGGAATTCCAGGCCCTTGGCGGTGTGCAGGGTCATGAGCGTGACCACGCCCAATCGCTTGGCCTCGGCCACGGCGGCGGCCGCCTCTGCGGCCGAGCCGCCGGGGGCGTCCGGGATCTGGTCGGCGTCGGCCACCAGGGAGACCTGCTCCAGGAATTCGCCGAGCGAGCCTTCTGGGTTATCGCGCTCGTATTCGCGGACCACGGCCACCAGTTCGGCGAGGTTCTCCACGCGCGATTCGTCCTGCGGGTCGTTGCTGGCACGCAGTCCGGCAAGGTACCCGGTCTGTTCGAGCACGGCTTCCAGGGCGGCGGCCGCGCCCGAGCCTGCGGCCACCTCGGCGAGGTCGTCCAGCAGCTTCACGAAGCCGAGCACGGCGTTGACCGAACGCGTGGCCATTCCGGGGGCTTCGGCGGCGCGGCGGGCCGCGGCCATGAAGGAAGTGCGGTCCCGTTCGGCGAGGGCCGCCACAGCACCTTCGGCGCGGTCGCCGATCCCGCGCTTGGGTTCGTTCAGCACGCGGCGGAGGTTGACGTCGTCGTCCGGGTTCACCAGGACGCGCAGGTACGCGAGGGCGTCCTTGATTTCCTTGCGTTCGTAGAACCTGGTGCCGCCCACTACCTTGTAGGGCAAACCGACGCGGACCAGGACGTCTTCGATGGAACGGGACTGGGCGTTGGTGCGGTAGAAGATGGCGACGTCGCCCGGACGCAGGCCTTCCTCGTCCTGCAGCCGGTCGATTTCCTTGGCGATGAACTGGGCTTCATCGTGTTCGTTTTCGCCCACGTAGCCGATGATCTTTTCGCCGTCGCCCTCGGCCGTCCAGAGGCGCTTCTCCTGCCGGTTCGGATTGCGGGAGATCACCGAGTTGGCGGCGGAGAGGATGTTCTGGGTGGAGCGGTAGTTCTGCTCCAGCTTGATGGTGCGGGCGTTAGGGTAGTCCTCTTCGAATTCAACGATGTTGCGGATGTCCGCGCCGCGGAAGGCGTAGATGGACTGGTCGGAATCGCCGACGACGGTCAGCTCGCTGGGGCCGACATGTCCGGGTCCGCCTTGGCTTGCGGCGTCCTGGGTTCCGGCATCGGTGCCGACAATCTCGCGGACCAGCGCGTACTGGGCGTGGTTGGTGTCCTGGTATTCGTCCACCAGCACGTGCCGGAACCGCCGGCGGTAGGACTCGGCGAGAGCGGGGAAGGCACGGAACATGTAGACCGTCTGGGCGATGAGGTCGTCGAAGTCCATCGCGTTGGCCTGGCGCAGCCGCTGGGTGTAGCCCTTGAAGACCTCGGCCACAGCCTGCTCGAACGGATCGTTGTAGTTGGCCGCGGCGGCGAAGGCGTCGTCGTCCACGAGTTCGTTCTTGAGCGCGGAAATCTTGTGCTGGATGGCCTTTGGCGCGAAGCGCTTGGGGTCCAGGTCCAGGTTCTTGGCCACCAGGGTGATCAGCCGCAGCGAGTCGGCGGAGTCGTAGATGGAAAAGTTGGAGTTCAGGCCAACGTTGGCGGCCTCGCGCCGCAGGATGCGGACGCAGGAGGAGTGGAAGGTGGAGATCCACATGCTCTTGGCGCGGCCGCCCACCAGCGCCTCGATGCGTTCGCGCATTTCGGCGGCGGCCTTGTTGGTGAAGGTGATGGCGAGGATTTCGCCGTGGTGCGCCCGTCCCGTGGCGATCAGGTACGCGATCCGGTTGGAGAGCACGCGGGTCTTTCCCGAACCTGCACCGGCCACAATCAGCAGCGGGCTGCCGGAGTGCTTCACGGCCTCTTCCTGTTGCGGGTTCAGGCCCAGCAGCAATGACTCTGCGCTCGGCATGGAGTGCCCGACGTGGCCGCCGGCAGGCTCCCAGGGAGCGGACCCGCCGGTACCGGAACCATGCAGGGATGCGCCGGGTCCGCCGGACGCCGGCAAGGCGGCACCGGCGAGGGAACGGGCGGGCTCGGGCGCAGCCTTGTAGGAGCTGCCTGCATAGGGGTCGAACAACATATCCATGGTGATTACAAGTCTAGGCGGTGGGGCTGACACCGGACTTCCGGGCCATGACGTAGAAGGTCACGCAGCCCGGCCGCCGGCCCGCCTCCCGGGCGCCGGGGCTACGCGAACTGGGGCACGGAGGTGAGCGCCACGCCCAGCTCGCGGACCGCCGTCGGGCCTCCGGCGATGAACCAGTCCAATCCGTTCACGCGCACGACGGCGGTGTCCCCGCCGGCCGCGCGGACAATCGCTTTGCCGGGCAGCCAGTCCCACTCGGGGCAGCTGTGCTGGAACCAGCAGCCGAGCTCGCCGTCGGCCACCCGGCCGAGGTCGCAGGAGCCGGAACCGAACATCCGCAGGGACGCCGCGGACACTGCCGCCGCATGCCACGGCATGGCCGCGCGGGGGTCGGCGAGCCAGGTCGGGTGGATGTAGGTGGCAGCGCAGAGTTCGGCGAGGGGGGTGGCCGAAGGGCCGCTGATCGGTTCACCGTTGAGGGTGGCCGGGCGGGATTCGCCGCCCAGCCAGAGCTTGTCCGGTTCCGGCTGGTAGACGGCGCCGAGGACCACCTCCGGGTCCGGGCCGCCGTCGGTGTCCGGGCCGCCGTCGGTGTCCGGGCCGCCGTCGCGTTTGAGGGCAATGGCCGAGCACCAATACGCCGAGCCGTGCAGGAAGTTGAAGGTGCCGTCCACGGGGTCGATTACCCAGGTCCGGCCGCTGCTGCCGGCCACGGAGCTGCCTTCCTCGCCGAGGATTCCGTCCTCGGGGCGGCAACGGCGCAGTTGCTCCAGCACGTAGGCCTCGGCGGCCCGGTCGGCGGCTGTGACGACATCGGACACGGAGGTCTTGCGGTCCGCCTGGAGACCGCCCATCCTCATCAGGAGAGCCAGCTGCCCGGCCTCCCGGACGAGGGCCGCGGCCAGTTCGTAGTCATCGAGTGCGGGGTCGAGTTCAACAGCGGAGTGCCTGCCAGTGGTCATGGGTCCCAGCCTATCCGCGAGGGCCCCGGCCGAGCGCAGCGAGGTTGGGGAAGCGGATGGGCGTTAAGTGGCGGAATAATGGTTGGATGGCCAAGACTCCCGCACAACGGATCAGGAAGCACGGCGCCAAGGCAGCCGTCCCCGCGAGCCACCCGGCAACACCCGTGAACCCCACCACGAACCGCACCCCGGCCAAGGCCGAAAGCAACGGCAAGCTGGTGGTGATCGCCGGTGTCGTGGCGAGTGTGTTCCTGTTCTGGTACCTGCACTTGCTGACCCTGAACCAGATGACCCAGCTCTCCAACGGCCTGGCCATGCCGGATTCCCTCATCGGCGGTTTCTCCGCCGACTACGTCCAGCAGCTGCACACCGCCATGAACGACGACGCCCGCGGCCAGCTGGGCTACATCCACAAGACGGCCGGCACCCTGTTTCCGCTGATCTTCGGCTTCAGCTGGCTGCTCCTGGTGGGCATCAACGTTTCCCGCAAGGCACTCCGCTGGGCCTTGTGGGCGGCGCCCCTGGCCTTCGCGGCGGTGCGTCTGTGGGGCAACGTCGCGATCGATGCCGCCCTGGCCCAGGCAACGCCCGACGCCGGTCAGGTGGCCGTGGCGTCGACCCTCACGGTACTCGGCTGGGTGCTTTTCCTGCTGAGCCTGGCCGGCGGCGTAGCCGCGGTCTTCCTGGGGCGGCGCCGCGCGAAACGCGACTGACGCTCCTAGCGGGCAGGTCCTGCGAGCCTTCGGATCCTCCGGCGTTCACCGTGCACCCGGTAGGCAACCGTGAGGCCCACCAAGGACAGTCCCAGGATGATCGGGTAGGCCATGGTCCGCTCGATGGACCCCGGTTCATCCACCCGGAGCGCCGAGGCCAGCACGTACACGGTGGCGCCGAGCGACACCACGCCGAAGAGCAGCACCATCCAGGACATGGAACTCCGGCCCAGCCACACCAGGCCGAGGATGGCGAGGGCAATCGGGGCGGCGATGAAGTAGAGGCCGGCTCCGGTCAGGTGCCATGCCAGCTCCGTGTCTTCAGGGATGAGGCCGACCATTGCCTGCCCGATTCCGGCCACCAGGACCAAGCTCCTGACCGCTCCGGCGGCAAGCCATGGTACGTTGCCCGGTCCGGTGCGGATGGCCCGTTGACCGGGCTTGGCTGCCACGGACAGGACGGCGGAGCTGAGCAGCACGGCGCCGAGCACCATCGCAACGCCCTGCAGCACAAAAGACGCGTTCATGAGCCAGTTCAGCGGGGAACAGACCATGTAGCCGTTGAAGGGGGCGCAGTTCGCGGCGCCGAGGTCGCTGATGACGTGGGAGCGCCTGTCATACGACGGCGAGCCCTGCCATGCGGCCATGGCGATTGCTTCGACCACGAAGTAATGGATGAGGCTCAGGGAAGCCCAGGCGCCCACCAGTTCACGCCGCCCGGCAAGATCCGGCAACAGTGCGCGTTCGCTCGCCTGCGGGGTACCCGCCGTCGTCATAGCGCCCAATATAGACCCACGCGGTCCGCGGGCGAAGGGCGGGCCGCAGTCAGGGCTTCGGGGTATCCGCTCCGCCGGACAGGAGGGCGCCGGCCTGGACGGCGCGCTGGTGGGCGCCGGCCTTTTCGAAATACTCCACGGACTGCTTCTGGCTCAGTTCTGCAGCCTGCCGGCGCCCGTCCGCGGCTTCTGCGCGTGCGAGGAGCAAATAGGCTTCCCCTGCGGTCTGCGGCGGAAGCTTGTCCGCTGACCCGGTGACCTCGGTCAAGAGCGCGATCGCGGCCGGTGCGTCTCCGGCCAGGAAGTTCCAGTGGGCGCGGACGTAGCGCAGCAGGAGGATTTCCTCCTCACTGCCACCCACAATGTCCGTGGCAAGCTCAGCACGCTCGATGCAGCGCAGCGTCCCCGAGTCCGCCACGCCCGCCGCGAGGCGCATCGCGGCCGAGGCCTTGTTGAATTTCGCCCAGACGTCGAGGTTGCTCGACGGCGAGAAGGTGTCGGCGGCGAGTTCGTGGTGTTCCAGGCCCTCCTCCACCTTGTTGCACAGGAAGGCGACGTTGCCGATCACCCAGTACGCCTTGCCTGCCAGCTGGTCGTCCATGTCGTCCGAGATCCGGGCCGACAGGGCCAGCGACTCTGCCCAGGCCTCGTCAAGCTTGCCGGACTCAGCGAGCGCAGCAATCAGGGCCTGGCGGGCGTGGACCTCGAACTCGGCGTCAGCCTCGTCGGCAAGCAGTTCGACGGCGGAGCGCGCCGCTTCCGCAGCATCGTCCAGGAGCCCGCCGCCCTGGATGGATTTCGCGAGCAGTATCAGCGCCCTGGCGCGGTCCCGGGAGGAGGCGCCGGCCGGGGGCATCTGGGACAGTGTCCTGGCGAGGTCCGCGGCGGGTCCGAAGTCTCCGGCGTCAAGCAGGTTCTCGGCCTCGAAGAGCGCCATGTTCCACCACCCGGAGGTGTCGCCCTCGTCGCGGGCCGTCCGGGCGGCATCACGCGCACTCTCCGCCGCCTTGGCGAATTCGTGGCTGGCCCGGTACTCCCTGGCGAGCAGCTCCGCGGCTGCGTAGGACGGTGTCCCCCTGTTTTCCGACATGACCTCATTATCCCGAAATCGGCGGCCCGTGGTTTCCGGCCCGGACGCCCGGGCGGGCATACCATCTTCCCCGGAAATCGTAAACCCAAGCTAGTGACACGGCGTGTCGCAAATCGCTATACTAACTACGTTTCACTCCGTTCTCTTGCATCACACCAGTCACCTACCAGGAGTATCTGTATGAAAAGAACTGTCGCTACTTTCCTTGCCGCTGCCGCGCTTGCGGTGGCTGGATTCTCCACTTCGGCAGCCATTTCGGCAAGTGCCGATCATTCCGCACAGGATACTTCCGTTGCTACCGGCTGGTGGCCGAACTTCGCGAAGTCTTCCGTAGAAGCTACCGGTTGGTGGCCGAACTTCGCCAAGACTTCCTCCGTGGAAGCTACCGGTTGGTGGCCGAACTCCACCACCACTGGGAACGATCTCTAGAACGAAACGTAGTTGAGGCAAGCAGGGGGCGCCGGATCATCTCCGGCGCCCTTCGCATTGTCCGCTTGAGATTCAGGGCGCGCCCAGCAGGCGGACGAAATCGGCCGGGGGCACCGGCCGGCTGAAATAGTAGCCCTGGCCGCTCGCACAGCCCAGCCTTGACAGCTCCGCGGCCTGTTCGGCGGTCTCGATCCCTTCGGCCACCGCTTCCATCCCGCAGGCGTGGATCAGCTGGAGCACCGCGGCCACGAAAGCCCTCTGCCCGTCGTCCGAGCCCAGCCCTTCAATGAGGGACCGGTCGATCTTGACCACGTGCACCGGCAGGTTGCGCAGGTAGCTGATGGAGGAATACCCGGTGCCGAAGTCATCGATCTCCAGCTGGACGCCCAGGTGGCGCAGGCCGGAGAGGGAGTAGCGGTCCAAGTCCGAGCCGTTGACAGCCACCGACTCCGTGAGTTCGATGACCAGCTTCGAGGCATCGACGCCGGCGTCCGTGAGTGCGTCACGCACCCGTTCAATCAGTTCCAGGCTCCTCAGCTCGGTGGGGGAAATGTTCACCCGCATGCTGAAGTCGTCCACGAGCCCCGGAGTGTCCAGCCAGGTGCGCAGTTGCCGCAGGGCCGTGCGGAGGACCCAATCGCCAAGGTCCACGATGAGGCCGGTTTCTTCGGCCAAAGGGATGAATTTGTCCGGCATGAGCATGCCCCGCTCAGGGTGGTTCCAGCGCACCAGGGCCTCTGCTCCCTCGACCCTGCCGCTGGCAAGTTCCACCACGGGCTGGTAGTAGAGGACCAGCTGGTCTGTCCGGATGGCTTCGCGAAGCTCTGTGATCATCTGGCCCTGCAACCGGCGGGCGTGCAGCAAAGCCGGCTCGAATACCTTGACGGCGTTGCGCTGTTCGGCCTTGGCCGCATACATGGCGGTGTCGGCTTCCATGACAAGCTGCTCCACGGATTGGCCCGGCTCGGCGACCCTGAGCCCGATGCTGGTGCCGCAAACGATCCGCAGGTCCCCGATCTCGATGCTTTCCGCCAGGGCCCGCAGGATCCGCTTGGCCACGCCGCGGGCCTGCACCACGTTCGATTTGGGCAGCATCACCGCGAATTCGTCGCCGCCCAGCCTCGCGACGGTATCGCCATCACGCACGGCCTCGCCGAGTCGCTTCGCGGTAATGCGCAGCACGTCGTCGCCGGCGCTGTGGCCCAGCCTGTCATTGACGCCCTTGAAGGAATCAAGGTCCAGGACAAGCAGGGCGGGCGGCAGTTCGCCCTCCTCGGCTTCGGCGAGCTCCTGGCTGAGGGCCCGGTTGAGGGCAGTACGGTTGGCCAGCTGGGTCAAGGGATCGGTCAGGGCCATCCGCTCAAGCTCGATCTGGGCCTCGCGGAGCATGGCGGTCCGGCTCTCCACCCGTTCTTCCAGTTCCCGGTAAACGGCCTGGAGGTCATCTGCCATGAGGTTGATTCCCGCGATGACGGCGGCAACTTCGTCCCGCGGCCCCGAAAGCGGGATGCGCGTGCTGAGGTCGCCGTCTGCGATGCGGATGACCCCTTCGACCAGCGCCAGGAGGCGCGGATCCTGCGGTTCAGGATTCACGAAGATACCCTGCCAGCCACTCCCGGGCTGCAGCCTCGGAGGTAAAGAATCGCGCGGGGATGGTCTTCGGCGTCATCCGCAGCAGGAAATGCGCCATGACGCGGTCCACGGGGCTCTCGCCGAGTAAGGCGAGCGCCGAGATGGTTTCGGGGGCGGCGGAAACCGCGCGGGCGCCGTCGTTGATATCCAACACGCCGGTGACAGTGATCAGCAGGGGGCGTTTGCGCCCGTCGACCTTGGCGCGCACCAAGGTGGATGCGGCCCGGGCTTCTGGGGTGTGGAGCTGCGATCGGACAGGGAGGACAAGCTCTACGATCCCGTCGTTTGCCGGCGCGATGTCAAACGGCTCGGCCCTTCCCGGCTCCGTGCCTCCTGCTTGCCGCGCGATCTGCTGATTGCTCATGGGTCCCGGATCCTGCCGTGGCGATGTTCTTCCTGCGGCGCCGACTCGCCATGTGTTTCGTCGGCGCCTTGCAGCGGTGGACCAATGATAAGTCACTCCTGTCACATCCGCTCCTTTCCGTCCCACGCCGGGGTGCGGTCCGCAGCCCGGGCCGCGGCCCGCCGGACCCGCCTCACGCGGCTGGCAATCAGCAGGCCGGCCACGGAGAATCCCACCGTCAGCGGATAGGCCATCAGCCGTTCCAACGTGCCGGGTTCGGGCAAGTCCATGCGGGTCACTGCACCGACCGTGAGTGCTGCGAGGCATACCGTCCCGCAGGCAATGAGGAACCAACTCAATCCGGTGTGCGGAAGCCACAGGAACCCCAGGAGGAGCAGGGCAAGGGCACTCCCGATGAAGTACATCAGCGCCCCCGCGAAGTGCCACGGCGAACCCAGGTCTTCGGGCACCAGTCCCACAATGACCGTTCCGGTGCCCGCTGCTCCTGTCAGCACACGAACACCCACCGCCCCGCTCCAACTCCGGCGGTATGCGGCACCCTGCTGGATGCGCACCCCCGGCCGGGCCGCGATGCACAGCATTGCCGAACCCAGCAGCAAGGCCCCCAGGAGCAGGCCTAGGCCCTGCACTACGAATGAGGCGTTCATGAGCAGGTGCAGCGGGGAGCAGACGTCCCGCCCGTCGTAGATTGCGCAGTTGATGGCGCCCAGGTCGCTGATGAAGCCGGTCCGGCGGTCGTAGGGTGCAGGCGCCGCCCATGCCTCGATCACCGCGGCTTCGGCGGCAAAGTACTGCACCACACTGAGCTGGGCCCAGGCACCGACAAGGGACCGGGTACTTCCGAGATCGGGCAGGAAGCTGCCCGGCACGGCCGGGGCGGACATCTGCTTTCCCATCACGGCCCAGCCTACGTCCCCACCGCCGCCCTCGTCTCGCTACGCTCGCCCAGGGAATCCTGGCGGCGTGGGCCCCACCGCTACGCTCGCCCAGGGAATCCTGGCGGCGCCTGTTGCGGAATTCGGACGCCCTGCCCGCAGCTTGTATGCTTAGATGCGTGTCCGGCGCCTGGCTAACTGGAGCAGGCCTCGAGCACCGCCCGCCCTCGTAGCTCAGTGGATAGAGCACGGCTCTCCTAAAGCCGGTGTCGTTGGTTCGATTCCAATCGAGGGCACTTGACTGACACCCAGCCCGTCCCGGACCTCCGTGCCTGGCTGGCCGGCGGCTGGACCGTGGAGCGCACCTTATGGGACCGCGGCAGCGGCACGCGCGGAACCTTCACCGGCGTCGCGCAGTACACTGAAACGCCCGACGGCGGCCTCCGCTACCGCGAAAACGGCGCCCTTGAATGGGGCAGCCACAGCGGCCCTGCCTCGCGCGAATACCTGCTGCGTCCCGCGGACACTCCCGATGCCATGGACATGTTCTTCCCCGACGGCCGGCCGTTCCACCGCTTCAGCTTCAGCGCGGACACGTCGCAGGCCCGGCACTGGTGCGACCCTGACGACTACGCCGTGAACTACCGCTGGCTCGGCCCCGATTCCTTCGCCTACAGCTGGGATGTGCACGGCCCGGCGAAGGACCTGTTGCTTGAATCCGTCCTGAGGAGGGAATCGTGAGGGATCTGATCGTGGTCAGTGCGGTCTGTGTCTACGACCGCGCCGGCCGCATGCTGACGGTCCGCAAACGCGGCACGGACAAGTTCATGCACCCCGGCGGCAAGCCTGAGCCTGGCGAAAGCGCTGCGGAGGCGGCGTCGCGGGAGCTCGCCGAAGAGGTGGGCATCCGGGTCGCCCCGGGCGAGCTCGTGCCACTGGGGATCTACCTGGCCACCGCCGCCAACGAGGCCGCCACGGACATCCAGGCAACGGTCTTCACCGCACCCGGCACCTGGGAGGCACACCCCTCGGCGGAAATCGCCGAGATCCGCTGGCTGGAGCTCGACGGCGAACTACCGGAAGACCTCGCCCCGCTGCTCACCGAGCATGTGCTCCCGGCGCTGGCCAAGCAGTAGCCCGCACCCCAACTAGCCCGCAGTTGCTGTCGTTTAGGGCGCTCAAAACGACCTCAACCGCCAGTCAGTTGGGCTTACAGCTCGGGAACGGCCTCCTGCGCCACCGCAGTCGCCTCCGCGAACTGGGTGTTGTACAACTCCGCGTAGCGGCCGTCGGCGGCGAGCAGTTCGGCGTGTGTTCCGCGTTCGATGATCCGGCCGTCCTCCACCACCAGGATGGCGTCCGCCGCGCGGATCGTGGACAGCCGGTGGGCAATCACGACGGCGGTCCGCCCCTGGAGTGCCTCGCCGAGGGCCGCCTGCACGGCGGCTTCGCTGGTGGAGTCAAGGGCCGCCGTCGCCTCGTCGAGGATGACCACGCGGGGCTGCGCGATCAGGAGCCGGGCAATGGTGAGCCGCTGCCGTTCGCCGCCGGAAAGCCGGTAACCGCGCTCCCCCACCACCGTGTCCAGGCCGTCCGGCAGGGACCGGACCATGGCCTCGAGGCGGGCACGGCGCAGCACATCCCACATCTCCTCTTCGGTGGCGCCGGGCCGGGCCAGGCGCAGGTTGGAGGCGATGCTTTCGTGGAACAGGTGCCCGTCCTGGGTGACCATGCCCAGCGTGTTGCGAAGGGAATCGAAAGTGGCGTCCCGGATGTCCAGGCCGGTGCCGGGGCCGTAGCCGCCCAGGCGGACCGCGCCGGAGTCGACGTCGTACAGGCGGGACAGCAGCTGCGCCACGGTGGACTTGCCCGCACCCGAGGACCCCACCAGCGCCACGGTCTGCCCGGCCTCGACCCGGAAGCTGATGCCGTGCAGCACCTCCTCGCCGCCGCGGGTGTCCAGGATCGCCACTTCCTCGAGGGAGGCCAGCGAGACCTTGTCCGCCGAGGGGTAGGCGAAGCGGACGTCATCGAACTCCACCGCAACGGGACCCTCGGGGATGGTGGCGGCACCGGGCTTTTCCTTGATCAGCGGCTCCAGGTCCAGGATCTCGAAGACCCGCTCGAAGCTGACCAGGGCGCTCATGATTTCCACCCGGGCGTTGGAGAGGGCGGTGAGCGGCGCGTAAAGCCGGGTGAGCAGCAGCGCCAGCACCACGACGTCGCCGGCAGCCAGTTGCTTCTGGAGCGCGAGCCAGCCGCCCAGCCCGTAGACCAGGGCGAGCGCGAGCGCCGAAACGAGCGTGAGTGCCGTGATGAAGGTGAACTGCAGCATCGCGGTGCGCACGCCGATGTCCCGGACCCTGCCTGCCCGCAGCGCGAACTCGGCGGATTCGTCCGCCGGACGGCCGAACAGCTTGACGAGAGTGGCGCCGGGGGCTGAAAAGCGCTCGGTCATCTGGGTACCCATGGCCGCGTTATGCGTCGCAGCCTCACGGCGGAGGTCGGCCAGCTTGGAACCCATCCGGCGGGCCGGAATGAGGAAAACGGGCAGCAGCACCATGGCCAGCACCGTTACCAGCCAGGAAGTGTTCAGCATGACCACCAGGGTCAGGGCGAGGGCCACCACGTTGCTGACCACCCCGGACAGCGTGCCGGCGAACGCGGACTGGGCCCCGATGACGTCGTTGTTGAGGCGGCTCACGAGCGCACCGGTGCGGGTGCGGGTAAAGAAGGCGATGGGCATCCGTTGGACGTGGTTGAACACGCGGGTGCGCAGGTCCACGATCACGCCTTCACCGATCATGGAGGACAGCCAGCGGGTCAGCAATCCCAGCCCGGCCTCGGCCACTGCCACAATGGCGATCAGCACGGCCAGCCAGATCACCTCACCGGCGTCGGAACCGGCGATGATCGTATCCACCACCCGACCGGCGAGCACCGGGGTGGCCACCGCCAGGATCGCCCCGCCGATCGAGGCCAGCACGAAGGCGATCAGCCGGGTGCGGTGGGGCCTGGCGAAGCCCAGCACGCGTTTGAGGGTCTCCTTGGAGAACGGCTGCGACCCGCTCTTGGCACGGGTGATGTTGTAGAGCGAGGTCCACGCCACGCGGTCCATGCTCATGGCTTTGCGCCTCCCGTTGCGTGGTGAAGTTCCGTAACCTGGCCGCTTTCGACGTGCCAGCGCACGTCCAGGCGGACGTTTTCGAGCAGGCGCCGGTCGTGGGTGACGAGCAACAGCGCGCCGTCATAGCTGTCCAGGGCCTGTTCGAGCTGCTCGATGGCCGGCAGGTCAAGGTGGTTCGTGGGCTCGTCCAGGACCAGCAGATTCACGCCGCGGGCCTGCAATAGCGCCAGGGCGGCACGGGTCCGCTCCCCCGGCGAAAGCGAGTCGACCGTCCGGGAGGTGTGGTCGGCCCTGAGACCGAACTTGGCCAGCAGCGTGCGCACCTCGGCGGTGGGCCAGTCGGACAGGACGGTCTCGACGGCGACCGCAAGGGTGAGGTGCCCGGCCAGCAGGCCGCGGGCCTGGTCGATTTCGCCGATGGCGACAGAGACTCCCAAGGAGGCTTCGCCGTCGTCGGGGTCCGTGATCCCGAGCAGGACACGCAAGAGGGTGGATTTCCCGGCGCCATTCGGTCCGGTGATGCCGATCCGCTCGCCGGCGTTCAGCTGCAGGTTGACCGGTCCCAGCGTGAAGGCGCCCTGGCGCACGACGGCGTCCCGCAGCGTGGCGACCACCGAACTGGACCGGGGCGCGGCACCAATGCTGAACTGCAGCTGCCATTCCTTCCGCGGCTCTTCGACTTCCTCGAGGCGGGCGATCCGGGATTCCATCTGGCGGACCTTCTGGGCCTGCTTCTCCGAGGATTCAGTACTGGCAGCGCGGCGGTTCTTGTCGTTGTCCGGGTTCTTCTTCATGGCGTTCCGGACGCCCTGCGAGCTCCATTCGCGCTGAGTGCGGGCGCGGGAAACCAAGTCGGCCTTGGTGCTGGCATATTCCTCGTAGCGTTCGCGGGCGTGCCTCTTGGCCACGGCACGTTCTTCGAGGAAGGAATCGTAGCCGCCGTCGTACACGGACACGGAGTTCTGGGCCAGGTCCAGTTCCACCACCCGGGTGACGCAGCGGGCCAGGAACTCGCGGTCGTGGGACACAAGGACCACCCCACCGCGCAGGCCCTGGACGAACTTCTCCAGCCGGTCCAAGCCCTCGAGGTCGAGATCGTTGGTGGGTTCGTCGAGGAGGACCACATCGAAGCGGCTCAGCAGCAGGGCCGCGAGCGCCACGCGCGCGGCCTGGCCGCCGGAGAGCCCGGTCATGAGGGCGTCGTGTCCCGTCTCCAGGCCGAGTTCGGCCAGGACAGGGGGAATGCGTTCCTCGAGGTCCGCAGCGCCGGAGGCCATCCAACGGTCGAAGGCCACAGAGTAGGCGTCGTCCGCTCCGGGCGCGCCGCTGCCGAGGGCTTCCGCGGCGGCCTCCATTTCCTCGGTGGCCTCGGCGCACCCGGTGCGGCGGGCGATGTAGGCTGCCACGGTTTCGCCGGGCGTCCGTTCGTGTTCCTGCGGCAGCCAGCCGACGAAGGCGTCGGCCGGGGCTAGGCTGACCGTGCCTTCCTGGGGGCGGTCCGCGCCAGCCAGGATGCGAAGCAGCGTGGACTTGCCGGCACCGTTGGCGCCGACGACGCCCACCACGTCTCCCGGGGCCACTGTCAGGGAGAGTTTGGAGAACAAGGTGCGGTGACCGTGGCCGCCGGAAAGATCCTTGGCGACAAGTGTTGCAGTCATTGTCCAATCCTCTCACCGTGCCGGCCGGCAGCAGGCCGCTTCCCGCCGGAACGCTTCCGGACATGGAAAAACCCGCTGGTCCGGACTTGGGGGGTGTTCGGACCAGCGGGTTCGGAAATCAAGCATAATTCAATAGGTCCACTACGTAAAATCAGCCCGTTCGACATTCGAAAGCCGAGCATGTCCCTCCCTTCCAAAGCTTTCCAGCGCTGGCTGCATGGAGTTGCCCCGGGCGTCAGCACGTCCGATGTCTGCAGGGCCTCCGGCGTGAAACGGACCACCTTGGCCCAGCAGATGGTCCGCGGAAAGGTGGCGGAATCATCGCTGGTGCTGATCAGCCGGGCCTTGGAGCTCAATCCAGTGTCCGCCCTCGCGTCCTTCGATTCCTACGCCGACCTGCGCGGCACCCCCGTGGCTCCCACGGATGCCGAGCTCATCAGCCAGATCGCGTCCATGGACCTGCTCCGCGCCGTCATCGCCCGGAATGACCCCGGGGCACCCCAGCTCTTTGAACTGGCTGCTGTCCCGCATGAAACGTCCGTGCGCAACTGGGTGGAGGCGATCGACGACGGCGAACTGCGGCACCGGGTCAGCCACGCCACCGGGATCGCCCCGCAGAACTTCTCCGCCCATCTGACGGCGAACCGGATGCCCCCGGAACTGGCCATCGCCACGGCGCGGGAGGCCGGCGTCGGGCCTGCGGGCGGACTGATCGCCAGCGGGCTGGTCAGCGAAGAGGAAGCCGGGTGGCCGATCGGGGCCAGGCGGGCGGCCCTCGACCGGCTGGGCACCGCGGACCTGGTTTCCCTCGCCGGGGACCGGCTGCAGGCGCTGGGCAAGTCCCTGCACCGCCAGGAACACGAACGAGACCGCACCGAACGAATCTGGGAGAACCTGGGATGACCGCCGTCCTGCCCTGGCTGACACTCTTTGTCTGCGTTGCGATGACGGCAGTGCGGGTGCCCAGCGCGATCAGGGGCCAGAACCGGACCATGTTCTTCCTCTTCGCCCTGCTTTCCGTGGACATCCTGCTGAGCATCCGTGAGCCCTACCTTGCCGTCGACGCGGTGCTTGGCGGCATCAACTTGGCCAACCTGCTGCTCCGTTTCCTGCTCTACGGCACGTTCCTGCTGCTCGGGGTCAGGACCGCCGCCGCCTTCGGTTCCCCGGCCGGGATGCGCGCGATCCGCGGACCGCTTGGCATAGCCGTGCTGGCGGTGGTCACGGTGCTGACCGCCTGGATCTTCTTCTCCATGGATACGAGGGGGTCGACCACCGGATTGTCCGGCCTTTCCCAGACCCCTGCCCTGGAAAGCTACGCGGCCCTGGGCCGGCTCTACCCCGGCTACGTTGCCGCCTGCCTGCTTCCCGGCATCTGGCAGGCTGTCCGCGGTTCGGGGCCGGCCTTGTTGCGCCTCGCCTCGGGCACCTTGTTCCTGGGCTTCTGCCTGTTGCTCCTGTCACAGGGGTTTCCGCTGGTTCCGGAATCGGCGGCTTGGCTGCGTCCTGCGATCAATTACTCGGCAGCGCTGGCCAGCGCCTTGGGCCTGGGCGGGATCTGGCTCTCGAAATCCCTTGCCCGGCGCAGGTCCCATGGCTAACGTTTGGTGAAGAAAATCCAGAACATACCGCGTAACCTCTTTCACAAACCCATTAGAACGTGCCACAATAATGATTGTGTGAATGAGACGCAGCCTGGCCCTTGAATCATGAACGGGTTTCGAGAAGCCGTGGCGCGGACAGGATCACCATTGGGGGGATGAGTGGTGGCGGGCTGTTGGGGACCGCCCCCACTCAGCCTTTTTAACGGCAGTTGCGGAGGGCAAGCCACGCCGGGTCCGGCAGGAACGCATGGCAAGATGGCATTCATGACAAGCCTGCTCACCCGTCGCACAGCAATTTCCGCAGCATTCGCCGCCGCCGCCCTCACCCTGGCTGCCTGTGGCGGAAGCCCCGCACCGGCCTCCGGCTCCGACACCTCCCTTTCCGACATCAAGTCCAAGGGCGAGATCGTGATCGCCACGGAAGGCACCTACCGGCCTTTCAGCTTCCATGAGGAAGGCTCGGGCAAGCTCACCGGCTTCGACGTCGAAATTGCCGAGGCCGTGGCGGCGAAGCTGGGCGTCAAGGCAAGCTTCCAGGAAACCCAGTTCGACGGCATCTTCGCCGGCCTGGACGCCAAGCGCTTCGACACGATCGCCAACCAGATCTCCATCAACGACGAGCGCAAGGCCAAGTACACCTTCTCCGCCCCGTACACCGTGTCCACCGGCGTCGTGGTGACCAAGGCCGACAACTCCAGCATCCACAGCTTCAGCGACCTCAAAGGCAAGACCACCGCGCAGTCGCTCACCAGCAACTTCTACAAGCTCGCCGTGGAAGCCGGGGCCAACGTGCAGTCGGTCGAGGGCTGGGCCCAGGCCGCCACGCTGGTCCGGCAGGGCCGCGTGGACGCCACTGTCAACGACAAGCTGACCTACCTCGACTACGCCAAGAGCACTCCCGATTCCGGGCTGAAGGTCGCCGCCGAATCCACGGAGAAGACCGAAAGCGCCTTCGTCTTCCGCAAGGGATCCACGGAACTGACCGCCGCCGTCGACAAGGCGCTGGCCGATCTGCGCGCTGACGGAACCCTGGCGAAGATCTCGCAGAAGTATTTCGGCGCGGATGTCACCAAGTAGCCGGCAGGCCCGCGGATGACTTTCAACTGGGACCTCGTCTGGAGTTCCTTCGGCCCGATCATCGGCGGCGCCCTCACCGGCACCATCCCGCTGACCCTGGCGTCCTTCGCCTTCGGCCTGCTCCTGGCCCTGCTGGTGGCGCTGCTTCGTTTGAGCCCCAACAGGGTGCTCTCCGGAATCGCCCGCTTCTATGTCTCGGTCATCCGGGGCACTCCCCTGCTGGTGCAGTTGTTCGTGATTTTCTATGGCCTGCCCAGCCTGGGGGTGAAGCTTGAGCCTTGGCCCAGCGCCATCATCGCGTTCTCGCTCAATGTGGGCGGCTATGCGGCCGAGATCATCCGGGCGGCCATCCTCTCGGTGCCCAAGGGGCAGTGGGAGGCAGGGCACACCATCGGTATGTCCGGCACGCAGACGCTGGTACGGATCATCCTGCCGCAGGCTGCCCGGGTCTCGGTGCCGCCGCTGTCCAACACTTTCATCTCCTTGGTGAAGGACACCTCGCTGGCCTCCCTCATCCTCGTGACCGAACTCTTCCGCAACGCCCAGCAGATCGCCGCGTTCAGCCAGGAGTTCATGGTGCTGTACCTCGAGGCAGCCCTGGTCTACTGGGTAGTGTGTCTGGCCCTGTCCACGGCACAGTCGGCCCTGGAACGCAGATTGGACCGCTATGTCGCCCACTGATCCCGTTGACGCTTCGCTGGTGCTCTCCGCCCGCGGGCTCACCAAATCCTTCGGCAGCAACACTGTGCTGCGCGGCATCGACCTCGACGTCCGCCGCGGCAAGGTGGTGGCTCTGATCGGGCCCTCCGGTTCCGGCAAGACCACCGTGCTGCGCTCACTCAACGGCCTTGAAGTGCCCGACGGCGGCACGGTCACCTTTGGTGTGGCCGCCGACGGCGGGGGCTCCGGCGGGGCCGGGAGGCCCCTCGCGTTGGACTTCGGTTCCCCGGTGGGCAAGCGGGAGATCGCGGCGCTGCGGGACCGCAGCGCCATGGTCTTCCAGCACTACAATCTGTTCCCGCACATGACGGTGTTGAAGAACGTCACCGAAGGCCCGGTCCAGGTGCAGAAGCGTCCCAAGGCCGAGGCCGAAGCCGAGGCGCTGCGCCTGCTGGCCCGGGTGGGATTGGCGGAGAAGCGGGATGCATACCCCTTCCAGCTCTCAGGCGGCCAGCAGCAACGCGTGGGCATTGTGCGCGCTCTGGCCTTGAAGCCGCAGCTCCTGCTCTTCGACGAACCCACCTCGGCCCTCGACCCGGAGCTGGTGGGCGAAGTCCTGGCGGTCATCAAGGAACTGGCCGAAGAAGGCTGGACCATGGTGATCGTCACTCACGAGCTCGGCTTCGCCCGGCACGTGGCGGACGAGGTTGTCTTCATGGACGGCGGCGTCGTGGTGGAACGCGGACCCGCTGCCGAGGTGCTGGGCGCCCCGAGGCAGGAACGCACCAAGCAGTTCGTCAAACGCATCCAGCACGAGGTCTGAGCCGGGACGCTCAGCGGCCGAAACGCAGGGTGACCAGCTGGAAGGGCCGGAGCGTGAGTGCGGCGTCATCCTTGCCGGCCACCACGCCGGGCGCGTCCACGGGCCGCTCCAGGAGGTCCACCGTGTGCACCGAGCGGGCCTCGAAATTGGCCGTGACCACGCCGTGGGATCGTTCGCCGAGGGATTCGTACAGACGCACGATCACGTCCCCGGATCCGTCTTCGGCCAGCTTCACGGCCTCCACCATGATCGCCTGTCCGGACACCCTGACCAGCGGCTCCGCCGCCTTCGCCCCGGCCACGATGCGCGGCGCGAGGTTGCGGCGGTAGCCTTCCTCGACGGCGTCAGCGATCGCGGCGCCCGGACGCACGCTCAGTTCCAGCACATGCCGGCCGCGGTCGGCCTGCGGGTCCGGGAACTTTGGCGCCCGGAGCAGCGAGACCCGCACGTTGGTGGTGGTGCCGCCGTCGTCCCGGATGGCCCGGGTGACGTCGTGCCCGTAACTTGAGCCGTTGGCGACGGCCACGCCGTAGCCGGGCTCGCCCACGTGGATCCAGCGGTGGGCGCAGATTTCGAATTTCGCCGCTTCCCAGGATGTGTTGTTGTGGGTGGGCCGGAAGATGTGCCCGAACTGGGTCTCCGAGGCCGAACGGTCTGCCCGGACGTCGAAGGGGAAGGAAACCTTCAGCAGCTTCTCGCGCTCCTGCCAGTCCACGGCGGTGGAAATGTCCAGCGACGGCGCGCCCGCCGCCAGGGTGATGCGCTGCGTGATGGTGGAGGAACCCACCTCGCGTTCCACAACGACGACGGCGTCCCCGCCCTCGCGTTCGAGCCGCAGCGAGCGCGCTTCAGCCAAGGAGCGGACGTTGTGGCGGTAGAACTCGTCGATGTCCCAGGCGTCCCATTCGTTGGGGGTGTCCCGGAACAATTCCAGGTGGTTGCCGGCCTGCCCGGGTGCGATGGCCTCGCGTCCGCTGGCATGGTCGGACAGGGAAACCAGCAGTCCGTTGGCGTCCAGCACGGCGCGGATGACGCCGTTGTCCAGCACGTAGCCGCCGTCCTGCTCCGCGGCCTCCACCGCCTGCGCGATATGAGTGGCTTCGGCCGCGGCCAAGGCGGGGACGCCCCGGCGGCTGTGCGGCGCGGCGTTGAGCAGGAATGGCGTATCCCCTTCGCCGAGCAAGGCCGTGGCGGCTCCGGCGATGATCTCCTCAAGTTCACGGGCGATCGCCGCGTAGTTGCGTTCGGCGTCCTGGTGGACCCAGGCGATCGAACTGCCGGGCAGGATGTCGTGGAACTGCTGCAGCAGCACGAGCCGCCACAGCTTCTTGAGCTCCGCCGCGGGGTACCGGTATCCGCTCCGCACGGCCGCCGTCGCGCACCACAGCTCGGCTTCCCGCAGGAGGTGCTCTGAGCGGCGGTTGCCCTGCTTGGTATTGGCCTGGCTGGTGTAGGTTCCGCGGTGCAGTTCGAGGTACAACTCCCCCACCCACACGGGCAGCTCCGGGTATTCGGCCTCTGCCCGCTCGAAGAAGTCCCGTGCGGTGCCCAACCGGACCTTCGGCGAGCCCTCGAGGTTGGCCGTGCGGTGCGCGGCGGCCACCATTTCGCGGGTGGGTCCGCCGCCGCCGTCGCCGTAGCCGAAGGGCACCAGGGAAATGCTGCCGCGGCCGTGCTCACGGTAGTTGCGTTCGGCGTGGGCGAGTTCGCGGCCGTGGAGCTCGGAATTGTAGCTGTCCACCGGCGGGAAGTGGGTGAACAGCCGGGTACCGTCGATGCCTTCCCAGTTGAAGGTGTGGTGCGGCATCCGGTTGACCTGGTTCCAGGAGATTTTCTGGGTCAGGAACCAGCGCGAACCGGCCGACTTGACGATCTGCGGCAGGGCCCCGGAATAACCGAAGGAATCGGGCAGCCAGGCCTCCTGGCAGTCGACGCCGAACTCTTCCAGGAAGAAGCTCTTGCCTTCGAGGAACTGACGGGCCATGGCTTCGCCGCCGGGCAGGTTTGTGTCCGATTCCACCCACATGCCGCCCACCGGCATGAACTGGCCGGCCTTGACCTTTTCCCGGATCCGCACGAAGAGCTCGGGGTAGAACTCCTTGATCCAGGCCAGTTGCTGCGCGGAAGAGCAGGAGAACACGAAGTCGGGGTTATCGTCCATGAGCGCCACGACATTGGAGAAGGTGCGCGCGCATTTGCGGATGGTCTCCCGGACCGGCCACAGCCAGGCGGAGTCGATGTGCGCGTGGCCGGTGGCGAGCAGCTCATGTGCGGAAGCGTAAGCGGGGCTGGCCAGGACCCCGGCCAGTGCGGCGCGCCCGGCCGCGGCGGTTCCGGCGATGTCGTCCGGATCCATGATGTCCAGCATGCGTTCGAAGGCACGCAGGATCGCGTGGCGGCGCGGCAGCTCCGTGGGCAGCTCGTGCATGAGCCCGCTGAGGGTCCAGATGTCCTGGCTGAGCTCCCAGACCGTTTCGTTGAGTTCGGCAATGGCAATCCGGCCCAGCCGGTAGCGCGGTTCCTCTCCCGCCGTAGCCTTGTCCCCCAGGGGCGTGGCGGCGAAGGTCCAGCCCTGGCTTAGGTCCGGATTCGCTGCGGCCTCCACATAGAAGTCCACGGACATGCCACCGCCCAGCATTTTCAGGGGCACATGCTGATTGCGCGGCGAAATGGCCTTGATGATGGTGCCGTCCGGGCGCCAGGCGATGCCTTCGCATTGGAAACCTGGAGCGTCATTGCTGAAGCCGAGGTCGACGACGACCTCAACGGTGGTGCCTTCCGCTGCACCCCAGCCGTCCGGGACTTCACCCTGCAGCCGGATCCATTTGGTGCTCCACGCCCGCCCCCAGGCGGAACCGTGGTCAAGGGGCGTGTAGTCCTGGTGGATGGCTTCGGTAACGGGTACGGGCTCGTCCGGGACGTCCCAGCTGCTCAGGGTCAAGGGTACGGTGCGGCCATGGATCGCGGGCGCTATCCGCTCGCGGACAAAACGGTCCAGGCGCTTCTCGGTCAGTCGCCGGTCGTCGTGCAATTCAGATCCCCCTAGCGCCCCGCCGTCTCTTTCCTGGCTGGGCCGTGAGCCTTAATGGGAAGCAGGCTTGTCATAGTGTGGACAGTCCTGCCCCTCCGGGATGGCGCTTCCATTCGATGGATAAAAATCTACGTCGTTGAAGGCCAATCGCCAAGTGATTGCCGGCTCTCTCTGCGCGCGGGTCTTCAGGCAGGAGACGTGACACCGCTCAGCAGCCGCTCGCTGCCTGCGTACACGTTCAGGCTGGTGCGGCGACTGAAGCCCACCAGCGTCACGCCGGTTTCCTCCGCGAGCTCCACGGCCAGGCTGGACGGGGCGCTGACCGCTGCAAGGACCGGGATTCCGGCGAGGGCGGCCTTCTGCACCAGTTCGAAGGAGGCGCGTCCCGAAACCTGCAGCACGGTGCCGGACAAAGGAAGTTTGCCTTCGCGCAGTGCCCAGCCCACCACCTTGTCGACAGCGTTGTGCCGGCCCACGTCCTCGCGCAGGCACAGCAGCTCCGAGGACCCGTCCTCGTGGATCCGGAACAGCCCGGCCGCGTGGACGCCGCCGGTCTTGTCGAACACGGCTTGGGCTTCGCGGAGCCGGTCGGGCAGGGCGGCAACGGCCTCGACCGGCAGCCGCAGGCCGTCGCCGGCGGTGTCGTGGCGCAGGGTCTTGCGGACGGCCTCGATCGAATCGGTACCGCAGATCCCGCAGGAACTCGAGGTGTAGACCTTGCGGCCGGTGTCCGGCAGGACGACGTCGGGCCGCAGCTGGGCCTCCACCACATTGAACGTCTGGACGCCGTTCTCGTCTTCGCCGGCGCAGAACCGCAGTGAAACCAGCTGCGCAGGTTCCCAGATCACGCCTTCGGACACCAGGAAGCCGGCGACGAGGTCGAAGTCGTCACCGGGCGTGCGCATCGTGACGGAAAAGGACATCCGGCCGAGGCGGATTTCGAGGGGTTCCTCGACTGCGAGGACGTCCTCGCGGTACCGGACCGGATGCTCGGTGGCCTGCACGGAGCCGTCCAACACGAATTTGTGCACCTTGCGGCGCTGGGTCACGCGTCCCATTCAGCTGCCCTCCGGGGTTGAAACATGGTTGACGATGCCGTCACGTTGTCCTGCTGGGGACCTGCGGTTCATAGCTCCATCATGGCAAGCACGCAGGTGTGATGCCACCCGGTGCCCGTCATCCGGGCAGCCGCCGGATCCGGCCGGCCGGGTCAGGTGTCCAGTGCGCTCCAGTCCACGGGCCCCGAGGGAGCCTTCCGCGCCGGCCTTGCGGCCTTCCGGGGCTTCTCATCCTGGGCCTTCGGTGCGGGAAGAGGCGGTCCCCACGGCAGGGCGAACGCCGGGACCGGGGCCCCGAGCTGCACACCGTGCGGCGGAACAACCATCACGCCGTCCGCGCCTGCGAGGCCGCGCATCATGCCGGCGCCGGCATGCTGGGCCGGGGAGGCCAGGCCGTAGACAAACTTAAAGGGGATCAGCCGGGTGCGGCCCGGTTGGGCGTCAAGCGTGGCCCCGGACGGGACCTCGCCCACCTCGCCCAGGGTTCCGTGGCCCAGTGCTGCCAGCAGCGGCGCCCCGACGGTGAACAGCACCATCATGGCGGCGAGCGGGTTGCCCGGCAGGCCCAGCACGAAACGGCCGTCCGGCAGTTCAGCCAGCACGGCCGGGTGTCCCGGGCGCATGGCGATGCCGTCGATCAGCAGCCTCCCGCCCAGTTCCGCGACGGCCTTGCGCAGGTGATCCGTGCCTGAACGGCCGGTTCCGCCGGTGGTGATAACGACGTCGGCGGGGGCAGTCTCGGGGGACGGCTCGGCTTCCTGGAGGGCGTCGAGCCATTCCTCATAGGAGTCGCCTGCCCTCGCCTGGCCGCCGCGGATGCCGCCCAGCAGTTCGACGACGGCGCCCAGTTGGGGGCCGAAGGTGTCCCGGACCTGGCCAGGGACGGGCACCCCTTCGGTGACGACTTCGGAGCCGGTGTACAGGAACTTGACCAGGGGCTTGCCCAGGACTGTGAGTTCGTCGCGGCCGGCCAGCGCGGCCACGGCGAGGTGCGCCGGATTGAGGACGGTTCCGGCCTTGATGAGGATCTCTCCCTCCGCAGCTTCTTCGCCGGCACGGCGGATGTGCTGCCCGTTGCGAGGCTCCCCCGGCTTGGCGCCTCCGCCGAGCGCCAGGACCGGCAGGCCGTCGTCGTCGGTGGTGATCACGCCGCTTTCGCTGCGCAGAACTGCCTTGGCTCCGGGCGGGATCAGCCCGCCGGTGACAATAGGGCTTGCCTGATGGGGAGCGAGGCGGTGGCCGGGTTCGGCAAGGATCCAGGGGCCGCTTCCGTTGACGGCCCAGCCGTCCATCGCCGAGGAGGCGTAGTGCGGCAGGTCCTGCAAGGCGAGGACATCCTCGGCGAGGGTGCGGCCCAGCGCTTCAGCCAGGGGGACGGGCCCGGCGGGGATGGGGCTTGCGCAGTCGAAAGCGAGGTGCCGTGCTTCGTCCCAGAGGTGGTCCAGGTGGCCGTGGTCGTGTGCGGCCTCGGCATCGGTCATCCGGCGTCGGTCTCCCCAGTGCCTGGTTCGACGGCCGAATAATCCTTGGAGAGTTTGCGGGCCAGAGCCATCGCGGCGTCCATCGACGTCTTCTGGTCTGCTTGGCCGGAACCTGCGGCAACGCCCGCGGCAAAGCCCGCCACGAAGGTGGTCAGCGGGGCAGCGGGGCGCACCACCGAATGCGCGGCGACACCGGCAAGGGACAGCACGGCGTCGATGTCCACTTGGGTGTCTTCGAGCTCAAAGGCCTGAAGCAAGGTCCTGCACCATTCTTCGAGGGTTTCTTCCTGGCTCTTCACGACTCGCCTCCACGTCCGATGCAACTGGTGTCACGACGGGTTGCCGTGCACGCCAAGCGCAGCGGCGTCGTCCCAGGTGTCCACGTCGTCGGCGGCGTGTTCGGGAACCGCGGCGGTCAGCAAATCAAGACTAGCAAGCAGTCCGAACACCGGGGCGTTCGTTAAGGTGCCTTCCGCGGCCCGCGCCGCCGTGACCCTGCGCAGGGCGTCCGTGGCATAGACGGCCAGGAGCGGCTGCTTCCTGCCGTCGGCGGAAAGTCCCAGCACGCCGTCGGTCCCAGGATGGCCTTGGACTGCGTCCAGCAGCGGCCCCACCGCGGTCGCGGCGTGCGGCATGTCGCACGCCAGGACCAGGACCCAGGGCGCCCGGGGCTTCCCGCTCCGGCCCAACTCCGCCAGCCCGGCAGCAATGGCCGCGGCGGGTCCCGCGAAGGGCGGGTCTTCCCGGACCGTCAGCACCCCGGGCGGCAGCTTATCCGGACGGGGGCCGACGACGACGAGCGAACCGGCGCCGTGCGCTGCGGCCAGAGCCCGCTCAAGGAGCGTGGCGCCATCGTAAACCAGCCCGGACTTGGGCACGCCGCCAAGGCGGGAGGACCTTCCACCCGCGAGGATCACCGCATCGAACTCCATCCGCCCAGCCTACCCGGGCATGCCGAAGGCCGGCCGCTCGCGGCCGCCGGCGACGGCTGGCGTCAGGCCGCCGATTCAGGCAACAGGAAGGGATCCCATGCAGGTGCAGGTTTCTCAAGCTCCTTGATCTGCCAGATGGTCCCGGTGGGGGCCGCCGGAGTGAAACGCAGCTTCCAACCCATCTCGGCCGGCGTGTGGTCACTCTTGGCGTTGTTGCAGCGCAGGCACGCCGCCACCAGGTTTTCCCAGGAATCCGCGCCGCCCCTGGATTTGGGGTGGACGTGGTCAATGGTGTGGGCTGTCTTGCCGCAATAGGCGCAACGGTGTCCGTCGCGGCGCAAAACGCCACGGCGGGTGACCGCGGTGATCCTGTTGTAGCGCGGCCGGATGTAGCGGTTGAGGAGGATCACGGACGGACGTCCGAGAATCTCCCGTGGCCCGACGACAGGCTCGTCGCCTTCGGCCACTACGCTCGCTTTTCCGGTGAGCACAAGGACCAGCGCCCGGCGGAAGGTGACTACCGCCAGCGGTTCATATCCAGCATTAAGAACGAGTGTGCGCATGCACGTACCTCTTCACGGCCGCACCCGTCAGGGGCGCGAGGGCCGGCTGCCCTCTGCATGTACGGGCTGTGGATCGACACCTCAAGAGTAAACATGCAAGGGCCCGAACAACGAATCCGCACTATCAAACCCGGTGCATGTCGTCAAAATTTCATGCGCCAGCCATGTAGGTAACGGTCTCCCCCGCGACGGGGAGACCGTATTAAAAGGCGAAGGCCCCGCTGGTCAGTGACCTGCAGGGCCTTCGCACGAAGGATCTGGAATCAGCCGCCGACGCGGATGAAAACCGGGCCGGAGCCCACGTTGGCACTGTAGAGTGCGGTGGTTCCACCGTTCCAGCCGCCGTGCACGGCCATCCCGTTACCAACGTAAACGGCGATGTGAGCCATGCCCATGCCACCGTTCTGGTAGTAGATCAGGTCGCCCGGCTGAGCCTCGGCGGCGCTGACGGTGCGGCCGAGGGACAGGTAGTCTGCCGGCCAGCCGTGGAAGTTGATGCCGACGGCGGCCAAGGAGTTGCTGGCGAGGGCGGTGCAGTCCTGAGCAACGCCGAGCTGGGCGTACGCGGCTGCAGCGATCGCCGCACCCTTGCCGCTGGTGACCTTGGCGGCCGGGGCGCCAGCGGCGGTGGTAACGGAAACCTGGGCAACCGGGGTGTTGGCGTCGGTGGCCTGGGAAGCCTGTGCCGGGGCTTCGGCTTCCTGGACAGCCACGGGGGCTTCCTCGGCTACCGGAGCGGCAACTGTCTTGACGGCGGGGCGCTCAAACTTGATGGCGACGCTGGAGCCGGCGGAAATGCTTGCCTGAGCGACGGACTGGACTTCCAGGGTGGAAGCCGCGCTGGATTCGCGGGCAACGTTGGTTTCAGCAGCGTTGGCGGCGACACCGCTGGTCAGCACCAGGCCGGATGCGGCGGCGATAACGACTGCCTGGCGGCCCATGCCACCGGCGTTGCTGCCAACGGTCTTGGCGATGACGGCAAGCGGTGCAGTCTTGGGGGCTGCGGCGCGGTGGCGCGCAGGAATAGTGCGTGAAGACACGTAGAAGCCTCTCCCTATGCCCGCGAGGTAAGCTGTCGGATTCGGATGGGAGTCATCCGGCCGCAGGGCAGTTCCGTAGTGGAAAAGATCTGCGACTTAACCCCAAGGCCACCGTTGGTGATGACCGGAAGTGGGTCCCCCGCCTCTGCCAGACGATGTTTTGCGAACGGATCCTTGAGCAGTGGCAGAGCTAGGCAATCCACTCAAGTGCATCAACTCTCTAGAAGTTGATGCGGTTTAGACGGTACAGCAATTCAGATCGAATGTCACATTCAGGTCACGGCAGGTGACAATCATGCGAGAGATCACCATCAGATCGGGCTACAGCCAGCCCAGGGGCTCGACCACGTCGCCGTTGACCATGACCTCGAAATGCAGGTGGCAGCCGGTGGAAGCGCCGGTAGTGCCGCTGAGGGCGATCACGTCCCCGCGGTTGACACTCTGGCCCACCGAGACGTTGAACGACGACAGGTGGTTGTAGGTGGTTTCCAGGCCGTTGCCGTGGTCGATCACCACCCGGTTGCCGCCGCCGTAGGGGTGCCAGCCGGCGAAGGTGACCTTGCCGGAGGCCGCTGCGAAGACATCGGTGCCGCACTGTGCCGCGAAGTCACGGCCGCGGTGGAACTCGCCGTAGCCACCGGTAAACGGATCGATCCGGTAACCGAAGGGCGAGACGGAAACCATGCTGGACAGCGGTGCGCCAAGGGTGCCCTTGGACGATTCGACCTGGACGGAGCCGGCCGACTGCGCGCTGAGCAACTGGCGGAGCTTGGCGTCCGGATCGGCCTTGGTGGAGACGGCCATGCGGCTGAAATCGACCTTCGCGCTGGCGGAAACCGCAATTTCGGGCTGCGAGCCTGCCGCCAAAGCGGCCGCGGAGGAGCCGCCTTCGGAAGCAGTCAGGGCCCCGGTTCCCGGGAGCGCCACGGTCATGATGAGACCGGTGGCAGCTAGCGCAACGCCGGCCTTTTGGCCCACGCCGCTCGCGGCGGCGAAGTCCGCCACCTGCTGCAGCGGGCTCCTGCGGCGGCGGGTGCCGGCACGGGAATCACGAGGCAGGTCGACCCTTGCGACGGCCCGTGGCCGCAGCTCAGCAACGGGACCGGACGCACGCCTGCGGCCCCTGGTGTTCTGCGTGGTCAAAAGGTTCCTCTCTGGAAGCCTGCGAGGTTAGCTGTCGGATTCAGGTCAGAGAGTGCATAGACCTGGCCCGCAGAAAAGGCACGCGGCACAGGGGTATCCCCGAAAGGCCCTGCGTAACGTGCTTCCCGTGCGGACTTCACCCCAAGGCTGCCTTCCGGCAACCAGCGATGGTTCCCCCGCCCCTGCCAATGAACGGATTAATCCACCTGTTCCGCTGGCAGGGTTCGACTGCGGATCAGGTAACGCTTTGGTATCGGCGCTCGTACCCAACTATAGGTGATTAATACCCTCAGTAATAAATTCGTTATCTTCGCCGGCGGGTCAGTCGACGGTCACAAAGACGTGCGCGGCGACTTCCGGCGGCAGCTCCAGGGCACCCTCAATGCCAGGGACGCGAACAGAGATGTAGTCCCCCACCCGGGCAAGGGACACCTGCGCACCGGGGCGGATGCCGCCCTCATCCAGCTGGACCAGGAGCTCGGGCTCCACCTGGATGGGTTCGGCCAGTCGGCTGACCACTACGCGGGCGTCCGGGGCGTAGTCGTCCATGGCCTGCAGGAGGTTCACGACGCCGTCACCGAACGGGAGCGCAGGGGTTCCGCCAATGGCTTCGAGCCCCGGGATCGGGTTGCCGTACGGGGACTCGGTGGGGCGGTCCAGGAGTTCATAGAGCCTGCGTTCGACGCGCTCGCTCATCACGTGCTCCCAGCGGCATGCCTCATCGTGGACGTAGGCCCAATCCAGGCCGATGACGTCAGCGAGGAGCCGTTCGGCGAGCCGGTGCTTGCGCATGACCTCGGTGGCGCGCTTGCGCCCGGCCGGAGTCAGTTCGAGGTGGCGGTCATTGGAGACGACGACGAGACCGTCCCGTTCCATACGGCCCACCGTCTGGGACACCGTGGGGCCGGAGTGCCGGAGGCGTTCGGCGATGCGGGCACGAAGAGCCACGATGCCTTCTTCTTCGAGCTCCAAGATGGTTCGAAGATACATCTCAGTGGTATCGATCAGATCCGTCATCAAGCTCAGCTCCTCGAGCGCAGTATCTTGCGTATTTTCCACCGTACCGCAAGCAGTACGGCGGCCGATTCGCGGGCATTCCGACCCGCGCTCCGGGCTCCAGCCTAGCTTATTTGGAATTACTCTTGATAATTCCGGGCGATGCCACGGGACACATTCGCCGGGGCGTGGCGCACTGTGACAGCCCGGTTCTGAGCTGCCCGCGAAGTCAGGCAGAATTGGGGAGGCGATGGCGCACTTCTGCCACCCGCCACGAACCACCTGGCCCGCAACACCATTGGAGCTAAACCGTGAGCGAGAACAGCATCACTATCCCGGCAGACCTGAAACCTCTGGACGGCCGGTTTGGCGCCGGGCCTTCGAAGGTCCGCCCGGAGCAGATCGAAGCCCTCTCCGCAGCCTCCACAACCATCCTCGGCACCTCGCACCGCCAGGCACCGGTCAAGAACCTGGTGGGTTCCGTCCGCGAGGGCCTGAGCGAATTCTTCCGCGCTCCCGAGGGCTACGAGGTGATCCTCGGTGTCGGTGGCTCCACTGCGTTCTGGGATGTCGCCAGCTTCGGCCTGGTAGAGAAGAAGGCACAGCACTTGTCCTTCGGTGAGTTCGGCTCCAAGTTCGCCGCGGCCACCAACAAGGCCCCGTTCCTGGAGGCTTCCTCCATCATCAAGTCCGAGCCGGGCACCCGCCCCGTCGCTTTCGCCGAGGCCGGCGTCGATGTCTATGCCTGGCCGCAGAACGAGACGTCCACGGGCGTCGCGGCGCCCGTCAAGCGGGTTGACGGAGTCGACGACGGCGCGCTCGTCCTGGTGGACGCCACCTCCGCCGCCGGCGGCCTCGACGTCGACGTTGCCGAAGCCGATGTGTACTATTTCGCCCCGCAGAAGAACTTCGCGTCCGACGGCGGCCTGTGGCTTGGCTTGTTCTCCCCGGCCGCGCTAGAGCGCGCTGCCCGCATCAAGGCCAGCGGCCGCTGGATCCCGGACTTCCTGGACCTGCAGACCGCGATCGACAACTCCAAGCTGAACCAGACCTACAACACGCCGTCGCTGACCACGCTGGTCACGCTGGATGCCCAGATCCAGTGGCTGAACAAGAGCGGCGGCCTGGACTTCGCCGCGAAGCGCACCGCGGACTCCGCACAGCGGGTCTACCAATGGGCCGAAGCCTCCGAGTTCGCCACCCCGTTCGTGGCCAAGGCCGAGGACCGCTCCAACGTCATCGCCACGATCGACTTCGACGACTCCGTGGACGCTGCCGCCATCGCCAAGATCCTGCGCGCCAACGGCATCGTGGATACCGAGCCGTACCGCAAGCTGGGCCGCAACCAGCTGCGCATCGCCACTTTCGTTGCCATCGAGCCCGATGACGTCTCGGCGCTGCTGGCCAGCATCGACTACGTGGTGGGCGAACTGCGCAAGTAGCACACCGACTGCAACGGCGCCGCTCCGGGTTTCCCGGGGCGGCGCTTTCTGTAAGAACGCTGTGCTTGTGGAGACAGGCCTTGTGGAGACAGGCCTTGTGGAGCTTAGCGGGCTAGGACCGGTGCGGTGCCTCGCCGGCTGGCACAGAGGCTATCCGGAAGACCCGCAGCCCCCTCGCGCTCCGGTCGAACCGCAGGCGGAGCTGCCGCGCCCTGACAATCCAGACAAGTCCGACGACGGCGGCGGAGATGCCTGCCGCTGCGGCGACGCCGAGGGACCAGCGCGGCCCGGCCACGTTGGCGATCCAGCCCACCAACGGCGCCCCGACGGGTGTTCCGCCCATGAAGATCGCCATGTAAAGCGCCATGACGCGGCCACGCATCACCGGATCGGTAGTGGATTGCACATAGCCGTTGGCGCTGGTGATCATGGTCAGCGCGAACAGGCCCACCGGCACGAGCGCAAAGCCGAACAAGGTGTAATCGGGTGCTAGGGCGGCCAGGAGGCTGGCCACCCCGAAGGCCCCGGCGGCCCCGAAGATCAGGCGCAGGCGCGGACGTCCCCGCCTGGCCGAGAGCAGTGCGCCGGCCACCGAGCCGATGGCCATTACCGAATTCATCAGCCCGAAGGCGCTGGCGTCCATGCCGAATTCCGTGCCTACCATCGCCGCGATGAACAGGACGAAGTTCAGCCCTAGGGTGCCCATGATGAAGATCGCAACGAGGACCACCACGATGTCCCGGCGGTGGCGCACGTAGCGCAGGCCCTCAAGGATGCGGCCCTTGCCTGCCGCGGCACGGGGCTGGACGCGCAGGGTGTTCATGGGAATCACAGCCAAGGCCAGGATCATCGCCAGGAACGTCACGGTGTTCAGCAGGAAGACCCAGCCCGGGCCCACGACGACGGTGAGCACGCCCGCGACGGCCGGACCGATCATGCGGGCGACATTGAAGGAGGCGCTGTTGAGCGCCACGGCGTTGGCCAGGGAGTCGTCGCCCACGAGTTCGGAGACAAATGTCTGACGGACCGGGGCATCCAGGGCGGACACCAGGCCCAGCAGAAGGGCGAAGAGGTAGACGTGCCACAGTTGCCCGGCCCCGGCCACCACCAGGATTCCCAGGCCCGTGCTCAGCAGGGCCATGAGCCCCTGGGTCAGGAAGAGCAGGCGCCGGCGGTTGTAGCGGTCCGCGAGCAACCCGGCCCAAGGCGCCAGGAAGAGCTGCGGACCCATCTGCAGGGCGAGCGTGATGCCCATGGCCCCGGCGTCATGGTTGCTGAGGTGGTCGAAGACCAGCCAGTCCTGGGCGGTGCGCTGCATCCAGGTCCCGACGTTGGAGACCAAGGCGCCCAGGAACCAGACCCGGTAGTTGCGTATGTGCAGGGACCTGAAGGTGGACATCAGTTGCCGCCTTCATCCGGATCACCTGCAGGACGCCCCAAGACCTATTCAGCCTCGGTTTCGCCGTCGCCGGCAGCGTCGTCGGGTTCATCGGCGTCATCGGAGACTTCAGAAGCATCTGCACCGTCGTCGTCAGCGTCCTCGGAGATGTCTCCGGCATCGGACGGTTTGCCGCCGCCGGCACCGATGCCGCCGGCGTCGTCCGAATCGCCCGCCGGAACGGGGGCCTCATCTTCGGGACGGACGCGCTTGGCCCACGGAACCCATTCGGGGGCCAGTATCGATTCCTCCGAGGGCAACAGCCCGAGTTCGCTTACCGTGACAGTCTTCGAGCGGGAATTGCGGGTCACCACGGCGTACCACTGCCAGCCGCCGTAGCCGGGCAGGCGGGACTCGAAGAGGTGCGTGACCACCCGCTCGCCCTCGGACTTCGCCGCGATGTGCGGGCCGATCTCGCTGTCCTTCGCGATGGTGGCCACCGCTTCGCGGGCGACGTCGACGGCGGCAGCCAGGAAGGCGTCCGGTTTCCCGACCCGCCACACCGGGACGCCGGCGCGCGGTTTGGCTGCCGGAGCCTTCGACGGGGCTGCCTGGGGGGTGGCCGCAGCGGTCTTCCGCGCGGAAGCACCACCTGCCGCCGCTGCGGGAGCGTCGGCCTGGCCGGCTTCTACGGATTCGGAAGTCATGGGTGGCCTAGGCCTCGAGCTCGTCGGCAACCTTGCGGAGGGCAGCCGCGATGGCCTTGCCCTTGGCACCTTCGGGGTACTTGCCCGCGGAGAGGCTGCCGGACAGCTTGTCGAGCACGGAGACGAGGTCCTGGACCACAGGGGCGAGCTCGCGGGCGCCCATGCGCTTGGCCTTGGCAACGGAAGGCAACTTGTCCAGCACACGCAGGCCAAGGGCCTGGGCGCCGCGGCGGCCATCGGCCACGCCGAACTCGACCCTGGTTCCGGCTTTGAGTTCGCTTACGCCTGCGGGAAGCGCCGATTTGGGCAGGAACACTTCCTGGCCGTCTTCGGCCGCGAGGAAGCCGAAACCTTTGTCCTTGTCATACCACTTGACCTTGCCGGTGGGCACGTATTCAACCTTCTTCGTTCTTGCGTGGAGGCACGGCCGGCAGTTCACCGCATCCGCAGGGTCCTGCGGGATCAGGGGCGATTGCCTGCTCCGTGTTGGTCTGTTCCCTTAAGGTTATCGTGCCGGGCAGCGATCCCGCGCTTTGGGACGGGCTGTTAGCGTTGCTTCCATGAGTATCACCGGCTACCGCCGCCCCCTGACGATCGCTGCCGCCGTCGTCGCTTTGCTGTCCCTGGCCGCCGTGGGTGGGGTCATGGCGATCGCAGCCGCGGGCAGTGCCGCCCCGGTCTGGATGACGTCCGTGGCCCTCTACGGCCTGCCGCTGGCCTTCCTCGGGATGCTCGTCCTGGTGGTGGACGCCGTGTTCCAGCGCCGCCGGAAATAAGGCAGGTCACGCTGGCTCCTGCGGGCGGTAACGTTGAAGTGATGTCCCTCATCCGCGCGCTCAGCAAAGACCTGGAAGCGCGCAGCGACGATTCGCTGCGGGCCCTGTTCGCCGCGCGGCCGGACCTTATTTCACCCGCGGCCCCGGACTTCGCGGCCCTCGCCGCACGGGCCAGCGCGCGCGTGAGCGTGCAGCGGGCCCTCGAACGGCTGACCAAGCCCGAAATGCAGGTCCTGGAAGCATTGCACCTGTGCACGAACCCGGACACCGGCCACGGCGTTTCCGCGGCCGGGCTCAAGAAAGCGATCGCCGGGGCCACCCTGACGGCGCTCGAAACGATCCTGCACCGGCTCGGGGACCTGGCACTCATCCACCGTTGCGAACCGCCCGCCGGCACCCATCCGCCCGTGTCCAGGCAGCGCTTCTACCTGCCGGTGGGGAGCCTGAAGGACGTGGTGGGCATCTACCCGGCGGGCCTGGGCCGCAGCTACACGGAACTGGTACGGCTGCAGCCCGCCTTCGCGCAGCGCGTGGTCCACCTGGTTGCCGAGCTGCGCCGCAGCGGGGCGGCCGTGCCGGAAGCAGCCACCCCCATGGAAGCCGCCCTCGCCCTGCAGCGCTGGACCTCGGGGCCGAAGGCCCTGGACCACATCCTCGCCGGCGCCCCGGAACGGACCCGTGCCCTGCTGGACAAGTTCGGGAACTGGGCCATGGGTGCCGTGCCGCAGGCCCAGCGCATGGCCTCGATCGGCAACGAAGGCCCCGACGTCGGCCCTGTCGACTGGCTGCTGGCCCGCGGCCTGCTGGTCCCCCTGGACGCCTCCCACGTGGAGCTTCCGCACAGCGTGGGCCTGGCGCTGCGCAACGGCATGATCGTGGACCATTTCACCGTGCGGGCCCCGCGGCCCGAATTAGGCCTCACCAGCGCCCTGCTCCGCCGGAACGCGGCCCTTGGCGCCATCGCCGAGGCCCTGCGGCTCCTCGGCGAGCTGCTCGCGGCCGTGCGCGAGCAGCCGCTCGCCACACTACGCAGCGGCGGCGTAGGTGTGCGCGAACTGAAACGCCTCGCGGACCGGCTCCGGCTGGAGATACGCGAGGCGGGCCTGTTCCTGGAACTCGCCGCACTCGCCGGGCTCCTGCGCCTGGACGTGGACAGCTCAACCTGGATCCAGCCGCCCGGGCTGGAATGGCTCGCCTTGCCCCGCCAGGAACAATGGCTCTGGGTGGTCAATGCCTGGCTGGCGAGCGAACGGGCGCCCTCCCTGGTGGGCCAGGCAGTATCCGCATCCGCCGGCCACCAAGGCAGGCCGAACTCCGCCGGTACCACCATCAACGCCCTGTCCGCCGAGGCCCAGCGTCCGGACGCCCCGCTGATCCGCCGTCGCGTGCTGGACATCCTGCAGGAGCTCACCGCGGAGGCGTCCGCCCCTGATGGCAGGGCCCCCGTCCTGGACGCGCGCTCCGTGCTGGAACGCGCGGAGTGGTCCCAGCCCCGGATGGCCCGCCGCTTCAGCTCCCTGGTGCCCGGGATCCTCCACGAAGCGGAGCTTCTGGGGCTCATCGGTTCCGGCGCGTTTACCCAGCTCGGTGCGGCAATCGCCACCGAAGACCCGGACCGGGCCTTGGAAATCCTTGGCGAGCACCTGCCGGCCGCCGTCAACCACGTGCTCCTGCAGGCCGACCTCACCGCAGTGGCGCCGGGGTACCTGGCGCCGGGACTCGGCGAGCGCCTGACCCTGCTCGCCGATGCCGAGGGGCAGGGCCCTGCCACCATCTACCGTTTCTCCGAGGCTTCCATCCGCAGGGCGCTCGACGCCGGCCAGGACGCCGCGTCCATCCTGCAGTTCCTGAGCGAACACTCCGCCACGGACGTTCCCCAGCCGCTGGAGTACTTGGTGCAGGACACTGCTTCCAGGCACGGAAGGCTGCGCGTCGCCAGCAGCGCCAGCTTCATCCAGAGCGACGACGAAGCCGCCATCGCCGAACTCCTCCTGGAGGCCGGCACCTCGAGCCTGGGCCTGGTCCGGATCGCGCCCACCGTGCTGACCTCCGCGGCGAGCCCCCGGGAAACCGCAAGGGTGCTGCGCGAGCTGGGACTGTCCCCCACCGTGCAGGAGCCCGAGCCCGCCGTCGTACGTTACAAGCGGACCGCCGCCGTCGCCGGAAGCGCACGGCCGGTCTATTCGGCGCCCCGATCGGCGCCCGCAGAGGACGACGTCGAAGCACAGCTTGCGGTGCTGCGGCACCGGCGGGGCGGGGCGGCGGAGACCTCCGGCGAGGCATCCGCGCAACTCGGACTGGAGGCCCTGCAGCGGGCCATCCGGCTGAAGCAGGCAGTCACCATGAATGTGGTGGACGGGGAGGGGAATTCCAACAGCGAAACGGTTGTTCCTGTCTCCGTCTCCGGTGGTAGGGTCCGGGTGTTCGACCCCGCCCGGGACACCGAACGGGTGCTGTCCATCCACCGGATCGTCGACGTCGAACCCGCGGCCGGGCAGGCCGCCAAACCACACAAGTAAGGAGCAGAGTGAGCGACGGTCCGCTGATTGTGCAGAGCGACAAGACCATCCTGCTGGAAGTGGACCATGAACTCGCCACCGAGGCCAGGCACGCCATTGCGGCATTCGCCGAGCTGGAGCGCGCCCCGGAGCACGTACACAGCTACCGGCTCACTCCGCTCGGGCTATGGAACGCCCGGGCAGCGGGGCTGGACGCCGAAAAGGTACTGGATACTCTCCTGCGGTATTCGCGTTTCCCGGTGCCCCATTCGCTGCTGCTGGACGTCGAGGAAACGATGTCCCGCTACGGGCGGCTGCGGCTGGAGAAGGACCCGCAACACGGACTGGTGATGCGCACGGACGACTATCCCGTATTGGAGGAGGTCATCCGCGCCAAGAAGATCGCTCCCCTGTTGGGACCGCGGATCGACGGCGAAACCGTGGTGGTGCACTCCTCGCAGCGCGGGCAGCTCAAGCAGTTGCTGCTTAAGCTGGGCTGGCCGGCCGATGACCGCGCCGGCTATGTGGACGGGACGCCGCACCTGATCAGCCTGAACGAGGACGGCTGGCAGCTGCGCCCCTACCAGAAGCTGGCCACGGAGAACTTCTGGTCCGGCGGCAGCGGGGTGGTGGTGCTTCCCTGCGGGGCGGGCAAGACCATCGTGGGAGCGGCCGCCATGGCCACGGGCTGCACCACCACGCTGATCCTGGTGACCAACACTGTGGCGGCCCGGCAGTGGAAGGACGAGCTGCTCCGGCGGACCACTCTCACCGAGGACGAGATCGGCGAATACTCCGGTTCCGTCAAGGAAGTCCGGCCGGTGACGATTGCCACCTACCAGGTTCTCACCACCAGGCGCGGCGGGATCTATCCGCACCTTGAGCTCGTGGACGGGCATGACTGGGGCTTGATCATCTATGACGAGGTCCACCTCCTGCCCGCGCCGATTTTCCGGATGACAGCAGACCTCCAGGCCCGGCGCCGCCTGGGCCTGACCGCCACCTTGGTCCGCGAGGACGGCAGGGAAGGCGAGGTATTTTCGCTCATCGGGCCCAAACGGTACGACGCGCCGTGGAAGGACATCGAGGCGCAGGGCTACATTGCCCCGGCCGACTGCGTGGAAGTGCGGGTGGACCTGCCGCGGGATGAGCGCGTCGCGTATGCGATGGCCGAGGACGCCGACAAGTACCGTCTGTGCTCGACGTCGGAAACCAAGACCGCGCTCGTCGAACAATTGGTCGCTGCACACCCCGGCGAGCAGTTGCTGGTGATCGGGCAATACATCGACCAGCTCGACGAAATCGGCGCGCGCCTGGATGCCCCGGTGATCAAGGGCGAAACCTCCGTGCGTATGCGGCAGAAACTGTTCGATGCCTTCCGGGCCGGAGAAATCAATACCCTGGTGGTGTCGAAGGTGGCCAACTTCTCCATCGACCTGCCGGAGGCTTCCGTGGCCATCCAGGTTTCGGGTTCCTTTGGGTCCCGGCAGGAGGAAGCGCAGCGGCTCGGCCGGCTTCTGCGCCCCAAGAAAGACGGCCGGGCGGCACGCTTCTACGCGTTGGTTGCCCGGGACACCCTGGACCAGGATTTCGCCGCGAAGCGCCAGCGTTTCCTGGCCGAACAGGGGTACGCCTACCGGATCATGGACGCGAAAGACGTCGGCGCGGCGGGCTGAACAGCCGCGCCCCTGGCGTCACCGGCGGCGGGGCCGCGCAGCTTCGGGGGCCAGCAAGTACTCGGCGGCGGTGGCCCGCACCACCTCGCTGATGGTGTCCAGCAGCGGCGAAGACGTGCGCCAACGTTGCCAGTACAGCGGCACGTCGAAGGGACGTTCCCGGGCCAGCTCCACCAGGCGCCCTGCATCAACCTCCGGCCCGCATTGGATTTCGGGGACGAGTGCCCACCCGAGGCCCAGGCGAACGGCGTCGAAGAAGTCCTGCGACGCCGGAACGTAGTGCCGCGGCCCCCGCGCGGGCCGTGCCGCACGGCTGCGAGACTTGCTGAACAGACCATCGAGGAAGGCGTCCTGGTACGTGTCCTTCCGGTCGAAGTCGACGGCGGGAGCAGCGTTGAGCAGCTGCGGATCCAGCCGGCTACCTGCCTTGAAGTCCGGCAGCCACCGTTCCAGGAAGTCCGGTGCGGCCACGGCCCGGTAGCGCATGATGCCCAGGGGTTCCACGCGGCACCCCTGCACGGCCTCGGGGGTGGCCGTCACTGCCGCCATCACATCGCCTGAGCGCAGGAGGCCCGCGGAATGCTGTTCGTCGTCCCGGCGCAGATCGAAGGCCACGTCCAACCCGACGGGCATCTTGGCCAGTGATCGCAGGAACCAGACCGCGAGGGAGTCCGCATTGATGGCGATGGGCATGCTGTGGTGCTCGGTGGCCCCGGCCGCGAGCCCCAGCTCGCGTCCGGCATCCTCTTCGAGCTGCGCCATTTGCCTGGCCAAGCGCAGCACCACTTCCCCGGCTGCCGTCGCCTCGACCGGATTGCTGCGCCGCAGCAGGACCTGTCCGGCGCTGTCCTCGAGGGACTTGAGTCGCTGGGAAACGGCCGAGGCCGTGACGTGGAGGTGCCGGGCGGCGGCCTCGAGGGTGCCTTCGCTGACGACGGCGGAAAAGGTCCGCAACAGCTCGGAGGAAAAGCGAGTCATAAGATCATCTTAGGGATACTAAGAATCTTTAGCTGGTCTAATCATTTGGACCGCCGTAGCGTCAATCGGGTGGAAATCAGCGCAATCATTCATTCAATCGTCCTGGGCTTTGGCACGGGGCTCGCCCTCATCGTGGCCATCGGTGCCCAGAACGCCTTCGTGCTCCGGCAGGGGCTCCTCGGCAGACATGTGGGCGCCGTCGTCGCGGTATGCGCAGGCTCCGACGCGGTACTGATCGCTGCAGGGATCCTCGGTATGGGCGGGCTGGTGGCAGCCGCGCCGGCGGTAGTTGTGGCATTGCGGTACATCGGCGCTGCATTCCTGCTTTGCTACGGCGCCATGGCGGCGCGGCGCGCCTTCCGTCCTCGGTCCCTGCTTCCGCGGGAGGACAGTGGAGACGGGCTGACTGCGCGGGACGGGTCTGCGGGTTCAGGATCGGCGGCTTCAGGATCGGCGGGCTCTGGGTCTGTGGTCTCTGGGTCTGTTGTGCGGGCTACTTCGGGGACCGGCACGTCAAGGACTGCAACTATTGCCCACACCAAGGGCACACACGCCACGGACCTGTCCCCGGCGCTGGCCACCATCCTGGCGCTGACCTGGCTCAACCCCCACGTCTACTTGGACACGCTGGTCCTGCTGGGATCGGTGGCCCATGCCCAAGGCGGGGACCTGCAATGGTGGTTCGGCGCGGGAGCGGCGCTCGGCAGCATCCTGTGGTTCTGTTCGCTGGGCTTCGGAGCCCGCCTGCTGCGGGGGTTCTTTGCCCGACCGGCCTCATGGCGCCTCCTCGATGGCGGCATTGCCCTGACGATGGCCGGCCTGGCGGCAGGCCTCGCATTGGGAAACTGACGCCGGGGACCTGACCCGTCGAGAAACCAAGCGGATCCTCAGGCCACCAGGCGTCCCTCACGGGCCGCCGGAACGGCATCCACCGTCGCCCAGCACTCCGGAGCGGACAGCTTCGAGTCCGCGAAACGCTCGGCCTCGGCCAAGGCATCGAATGTTTCGTGGCCGAGGCGTCCGGACTCCACGTCGAGGTAGTGAACGTGGTATTCGGTGGCGGATCCGGTCTTCGGTGCTGCTTGCTCTGTCATGGCTCCAGTGTGGAACCGGGCACTGACATTTTTGCCCTCCCACCCCGGCGTGTCCGTATCCCGGCGGCAGACGGTCAAAGAGAGCCCCACCGCCGCCGCCCAGAACCTGGACATTCCTCACAACAAGCTTCCAGCAAACTCACAGTTACTGGGAGCACCATGAATGTATGAAGAAGAACGGTCCTGAAGCCAAGCTCCTCGTTGTCGACGACGAACCGAACATCCGCGAGCTGCTCTCCACCTCGCTGCGGTTCGCGGGCTTTGACGTTGTCGCGGCGTCCAACGGACGCGAGGCGCTGGCCGCCGTCGAGCAGCATGCCCCGGACCTCGTGGTCCTCGACGTCATGCTCCCGGATATGGACGGCTTCACCGTCACCCGACGCCTGCGCGCCTCAGGTAAGCACTTCCCGGTGCTGTTCTTGACAGCCAAGGACGATACCGAAGACAAGGTCACCGGCCTCACCGTCGGCGGGGACGACTACGTCACCAAACCCTTCAGCCTCGACGAAGTGGTGGCCCGGATCCGTGCGGTGCTGCGCCGGACGCAACCGCTTGAAGACGACGACGCCGTGCTCCGGGTGGATGACCTGGAGCTCGACGACGACGCGCACGAGGTGCGCCGCGGCGGCACCGTGATCGAGCTGTCGCCCACCGAGTTCAAGCTGCTCCGCTACCTGATGCTCAACCCGAACCGGGTCCTGTCCAAGGCCCAGATCCTGGACCACGTCTGGGAATACGATTTCAACGGCGACGCCTCGATCGTGGAGTCCTACATCTCCTACCTGCGCCGCAAGGTAGACATCGACCCCGATTCCGCAGGCCTCATCCAGACCAAGCGCGGCGTCGGTTACGTGCTGCGGACAGCGGAGAAGCGCTGACCTTGAGCGACCGTTGGAAGTCGGCATCCCTGAAGTCACAGCTCGTGGCGATCATCATGGGCCTGCTGCTCCTGGCACTCGCCGCGACGGGCGCCGGAACCCTGACCCTGGTGCGGAGCTACCTGCAGGACCAAGTGGACGACAAGCTGCGCGCCGCCGTCGACCTCGCGCGACAGCAGCGCTCCTTCGACAAGCTCGAACCCAATCCGGCCGTCCCCACCGACTACTCCCTCATGCTCTTCAGCCCTGGAGCGGCCCCGTACCCGTTCGGCGGCGACAAGAACATCCACCCGGATATCTCCAGCTTCTCCCCTGACACTGCACGCAGCTATGGCCTCCAACCCTTCCAAGTACGCGGCACGGACGGAAACAACTGGCGCGTGGTGGCTGTCGTCGTCGTGGACACCAGCACGGGACAGAACGCGGTGGTGACCGTGGGCCTGCCGCTGACCCCGGTGGACAAGGTCATGGAGCACGCCACTCTCGTGGTGGTCGGTGTCGGGCTGCTGACGCTGGTGCTGGCATTCTTCATTGCCACCTGGACGGTGGGCCGGTCCTTCCGGCCGTTGGTGCGCGTGGAGAAGACTGCCGCGGCCATCGCGGCCGGCGACCTGTCCCGCCGGGTCGAGATCGAGAACCCGGCCACGGAAGTGGGCCGGCTCAGCGCGTCACTGAACGCGATGCTCGCGCACATTGAGACGTCCTTCGCCGCACGTGCTGCCTCGGAGGGCCGGATGCGGCGCTTCGCCGCTGACGCCTCGCACGAACTGCGCACGCCCCTGGTCACCATCCGCGGCTTTTCGGAACTGTACCGGCACGGCGCCCTGGCCACCCCCGAGGACGTCGGCACTGCGATGGGCAGGATCGAAAGCGAAGCCAAGCGCATGGGATCGATGGTCGAGGACCTCTTGATGCTTGCCCGCCTGGACGAACAGCGGCCGTTGCAGCTTAACCCCGTGGACCTGCGGCTGCTGGCGAACGACGCCGTCCTGGACTCCCTGGCGAATTCCCCAGGCCGGGCGTTCTCACTCACCGGAATCGACGGCGGCGCTGCGGCTGCGGCTCCGGTGCTCGGCGATGAGGCGAAACTGCGCCAGGTGCTGGGGAACCTTGTGGGTAACGCCTTGCGCTATACGCCCGAAGGGACGCCGGTGGAGATCGGTGTCGGGGTACGGAGCACCGAGGCCGGCGAGGTTTCCGTCCTGGAAGTGCGGGACCACGGCGCGGGGATCCCGGCGGAAGAAAGGCCGAGGATCTTCGAGCGCTTCTACCGTGCGGACACCTCGCGGACCCGGCAGACCGGCGGAAGCGGACTGGGCCTGGCCATTGTTTCGGCGATCGTCGCTTCCCACGGCGGTACGGTGCGCGTGGAGGATACCGACGGTGGCGGGGCCACGTTGGTGGTCAGCCTCCCCAGACGCGACGGGCTGTCCGGCCAGGGGCTTCCGGAACAGGAATCCCCGGGGCAAGGACGTTCACGGGAGGGCCATTCCGGGCGGGGCCAGGGCGCGGCGGACGCCGCAACAGGGGCTGCTTCCTAGGCGGATGCAGGCCCGGAGTAAGGGATTACGGGAGTTGTCCACATAGCGGCTTCGGGCTCTGGAGGGCCGCAACGGCCGGGCCTAGGCTCATTGACGTGGACCACAGCCAGCCGCATCAGCGGACCCGCCAGAGTCGAAAGGCAACGCCATGACTGTCATTTCCGTCGATACCGAATTGCTCCAGTTGAAGTCATCCAACGTCAAGGCCACGGAGGACCGAATCAGGGCTGACGTCCAGGCCATGAAGCGGGGGCTCGATGAGCTTCAGGCCACGTGGAAAGGCACGGCTGCCAACAATTTCCAGAGCCTGATTGCCGAATGGACACTGACACAGAACAAGGTGGAAGCATCGCTCGCCTCCATCAACCTCGCGTTGTCCACGGCCGCATCCGCCTACCTGCAGACCGAGCAGGGGAACACCCAACGGTTCAGCTACTGACGGAGGCGCAACCACAGGCGCTGGACCCTGCCAAACACAAGGCTCCGATAAGCTGCCACCGAAGCCCTGCGGGGCCAGCCGTCCCCCAGGCAGGCCCCGCAGCTCCCCCTTAGCTCTCGGGTGTCCCCTGGTGGAATCGGAGCCGCCACTGGCCGCGGTCGAGCAGCCAGAGGGAACTGCGCAGGGACGCTCCGGCGCGGGAGCGGCTGCGGTAGTTGAGCAGCATGGAGTTTTCGCTGAGCCGGTCCGCGCTCAGGAGTTCCAGGTCGATGGCCTCTCCGGGATCCTCCTCGAGGGCCATCAGCATTGCGTCCCTCGTCCAGTAACGACCGGAGCTGCCGATCTCCGCGAAGTCCGGGTGCAGGAGGACACCCGTCCTGCCGATGTCCGCGCGGACGTCGGGTCGCAGCAGTTCCCGTTCCAGGCCAAGCACTACGTCCTCGGCCGGGATTTCGCCGGACGGAACGATCTCGTCGTCAAGTTCGCTGAAGAGATCCGCCTGGCCGAAGAGACCTGACTCCCCGAAGAGGGCAGGCTCCGCATGCAACTGCATGGGGGCCGGTGCGGCAACTGCGGGCGCGACAGCCCGGGCTGCCGGTGCCTGTGTCGCGGCAACGGCCGGAACGGCACCGCCGGCGGGCACAGTCTGCGGTGCTCCCGGGAATCCGGGGCCGACGGGGGCGGCGGTTCCTTGCTGGTAGGCCAGGGCTACGGCACGGGCGCGTTCGTCCGCGGCCTCATTGAGGTCGTGGCCGGCGTGTCCCTTGACCCATTCGAAGGTGTACTTGCGGCCTGCGATGGCCTGGTCGATCTCCTTCAGGAGGTCCACGTTGAGCACCGGCTTGCCGTCAGCCTTGCGCCAGCCTTTGCGCTTCCACCCTGCCATCCATTTGGTGATGCAATTGATGACGTACTGGCTGTCGCACAGGATGCGGAGGTCTTCCTGGGGCAGGTGGGCGGTGGACTTGAAGAGGTCCAGCACGGCCATCAGTTCACCCTGGTTGTTGGTGCCGTGCGGCCAGCCTCCTGCCTGCCAACAGGAGTCATCTACGTACCAGGCCCAGCCGGCAGGCCCGGGGTTGCCGAGGGCGGAGCCGTCGGCGGCAGCAATAATCGTCATGTATTCAATCCTGCCAGACCGGACTGACAGCGAAGCCCCCGGGAAAAGCGGCCATGCCGGAGGAGCGGGAAACGCACGACGGCGGCCCCCACCGAAGTGGAGGCCGCCGTCGTGCGTTCTACGGGCGGGCGTTGGGCCCACGCGCCCGAGGGCCCCGCTGTACAACGCGCTCTGCGCGCTGTGCAGCGGGAGGGCGTGGGGACTAGAAGCCGCCCATGCCGCCCATCTCGTCGGCGCCGGGGCCGGCCGGGGCAGCCTTCTCAGGCTTGTCGGCAACGACGGCCTCGGTGGTCAGGAAGAGACCGGCGATGGAGGCGGCGTTCTGAAGGGCAGAACGGGTGACCTTGACCGGGTCGTTGACGCCGGCGGCCAGCAGGTCCTCGTAGACACCGGTCGCGGCGTTCAGGCCATGACCGGACGGCAGGCCGCGGACCTTGTCCACCACAACGCCCGGCTCGAGGCCGGCGTTGAAGGCGATCTGCTTCAGCGGAGCGTCGATGGCAACGCGAACGATGTTCGCACCGGTTGCTTCGTCGCCTTCGAGCTGCAGGTTGGCGAATGCCTTGGCACCGGACTGGATGAGGGCAACGCCACCACCGGCCACGATGCCTTCTTCAACGGCAGCCTTCGCGTTGCGGACAGCGTCCTCAATGCGGTGCTTGCGTTCCTTGAGCTCAACCTCGGTTGCGGCGCCGGCCTTGATGACTGCAACGCCGCCGGCCAGCTTGGCCAAGCGCTCCTGCAGCTTCTCGCGGTCGTAGTCGGAGTCGGAGTTCTCGATCTCGGCACGGATCTGGGCCACGCGGCCAGCGATCTGCTCGGCGTCGCCGGCACCTTCGACAATGGTGGTCTCGTCCTTGGTGACGACAACCTTGCGGGCCTGGCCCAGCAGTTCGAGGCTGGCGTTCTCCAGGCTGAGGCCGACCTCGGAGGAGATGACCTGGCCACCGGTGAGGATAGCGATGTCGGCGAGCTGTGCCTTGCGGCGGTCACCGAAGCCCGGGGCCTTGACGGCGACGGACTTGAAGGTGCCACGGATCTTGTTGACGATCAGGGTGGCCAGAGCCTCGCCCTCGATGTCTTCGGCGATGATCAGCAGCGGCTTGTTGGACTGCATGACCTTCTCCAGGACCGTGACGAGTTCCTTCACGTTGGAGATCTTGGAGTTGACGATCAGGATGTACGGGTCTTCGAGGACCGTCTCCTGGCGCTCTGCGTCGGTGACGAAGTAAGCGGAGATGTACCCCTTGTCGAAGCGCATGCCCTCGGTGAGCTCGAGCTCCAGGCCGAAGGTGTTGGACTCCTCGACGGTGATGACACCTTCCTTGCCGACCTTGTCCAGGGCTTCGGCGATGAGGCTGCCGATTTCGGAGTCGCCGGCGGAGATCGATGCGGTGGCGGCGATCTCTTCCTTGGTCTCGATTTCCTTTGCGGAGTTCAGCAGCTCAGCGATAACGGCGTCAACAGCCTTCTCGATGCCGCGCTTGAGGGACAGCGGGTCAGCGCCGGCGGCAACGTTGCGCAGGCCTTCCTTGACCAGCGCCTGGGCGAGCACGGTAGCCGTGGTGGTGCCGTCGCCAGCGACGTCATCCGTCTTCTTGGCAACTTCCTTGACGAGCTCGGCGCCGATCTTCTCGTACGGGTCGTCGAGTTCGATCTCCTTGGCGATGGAAACACCATCGTTGGTGATCGTGGGGGCGCCCCACTTCTTTTCCAGGACGACGTTGCGGCCACGCGGGCCGAGGGTGACCTTGACGGCGTCGGCGAGGGTGTTCAGACCCCGCTCGAGACCGCGGCGTGCCTCTTCATCAAATGCAATGATCTTGGCCATAACGGCGGTAGTCCTTTCGGGACAGTCGTTAAGAAGGAGCCCTGCAGCGGTGCCCGCGACGGACGGCCAGTTCCTTGCGGCCTCTGTACGCCGCGCAGTCCGGACCTCACCTCGGCAAGGTTTTCTTGATCCCTGGCGACTGCGGCTCCATCGACGGCCGAAACCGGCGAGGATTAGCAGTCAGTGCCAGTGAGTGCTAAGTCAATAATTAGCACTCACCCGGGGAGAGTGCAAGCACAAGGCCGGACGGATGGGCCCCGGCGGGGCCGTGTTCGCCAGGGGTGATCATCCGGGATCAGGTCCCGGCGGCGCGGGTGGCTGTTTCTTTGCCGACCATTTTGGCCGTATTGTCCGGGCCGTAGCTGAAAACCATGTAGTTCGCCGACGTGATGTCGCCGTTCGCGTCAAAGGCGATGACACCCGATTCGCCGTCGTAATCCGGCGTCTTGCCGGCGTTCAGCGCTGCCACGCACTCCCGGTAAGTACCGCACGCGGTCCGTTCCCTCCCGGTGGCGGCCTTCGGCAGCACACCGCCGGAAACCATGGTGAGCGACGCGGCGATGGATGCTCCGGCATCGTCCTCCGCAGCGGCGGCGGCAATGGCCGCGAGGTTCACGGCGTCGAACGTCTCGGCGGCGAAGGTCATGTCCTTCAGTCCGGGGTCGATCCCCACGAGTTCGTTCTGGAAGTCGGTCCCCGGGAAGGTTCCCGGCAGCACCCCGCGGGCGCCGTCCAGTCCGCCGGCTCCCACTTCGCTGCCGTACTGGCGGACGGCACCGTCGCTGAGGAGCAGCTTCTTTCCGGAGATGCCCGCGTCGAGCAGTTCCGCGAGGGCAGCCTGCGCGCCCCGGCGGGCAACTACGACGACGGCGTCCGGCGCCGCATCCCTGAGCGTCGCCACCGCGGATCCTGCCTTGCCCTCGGCGAAGCCCGCCGCCGGCAGGACTTCGATGCCGAGCCGCCGGGCGGCGTCCGCCACCGCCCCGGAAACATCGTTGCCGTAGTCGCTGTCTTCGTGCAGCACGGCAAGGCGCTTCGCACCGCCGCCGTGGGCAAGCTTTGCGAGCACGCTCCCCTGCGCGGAATCGGCAGCGGCGGTGCGGAAGTAGTAGCCACCGCTCTTGTAGCCGCTCAAGACCGTTGCCGCGTTGGCCGGGGAGATCACCGGCACTTTGGCGCGGGAGAGGACGTCGATCGCCGCCGGGGCATGGCTCGAATCGCTGGGTCCAATGACGACGTCGGCTCCGGCTTCGAGCAGGGAGCGGGCCTGGGTCCCGGGGTCACGGTCGAAGTCGGCGGAGTCCGCTGCGGCATTTTGCGGCAGCAACTCCACGGGCTGGCCCTTGTGCCCGCCCGCGGCATTGATCTGTTTGACGGCAAGTTCCGCGGCCGCGAGCTCGGACTCATTCAGGAATGCCGAGTCGCCGGTGTTGTCCAGCAGCAGGCCGATCCGCAGCGTCCCGTCGCCGCTGGCCTCGACGGAATCCAGCCGGGCATTTCCGCTCGGCGCAGCGCATGCGGAGACGCCAAGGACAAGGCCCGAAATAAGTGCCAAGGCCCAAGAACCACGCTTGAGCGCTGGACGCCGGCCGAGGGCTGACTGCACTAGATCAACCGCACGCTTTCTGCCTGCGGCCCCTTCTGGCCTTCGCCGAGTTCGAATTCGACGCGCTGGCCTTCTTCGAGGGCGCGGAAGCCGTCCATCTGGATGGCGGACCAGTGCACAAAGACGTCGTCCCCGGTTTCATCAACAGTGATGAAGCCGTACCCTTTTTCGGCGTTGAACCATTTGACGGTTCCCAAAGCCATGTTCCCCACACTTTCAGTTGCGAGCCGCCTCCGGGATCTCCGGAGCGGCTTCAACCACTGTAACCAAGGTCACCGCCCCCGGGAGGTGCCAAGTCGGTGTCTGGGGGCAATGTTATTCAGGCGTGACCGGCGGAGCGAGGTCAAGGAGCCGGCGGTGGGCCCACGCCGGCGAGGGTTCCCTGGCCGAAGCGGAGCGAGGTCAGGGAGCCGGTGGTGGGCCCACGCCGGCGAGGGTTCCCTGGCCGAAGCGGAGCGAGGTCAGGGAGCCGGTGGTGGGCCCACGCCGGCGAGGGTTCCCTGGCCGAAGCGGAGCGAGGTCAGGGAGCCGGTGGTGGGCCCACGCCGGCGAGGGTTCCCTGGCCGGGGATCAGTTGTACCCGGGTCCGAGCACGACGACGACCGGCACCTGGTACTCGGCGGTGTCGAGCAGTTCGGTGATGCCCAGGAGCTTGCCAAGAGCTTCGGCGTTGCCCTTCTGTTCCGGTCCGTTGTAGAAGATCGCGGAGGCCTGCTGCGGAGTGCCCTGCCAGTTGCCGACGTCGGACAGCGCCCAGCCGTCGTTCTGCACCGTGGTGGAGACCCTGCTGGCAAGGCCGCTGACCCCGGCCCCGTTGTAGACCGCAACCGGGGTCGTCTTGTCGACGGCGGCGCTCGTCGTTGGCGTCTCACTCGGCGTGGGGGTCGCGCTCGGGCTGGCGCTGGGGGTGCTGCTTGCGGACGGCGACGGCGTGGGCTGCTGCGATGCGGCGGCCTGCTGGCTTGGCGCGGCGGTGGGCGCGGACTTGGGCAGGATCAGGAACGCCGTCAGGCCGACCACCAGGGCCAGGGCTCCAAGGACCAGGACCGGCCACAGCGCCGGGCGGGAGGCCGGCGTGACGACGCGGTGGACACCCTGGCGCGAGGAGTTTTGCGGCACACGGTCGAATTCATCGCGGGGGAATTTGGTCATGATGAAGCGGTGTCCTTGCTGCTTGCTGCGGGAATCAGCCCTGCACCCAAGCGTCGGGGCTCAGGCGCCGGATCCGAGGCGGCGGGCCGTGCGGGCGCGCTGCCGTGACGTACGTAGTCTACGCAATCTCTTCACCAGCATCGGATCGTGTGCCAGCGCATCCTCTGAATCGATGAGGGCGTTGAGCAGCTGGTAGTAGTGCGTCGCCGAGAGGTCGAACAGCTCCCGGATGGCCTGTTCCTTGGCGCCTGCGTACTTCCACCACTGGCGCTCCAGGGCCAGCATCTGCTGCTCCCGCGCACCGAGCGGAGAGTCGCTGCGGACTTCGGTGCTGAGGTCATCCAGGGCCCAAGCGCCGCTTGCGGGCGCCATCGGTTCCTGCGCGGGCTCTGCCACGACACACTCCTTCGACGCTTGCCAACACAATCCCTCCCTATGGTAACGGGCAAATAACAGCCATGTCATTTGCCGGGCCGTTTCGCCGCCGTTCCTTTCCGCAGGAAGAATGGAGGCGTGGGAAGCGATGAAACGCTGTTTGAACTCGACGCCGGAAACAGCTCCGCGGATTTCGAGGAGCTCTGCAGCCTGCCGTTGTCCGCGCTCGTGGCCCCCGATTGGGCGGAAGCGCTGGCGGGTGTGGAACCGGAGCTGCGCGCCGTGCTGGGCTTTGTCGCGTCCGAATCGGCCCGCGGCGCCGAGGTGCTGCCCGCTGCTGCCGACCTGCTCCGCGCTTTCCGCCAGCCCCTTGCCGGGGTGAAGGTGCTGATCCTCGGCCAGGATCCGTACCCGACGCGGGGCCATCCCATCGGACTCTCCTTCGCGGTGTCGGGGTCCACCCGGCCCATTCCCCGGAGCCTTGCGAACATCTACCGCGAAATGGAATCGGACCTGGGCCTGCCGCCGCGGACCCACGGCGACCTCAGCGCCTGGAGCAAGGAAGGCGTGCTGCTGCTGAACAGGGTCCTGAGCGTCACCGCGGGCAGTGCCGGATCGCACCGGGGCAAAGGCTGGGAAGCCATTACGACGGCGGCCGTCGCCGCCGTCGCCGGCCGCCGTACCGCGGACGGAAAACGGAAGCCGCTGGTCGCCATCCTCTGGGGGAAGGACGCCGGGGCGCTCGGACCCCTCCTGGACGGGACGCCGTCGATCTCCTCCGCGCACCCGAGCCCCCTGTCCGCCTCCCGCGGATTCTTCGGCTCACGGCCTTTCAGCAGGGCCAACGAGCTGCTCGTCGAACAGGGCGCGGACCCGGTCAACTGGGAACTGCCGGTGACGCCTTAAGCTTGGCTATGTGACTTCCCTCCCGGCCACCTCCTCCGCGAACCGTACGTCCCGCCCGCAGGTCAACCTGACCGTGCTACGCACCGAGCAGCTGTCGCCACATCTGGTGCGCGTCATTGCCGGCGGTCCCGGGTTCGCCGGCTATGCGAACAACGATTTCGTGGACCGCTACGTCAAGATCGTCTTCCCGCAGCCCGGCGTCGCCTACGGGGAACCGCTGGACCTCTGGAAGATCCGGGAGACCATGCCCCGGGAACTCTGGCCCCACACCCGCACCTACACCGTGCGGTGGGTGGACGAGGAGGCTCAGGAACTGGCCATCGACTTCGTAGTCCACGGTGACGAGGGACTGGCCGGCCCCTGGGCCCTGCAGGCCAAGCCCGGCGACAGCCTGGTCTTCACCGGACCTGGCGGCGCGTACAACCCTGACCCTTCTGCGGACTGGCACCTCTTCGTCGGCGATGACGCCGCCCTGCCGGCCATCGCCGCCTCGATCGAAGCCCTCCCGGCCGATGCAAGGGGTTTGGCGTTCCTCGAGGTGGACGGCGAACGTGACGTGCTGGACATCAAGGCGCCGGCCGGCGTCGAACTGGCCTGGCTCTTCCGCGAGGGCGTGTCCGCCGGCTCCGGCAGCTTCCTGCTGGACGCCGTGCGCAATGCCGCCTGGCTGCCCGGGCGCGTCCACGTCTTCGCCCACGGGGAGCGCGGCTACATGAAGGGCCTGCGCGATATATTCTTCCGCGAGCATGAATTGGAGCGTAGCCAGGTGTCGCTCTCCGGCTACTGGGCCCAGGGCCGGGTGGAGGATCAGTTCCAGGCCGAAAAGAAGCTCCCCGTAGGCCAGATCCTCTAGCGGCGACGGCGGACCCGGCGCCGCTCGTTGCTGGCCAGGTTCCGGGTCAGCGGGCGGGCGAGGTTGTCACCCAACACGATTCCCGCAGCGGTGGCCAGGACAATCGCCCCGGCGTTGAGCATGCCGCCGGTCCCGGCAAGGATGTCCGCTTCCTCGATGGTCAACACATACATCGAACGGAATATGGTCAGGCCGGGCAGCAGGATCAGCGCGGCCGGAACGGCCACCACTAACTGCGGCGCACCGAGCCTGAGGGCCACGATGCGGGCCAGCAGGCCGATCACCACGGCTGACAGGGCCGGGGACAGCCGGCCCCCGAGCCCCAGTGTCGTGGCGCCCCACAGCACGAAGAAGCCCACCAGGCCGACTGCCGCCGTCGGCAGCAGCAGCTTGAGCTGGGTCTGTTCCGTAATGCCGATCGCCACAACTGCCATGCCGATCAAGAGCGCCTGCGCCCACAAGGGATAAGCGTCCGGGAAGGTCTGGGTGACGTCGATCGCCTGGCTGCCGAGGCGGTCGCCCAGGACGAGGGCGACGGCGATGCCTGCCACGATGGCGCCGAAGGTCAGGATCGTGGACAGGAAACGCCCGGCCGCCGTGACCGGGAAGCCGTTGATGGCGTCCTGCACCGAGGAGACAAGCCGGCCCGTGGGCAGGAGGAGCAGGATGCCGCCCGCCACGACGATGGACGGGGCGATGTCCGCCCCGGCCCAGCGAAGCATCACGGCGATGAAGGTCACCAGAAAGGAGCAGGCCGCCGTGACATAGAAATCGGGAGTCCGCCAGCGGCCGAGCTGCCGGGCGAGGAGGCTGACGAGCAGGTTCGAGACGAAGGCCAGCGCGGAAGCACCAGGGCCGCCGCCCAGTACGCCGACGAAGGCCGCGGAGAACACGCCGAAGGCCACGGTGACCATCCAGCGCGGGAAGGGCTTGCTCTTGCGGATGATGTCGTTCAGGCGGCGGACGGCTTCGTCCCTGCCGACTCCCCCGGCCACGATGTCGGTGACCAGCTGGTGTACCTGGGCCAGCCCGGCATAGTTGTTGGTCCAGGAGCGCACCACCCGGAGGAGGGTCACGGGGGTCTGGTCCTTGGGCGAGTAGTTGATGGCCACCGACTGGTTGGTGATGTCCACCTCGATGTATTTCAGGCCCAGGGAAGCGGTGACTGCGATGATGCTGGTTTCCACTTCCAGGGCGCCGGCGCCGTAGCGGAACATCGTCTCGGCAAGGTGCAGCGCGAAGTCGATGGTCTTCCGTGCGGAGGCATCCACTCCGCCCACCTGGATGGTCGGGTTCGCATATGGGCTGCCGGCGAGCCGGTCCACGATGCTCAGGGGAGCCGTGGGCGGGTTTTCGCCCTGCACCAGGCGCCGGAGCATCCGCCGGGCGCTGATGTTCTGCTGTACCTGTGAGGGTCGGATCGGCTGCGTCTTCGGCAGCCCGTCCGTCTGGGGCCGGCTGCCTGCGTCCGACTTCTGTTCAGGGCGGTCGGTCAAGCGGGTCTTCCTCCAGGTCGGGCGGCCGTCAAGGCCATGCAGCAGGTGTTGCAGCTGCGATTCTAGTAGAACTGCTGCCCGGTGCGGCGGGTGTAGAGCTGGCGGGCGATCCGCTCTCCCGCCACGGTCCAGAGCTTGTATTTCAGGGGGCTGAGCACTTGGTCGTAGCAGCCCACGAAGTCCGTGACGGTCTTGCTGAAGCTGGTCTTGAACAGGCCCAGGCCGTGGAAGGGGTGCGTGCTGTCCTTGACCTTGTCCGCCGGCGGGGTGCCGCAGAAGTCGTACTCGGTGCAGCCCAGTTCCTTGACCTGGTTGATGGCGGTCCACTGCACCAGGTGCGAGTCGCCGTACTGGCCGCGCTTCTGCAGGGAGCCGCCGTCCTTGTAGGTGCCCTTGCGGCCGTAGTTGATCACGAAAGCGCCTACGGAGGGGACCCCGTTTTCGTAGACGAACAGCAGCCGGCCCTGGTCGCGCTTGATGAAGTTGGTCCAGAAACGGTTGTAGTAGTCGAACTCCCTGACCCGGACCTGGGACTTGGCTTCCACGGTGTTGGTCATGAGCCCGTACATGGCCCGGAAGTTCTCCTCCGTGGGGTCCACGTTGAGCACTTCGACGCCTTCGCGGATGGCCCGGCGCACGGCGTTGCGGCCGCGGGAATGGAGGGTGCGCAGCAGCGGCTGCTCCTCAAGGGAGATGTCCAGGAGCGCCGTGGAGTCGTTCGGCTGCAGGTTGGGCGTCTTGACCAGTCCGGTGGCCTCGATGGCCGCGCGGGCTTCGTCCGTGAGCACGATGTCCGGTTCGATCTTGATAGCGAACACGCCGGCCTTGCTGCGCTTGACGAACTCCGCGTTGGCGCGGACGATGCCGGCGATATCCGCCACCTCGGCGACGTCCGGGCCCTTGATGAGGTACCAGAGCTTGCCCAGCACCGGAAAGGACTTCTCCAGGACCAGGTTGTAGCTGGTGTAGTGCGGGCCTTCGTAGACCAGGTGGAGGGGCTTCCAGCCGTAGTGCTGCTTCACCTCGGCGAAGGCCTCGGACTGCAGGAGGTTTCCACCGTTCGGGTTGGCTGTTACCAAGGCATCCCAGTTGGCAATTTCCTCGGCAGTGGCAAAGCGGGCGGTGAATTCTCGCAAGGGGGCCGTGTCCAATCAGTCGGTCCAATCAGTCGCGTACAGGAGAAGCGCAGCCACAAGTCTATCGGCACCGGATGACGGCGCCCGCCCGGCAAGTCGCGCACAGCGCAGCCCCGGCGTCCGCCAGGGCCCGTGCGGGTGCTAGAGCCTGATCTGGGCGGCGCTCTCCAGGAACACGGCCTTGGGCTTCTCTCCGAGGGCGCGCTGCCCGCGGGCGAGGCGGTCGGCGTCGACGAGCCCGTCAAGCGCCAGGCCGGTCAGCTCCGCGATGTCCTGGATGGGCACCTGGAACGTGCGGAAGGGACCCAGCGGGGGCGGCTCGTCCTCCAGGAGCCGCTTGCGCGTGGCCTTCTCCAGCTCCACCTTGTCCAGCAGGGACGTCTGGTCCACTACGAAACCCACGGCGCCGAGTTCGGCCTCGTTGGTCCAGGCGGCGATCTTCCAGAATTTCCGCGGCACGTTCACCCCGCGGTACGGCGGATCGTCGTCCCGGAAGACCGGACCGGTGAAGACGCTCAGCTTGGCGTCGTAGGTGTCCGCATGCCCCAGCACATGGTCCTCCAGGCCCACCCACAACTGCTTGCCCTGGTTGAAGTCGTCGATCTGCGGGGCCGCGTTGGTGAAGACGAAGGTGTCCTGGTTGGCCGTCTTGGCCGTGGCCTCGTCGCCCCACACCGGATCCAGACGGCGCACCAGGTGGCCCCGGTCGAAGGCATTGTTCTTGTAGACCTCAGGCCCGGCCTGCTGATCCTTGGGCACCCTCGAATCGAAATGCCAGGTGCCCTCCCGGGCCAGGGCCTCCAGCTCCCTCCCGTTGATGTTGACCCCGACGATCGCCGCAAGTTTCCGGTCCGGACGGAACCGCACCGAGAAGTGTGTGTAGTCCAGAAGAATCGTCGTCACCGACGGACTGGGCAGCTCAAGGCCGGCCCGCAGGAACCCGCTGTCGTATCCCCCGCTCATGGGAAAAGCATGGCACCGGGCTCAGACAATAAACAGGGTGCGGGGGCGTCAGCACTCCACCACGTTGACGGCCAGGCCGCCCATTGCGGTTTCCTTGTACTTGGAGCTCATGTCCTTGCCCGTTTCCCGCATGGTCACGATGACTTCGTCCAGGGAGACCCGGTGCGAGCCGTCGCCCCACAGCGCCATCTTGGCGGCGTTGATGGCCTTCGCCGCGGCGATCGCGTTGCGTTCGATGCACGGGATCTGCACCAGGCCGCCGATGGGGTCGCAGGTGAGGCCCAGGTTGTGCTCCATGGCGATTTCGGCGGCGTTTTCCACCTGCGCCGGAGTTCCGCCCATGACCTCGGCCAGGCCGGCCGCGGCCATTGACGAGGCCGAACCGACCTCACCCTGGCAGCCTACCTCGGCGCCGGAAATGGAGGCCTGCTCCTTGTAGAGCACGCCCACGGCACCGGCCGCCAGCAGGAACTTCACGATCACGTCTTCGCGGTCCTGCTGGGTGGCTTTGTCCATGCCGGGGGCGAAATGCAGGGCGTAGTAGAGCACAGCCGGGATGATGCCGGCGGCACCATTGGTGGGTGCCGTGACAACGCGTCCGCCGGAGGCGTTCTCCTCGTTCACCGCCAGGGCGATCAAGTTCACCCATTCCTGCCAGTACTTGGGGTCCCGGTCCTTGTCTTCCTTCAGCAGGCGGTCATGCCAGTCGGGAGCCCGACGGCGGACCTTCAGTCCCCCGGGCAGCACGCCTTCGCGCTTGATGGACTTCTCCACGCAGCCTTCCATGACGGACCAGATGTGCAGGAGGCCCTCACGGATTTCCTCTTCGGAACGGGAGGCGAGCTCGTTGATCAGCATGATCTCCGAGATGCTCAGTCCCTTGGAGGCGCAGCGCCCCAGCAGTTCGGCGGCGGTGCGGAACGGCAGCGGGAGTTCCTTCTTGGACTCGTCCAGTTCCTTCTGCGCGGCGTCCTCTTCACCCTCGCGCACAATGAAGCCGCCGCCCACGGAGAAGAAGGTGGCAGTGTGCAGCACCTCGCCGTCGGCGTCGCTGACCGTGAAGGTCATGCCATTCGTGTGGCGCGGCAGCACGGTCAGGGGGCGCAGCACCATATCGGACACGCCGTACGGCAGGGCCACGCCGCCGTCGGGATCAAGCGAACTGGCCACGTGCAGCGTCCCGGTGTCCGCGATCGCCGCTAGGCGTTCCTCGACCTCTTCGGGCAGGATCACCTCGGGGTGGTAGCCCTCCAGGCCCAGCAGGATGGCCGTCATGGTGCCGTGCCCGTGACCGGTGGCGGCAAGCGAGCCGTACAAATCCACGCGCAGGGACGCGACGCGCGGAAGCACGCCGCTCTCCTTCAGCTCGCCCGCGAACACCGCGGCAGCACGCATCGGCCCCACAGTGTGGGAGCTCGAGGGTCCAAGGCCAACAGTAAAGAGGTCAAAGACGCCAACAGCCATGTCGGTTCCTAACTAGGTGGTTACTTCTCGGGTTCCGCTGAACCGGCATCCTCTGCGGGCTCGGACGCATGGACGCCCGCTGCGCGGACGTGATGCTCCCTTGGACGCCCGCTGCCGGATGCCGGCCCAGCGGTTTGCCAGCAGCGCGCTGTTTGGAACGGCATGCTGTTGGCTTGAAAGGGGTGGTGTCAGCCGAGGTTGCTGACAGCCGGGTAAAGCGGGTGTGCTTCGGCGAGGACCTCAACACGGTGACGCAGACCGGAGAGGTCGGCACCGGCGTCGGCGATCAGCGCTTCGGCGATGATATCCGCGACTTCACGGAAGGCCGCTTCGCCGAAGCCGCGGGTGGCCAGGGCCGGGGTGCCGATCCGCAGTCCGGAGGTGACCATCGGCGGGCGCGGGTCGAACGGCACGGCGTTGCGGTTGACGGTGATGTCAATCGCGGCGAGCCGGTCTTCGGCCTGCTGGCCGTCGAGTTCGCAGTTGCGCAGGTCCACCAGGACCAGGTGCACGTCGGTGCCGCCGGACACCACGGAGATGCCCTTGGCCGCGACGTCCGGCTGGACCAGGCGCTCGGCCAGGATCCGGGAACCGGCCAGCACGCGGGACTGGCGCTCCTTGAACTCTTCCGACGCGGCGATCTTGAAGGCCACGGCCTTGCCTGCGATCACGTGCTCCAGCGGGCCGCCCTGCTGTCCCGGGAAGACGGCGCTGTTGATCTTCTTGGCGATCTCGGCGTCGTTGCTCAGGATGATTCCGCCGCGCGGACCGGCGAGGGTCTTGTGCGTGGTGGAGGTGGTGACGTGGGCATGCGGGACCGGGCTCGGGTGCAGCCCTGCTGCCACCAGGCCGGCGAAGTGCGCCATGTCCACCATCAGGTAGGCGCCCACCAGGTCCGCGATGCGGCGGAACTCGGCGAAGTCCAACTGGCGGGAGTAGGCGGACCAGCCGGCAACGATCAGGGCCGGCTTGTGCTCCAGCGCCAGGGCCTCGACCTCGGCCATGTCCACCGTGTGGGTGTCTTCGCGCACGCCGTAGGGCACCACGTTGTACAGCTTGCCGGAGAAGTTGATGCGCATGCCGTGGGTCAGGTGGCCGCCGTGGGCCAGGTTCAGGCCCATGATGGTGTCGCCAGGCTTGATCAGGGCGTGCATCACGGAGGCGTTGGCCTGCGCGCCGGAGTGCGGCTGCACGTTGGCGTACTCGGCGCCGAACAGGGCCTTGACGCGGTCGATGGCGAGCTGTTCGATGACATCCACGTGCTCGCAGCCGCCGTAGTAGCGCTTGCCCGGGTAACCCTCGGCGTACTTGTTGGTCAGGACCGAACCCTGCGCCTGCATCACGGCGACGGCGGTGTGGTTCTCCGAGGCGATCATTTCCAGGCCGCCGCGCTGGCGGCCCAGCTCGTCGTCGATCTTCGCGGCGATTTCCGGGTCGAGTTCGGACAGCAGGGCGTCGAGGGACGGGGAGACGACCTGGTCGAATGCGGTGGTTCCTGCAGCGGTGCTCACAGTTCGCCTCCGTTCTTGGCAGCGTATTCTTCGGCGGAGAGCAGCGGGCCGTCGGACACGGCCGCCACCTTGAAGAGCCAACCGGAACCGTAGGGGTCGCTGTTGATCACGGCGGGGTCGTCGACGGCGGTGGTGTTCAGTTCCGTGACCTCGCCGGTCACCGGGGAGTACAGGTCGGAGACGGACTTGGTGGACTCGACCTCGCCGCAGGTTTCGCCGGCGGTCACGGTGGAGCCGACCTCGGGCAGGTCGACGTAGACGATGTCACCGAGGGCGTCAGTGGCCACGGCGGAGATTCCTACGGACACAACGTTGCCGTCTTCGCGGGCAACCCATTCGTGTTCCTCCGAGTACTGGAGTCCTGCTGCAACTTTTGCCATGTTCATTCCTTACGTTTCGTTGTCTGGAAAATCAGTTGTCTGAGAATCAAGGGGCGGGGGCGCCGGCCGGATCTTCCGTCCGGCGCCCAACCTTACTTGGCGCGCTTGTAGAACGGCAGCGCGATGACTTCGAAGGCCTCGACCTTGCCGCGCAGCTCGGCTTCCAGGGCGGTGCCGATCTCGGAATGCTCGACGTCGACATACGCCATCGCGACCGGGTACCCGAGCGTCGGGGAGGGCTGGCCGGAGGTTACCTCGCCGATCACGGCGCCGTCCTTCAGCACCGGGTAGTGGCTGCGGGCGGCACGGCGGCCCAGGCCCTTCAGGCCAACGAGCCGGCGGCCCGAAGTGGTCCCTGCGCCGGCTGCCTTGAGGGCAGCCAACGCTTCCTTGCCCACGAAGTCGCCTTCCTTGGACAGTGCCACCACAGGGCCGAGGCCGGCTGCGAAGGGGTTGCCTTCGAGGGAGAGCTCGTTGCCGTAGAGCGGCATGCCGGCCTCCAGGCGCAGCGAGTCGCGGCAGGCAAGGCCGCACGGAATCAGGCCCAGCCCGGCGCCCGCTTCGCTGATCGAGGCCCACAGCGCAGCGGCGCCTTCGTTGGGCAGGAACAGTTCGAAGCCGTCCTCGCCGGTGTAACCGGTGCGGGCCAGGATAACGTCGTGCCCGGCAACGGTGACCTCGTCGAAGGCGTAGTACTTCAGCCCGCTGACCAGGTCATGCTGGGCATCGTCCGTGAGCTTGAGCAGGATGGCCTCGGCGTTCGGGCCCTGCACGGCGATCAGGGACATGGCCTCGGAGACGTTCTCCACGACGACGTCGAAGCCTTCGGCGCGCTGTGCCAATTCGGCAGCGACGGTGGGCGCGTTGCCCGCGTTGGGAACCACGAGGTACTTCTCCGGACCGAATCGGTAGGTGAGGAGGTCATCGATGATGCCGCCGTCGGCGTTGCAGATCAGCGAGTACTTCGCCTTGCCGTCCGCGATCGCGGACAGCTTGCCCACCAGCGCGTAGTCCAGGAACGCGCCGGCGTCCGGACCGGTGACCCAGACCTCGCCCATGTGGGAGAGGTCGAACAGGCCGGCGGCCTGGCGGACGGCGTGGTGCTCGGCCAGTTCGGAGGAGTACTTCAACGGCATCTGCCAGCCGCCGAAGTCCGTGAAGGAAGCCCCGAGTGCTTCGTGCGTGCCGTAAAGGGCAGTGTGCTTGCTCATGTGAATGTCCTTAGGGAGTCGGCGCGGACTTAGTTCTCGAACTCAGAGATCGGCGGGCAGGAGCAGACCAGGTTGCGGTCCCCTGCTGCACCGTCGATGCGTCCGACCGGCGGGAAGTACTTGTCCTGCTTGAGCGACTTGACCGGGAAGACGGCCTGCTCGCGCGGGTATTCACGCTTCCAGTCCGACGACACGACGGCGGCCGCGGTGTGCGGTGCGTTGCGCAGCGGGGAGTCCTCCACCGTGAAGTCGCCGGCGGCAACCTGCTCGATCTCGGCGCGGATCGTGATCATGGCCTCGATGAAGCGGTCGATCTCGCCGAGGTCTTCGGACTCGGTGGGTTCGACCATCAGGGTGCCGGCCACGGGGAAGGCCAGGGTGGGTGCGTGGAAGCCGAAGTCGATGAGGCGCTTGGCCACGTCTTCGGCGGTGACGCCGGTGCGGGCGGTCAGTTCACGCAGGTCCAGGATGCACTCGTGGGCCACGAGTCCGCCTTCGCCGCTGTACAGGACCGGGAAGTACTCGTTGAGGCGGGCGGCCACGTAGTTGGCGGCCAGCAGCGCGGACTTGGTGGCTTCGGTGAGGCCTTCGCCGCCCATGAGCTTCACGTACGCCCAGGAAATCGGCAGCACGCCGGCGGAGCCGTAGCGGGAGGCGGAGATCGCCACGCCGTGGCCTTCCTCGTGTGCGGCCTTGGTGGCGTCGCCTGGCATGAACGGAGCCAGGTGCGCCTTGGCCGCGACCGGGCCCACGCCCGGGCCGCCGCCGCCGTGCGGGATGCAGAAGGTCTTGTGCAGGTTCAGGTGCGAGACGTCGCCGCCGAACTTGCCTGGCTGGGCCAGGCCCACCAGGGCGTTGAGGTTGGCGCCGTCGACGTACACCTGGCCGCCGGCCTCGTGCACGGCGTCGCAGACTTCACGGACGTCCCCGTCGTACACGCCGTGCGTGGACGGGTAGGTGATCATGATGCAGGACAGCACGTCCTTGTTGGCACCGATCTTGGCCTGCAGGTCATCGTGGTCGATGAGGCCCTCGGCCGTGGTGGCGACCACTACGACCTTCATGCCGGCCAGGACGGCAGAGGCGGCGTTGGTGCCGTGGGCCGAAGCCGGGATGAGGCAGACGTTGCGCTGCTCGTCGCCGCGGGAGAGGTGGTAGCCGCGGATGGCCAGCAGGCCCGCGAGCTCGCCCTGGGAGCCGGCGTTGGGCTGGATGGAGACCTGGTCGTAGCCGGTAATGGTGGACAGGTCCGCTTCCAGACCTTCGATCAGTTCACGCCAGCCGGCAGTCTGGGATTCCGGGGCGAAGGGGTGGATCGAGGCGAATTCCGGCCAGGAGATTGCTTCCATCTCGGCGGTGGCGTTCAGCTTCATGGTGCACGAACCCAGCGGGATCATGGTGCGGTCCAGCGCCAGGTCCCGGTCGGAGAGCTTGCGGATGTAGCGCAGCAGCTGCGTTTCCGAGCGGTGGGTGTTGAACACCGGGTGCTGCAGGTAGTCGGAGCTGCGCACGACGGCGGCGGGCAGCTCGAGCCCGGAGGCGTCACCTTCGGCGGGGGAAGCCAGGGGGCCGGCACCGAAGGCGACGGCGACCGCGGAGAGGACCTCCGGCGTCGTGGTTTCATCCACGGAAACACCGACGGTGTCGGCGTCGATCCGGCGCAGGTTGATGCCGCGGGCTTCGGCGGCGGCAATGACCTGCCCGGCCTTGCCGGGCACCTTGACCGTGATGGTGTCGAAGAAGGACCCGCTGACCAGTTCCCGGCCGGCGGCCTGCAGGGTGGCGGCCAGGGTGCGGGCGTGGCCGTGCACGGTTTCGGCGATGGCCTTCAGTCCGTCGGGGCCGTGGTAGACGGCGTACATCGAGGCGGTGATGGCCAGCAGTGCCTGCGCGGTGCAGATGTTGGAGGTGGCCTTCTCGCGGCGGATGTGCTGCTCGCGGGTCTGCAGGGCCAGGCGGTAGGCCGGGACGCCCGCGTTGTCCTTGGACACGCCCACGATGCGGCCCGGGAGCTGGCGCTCCAAGCCCTTGTGCACGGCCATGTAGGCGGCGTGCGGGCCGCCGAAGAACAGCGGGACACCGAAGCGCTGGGCCGTGCCGACGGCGATGTCGGCGCCCTGCTCACCCGGAGGGGTGATGAGGGTCAGGGCCAGCAGGTCGGCGGCGACGGTGACGAGGGCGCCGCGTTCCTTGGCGGCGGCGATCACGGCGCCCTGGTCCCAGACCCGGCCGGACACGCCGGGCTGCTGCAAGACGATGCCGTTGATGTCGCCGTCGGGCAGGCCCTGGGAAAGGTCGGCGACCTCGACCTCGAAGCCGAGCGCCTCGGCGCGGCCCTGCACGATCGCGATGGTCTGCGGCAGGACGTCCGCATCCACAACGGTCTTGCCGGCAACTGCGGACTTGTTCTTGTTGGCGCGGCGCATCAGCAGCACGGCCTCGGCCACGGCGGTGGCTTCGTCGAGGAGGGAGGCGTTGGCGATGGGCAGGCCGGTGAGGTCTTCCACCATGGTCTGGAAGTTCAGCAGGGCTTCGAGGCGGCCCTGGGAGATTTCCGGCTGGTACGGCGTGTAGGCGGTGTACCATGCCGGGGCTTCGAGGATGTTGCGGCGGATCACCGGAGGGGTCACGGTGTCGTAGTAGCCCTGGCCGATCATTTGCACGGCGGTCTTGTTCTTGGCGGCGAGCCTGCGCAGCTCGGCCAGGACCTCGACCTCGCTCAGGGCCTTGCCGAGGGAGAGGGGGGATTCCTGGCGGATGTCGTTGGGAACCGCAGTGTCCACCAGCGAGTCGACGGTGTCGTAGCCGACGGTCTTGAGCATGTGGTCGATATCGGCCTGGCGGCGGGCGCCGATATGCCGGTCCACGAAGGCGGTTGATGCTGAACTAACAGTCACGAAGGAACTCCATTGACGAAGGGGGCGCTGGGTACGCCACAGTGGTTGGGTTCCTCCCCGCTCTGTCTTGGACCTGAGAGATTCCGCAGACGAGTCTGCTTGCACCGTCGGTGAGCCCTTTGTCCCGCAGGGACAGCGTGCTGCTTTCCAGAGTTGCCTTGCTGCGGCGGTACATGGGCCTGAGAGATTCCTGGGGAGGATTTGCTCCTACGGCGCCTGCATCACGTGTCTGCAGGACTCTCCCGCCGCAGATCAGAGGCATATTCATTTGTGTCTTTGCTGCGCGCGGCAACCGGTGATGGTTGCCACAAGGCTCAATTGTCCTATGGAGCGGACCGGTTCGCAAATGTCTCCGGCTGCCACCTCGCCGGGGCAGCTGCCCGCGGCCCGGTCAGCCCTTGCGGAGGATCTCGACGGCGGCAATCAGGGCCTCGACATCGGCCTGCCGATGGGCGGCAGCACCCCCGTGGCTGCCTTCGAGCATGGCGTTGAAGTACAGTCCGTCGCCCATGTAGCGGACGGCTTTGGCCAGCTCCGGCCCGATCTCCCCGGCCAGCACGTCCAGCCATTGCTGCTGGATTCCCGCGAAGCGCCGGCGCGTCTCCTCGTGCGCCACTTCGGCGAGCCTGGTCGCCGCCACGAACACCCGGTCCATGGGCGTATCGTCCCAAAGCGAGGACTTGATGAAGTACACAGCCGCACCCTCCGGGGCCGACTTCATCGCGTCGATATCCGCCTCGGCCAGCCGGTCGAGCCGCTCGAGGAGGGCGCCGATCATCGCCTCCTTGTTGGGAAAGTGGTAGAGCAGGCCGCCCTTGGAGACGCCGGCGCGCTTGGCAACGGCGTCAAGGGTGGCGGCCCGCTCCCCCTCGTCGATCAGGAGGGCTTCGAAAGCATCCAGGACGGCGTCCCGGGCAATGGGTTTACGCGGCATGGTTTACATCATCCCCCACCCGCCGCGGCCCGCCACGCACGGGAGCGCGTCACCCGGCTTCGACGAACGCCTGCAAGGCGTCCAGCAGGCCTTCGGTCCCTTCCTTGCGGCCCTCCACATGGTCCTCGTCCGTGAAGTAGGCGCCCTGTTCGGTCAGCGTCAGGCGGGTGCCGTCGCCGTCGGGCTCCAGTTCGATGGTGGACAGCGAAACGGACATGCGTTCACCGTCCAGCAGCATTTCGTAGCTGTAGACGATCCGCTCGTTCTCCACGATGTCGTGGTAGACGGCCTTCATCGTGGAGACGAAGCCACCCTCGGGTCCTCCGCTGTCCGTCTCGGTGCCGCCTTCGCGGAAGTCCAGGCTGGATTCGCCCCGGACCCACTCCGCCGGGCCAGTGAACCATTTCTTCTTGCTCGCGCTGTCCGCGAAGGCGGTCCAGACGCGGGATACGGGGGCGTTCAGCCGGCGCTCGAGGCTGAAGCTGGCGTGGGTGATGCTCATGTCCTACTCCTTGAGTTGGGTGCTGCCTTCGTTGCTTTCTTCGTTGCTGCCTTCCAGGAACTTCCCGAGCCGGTCCAGGCGCCGCTCGGCGCCGGTCCGGCGGAGGCCAAGCCAGGCTTCGGCCGAGCGGACAACCGCGGGGACGACGCTGCAGCTGCGGACCCGGCCGATCTTCTCGCTCCGCACCAGCCCGCTGCGCTCCAGGACCTGGAGGTGCTGCACAATCGCCGGCAGGCTCATCGCGAAGGGTTTCGCGAGCTCCGAGACCGGCGCAGGCGACTCGCAAAGCCGGGACACGATGGCCCGCCGGGTGGGATCGGCGAGGGCGTGGAAAACGGCGTCGAGATCCGCCTCTCCCTGATTGTTAAGCACATACTTAAGTATTTGCTTTTCCTCCCGGATGTCAAGGGCTTGCAACGGCATCCGCCCCGCCCCTTGATCGGACGCCCGGTTCTTGCTCCACTGGCACCATGAGCACCGAACAGCTGATCATCATCGGGTCCGGCCCCGCCGGCTACACCGCCGCCATCTACGCCGCCCGTGCCGGGCTGGAACCGCTCGTCGTCGCCGGCTCCGTCACCGCCGGCGGCGCCCTGATGAACACCACCGAGGTGGAGAACTTTCCTGGGTTTCCGGGCGGCATCCAGGGCCCAGAACTGATGGACGGACTCCAGGAACAGGCGGAGAAATTCGGCGCCAGGATAGTGTTCGACGACGCCGTGTCGGTGGAGCTGACGGGCCACCTCAAGCGCGTGGTCACGGGAGCCGGGGACACCCACGAGGCGCCCGCTGTCATCCTTGCCACCGGCTCGGCCTACAAGGAACTGGGCCTGCCGGAGGAGAAGAGGCTCAGCGGCCACGGGGTCTCCTGGTGCGCCACCTGCGACGGATTCTTCTTTCGGGAACAGGACATCATCGTGGTGGGCGGCGGCGACTCCGCCATGGAGGAGGCCACCTTCCTGACGCGCTTCGCGAAGTCCGTGACCGTCGTCGTGCGGCGCGAGGAACTGCGCGCGTCCCGGATCATGGCCCAGCGTGCCAAGGACAACCCCAAGATCAGCTTCGCCTGGAACTCCGCCGTCTCCGCCATCCACGGCAACGCCAAGGTCACCGGCGTCACTCTGAGCGATACCCGCAGCGGGGAAAAACGGGAACACGCCGCCACGGGGATCTTCGTGGCCATCGGCCACGTGCCACGCACCGAACTGCTGACGGGCCAGGTGGACCTGGACGCCGAAGGCTACATCAAGGTGGTCTCGCCCACCACGGTCACCAACCTCCGCGGCGTCTTTGCCTGCGGCGACGCCGTGGACCACCGCTACCGGCAGGCCATCACGGCCGCGGGCAGCGGATGCGCCGCTGCCTTGGATGCCGAACGCTACCTCGCGGCGCTCGAGGACGCGGACAGCATCGCCACGGCACTGGTGGAGGAACCCACGCACTCCTGAGCGACCCGGAGGTATTTACGTCACATTGGTTTTGCGTAATATGTGCGATTCCGGCGAACATGGGGCATGCTTGATGGGTTCAAAGGTTTGGCTACCCTAATTTCGGGCGGTCTTCCTTGGCTTCGCAAACCCCACGGCTCCTGTTCGCAGAAAGTAGCATCCATGATCCGCAAGAACGCGCTGGCCGGCATTGCCCTTGCCGCCGCCGCTGCCCTCAGCCTGGCCGCTTGTGGCGGCTCCACCCCGTCCGCAGAGAGCAGCAGCCCGGCCGGTCCCACCGACATCACGGTCTACAACGCCCAGCACGAGAGCCTGACCAAGGAATGGGTCGAGGAGTTCACCAAGGAGACCGGCATCACGGTCACGCTGCGCCAGGGTTCGGACACCGAAATGTCCAACCAGATCATCCAGGAGGGCGCAGCCTCCCCCGCGGACGTCTTCCTGACCGAGAACTCCCCCGCCATGGCGCAGGTGGAGAACGCCGGCCTCTTCGCCGACGTCGACAAGGCCACCCTCGCCCAGGTGCCCGCCAACTTCCGCCCCTCCACGGGCAAATGGACCGGCATCGCTGCGCGCTCCACTGTGCTGGTCTATGACAAGAACAAGATCAGCGAGGACAAGCTGCCCAAGTCGATGCTGGACCTGGCCAAGCCGGAGTGGAAGGGCAAGTGGTCCGCTTCCCCGTCGGGCGCCGACTTCCAGGCGATCATCTCCGCCCTGCTCGAACTCAAGGGCGAAGCCGCCACCAAGGAATGGCTCAAGGGCATGAAGGAGAATGCCAAGGAATACAAGGGCAACAAGACCGCCATGAAGGCCGTCAACTCCGGCGAAGTGGATGCCGCCCTGATCTACCACTATTACTACTACGGCGACCAGGCGAAGACCGGCGATGACTCCAAGAACGTCACCCCGTACTACTTCAAGAACCAGGACCCGGGCGCCTTCCTCTCCATCTCCGGCGGCGGCGTGCTGAAGTCCTCCAAGAACGCGGCGAAGGCGCAGGCCTTCCTGAAGTTCATCACCGGCAAGAAGGGCCAGGAGATCCTCCGCGACGGCACCTCCTTCGAGTACGCCATCGCGTCCGGTGTCGCGGCCAACGGGAAGCTCGTCCCGGTCAAGGAACTCCAGGCCCCCACCGTTGATCCGGCCAAACTGAACTCCAAGAAGGTCACCGACATGATGACCGAGGCAGGACTCCTCTAATTCCGTGAGTACCGTTCCATCGGCTTCCGTTTCCCAGGGGAGCACGACGACGGCGGGCAAGGGCAAGCGCCCTCGCCCGCCTTTCGGCGTTCCAGCCCTTTCCGTCATTGCGGTCCTGATCGCACTTTTCTCGCTCCTGCCGCTGGGCTACGTCGCCTACATGACGGCGGCCACCGGCTGGGACACCGCCGCCGGGCTGATCTTCCGGCCGAGGGTGGGTGAACTGCTGGGGAACACGATCCTGCTGATCCTCATCACGGTTCCGCTGTCCCTGGTGCTGGGCGTCGGCGGGGCCTGGCTGGTGGAGCGGACAGCACTGCGCGGGCATCGCGTGTGGGCTGTCGCCTTGGCCGCGCCGCTGGCCATCCCGGCCTTCGTCAACAGCTACGCCTGGGTCTCCGCGGTGCCGTCGCTGGAAGGCATCTGGTCCGGTGTCCTGATCGCGACCCTGTCCTACTTCCCTCTGGTCTACATTCCGGCAGCCGCGATGCTGGGCCGGCTCGACCCTGCAATTGAACAGTCCGCAGCCTCCCTGGGACTTGGCCCCTGGGCGGTGTTCTTCCGGGTGGTGCTGCCCCAGCTGAGGATCGCCATGACCGGCGGGGCGCTGCTGGTGGCCCTCCACCTGCTGGCCGAATACGGCGCCTTCGCGATGATCCGCTTCGACACCTTCACCACGGCGATCATGACCCAGTTCCAGTCAACCTTCAATGGCACCGCGGGAAACATGCTGGCGAGCGTGCTGGTGCTGTTCTGCCTGGGCCTGCTGGTGGTGGAGGTCCGCAGCCGCGGCACCGCCCGCTATGCCCGCATCGGTTCGGGCGCCCAGGCCAAGCCCACCCGCCTGCGCCTCGGCGTTTTCCAACTGCCTTCCCAACTGGCCCTGCTGGCCCTCACCGTGCTCGCTTTCGGTCTGCCGTGCTGGCTGGTTCTGCGCTGGGTCCTGCTTGGCGGAAGCGCGATCTGGGATGCCGCCGAGTTCATTCCCGCGCTGCTCCAAACCCTCGCCTACGGGCTCACCGGCGCCCTCGTGACCACCGTGGTGGCGTTCCCCCTGGCGTACCTTGCGGTCCGGAACCCCGGCTGGTTCAGCAAGGCACTCGAGCTCTCCAACTACGTCACCAGTTCACTGCCCGGAATCGTGGTGGGCCTGGCGTTCGTGACCATCAGCATCAGGCTGCTGCCCGGCGTCTACCAAACCTCCGGGCTCCTCATCGCCGCCTACGTGCTGCTGTTCCTGCCCCGCTCCCTGGTGAACCTGCGCTCCGGGCTGGCCCAGGCACCCAAGGAACTCGACGAGGCGGCCCGTTCGCTCGGAAAATCCCCTTGGTTGGCATTCCTGAAGGTCACCCTGCGCCTGAGCGCACCGGCCGCCGCCGGCGGCGCAGCGCTGGTGTTCCTCGGCATCGTGAATGAGCTGACGGCGACCCTGCTCCTGTCCCCCAACGGCACCAGCACGCTGGCCACGGAATTCTGGAGCAAGAGCAGCGAGATCGACTACTCCGGCGCCGCCCCCTACGCGCTGCTGATGATCCTGCTCTCGGCACCCATGACTTACCTGCTCTTCCAACAGTCCAAGAAAGTGGCCGGACAGTGACCGAACAATCCCCTTCCCTCCTTCCCGCTCCCCGTATCGCCCCGGCCATCGCCTCGACCACAGATCCGCACCTGGAGATCATCGACGTCACCAAGAACTTCGGTGCCCAGGCCGTACTCAAGGGCGTCAACCTATCCGTTGCCAAGGGCGGAACCACCGCGATCGTCGGCCCCTCGGGATCGGGCAAGACCACCCTCCTGCGCCTGATCGCGGGCTTCGAGTACCCTGACACCGGATCGATCAGCCTCAACGGCCGGCAAGTGGCCGGCAACGGCGCCTGGCAGCCGGCCCATAAGCGGCACGTGGGATATGTAGCGCAGGACGGCGCACTGTTCCCGCACCTGACGGTGGGGCAGAACATTGCCTTCGGCCTTGACCACTCAGCGCTCGACGGCGGCCGCCGGGCCGTGCGTGACCGGGTCGCCGAGCTGCTCGACATGGTTTCCCTCGACCCCGCGATGGCGAAACGCCGCCCGCACCAGCTGTCCGGCGGCCAGCAGCAGCGCATCGCCCTTGCCCGGGCACTGGCGCGCAAACCCGAGCTGATGCTGCTCGACGAGCCGTTCTCCGCACTGGATGCCGGCCTCCGGGTCGCCACCCGCCGGGCCGTGGCCAACGTACTGAACGAGGCCGGAGTCACTACTATCCTGGTCACCCATGACCAGGCCGAGGCACTGTCCTTCGCCGACCAGGTGGCGATCATGCGCGGCGGAACGCTGGCCCAGATCGGCAACCCCTTCGTGGTCTACACCCGGCCCGCAGACCGCGCCACCGCGGAATTCCTCGGCGACGCGGTCATCCTGGACGCCTGGATGGAAGGCTCGCTGGCGACCTGCTCGCTGGGCGGAATCCCGGTCCGCCGCCCCCCGGCCCAGGGTGCCGTACAGCTGATGCTCCGGCCGGAACAGATCCGGATCGCACCCGACGGCCCGATCCGCGGCGTGGTAGTGGACACCGACTACTTCGGCCCGGAAACCACCGTCCGGATCCGGCTGGCTCCCAAGCCTGGCGCCGGTTCCGACCACCGCTTCCCCGGCGGCGGGGAAGTCATCACCATCCGGCACTGGAACGCCTCCATCACGAAGCCGGGCACAGAACTGTGCCTGCGCGTGGTGGGTGAAGGTGTGGCCTTCCCCGTGGAAAACTAGGCGCGGCTCCGGGGCGGAAGCCCGCTCCGAGCCGCTCCACATCCCGCTTCGCAACCGCGCGGAACCCAACCAACAAAACAAAAAAGTGATCCAGCTTGCATTGGGGCCGCTCTGCGTCCATACTAAATGAACGCTATTCATTTAGTGATTCTTGTCTCAATGGCCGAGCGGCAATCTTCGTCCTCCCCCGACCACGCCCGGCCAGCTAGAAAGGGCCCACATGAGCCAGACAATCAATCGCGACGGCAACGCCGCCAGCTCCGTACATAAGATCAGCGGCAAGGGACTGAAGACCGGGCAGCTCGGCCTGCTCGCCGTCGTCGTCCTCGGCATCTCCTCCGTTGCCCCGGCGTACAGCCTGACCAGTTCGCTCGGCCCGGCCGCGGACGCCGTCGGACTGCAGTTGCCCGCAATCTTCATCCTTGCGTTCATTCCCATGATCCTCATGGCCTTCGCCTACCGGGAACTCAATGCCGATTCCCCGGACAGCGGCACCACTTTCACCTGGGCCACCAAGGCCTTCGGCCCGTGGGTCGGTTGGATGGGTGGATGGGGCCTCCTGGCCGCCAACATCATCGTCCTCTCCAACCTGGCCGGCGTGGCAGTGGACTTCTTCTACCTGTTCCTCGCTCAGGTGTTCGGAAACCCGGAACTGGCGGACCTCTCCACCAACACGGCACTGAACATCGCAACCTGCCTGGCGTTCGTGGCATTGGCCGTGTGGGTCAGCTACCGGGGCTTGCAGGCCACCAAGCTGGTGCAGTACAGCATGGTCGGCTTCCAGATCGTCGTCCTCGGCCTTTTCATTGTCATGGCCATCGCCCACGCAGCCTCGGGCGACACCCCTACCGCCATTGCCTTCAGCTGGGACTGGTTCAACCCCGCCAAGATCGGCAGCTTCGAACAGCTCGCCGCGGGCATGTCCCTTGCCGTGTTCGTCTATTGGGGCTGGGACGTCTGCCTGACCCTGAACGAAGAGACCAAGGGCGGAAAGGGCACCGCCGGCAAGGCGGGAACCACCACCGCGGTAGCCGTCCTCGGGCTCTACATCGCCGTCATCGTGGCAACCATGATGGTCGCAGGCATCGGAAGCGACGGCATCGGCCTGAACAACCCGGACAATCAGTCGAACATCTTCGCGGCCCTGGCCTCGCCCGTGATGGGCCCCCTCGCCATCCTGATGTCCCTGGCCGTGCTGTCCGGCACCGCCTCCTCGCTGCAGTCCACCATGGCATCCCCGGCACGCAGCCTCCTGGCCATGAGCCACTACGGCGCGCTGCCGAAGAACCTTTCGGCAGTAAGCAAGCGCTTCGGCACCCCCGGCTATGCGACCATTGCGGCGGGCGCGATTTCCGGCGGCTTCTACGCAGTGATGAAGGTGGTCAGCGAGAACGTCCTGAACGACACCATCATGGCCCTTGGGCTCATGATCTGCTTCTACTACGCACTCACCGCCTTCGCCTGCACCTGGTACTTCCGCAAGAGCCTGTTCTCCAGCGTGCGCAACTTCTTCATGCGGCTGCTCTTCCCCCTGCTGGGCGGCCTGGTGCTGACACTGGTGTTCTTCCAGACGGCCGTGGACAGCTGGGCACCGGAGTTCGGAAGCGGCTCCGAAATCGGCGGCGTGGGCCTGGTGTTCATCCTCGGCATCGGCATCCTGGCCCTGGGTGTCGTGGTCATGCTGGTCATGGCCCGGCTGCACCCCGGCTTCTTCAAGGGAGAGACCATCCGCAAGGACACTCCCGCGCTGGTGGTCCCCGAGTAGCTTTCGACGTCTGAGCGGAGCGTCGGAACGGGCCGCGCGGCCTGAAGCGCGGCCCGCAAAGAAGCCCTGGTCCGGATTTCCGGGCCAGGGCTTCTTCTGTGCCATGCCTCCGGCGGCGGGCCTAGCGGCTCACCCCTTCGCCGGGCCGCGGCTCACCAGAAGTGAGCCACATCCACCACCAGCCGTGAACCCGTTCCCGGTCCGGCCAAGGTAAAGACGCGGAACGGCAGCCGTGCCCGCACCCCGAGACCCACCGTGGTGTAGCCCTCGAAGCTGCCCGCCCAGGCCACCTGCCGGAAGGTCTGGTACCCGGAGACGTTGGTCAATTCCTTCTTGTTGACTGGGTTGTACGTCGGTTGTCCGCTGCTGTTGTATGCCGGGGCGTTGACGGTGACCTGGATGAAGGCACCGCCGCGCAGCGGCACGGGAAGGCCGGAGCCGTCCTGGACCACCTGGGAAACATACTTGACCGTGTACCCGGCCACTTTGCCGTTGAGGTCGATCACCAGTCGGTCGTAGCAGGGCTGTTGACCTGTTCTGACGTTTGTTACTTGTGCACCGGACATCGCGGCGTTGGTCTTGGCCAACGACCCCCAGACGAGTCCGCAATATGAGGCCGCCGAAGCGGGCCCCGGAGCGATGAGACCAAGACCGGCAGCCATGAGCAGAGCTGCGAGCCAGGTGTAGACCTTTTTCATTTCGGGCCACCTCCCTTGAGTGATTGATACCTCAAGGGTAGGAGCGTTTTGGCCCGTAATAACGGCTCGTATCCGCTTCGGCGCAGAACCGTTAGACGTTCCGCGGACCGGTCACGGAGTGTCATCCCGGAGGGCTTGGATTGGCCGTTTTCCAGGCTCCTGCGGGGCTTTCAAAACCCCGTTCGTTATGCGGGATAACGGCACCGGCCCGCCGGCTTGCGGTCCGGTGCCGCCCCTCCTCCTTCCGCTTGCTGTCCATACCGGCCATGCCGGCGAGGGTACCCCGTCCCCCAGCAACGGGGCGGCCTCACCGGCCTGGCCACCGTATGTGGATTACCGGGCCGCCTTGGCAAAGCCCGCGAACGGCTTCACCCGCTTGGCCAATGCGCTCAGCACCACGAACCCGACAAGCAGGCCCATCAGGAGGGCCAATAGGTCGGCGCCAAGGGGCTGGGCAAGCGACGCAGCGAGCGCTGTGCACAGGCCAAGGGGAGTTGCCGCAACGGGAGTTGCCGCAACGGCACCGGATCCCGAGCCATTCGTGGACCCGGAACCCTTCGTGCCGCCGTCGACTACAACATCAACCCCCGGAGCAGATCCGTTGCCCGATCCCGGCTCTCCGCCGGTGCCGCCAGCGGCCCCACCATCACTGCGCCCTGCGCTGAGATCCCCCAGCAGGCCGTTGAGGAATCGAACCACGGCGGGAACAGCACCGTTCGCGTTGCCAGCGCCACCATTCTGTTTTCCGCCGGAGTTGGCGGTGCCAAGGATTGCCGTGTTGCCAAGGAGTCCCGTGCCCAGGACAGCTGCATTGCCGGGCAGCTTCGTGCTACCCAAGGCGCCCGTCCTGCCAAGGCCGAGGACGCCCGTGCCGAGGATCCCTGCCTCGCCGAGGACGTCGGCGTTGCGAAGAACGCCGAGCCCGGTTCCGTCAAGGTTCCCGGGGACAGTCCTGCCGCCGGGAACGCGGGCCGTGGTTCCCCCGGGATTGCCGGGGACACCCGTGCCGAGGATCCCCGTCTTACCAAGGAGTCCCGAAGTGCCGAGTACGCTTGTCCCCGCGCCACCGAGGTTGCCAAGCGTCCCCGTGCCAAGCGCCGGTACCCGCGGCGTGCCAGCGGTAGGCACTGCCACGTTACCCAGCGAGACCGTTGCCGTCCCGGCTGTTGGCGCTGCAACGGCTGTGCCTGGCTTCGTGCCGGCCGTCCCGGCACCCAACGTACCCAGCGACACCGTCACATCGGCAGGCCCGGCATGCGTCCCGGTGGCACCCGCCGCCGGATCCGCCGTCCCGGCATCCAACGTACCCAGCGACACCGTCACGTCGGCAGGCCCGGCCTGCGTCCCGGATGTGGTGATAGCCGGGGTGCCCGTGGGGGCTGCCAGGCTATTGAGCGAAACCACCGCGGTTGTGGGCTGGCTCGCCGACGGCGATGACGTTCCTGTTCCAAGCGTTCCGAGCCGGAGGCTCACAGCGCCGTCGGACTGTTGTTCCGGAGCCGTTGCGCCAAGGGTTACCTGCAGGTTGCTGGTTCCCTCCTGGTTATCGGTGGCATCCGCAGCGGAAGCCGCGGCCGCCCCGACGAGCATGACTCCGCCTGCAAGCAGGGCGCCGTAAAGGCCCCTGCGCATGAAGTTTTGCATGTCGTTCTTCTCCTGAAATGAGCGTGAATGATCGTCCGCCTTGCTCAGGCAGGCATGGCTGATGCGGCCACAGCGGACCGCGGGCGATCATTCAGTCAGGAGAAAAACCGGGGTGGCGATTGAGGGCGCGTGGGTCAGGTCCGCTCGAGCGGGTCCTGAGCTCGCTGGCCGGGGTGAACGGCACGGCGAAAATATCGATGGTTCCGGCGAGCTGTTGGGTGCTCGGTCCCCCGGAGCCTGCGGCGCCGCCCACTCCGGTTGCGGGTGACGACGGCGAAGATGGGCCGCCGGGGCGGCCTGCCGGACCCGGCGCCGCCATTGCGGACGGGTTCCCTGAAGCAGGGGCCCGGCTGTCGACGTGCTGTGTGACCAGGAAGCGGGCGCCCGGGCCCTGCACCGCACCGAGGGCAGGCCCCGACGGCGGAGCAACGTGCTCCGTGCCCGCGGGTGCGGTTTCCACGGCAGGCTTGGCTGCGGCTGCCGGCAAAGCGGGCACCGTCACCACATACGGGACGACACCGCCAGCAACGCGGGCCGGCAGGGACGCCACTGTGGTGAGGACCGGTTTCACAGCCGTGGCAGCGTGATGGACGACGGAATCCACGACGGCGGCAAGCGGCTTGGAGATGGCCTGCGCCCGTGTTGGAGTCACCGATGCCGCGGTAGAGCTCAGATTCCGGGTGGTGGTTTCGACCGCGGCGAGCGAGGTGTCCGCCAAGGAAGTCACGCGGGCCGGGGGATGCCCGGCCACGGTCGACGCGCCGTCGGCGACGGGGTCCTTCGACGCCGGTTCGTTGTCCTGAACCGTCCGGATCGTGTCAGAAACCACGGAGGAAAGGTCGGAGGCGAAGCTTGATGCGGCGCTGACGAAGACCCAGGCGACAGCGACAAAAAGGGAACCGAGGAGGATACGCAGGGCACGCTGGAGGACGGTCAAGGGCACGATGTTCTGCCACATGGCGTTCACCCCCGGCGCGTGAAACCTCGAACGCTTGTTTCTTGAGGGTAGGAGCCTGCCAGGGGTAATTCAAGACCTCATTGCCCATCGATCGGCGCAAGAAAAGGAGCCAGGCACAAAAAGAAGCCCCGCCTGGCCGACAGTCCGGCAGACGGGGCTTGCTCAGTCGTGCGAGGGCTTAGCCTTCGCAGTCGTAGCAGTACTTGAGGCCGTTCTTCTCCAGCGCGATCTGCGAGCGGTGACGGACCAGGAAGCAGGACGAACAGGTGAATTCATCGGACTGCTCAGGGACGACGACAACTGTCAGTTCTTCGCCGGAAAGATCGGCGCCGGGAAGGTCGATGCCCTCAGCTGTGTCGTTCTCGTCAACATCGATGACAGCCGTCTGGGCACCGGCGCCGCGGGACGCCTGAAGGGCCTCAAGCGATTCGGCGGGAGACTCTTCTTCGGTCTTGCGTGGGGCGTCGTAATCGGTAGCCATGAGTGTGGTTCGCTTTCGTTGCTGCACAGTGCCATTCCGGCACCTCAGTGAAGGAGTTTAGGGCATAGTACACGGCTTCAACGAATAGTGTGTCCAAGAAAACATTTTCGCTTTCCAGGCAGCGGTTTCAGCCCGGAATCCCGAGGTATTTAGCGCAGCCGGGTTAAATATGGAAGCCTCCACGGGAGGGCCCGCGGAAGCTTCCATTTTCTCTCAGCCGTGTCCGACCTAGCTGGAGGGACCGCCCGGACCGTACATGACTGAGTAGTGCGAGAGGTCCTTGCCGGAGGTGTGCCAGATGGTCACGCTGGTGACTCCGGGATCGTAGTAGGTGATTTCCGCACCGAGGCCCTGGTTCGCCGAGCCCGCCTTGACGCAGGTTGCGGTGATGACCATGCCGGCCGGCGCCGTCAAGGTGATCGACGTCTGGCTTCCGGTGACATCAATCCGGCCCGAATCCCATTCCGGACAAAGCTGTCCGGCGGGCGGGGCAGCGCTGGCGGGCATGGCCCCGCCGAGGAAAACCATGCCCGCAACAGCAGCCGCGGCCAGTATTCGCTTCATTCTTCACTCCTCAATGAGCATTGGAATTTCCAGTCCCGGGATCCCTGTTGTTCCCACGACTTCTGCGTTCTGGCCGGCCCTTTCAATAGATGAAATCCGCGCACCCGGATCGTTGGCACATGACGCGCCCCAACTGTGCACCATCTCCACCGTCCAGCTTCGTGACAGATGGCATCCCGTTGAATGCCTGCACGCTCCGTGCGTGCTGCTAGAAACAATAGGGACGCGTGGGAACATCCGCCCGAGTAGTCGGTACTCGTCTTTTGGGCCCCTTCCACGGCGTCTTGAGTCCCGATTACCTATTCCTTTGCTCCCACTACCCGGGCACCATGGAGTAGTCATGGATCCCAAGGAGATTCAGGCCCCAAGCTACGTGCCGTGGCTGCTCGGCCCCCTCGCCACGGGCTTGGGCCTGCTGGCACATCTGCTTTCCGGCGGCGCGCTGCCCTGGCCGCCGGCGCTCCTTGCCCTGGCGGCGCTGCTCAGCATGGCGGCGTCGCTGGTTTCCCGGCTGCGGTTGCCCGCGTGGGCGCTGCTCCTGCTCTGCGGGCTGGCACAGCAGGTACTGCATCCCGCCTTCGCGCTCTTCTCTGGAGTATCCGCGGGACCCCAGGGCGTATCGCACGCCCACGTGCTGCTCCTGCCCCCGGTTCCGGGGTCCACCGCGGCGCCCGCGGGGCACCTGCAGGAACTGATGCTCGTCACCCACGTGGCCGCGGCGTTGCTGACCGCCCTGATCATGGCCGGGGCCGGCAGCCGCTTCACGCGTCGGCCGGCCCCAGGCGGCGGCAGCGTCAAGGAATCGGCACAGGATCGCCGTCGCTGAGGATGAACTTCAGCGAGCGCCCGTCGGCCAGGACCCCGATATCCGTCAGCGGATCCCCTTCCACAGCGATCAGGTCCGCGTAGCCGCCCTCGGCTACCACGCCTGCATTGCCGCTCTCCCCCACGATTTCCGCGCCGACCAGCGTTGCCGAGCGGAGCACCTCCAAAGGTGTCTGCACCCGGGCACGGAGGCGGAACTCTTCGAGTTGGTGGGCCAGCCCGGCACCGTGCAGATCCGTCCCGTAGCCGATCCGGACACCGGCCGCCGACGCCTTGGCCAGCGACTCGATGCCGCGTTCAAAGATCTCTTCCACCGCGGCCTTCTTGGCCGGGTCCAGGCCGTGCCCGCTGGCTCCGGAGAGGATCGCCCAGTACGTGGCCAGGGTGGGCACGTAGAAGGCTCCCTTCTCCTGGAACAGCTCGATGCATTCGCCGTCCAGGAGGTTGCCGTGCTCAATCGTGCGCACACCCAGCCGCAGTGCCCGCGAGACGGCCTCCGCTGTGTAGACATGCGCTGCGATGTAGCGGTGCGCCAGCCGGGCCTCGTCGACGGCGGCGATCACCTCCGCGTCCGAGAAGCCCAGCGCTTCGAGCCGCATCTTGGAGACGACCCCGCCCGAGAGCGTGAGCTTCGCGTGGTCTGCGCCGTCGCGGAACTCCGCACGCAGTGCCCGGCGGAGTTCCACCTCGCCGTCGCAGACCTTCGTGAGGATGTGGCCGCCGGTGGGGGCGAAGATCGGTCCGCCGGCCTTGAGCCTGGGCCCCGTGACCAGCCGCTCTTCCACGGCGCGGGACAGCCCCGTGTCCGCCCCGCCCATGTCGCGGACCAGCGTGAAGCCGCGTAGGAGCATCTCATGCATCACCCGGGCCGTGCGTGCGGCATGGTACGACGGCGTCCAGGACAGGATCTCGTTGAAGTCACCGGAGGCCTGGGTGACATGGGCATGGGCGTCGATCATGCCCGGCAGCACCGTCAGGCCGCTGAGGTCGATGTCGACGGCGTCCGCTACCGTGCGGCTGGACCCCGAAATTTCTGCGATCCTGCCGTCGCGGGCGACGATGGTGCGCGAGGGGCCCACCTCGCCGCTCCCGACGTCGAGGATACGCGCGTTGCGGAGGACGACTGGCTGGGAGCGGGCTTGCCCGGGGTCGGTCCTAACCGGCATCGTGGTTCATTTCGCCTGCCCGCACCGACGGGCTGGTGGGGCCGAGCCGGCCGGCTGCGTCCGCCGTCGCCGTTTCCGCCTTCCCGGAGGCGCGCTGATCGATGTCCTCGAGGGAGCGGCCGCTGGTGGAAACGCCGAAGACGAGGACCACCAGGGCCGCGCCTCCGAGGACCGCCATGACCATGGTGAACACACCGCCGAAGCCCAGCACCGGGTAGGCCGCGCCGATCAGGATCGGAGCGGTGATGCCGCCGATCCGGCCGAAGGCCGAAGCGCTGCCCATACCGGTTGCGCGGAGCCTGGTTCCGTAGACCTCAGGGGTGTAGGCGTAGAGGCCGGCGTAGCAGCCGTTCATGAAGAAGGAGAGCAGGGATCCGAAGGCCAGGACCGCGCCCTCGGCAGGGGCCTGGGACAACAGGAACGCCGAGACTGCGCCGCCGGTCAGGTAGATCGCGATGGTCACGCGGCGGCTGAGCCGTTCATTCAGGAACGCCGCACTGTAGTAGCCCGGAATCTGCGCGATGGTAATGATCAGCGAGTACGTGAAGCTGCCCGTGATTGTCATCCCCTTGGCTACGAGGAGTGAGGGAATCCAGACGAAGAAGCCGTAGAAGGAGAAGGTCACCGAGACCCAGAGGAGCCAGATGACCGCCGTGCGGCGGGCGTTGCCGTGCCGCCACAGGTCTGCCTGCTGGAACAGCGGCGGCGCCTTCGGCGTCTCTGCCCTGACAGCGACGACGGCTGAGCCGCTGGTGCGGACGAGGCGTCCTTCTTCGAGGCCTTGGACGATCTGTTCGGCTTCGGCGTCGCGGCCCCGGGTGAGGAGCCAGCGCGGGGATTCGGGAAGGACCCGCCGCCACCAGAGGAGCATCACGATCGGGGCCGCCGTGACGAGCTGGCCGATCCGCCATCCCTCAGGGGAACCGGCGACGACGGTGGTGCCGATCAGCGCGGCGCTGACGTAGCCGAGGGCGAAGAAGCCGGCCACCGCACCGACGAAGAAGCCGCGCCGCTTCTTCGGGATGAACTCGGCGATGAAGGTGGGAATGATGGCGGCCTCGGCGCCGATGCCGATGCCTGCGATCACCCGCATGGTGAAGAAGAACTCCCAGTTCTGGGAGAACGCGGCAACGACGGTCGCGGTGGCGTAGAGGGCCAGGGCGTACATCATCACCTTGCGGCGGCCTATCCGGTCGCCAAGGGCGCCGGCTCCGATCGCTCCGATGAAGATACCGATCAGGAGCGAGCTGCCGATGAGTCCGGCCTGGGCGCCGTCCAGGTGCCAGAGCGGTTTGATGATCGGCATGATGTAGGAGACGAGCGAGCCGTCCATGCCGTCGAAGAGCAGACCAAGGCCTCCGATGAACGCCAGCTGGATGTGGGGCTTGCCGACCCGCATGCCGTCCATGCGTTCAAGGAGTGACCGCGTCGTTGCCATCACATTGCCTTTCTGTTGGGGAGAACGGGAATCCTGTGTGGGGTACCAGAGCGTCCATTCATCGCTCCTGGCATACAGGATTCCATTATTTGTGTGCAATGTCACTAGTGAAAGGTGACATTTTATAGTTTTGGCATGCCAAGTGACCGAGCCGCCCTAGGCGGAGAGATCGACCTTCAGGCCGAGGCCGCGCTCCACCGCGGCGTCATAGAGAAGCCGCCCGATGGCCAGGTCCTGCAGCCCCATGCCGACGGAGTTGAAGAGGGTCACTTGCTCGCGGCTTTCTCGGCCGGCCACCGAACCGGCGATCACCTGGCCGAGCTCGCCCGCCACGTCCTCGACCCGAAGTGCCCCCTCCTCGACCGCGAGGAGCAAATCGCCGGACTTCGCCAGTGCGGTTTCCAAGCTGTCTACCACCACCCGCGAGCGCGCCATCGCCTCGGCATCGACCTCGCGGTGGTCGGGGCGGGGGCGGGCTCCGACCGCATTGACGTGCAGGCCCTCGCCGAACCACCGGCCGAAGACAATCGGCGACACTGACGGGGTCAGCGTGCACACGACATCACTGGCATCCAGGACCCCGGGCAAGCGTTCCGCGCGGACAACCTCGACACCATGACGTTCCACGGCACGGCGGAAGGAATCCACGGTCGCAGCCGTGCGGGACCAGACCACCACGGTGTCGATCGGGAGGACCGCCCGCAGTGCTTCGACGTGCGCAACCGCCAAGGCACCTGCTCCGACCAGGCCCAGGACCCTGCTGTCGGGCCGGGCAAGGTGGCGGGAAGCCACAGCTGTCATGGCCGCAGTCCGGATCCGGGTGGGGACACGCCCGTCGAGCAGGGCAAGGGTTTCGCCCGTTGACCGGTCGGCGAGGACAATCGACGAGCGCTGGGACGGCAGCCCCGCCTGGGCATTCTCCGGGATGTCACTGAGCAGTTTCGAGGCGACCAGGCCGCGCGGCGCCGAGGCTGCGGCCATGACCAGGTAGCGGGAATCGGCGTCGGGAAGCTTCATGGAAAGCGGGGCCGGCTGGGCGGCCGCACCGTTCGCCTGGTCTACCAGGCTGCTTTCCAGCGCTTGGATCGTCGCTTTCATGTCAACCGCTGCAGCCAGCTCTGAAGCGCTGAGAATAAGGGCCAAGGGGGTCTCCTTCCAAAGTGTTATCAGGATCACGATAGAATACTTTTGGCATGCCAAACAGGGATGGCGTCCGGGAAACTTGCCGAATTCATCGCTTCGGGTGGATTATTGGCATGCCAAAGAAGCCCGCGCCGTCGAGGTGGGCAGCAAGTGAGAAAAGGAGCCCCTGATGACCGCTGAGGCGATGGCGACGCGACCTTCGGCTTCGCGCACCGGGAGCGTCTACGAGTGGATACGCGAGCGGATCATCGACGGCACATACCCGCCCGGACAGCGGATCCGCGAGCGCGAGGTCGCCCTGGAACTGGAGGTATCGCGCGTTCCGGTGCGGGAGGCGCTCCCCCAGCTCGAAAGCGAAGGCTACATCGAAACGCTCCCCCGGCGCGGCGCCGTCGTGACCCACCTGACCGTCCAGGGCGTCACGGAACTGTTCGACGTCCGCGCCAGCCTCGAAGTCCTCGCCGCCCGCCTGGCGGCCGAGGCAGCGGCGGCGGGGGCGGACACCGGCCGCCTGACGGGCCTGCTGGCCGAAGCGGGCAGGGCGCTTGTCACGGGCGACGAACGGCTGATCGCCGACCTCAACGCCCAGATCCACGAAGAAATCCTTGAGCTGAGCGGCAGCCGCCTGCTCAAGCGGCTGATGTCGCCGGTCAACGGCCAGCTCCGCCGGCTCTTCCACGTGGCCGCGGACCGCGACCAGGCCGTGCAGCACGACGAGCACAGCACCATCGTCCAGGCGATCCTGGGCGGGCATGCCGAACTTGCCGCCGCGCTGGCGTTCGCGCACGTGGAGCACAGCCGCAACGAGTGCCTGCCGATTGTGGAGAAAAGCCTCGAATGAGCATGCACCCCTGGTTTCCCGGGGTGCATGCCCGCACGGTTGCGGCCGGACCCAGCCGCTGTTGTACATGACGTACTTAGCGCGGGAGAAGTCCTTCAGAGCGTAGATGGACAGGTCCCGGCCCCTAGCCCGGGCCCTCCATCGCGTTGCCGCCGACGGCGATCGTCAGCCCGTCCTTGCGGACGTCCTCGAGCGCGGCGAGCACCCTCTTGTCATGCGCCCGGGATCATCGAACCGCACCGCCGTGGCTTGCTGCCAAAACCGCATACAAGAAAACCCCGCCTGAAGCTGCATACTCGCATGCACTGGCGGGGTTCAATCGGAGCCCCCTGCCGGATTCGAACCGGCGACCCCCTGTTTACAAGACAGGTGCTCTGGCCAACTGAGCTAAGGAGGCGTGTCCCGGCGGACCCGGAACCTCTGCCCCGGCCTTACGCGGGGCACTGCGTCAAAAAAGAACGCTCAACAAGGGTAGCTCATTCCTGGGCCCACCCTCCAAAACGCGGCTGCGGGCCGCGCGCCGAAACCAAGAGCGCGGCCCGCAAACGCAGGGAAGTCACTTCTTCGCGGCGATGGCCTTGTTCAGTTCGCCGGGGAAGTCCGGGGTCGTCTGGCCGTTCCACTGCTTGCCGTCGATGAAGACGGTGGGCGTGCCGGTGACGCCGATGTTCGCGGTCTCCTGGGTGATGACCTTCACGTAGGGCCGGTAGGTCTTGTTGTCCACGCAGGAGTCGATGTTGGCGGCGCCCACCTCAGTGGCCATCTTCTTGAGGTCGTTGTCCGAGATGCCGGCGCTGCCCTCGGCGGGCTGGCGTTCGAACAGCAGGTTGAAGAAGGCCGCGTACTTGTCCGGCGAGGTGTTCACCACGCAGGCCGCCGCATTGGCGGCGCGGGAGGAGTAGTTGGTGGTGGAGCGGCTGTCCAGGAAGCCCAGGGCTCGGTATTCCAGGGTGATCTTGCCTTCATCCCGCAGCTTGGTCAGCGTTTCGCCGTACGCAGTTTCGAAGCTCTTGCAGACGGGGCAGATGAAGTCGATGTACGCCACGACCTTGACGGGCTTTCCCGCCTCGGCCTCGGCGCCCGGTGCGACGACGGTGGCGGGCTTGGTGGCCGGTGCGGACGGCAGGGCGGCGAGGTCGACGCTGGCGGCCTCGGACTTGGCCACTTCGGTGCCCTTCAGCAGAGTCACGCCACCGTGCACGTTGCCGTTGGCCGGCGTCGGGCCCTTGTCCGCGATGGGGGCGTTGTTCTGGATGCCCTGCATGACGGTCACCGCGATGATGCCAACGATCACCACAACGGCAACCACGATGCCCCAGCCGATGAGCAGCTTGTTCCGTTTGTCCCTCTTAAGCTGCGCTTCGCGGATCTCGCGGGCGCGTTCCCGGGCCTGGGCGGTGCGCTCTGCCTTGGACAGGCGTGGTTCGTTTGCGGGGCTCATCAGTTCCTCGTTGTTCGGTGGCTGTTACGGGGGTAGGGCACTGTGGCCAGTTTACGGGTGAAGACCGCGCGTCCGGCTGAGGGCGCCACCCCGTCCAATGAACGAGCGGATGTGGGTGATGATTCCCGCCGGTAGGGTGGGATGTGAGTCACAAGCCATCCCAGGGGGCAGCAATGCAGAATCCGGCAAGCGAAAAACTCACGGCCAAGGCGAAGGAAAGACCCTCGCCCGCGCCGGCCAAATACGACTTCATGGTGGTCTCCAACCGGCTGCCTGTGGACCGCTGTTCCGCTGACGACACGGCGAACAGCGGCGAAGGCTGGAGGCGCTCGCCCGGCGGGCTGGTCACGGCCCTGGCCCCCTTCATGGCAAAAAGCGACGGCGCGTGGGTCGGCTGGCACGGCGCCCCGGACGAAGCCGTCGAACCTTTCAGCCACGACGACATGGATCTGATCCCCGTGGAGCTCAGCGCGGACGATGTTGAGCTGTATTACGAAGGCTTTTCCAACGCCACGCTGTGGCCGCTTTACCACGACGTGATCGCCCGCCCGGAGTTCCACCGGACGTGGTGGGACGCCTACCGCCGCGTGAACCAGAGGTTCGCCGACGCCGTCGTGCAGTCCGCCGACAAGAACGCCACGATCTGGGTGCAGGACTACCAGCTTCAGCTGGTCCCGCAGATGCTGCGCAGGGTGCGTCCGGACCTGAAAATCGGCTTCTTCAACCACATTCCGTTCCCGCCGCCGGAAATCTTCGCCCAGCTGCCCTGGCGGCAGGCGATCCTCGAAGGCCTGCTGGGCTCGGACCTGGTGGGCTTCCAGCGCCCCAGCGATGCCGCGAACTTCATGCGCTCCGCCCGCCGCTTCCTCGGGGCGAGCGTCAAGCAGCAGCAGGTACAAGTCCGGGATTCCATCGGCGAAGTTACACACATCGCCCGCGCCCAGGCCTTCCCGATCTCCATCGCGGTGGAGCAGATCAGCGAGCTCGCCGAGCGCCCGGACATCGTCGAGCGCGCACGGCAGATCCGCCACGACCTCGGCAATCCGCGGACCATCCTGTTGGGCGTGGACCGCCTCGACTACACCAAGGGCATCCGCCACCGGCTTAAGGCCTTCGAGGAACTGCTGCAGGACGGCAGCCTGAAAGTCCAGGACGCCACGCTCATCCAGGTGGCCAGCCCCAGCCGTGAGCGCGTGGAACAGTACCGGATCCTCCGCGAGGAGATCGAAGGCACGGTGGGCCATATCAACGGCACATACGACACCATGCAGAACACCGCGGTGCGCTACCTCCACCACAGCTACCCGGTGGAGGAAATGGTGGCGCTGTACCTCGCCGCGGACGTCATGCTGGTCACGGCACTGCGGGACGGCATGAACCTCGTTGCCAAGGAATACGTCGCCGCGCGGACCAACCACACCGGCGCCCTGGTGCTGAGCGAGTTCACCGGCGCGGCCGACCAGCTCAAGCAGGCCCTCCTCGTGAATCCGCACGACATCGACGGGCTCAAGAGCACCATCATGCGGGCGGTCGACCTGCCGGCAGGCGAGGCCCGGCGCAGGATGCGCGCCATGCGCAAGCAGATCCTGGACCACGACGTCGACCACTGGTCCTCCGAATTCCTCGCCGCCCTGGCAGAAAAGGTGGTCCGCAATGACAGCTGAGAACAAGCCGCCCCTGAGCCTCTCGCCCGACCTGCTCGACGCCGTGCGCACCATCGCGGAAACCGAGCAGCTGCTGGTGGCCATGGACTTTGACGGCACCATCTCGCCGATCGTCGACCATGCCGGTGATGCCCGTCCCTTGCCGCGTTCGGCTGCAGCTCTCGCCGAACTCGCCGCCCTGCCCCGCACGACGACGGCGCTCATCTCCGGGCGGGCCCTGTCCAGCCTGCGCGCGGTCGCCGCCCCTCCTGCCGCGACCCTGCTGATCGGCAGCCACGGCGCCGAGGCCTGGCTGGGGCCCGGCTCCGCCGGGCTGCGGCTGGACCCCGACCAGGAGGCACTGCTGGCGGAGGTCCGCGGAATCCTGGCCGAAATCGTGGCCATCGCTCCGGGGACCCTCCTCGAGGACAAGCCCGCCGGCGTCGTGCTCCACACCCGGTTGGCCGACGACGACGTGGCAGAGGACGCCGTCGACGCGGCCCGCACCGCGCTGCAGGACAAGCACGGTGTCTACCTGAAGGATGGCAAACGCGTCCTGGAAGCCTCCGTGGTCCACGCCTCCAAAGGCGAGGCGCTGGCGTTCCTGCGCCAGGCCACCGGCGCGACGGCGGTGCTGTTCGCCGGCGACGACGTCACCGACGAGGACGCACTGGCCAGGCTCCACCCGGGGGACATCGGCGTCAAGGTGGGCCTGGACTTCACCCAGGCCCAATTCCGGGTCGAGGCGCCGGTCCACGTGGCAGAACTCCTCGAAGCCGTGCTCCGGGAACGGCGCGAAAATGTCGCCGCCGAACACCCGGAAGTGTGACGGACGTAACATTTGCTTCGCCTGGGATGATTTCTGGCATACTCTCTTTTGTGACGCGGCGCACAGACACCGTGCGGCGTCGCATGAGCTCCCTGACCGAGCCGCCTTTCATGAGGCGTCCCTCGGCGGGGAGTCCAACTGAATAAAAAGAACCATTCACAACGGATCGTCCGGCACGTACCTGCCGGTGAAGGGAAATGAGAACTGTGGCTACAGTTACTTTTGACAACGCTACGCGTCTGTACCCGGGCACAGACAAGCCCGCCGTCGATAAGCTCAACATCGACATCGCCGATGGCGAATTCCTGGTCCTCGTCGGACCCTCCGGTTGCGGTAAGTCCACCTCCCTGCGCATGCTCGCAGGCCTTGAGGACGTCAACTCCGGCCGTATCCTCATCGGCGACCGCGACGTCACTGACGTTCCGCCGAAGGACCGCGACATCGCAATGGTCTTCCAGAACTACGCCCTCTACCCGCACATGACCGTCGCGGACAACATGGGCTTCGCGCTGAAGATCGCCGGCGTTTCCAAGGAAGAGCGTGCAGAGCGCGTCCGCGAAGCCGCCAAGCTCCTGGACCTCGAGCAGTACCTGGACCGCAAGCCGAAGGCCCTCTCCGGCGGCCAGCGCCAGCGCGTTGCCATGGGCCGCGCGATCGTCCGTAACCCGCAGGTCTTCCTCATGGACGAACCGCTGTCCAACCTGGATGCCAAGCTCCGTGTCCAGACCCGTACCCAGATCGCTTCCCTGACCCGCCGCCTCGGCGTCACCACTGTCTACGTGACCCACGACCAGGTCGAGGCCATGACCATGGGTGACCGCGTCGCAGTGCTCAAGGACGGCCTCCTTCAGCAGGTCGACACCCCGCGCAACCTCTACGACCGCCCGCAGAACGTCTTCGTTGCCGGCTTCATCGGCTCCCCCGCCATGAACCTGCTCGAGCTCCCGGTTGTCGGGGACGGCGTACAGTTCGGTGGCGCTGTCTACCCCGTCAAGCACGACGTCCTCGAAGACGCCACCGGCAAGACTGTCACCCTTGGTGTGCGTCCGGAAGACCTTGAGACCGTCGGGGCCGGCGAAGGCCTGCAGGTTGAGGTCGACGTCGTCGAAGAACTCGGCGCCGACGCCTACGTCTACGGCCACACCACCCTGGACGGCAAGGACCACGACATCGTGGCCCGCGTCGACGGCCGCCGCCCCCCGATGAAGGGCGAGGCCATCTTCGTCCGTCCGCAGCAGGGCCACGTGCACCTGTTCGACACCAAGACGGGCCTGCGCCTGGGCGACTAACGTCCACCGACAAAGCAATAACCGCATAACCGACGGCGGCTCCTCCACACGGATGGGCCGCCGTCGGCGTTAAACGCCCACTTCATACGGAAGAATTGACACCATGACCGAGCAAAGCGGAGCCCAGTGGCATGACGAACCGACCGACTACGGGCAGATCGGCAAGCTGCCGCGTACCGAAGCCGCCAGCGCCAAGGACACCGCTCCCCCGGCGAGCGTGATTGGCTCGCTCAACATCACCGCAGCCGCCGCCGATCCCGAACTGCTGGATCTCCCCTGGCACATCGCGCTGGAGGACTGGCCGGCGGAAAACCTTGCCGCCCTGCCCCGCGGCATCTCGCGCCACATCGTGCGTTTCGCGCACCTGGGCGGTTCGGTCATCGCCATCAAGGAAACCTCCGAACACGTGGCCCGCCACGAGTACCACATGCTCCGCAAACTGGCCCGCCTGGACGTGCCCTGCGTTGAGCCCGTCGCCGTGATCACCGGACGCACCACGCCCGATGGCAGGCCGCTGAACCCCGTGCTCGTTACCCGGCACCTGAAGTTCTCCATGCCGTACCGCGCCCTGTTCTCCCAGATGCTCCGCAAGGACACCCTGACGCGCCTGATCGACGCGCAGGCGCTCCTGCTGGTGCGCCTGCACCTGATCGGCTTCTACTGGGGCGACGTTTCCCTCTCGAACACCCTGTTCCGCCGCGACGCGGGCGCCTTCGCCGCCTACCTCGTGGACGCAGAAACCGGCGAACTGTACCCGGACCTGTCCACCGGCCAGCGCGAATACGATCTCGAGATCGCCCGCGTGAACATCGCCGGGGAGCTGATGGACCTGCTGGACGGCGGACTCATCGAGGAGAAAGTGGACCCCGTGGCCACCTCCGAGCTCATCATGGACTCCTACCGCCGCCTCTGGGCCGAACTCACCGGGAAGGAATCCTTCGAACTGGGCGAGCGCTGGCGCGTCGGCGCCCGCATCCGCCGACTCAACGAACTCGGCTTCGACGTCGAGGAATACGCCATCAAGACCACCGCGGACGGGTCGACCATCCAGCTGCAGCCCAAGGTCGTCGACGCCGGCCACCACCAGAGGCGCCTGCTGCGCCTCACGGGGCTGGACGCCCAGGAGAACCAGGCCCGCCGCCTGCTCAACGACATGGACCAGTTCCGGGCGGACAACAACCCGGAAATGGACGAGGAATACAGCGCCCACCTGTGGGTGAGCCAGATCTTCGAGCCGATTGTCCGCTCCATCCCGCGCGAACTGGCGGGCAAGCTGGAACCGGCCGAGGTGGTCCACGAGGTCCTCGAACACCGTTGGTACATGAGCCAGAAGCAGGACCGCCACATCCCGCTGGCCGAAACCGTGCAGTCCTACCTGGACACGGTGCTGCGCCACCGGCGGGACGAAGCCGCGATCATGCTCAACCCCGACACCGAGCTGCTGAAGATCCTGGAAGTCGAAACCGAAGAGTCCCGGTACAGCGAGCTTGAGGACTATCCGGACGCGGACGACTGATGCCGGACCGCTGATGACGACGACGGCCGGGTTGCCGCCTGCGGGCAGCAACCCGGCCGTCGGGGTTTAAAGAGCCTTAGGGTTCCAGTGTTCCCGCGAGGCCACGGAGCACGGGTTCGCGGCCCAGTTCGATGTGGGAGTAGGCGAGGGAGTAGGCCAGCTCAGCGTGGCCGCCGAGGATCGCCTTGCACAGTTCCACGTGCTCGTCGCGCTGGAGTTCGTTGCTGCGGTTGTGCGCCAGGCCGAAGATCCAACGCATCCTGCCGAACAGCGGCTTGACCGATTCGATCAGCAGGCGGTTGCCCGAAAGCCGAACGATCTCCGCGTGGAACGCGGCACTGAGGCGTACGACGTCGTCGGTGCGGCCGTCGTCGATCGCCTGCCGTCCGGCGTCGAGCAGTTCCTGCAGGCTCTCGCCCGGGGCGCCCTGGGCGACCTGCACGGCGGCCATCCGTGCGGCGAAGGTTTCCAGGCACAGCCGCACGTCGAAGAGATCATTGACGTCGCTGAGGCTCAGCCTGCGTACCACCGCGCCGCGGCGCGGGAAGGTTTCCACGAAGCCGTCCTGCTCCAGCCGCTGGATGGCCTCGCGCACCGGGATCCGCGAGACGCTGTAGAGCTCGGAGAGCTCCCGCTCGCGCAACCGGGTTCCTTGCGCATACTCGCCGGCAACGATCCCTTCAAGGACCAGCTGGTACACCTGTTCCGCACGGGCTTCATCGTCCCGGCCGTTCAGTGTTCCCGTAACCGGCGTCGTCATCGGCATGGCCCCTCTCCAGCTCACTGTCCCGGCACTGACCACCGGAGCACGGCGGGTCACACCGCCCATCACTTCACCCGAGCATACACGGGCCAAAACAGCTGTTCCGCAGTACCGCGGGGGTGGCCCGCGCCGGGAAGAACGCTCATCCTCACTGTGCTTCCTTTCTTTCCCCGCCGCGGCCTTCGCGGGCCGCTTTCGGGTCATATACCGCTTGGTGTTTGGTATTCCAGACAATCCACGTTTTGTGATTTACATCGCATCGGAACTATCCTAGCCTGAGTTTGGTATACAAAACGTTCCGGAGCGCACTCCTCGAACCACGAAACGAGCTTTTCCGTTGACTCAGCTTCAGTCCCCAGCCGAGCCTGGCACCGCGAGCGCGGCCCCCTCCCGGGACCGGCCCGCCGAGGCCCGTTCCCTGCTGGCCACCGCCTGGCTGAGGATCCGTCGCAGCAAGATTGCCCTGCTCAGCCTGTGCGTAGTAGTGGCCATCATGCTGTTCGCGATCCTCGCACCGGTCCTCAGTGCCATGTCCGGCAATGATCCCTTCACCTCCAACACCAGCCCCGAAGTGCTTGACGACTTCGAAACCCCGGGCCTCCCGCTCCCGGGCTACATGTACCCCTCCGCCAGCCACTGGCTGGGCGTGGAACCGGGCCTCGGCCGCGACCTGTTCGCCCGCCTGGCCTTCGGCGGCCAGGTCTCCCTCACCATTGCCCTGCTGTCCACGGCCGTGTCCGTGGTCCTGGGCACAGTCCTCGGTGCGGCCGCCGGCTACTTCGGCGGTAAGACCGACGCGGTCATCAGCCGCCTCATGGATCTGTTCCTTGCCTTCCCGCACCTGCTCCTGGTGCTGTCCCTGACCCCCATCCTGCAGTCCCGGCTCCGCGATACGCCGCTGGGCCAGGGCAGCTTCCTGCCCATGGCATCACTGGTGATCATCCTGGGTTTCTTCGGCTGGGCGTACCTGGCCCGGATCGTGCGCGGCCAGGTACTCAGCCTGCGCGAGCGCGAGTTCGTCGAGGCGGCCCGTTCCTTCGGTTCCTCGCACCTGAGCATCCTGTTCCGCCAGATCATCCCCAACGTAATGGGCGTGGTGCTGGTGTATGCCACCATGCTCATTCCCACGAACATCTCCGCCGAGGCGGCGCTGTCCTTCCTGGGTGTCGGCGTCAAGGATCCCACACCGTCGTGGGGCCAGATGCTCAACGCCGCCCAGGCCGGCAACTGGTACCTGAGCGATCCGTGGTTCCTGGCCGTTCCCGGCGCCATGCTCATCGTCACCGTCCTGGCCTTCAACCTGCTCGGCGACGCCGTGCGCGATGCCCTGGATCCCAAGGCCTCCCGCCACTAGCACTCCCTGCACCCGTTCCACCGAACGCCCCCGTTCCATCCGCCCGACTCCGTCATACCCACCCTCCGTTCCATCAACTCAAAGAGGAGAACCATGAAGAACCGCAGCAGGGCGCTTGCCCTTGCCGTGCTGATCGCCACCGCCGCAACAGGCTGCGCGGCCGGCCAGAGCCAGCCGGGCAACAACGCTTCGGCAGGCCCGGTCACCGAGTCCGCACCACAGATCGTGAAGTCCGGTTTCACCACCAAGGGCGGCAACATCAACGTCCTGATGTCTTCGGACTTCCAGACCCTGGATCCCGGAAACAGCAACTACGTCCAGACGGCCAACGTCGGCCAGTTGTACTACCGGACGCTGACCATGGCCAAGGAAACCGCAGGCCAGCCGCCCAAGGTTGTCCCCGACCTCGCCACGGACACGGGCAAGGTCTCCAAGGACGGCATGAGCTGGACCTACACCCTCAAGGAAGGCATCAAATTCGAGGATGGCCGGCCGATCACCTCGGCCGACATCAAGTACGGCGTGGAGCGCACCTTCGCGCAGGACGTGTACACCCAGGCCCCGCAGGAGCTCAATGCAGCGCTCGACGACGGCGGCTACAAGGGCCCGTACAAGGATCCGTCCGCCGTGCTCAAGGCAGTGGAAACCCCCGATGCGCGCACGGTCGTCTTCCACCTGAAGAAGCCGTTCGCCGAGTTCCCGGCGCTTGCCTCCCGCTCGAACACCGCCCCTGTCCCGAAGGACAAGGACACCAAGCTGGACTACACCAACCACCCCGTCTCATCGGGCCCCTACATGGTGCAGTCCTACAGCCGCGGCAAGTCCCTCAAGCTGGTCCGAAACCCGCACTGGGATCCGGCCACCGACACCAACCGCACCGCCCTGCCGGACACCTTCAGCTTCTCGCTTTCCACCTCCCAGAGCACCATCAGCCAGCAACTGCTCGCCAACTCCGACCCCAACGCCATCACCTTGGACTCCAACGGCGCAATGCAGACCTCGGACTCGGCCAAGCTGGCCGACCCGCAGGTGAAGGACCGCGTGGCGTCCGGCCTCCTGGGCTGCAACGACGTGCTGAGCCTGAACACCGAGAAGCTCAAGGACCCGGACGTCCGCAAGGCGATCGCCCTCGCCCTGGACCGCCAGTCCATCCTGGTCCAGTACGGCGGACGCCGCTTCGGCGAACTTGAGCAGAGCCCGCTGAACTCGAAGATGGTCGGCTACGCCGATCCGGGCCTGGAGATCGACCCCGCGGGCAAGCCGAAGCTGGAGGAAGCCAAGAAGCTCCTCGAAGGCAAGGACTACCCGAAGACCCTCACGTACGGCTACGCCAACAACCGCGACTCCTACAAGAACACCGGCACCGTGGTCCAGCAGAACCTGAAGGCCCTGGGCATCGACGTGCAGCTTGTGCCGATCCCGGCCCCGAACTACTACTCCGTGCTGGCCAGCGAGCAGCTCCCGGACATGGGCCGTTCCGGCTGGTGCGGCGGCGCCGACCCGTCCTCGGTCCGCACCTCGGCCGACCCGATCCTGGGTCCGAACAACGACGGCACCAGCTACGGCTTCTCCAACACCTCCCGGTACTTCGACCCGCAGGTTTCCAAGGCCATGTACGAACTGCGCAACACGGCTGGCACCTCCGAGGAACTGGGCAAGAAGTGGGCTGAGGAGTTCAACAAGGCTCTGAAGGCCTACCCGATCATCCCGCTCATCCGCAGCCACACCAACAGCGTGGTGGGCTCCAACATCCGCAACGCCCAGGTGGGTTACTTCTTCGGCGGCATCGACCTCTCGATCGTCGGCGTCGAACACTAACCGCCTCATCGCAAAGGAGACGCGGGCCGCCCGGAAGACTCCGGGCGGCCCGCAACCAGCACCATGATCCGTTTCATCCTTCGCCGGACAGGCTCCCTGTTCCTGCTCCTCGTCGCCGTCAGCTTCATCACCTTCACCCTGTTCCAGTTCGGCCCTGCGGATCCGGCCTCCGCGGCCTGCGGCCAGGAATGCACCCCCGAACGGGTGCAGGAAGCCCGGGTGGCCCTGGGCATGGACCAGCCGTTCCTGGTCCAGTACGTGGAGTACATGCGCGGCCTGTTCTCGTCCCGCATGATCGGCGCTCCGGGCGCAGAGTCCCTCTGCCAGTGGCCCTGCCTTGGCAAGTCGTTCCAGACCAACGAGAACGTCTCGGACATCATCGCCCGTTCGCTCCCCTATACCTTCTCCATGGCCATCGGCGCCTTGGTCCTCTGGACCCTCTCCGGCGTCGGGCTCGGCCTCCTGGCCGCCCTGCGCAAGGGCTCCGCCACGGACAAATTCATCGTCGGCGCCGCCTCGGTGGGCGTCTCGCTGCCCATCCCGGTCACGGGCCTGTTCCTGCTGCTGGTGTTCGTCAACCAGTTCCACCTGCTGCCGTTCACCACCAACGAGATCAACAGTCCCTTCGGGCCGCAGGGCCCTTTGGCCTGGGTGCTGAACTACCTGCTGCCGTGGATCGCCCTCGCGGTACTGTTCAGCGCCTCCTACATCCGGGTGACGCGCACCAACATGATCGAGACCTTCGGCGAGGACTTCATCCGGACCGCCCGCGCCAAGGGCCTGGCCCCGCGCACCGTCACCTTCAAGCACGGCGTGCGCGCCGGCATCACCCCGGTGGTGACCATGCTGGGCATGGACATCGGCCTGCTCCTGGGCGGTGCCGTGCTGACCGAGCAGATCTTCTCGGTTCCGGGCCTTGGCTTCACCGCCGTCCGCGCCGCCGTTTCCGGCGACCTTCCCGTCACCATGGCCATCACCATGCTGGCCGCCTTCTTCGTCATCGTCGCGAACGTCGTCGTCGACCTCGCCTACGCAGCCATTGACCCCCGAGTGAGGCTCCAATGACCCAGCCCCAAACACGCCCGACGGCGGTCGCCGCCCCTGCGCCGAAACCCGCCTCTGCGCCCCGAGCCGTCATGACCGGAGCCTTCCTGGAGGTCCGGAACCTGTCCGTGAAGTTCCCCACCGACGACGGCGTGGTCTCCGCGGTGAACGGCATGGACTTCACGCTCGAGCGTGGCCAGACCCTCGGCATCGTGGGCGAATCCGGCTCCGGGAAGTCCGTCACCAGCCAGGCGCTCATGGGCCTGCTCAAGGGCACGTCCGCCCAGGTCACCGGGGAGGCCCTCTTCCAGGGCAAAGACCTGGTGACGCTCCCCGAAGCCGGCATGCGGCAGCTCCGCGGCCGGAACATCGGCATGATCTTCCAGGATCCGCTCTCGGCGCTGCACCCCTTCTACACGGTGGGCCACCAGATCGCCGAGGCGTACCTAGTCCACAACAAGGCGACGAAGAAGCAGGCCCGGGCGGCCGCCGTCGACATGCTGGGCCGGGTGGGAATCCCCAGCCCGGACATGCGCTTCGACGAGTACCCGCACCACTTCTCCGGCGGCATGCGCCAGCGGGCCATGATCGCCATGGCACTGATCTGCGAGCCGGAGCTGCTGATCGCCGACGAACCCACCACCGCCCTTGACGTCACGGTGCAGGCCCAGATCCTGGACCTTATGTCCGAACTCCAGCAGGAGACCAACTCTGCACTGATCCTCATCACCCACGACCTCGGGGTTGTAGCAGAGGTGTGCGACGACGTCCTGGTCATGTACGGCGGGCAGTGTGTCGAGTCCGGGCCGGTGGACGAAATCTTCTACAACACCCGGCACCCGTACACCCTGGGACTGCTCAACTCGATGCCCACCCTGACCACCGGGTCCGGCAAGCTGAACCCGATCCCGGGCCAGCCGCCGTCGCTCCTTGCCCTGCCGCAAGGCTGCATCTTCAGCGCACGCTGCGAGTACGCGGCCCTCGCCGGCGACGGCGTCTGCGAATCGCAGCGGCCCCAGTTCACCAGCGAGGACGGGCACGGCACACGCTGCCACCTGAGCGGCCCACAGATCCTCAGCATCCGGAATTCCCGATAGGACCACCATGGAACAACAGCCCATTCTCCAGGTGGAGAACCTCCAGAAGCACTTCCCCATCAAGACCGGACTCTTCGCTCCGGGCGGGAAGCGCACCGTCAAAGCCGTCGACGGCGTCTCGTTCAGCCTCGAACGCGGCACGACTTTGGGACTCGTGGGTGAGTCCGGGTGCGGCAAGTCGACCACCGGCCGGATGATCGCCCGGCTGATGGACCCCACCGGCGGGCGGATCGTCGTCGACGGCGTGGACATCAGCCAGCTGGGCGGCCGGGACCTCTACCACTTCCGGCGCAAGGTCCAGATGATCTTCCAGGACCCCTTCGCCTCACTGAACCCCCGGCAGAGCATCGGCACGGCCATCTCGGCCCCGATGGTGGCGCAAAGAATCACCCCGCAGGGCGGCCTGAAAAACCGGGTCAAGGAACTGCTGGAGCAGGTGGGGCTCAAGGCCGAGCACTACAACCGCTTCCCGCACGAATTCTCCGGCGGCCAGCGCCAGCGCGTGGGCATCGCCCGGGCCATCTCGCTGAACCCATCCGTGATCGTCTGCGACGAACCTGTCTCCGCGCTGGACGTCTCGGTGCAGGCCCAGGTGGTCAACCTGCTGCAGGAAATCCAGCAGGATACCGGAGTCTCCTATATCTTCATCGCGCACGACCTCTCCGTGGTCCGGCACATTTCGGACCAGGTGGCGGTGATGTACCTGGGCAAAATGGTGGAGCAGGGTTCCCGCGACGAGCTTTTCGACAATCCCCGCCACCCCTACACCCGGGCACTTCTTTCGGCCGTCCCGCTGCCGGACCCGCGGCAGGCCCGGGCCCAGGAGAAGATCCGGCTGCGCGGCGACCTGCCCTCCCCGGCCAACCCGCCCAGCGGCTGCGTCTTCCGCACCCGCTGCCCGCTGTTCACCACCCTCGGCGAGGAGCAAAAGCAGCGATGCGTCGGCGAAGTCCCGGTCCAGGCAGCCGCAGGCTCCCCCGCTTGCCACCACAGCACTCTGGCGGGCGCGCTGGCCGCCGGTGTGCAATAGACCCATCAACAAAGGAGCATCACTGTGAAAACCCTGATCCGTGCCGCCCGGCCCTGGGGACAGGCCTTGAGCGACGTGAGCATCGTTTCGGACAGCACAGGCGGCAAGATCACCGCCGTCGAGCCGCACGACCCGGCCCGCCCGGCCGGCGACGCCACCGTCGTCGAGGGTCGCGGCCGCCTGCTGGTCCCTTCGTTCTCCGATGTGCACGTGCACCTGGACTCCACCCGGATCGGCCTGCCCTTCCGCGAGCACACCGGCGCCCCCGGCGTCTGGGCCATGATGATGAACGACCGCCTGAACTGGCGCAAGGCCGAAGTACCGCTGAACGAGCGGGTGCAGGACACCCTGGGCCGCATGATCGCCCGCGGCACCACCCGTGTCCGCTCCTACGCCCAGGTGGACGTGGACTGCAGGCTGGAACGCTTCGAAGCCGTCCTCGCCGCCAAGGAGCACTTCAAGGACCAGGCCGACGTCGAAATCATCGCCTTCCCGCAGGCCGGCCTCCTCCGCGAAGAGGGCACCCCGGAACTGCTCGAAGAGGCCCTGAAGGCCGGTGCCACCGTGATGGGCGGCATCGACCCCTGCACCCTGGACCGCGATCCCGTGAAGCACCTGGACATCGTGTTCGGCCTGGCCGAGAAGTACCAGGTCATGGTGGACATCCACCTGCATGAACCCGGCGAGCTTGGCGTCTTCAGCACCGACCTCATCCTGGAACGCACCCGTGCACTCGGCATGCAGGGCAAGGTCACCATGTCCCATGCCTACCAACTGGGCAGCGTCAACGAGGCCACCACCCGCCGCCTCATCGACGAGTTCGCCGAACTCGACGTGTCCCTGGCCTCCGTCGCCCCGGGATCGGCCGGCGTGGCAGGCCAGTTGCCCATCCCGCTGCTCTCCGAAGCTGGCGTCCGGCTGGGCCTTGGCCAGGACGGCCAGCGCGACTACTGGTCCCCCTACGGCAACACGGACATGCTGGACCGCACCTGGCAGCTCGCCTTCACCCACGGCTTCCGCAAGGACGAACTGATCGAGCACTGCCTCGCGATCGCCAGCATCGGCGGCGCCAGCATCCTGGACCCGAACGCCACCCGGCTGAAGGGCACTGCCCACCGCCCCGGCGTCGACGTCGGAGACCCCGCGGAACTGCTGCTGGTCGACGGCGAGACGGTCGCCTCCGCCGTCATGGACCGCGGCACGGACCGCACGGTCCTGCACCGCGGCCAGGTGGTGGCGGAGCAGCTGGAGCTCGTCTAGCCCCGCTCCGCGTTAGGCGCGAACTGGCAGCAGCTGCCCTTAAGTCCCGGTTTATGGGTCATCTGCTGCCAGTTCGCGCTGTGTTCTTAACGCCCGACGGCGGCCGGTTCCTTTTCGTGCTCGACGGCCTCACCGGCGTCGACCACCGGCCCGTTGACGGCGAAGAAGCCGGCCGCAGCGACCAGCAGCGCCACGGCCGCGAGCATGACGAAGCTTGGCGTCCAGGCCCCGCTCCATTCGTGCAGGAGTCCTGCCGCCAGCGGCCCCAGGGAGGCCACTGCGAAACCCAGGCCCTGGCTCATGGCGGACAGCCGGCCGGCGGTGCGCGGACCGGAGGACCGGATGACGATCAGCGCCATGCCCAGGCCGAACGGGGCGCTCTGGACGAAGCCCAGGATGCCGATCAGGGGAAACTGCAGGCCGGCGGGGGCTACGAGGACTCCCAGCAAGGCGGCGGCGATCAGGACACCGAGGCCCGGCGCCATGATCCTGAGCACCGCGGGCCTGCCGGCAAGCACCGGAACAAGGAGCCCTGCAGGCAGGCCGGCGATGCTGAACCAGGCCAGAAGCGCGGCGGCCTCCGCCGGGCCCAGGCCTTTGGACTCGAGGAACACGGCAAGCCAGGACGTGACGGCGAAGTACAGCAAAGCTTGCAGGCCGAAGAACGCCGCCACGGCCCAGGCGGTGCGCTGGGTGCGCAGGGATCGGCGGGCTGGTTCGCCCGGCGCGTCGGCCGCCGCCGGGCCACCGGATGACGTAGCGGCCGCCACCGCCCGGACCGGGCCTTGGCGGACCGGGCCTTGCCGGACCGGGCCTTGCCGGACCGCCGATCCCACCATCAGGGCGCCGATCACGGCCGGCACCGCCCAGACCGCGAGCGCACCGGCGAGGCTGCCGCCCAGTGCCGCCTGCAGGGGCTGGACCAGGCCGGCACCGAGCGCGGCACCAAGCCCGAAGCCCATGGTGCACAACCCGGTCCACCAACCACTGCCGTGGTATTCCTTGACGATCTGCGGCAGCAGCACACTGGCCGCCATGATTGCCGAGCCCGCGAAGAACGTGCCGGGAAAGATGAATCCAGGAACCAGTGCACGCGCCACCAGCGCGGCGGCGAGCACCAGCAGCGCCACCGCCACGGCCCATCCGCTTCCGAGCCGCTTGGCCAGCCACGGGCCAAGCGGTGCGGAGATCCCGAACGCGAGCACGGGGAGGGCTCCCAAGGCCGGAAGCAGGTGCCTGTCCACGCCGAATCCGTCTTCGAGCTTGCCCATGGCACCGGCCAGGGTGGTGATGGCCGGCCTCAAGTTCACGGATACCATCAGCAGGGCCGCCAGGACGGCCACCACGGACCACCCCGCGGCTCCTTTGGCCCCGGCTGCCTTGCCCTGCCGTTTGGTGCCCATGGTTCCCCCTCGTCCGAGTTTGGTATACCAAATAAGATTAGAGGGCGATAGGGATGGTGTAAATGGGCGTCCAGAGCGTGGTCACAGCACCCCTTTAGGCGTATTGGGATACCAAGTGGCTTAGATCGCCTTGCCCGGGTTCATGATGCCGGCAGGGTCGAAAATCTCCTTGATCTGCCGCTGCAACGCACGGACGGGCTCCGGCAGCTCCAGGCCGAGCCAGCGCAGCTTGTACTGGCCCACGCCATGCTCACCGGTGATTGTGCCGCCCAGGCGCAGGCCCACCTCGATCGACTCATCCAGGGCAGCGTTGAGCCGGTGGACGGTGCCGGCGTCGGTCAGTTCGTCCACGCGGTCCGCCCAGAACGTGGGATGCAGGTTCCCGTCGCCGGCGTGCGCCACCACCTTCAGGCGCACGTCGTGCCGGGCGGCCATGTCCTCCAGCGCGGCGACGAAATCCACCAGCTTCGACCTCGGCACCGCGATGTCCTCGCCCACCCGGAATTCGTCGTCCACCTCGGTGCCGCGGCTGCTGCGCCGCATGTCCACGAGGCGTTCGGCCTCCTCGCTGGCTTCGGTGGTCACCACAGCTCCCCCGGCCGCAAGCACCTCCCGGACGACATCCGCTTCCGCGGCCGCGCCGAAGCCGTCGGTCTGGACCAGCAGCAGGGACCTGCCCCGGGCCAACAGTTGCGTGCCGTTCAGCTCGTCGAGCTGCTCCAGGCTGCCAAAGTCCAGGAGCTCCATGATGGCCGGCTGCACGCGCGCCTTGCCGACCGCCAACACTCCGGCGGCCGCGCCGCGGAAGTCCGGGTAGAAGGCAGCGATCGTCTGGATCTCGCGGGGCAAGTACCGCAGGCGCACGGTCACGCCCACCACAATCGCCAAAGTGCCCTCCGAGCCGACCAGCAGCGCAGTCAGGTCGTACCCGGCGACGCCTTTGAAGGTCTGGTGCCCGGTGTGCAGGAGGGAACCGTCGGCCAGCACGACGTCGAGGGCCAGTACCGAATCGCGGGTCACGCCGTACTTGGCGCAGCGCAGCCCGCCCGCGTTGGTGGCCACGTTGCCGCCGATCGTGGAGATCCGGTAGCTCGCCGGGTCCGGCGCGTACATCAGGCCATGCTCCGCAGCGGCGGCGTTCAAGTCGGCGTTGATGACGCCCGGTTCGACAACGGCCGTCTCGTCTTCCGGGTTCAGCTCAAGGATGCGGTTCATCCGTTCCAAGCTGAGCACGATGCAGCCCTTGACGGCGTGCGCGCCGCCCGAAATGCCAGTCCCGGCACCCCGCGGAACGATCGGCACGCGGTACTTCGTACATGTGCGCGCGATGTGCTGCACGTCCTCCACGGATTCGGCCCAGACCACGGCCAGCGGCAACTGCCAGTCGGTCACGGGGCCTTGGTCGATCGAATAGGTGGACAGCGTGCCGCCGTCCGCGGTGATCTGTGCCGCGGCCAGGCCTGCGGCGAGTTCCTCCATGAAGCCGGCCGGCGCCTCGTTGGGGCTGGCCGCTGCGTTGATTTCCTGTGAATTCCCGGCTGCTGCCGTCTGATGTGACACGGGTGTTTCCTCACATGCGCGCACCGCGGACTTGCCAAGCCGGCAGTCTTCGCAGTGTTTCAGTGCCAACCAGCTTAGCCCGGAAACACTCGGTAGCTTCAGGACAGCAGCCACACCCCCGCTGCAGGACCGGCCGCGCGCAGCCGGGTGCCGCCGTCGCCGTCAGCGCCCAGGGCAATACGCCCGACGGCGAGCGCGGCGTCGGTACCCGTCCCGGCTGCGGCCGGCAGCAGCCCCGGCGGCAGGACGACGTCGGCCTTGTCCCGGGCGGCGACCACCAGCGCCGTGCTTCCCCGCAGTTCCCGGACGAAGGCGAGGGAGTCGCCGTCGGCGTACAACCAGCGCAGCGAGCCTGCGCGCAGGACCGGCTCCCGGCGGAGCGCGCCGAGCGCGGCGTACAGGCCGCGGAGGTCCTGCACCACGCGCTCCGGTTCGTCCCAGGGCATGGGCGTGCGGGAGTGTTCGCCGTTCATGCCTTCCAGGCCGAACTCGTCTCCGGCGAACACGGTAGGCATACCCGGCAGCGTGAAGGAAAGGACGGCGGCCACCGCCTGTCCCCCGGGAACCATTGCGGTGGCAGCGCGGGCGGTGTCGTGGGTGTCGATCGCCACGAGGCTGTGCAGCCGCGCGGCCCAGGGATAGGCCGCGGCGAAGGCGCGGTATTCCGCCACGAACTGCGAGGCCGGGATCCGTGGCGGGCAGGGCAGGGGTGAGCCGAAGAAGTTCACCGCGGTCCCGTCCGTCAGCCAGGCCCACAACGGACGGGTGAAGGAGGCGTAGCTCATGGAGCCGTGGTAGGTGTCTCCCTGGAAATCGGGGGCGGCGTCGTTGGTGGATTCGGCCACGAGCAACGCGTCCGGATGGGTCTCCAGAGCGGTCTGCCGTACCAAGGCGCCGACTTCGCGGTTCCAGTCCGCGGCGCCCAGCCGGCCGGTCATGTTGCCCACGTCCACCCGCCAGCCGTCCAGTTTGAACGGCTCGGCGAGCCAGTGGGCCACCACGGATTTCGGGCCTTCCACGAATTCGCGGCGCAGTCCGTCCGAGGCCCAGTCAAGCTTGGGAAGGCTCGGCACGCCCCACCAGCTTTCGTAGCCGCCGTCCGGGGCGAAGTAGTAGAAGGAACGTTCCGCGGCGCCCGGATCTGCGAGCGCCGTGCGGAACCATTCGTGGGTGTCCCCGGTGTGGTTCGTGGTGAGGTCACCGATCACCTTGATGCCCCGCTCGTGGCAGGCCTGCACCAGGCGGATGAGGGCTTCGTCGCCGCCCAGCAACGGGTCCACTCGGCGGAAGCTTTCGGCGTCGTAGCGGTGGTTCGACGCCGAGGGGAAGAAGGGAGTGAGATAGAGGATCTCGACGCCGAGCCGGACCAGGTGGTCCAGCCGTTCCCGGACGCCGTCGAGGTCGCCGCCGAAGAACTGCAGCGGGGTGTCGGGCCCCCGGTACACGACGTCGGCGTCCCAGTCCGCGGGGACAGCCCAGTCCGGGGCGGGGCGGGTGTCCGCTGCATCCGATCGCGAGAAGCGGTCCGGAAAGACCTGGTACATCACGGCCCCGGCCGCCCAGTCCGGGCCGGCCCCGGCGGCGGAGAGACGGAAATCCTGGGCGTCGGGCACATCCTGTGAATGCAGGCCGGCGGCATTGAGCCAGGAGGTCTGCCCGTCAGCACCCCGAAGCAGGAAGCGGTAGCGGGCCAGCGGGTTGACCGCCCGGAGCTCCGCCTCCCACCAGTCCCAGCCGCCCGAGCTCTCCAGGTGCCGTGCCACGCTGAAGCGCGGTTCGCCGTCCTCGACCGTCCGCAGCCAGACGCGTTCGACGGTGGCCGGACGCCCGCCGTCGCGACCTCCTGTCCAGCTGCGCATGCGTGCCCGGGTGCTGCCGCCGAGCGACACCGGGCCGTCCGGCAGGTAGAGCGGGGAACCGTCGTGGTGGGCTTCGAAACCGAGCATGCTCATCGCTTGACCGACCTCAGCCCTTGACCGAACCGGCGGACAGGCCGGAGACGATGTAGCGCTGCAGGAAGAGGAACAACGCCATGACCGGGAGCGCGGCGAGCACGGCGCCGGCGGCGAAGACGCCCCAGTCCTCGGTGCGCTGGTTGGCCACGAAGGAGTACAGGCCCACCGCGAGGGTCTGGTTGTTGGGGTCGGTGAGCACCACGCTGGCGATCACGAATTCGCTGCTGATGCCGATGAACGTCAGCAGTCCCACGACGGCCAGGATTGGGGTGACCAGGCGGAGGATGATGCCGAAGAAGATCTGCGCGTGGCTGGCGCCGTCGAGCTTGGCTGCTTCGTCCAGTGACTGCGGCACGGTGTTGAAGAAGCCGTACATCAGGTAGGTGTTAACGCCGAGGGCACCGCCCAGGTACACCATGATCAGGCCGAGCTGGCTGCCGAGGCCCAGCGCCGGGATGATCTCGCCGATGCCGCTGAGCAGCAGGAAGATCGCGACGACGGCCAGCAGCTGCGGGAACATCTGCAGCAGGAGCAGGCTGAGCAGGCCGGCGCGGCGGCCGGTGAAGCGCATCCGGGAGAAGGCGTATGCGGCCAGGGCGCCGAGGAACACGGATGCCGCGGAGGTGATGAGGCCGACCACCATGGTGTTGACGAACCAGCGGCCGAAGGGCCGCTGCTCGTTGCCGAACAGTTTGGCGAAGTTGTCGCCGGAGATCTGGCTGAAGAGGGACGCCGAGCCGGCGAGTGTTCCGGTGGAGTTGAGGGCCGCGGAGAGCACGTACAGCAGGGGGAAGACGGCGAAGACGCTTGTGGCCACGCCCACCAGGTGGCGCCAGCCCTTGTCGCGGAACCACCGCGGGAAGGTACGGCGGGGTGCGGAAGCAAGTGTGGTGCTCATGTCAGTTCACGTCCTCGAGGGCCTTGGTCTGCTTGAAGCTGATGGCCGAGATCGCGGCCACGATGATGAAGATGACAATCGCCAGGGCGCTGGCCAGTCCGTAGTCCCGGCCCGTACCCACGCCGAAGGCGCTCTTGTAGACGAGGGTGATGAGGATGTCCGTGGCGCCGATGTCCCGGGTGGTGTCCTCGAAGCGGGGACCGCCGCTGGTCAGCATGTAGATGACGTTGAAGTTGTTGAAGTTGAAGGCGAAGGAGGAGATCAGCAGCGGCGCCACGGACACCAGCAGCAGCGGCAGCTTGATCGAGCGGAAGATCCGCCAGGCGCTGGCACCGTCCATGCGGGCCGCTTCGTCCACGTCCTCGGGCAGCGATTGCAGCGCTCCCGTGCAGACCAGGAACATGTAGGGGAAACCCAGCCACAGGTTCACCACCAGCACGCTGATTTTGGCCAGGACAGGATCCGTGAGCCAGCCGATGTCCGCCCCGCCCAGCAGGGCGTTGTTGATGAAGCCGAATTCGGGATTGAGCAGACCTGCCCAGACCAGTCCGGAAAGGAAGGCAGGGAAGGCGTAGGGCAGGATCATGATGATCCTGTACACCTTCTTGCCCTTGAGGTCGCCGCGGTTGAAGGTGATGGCGAGGAACAGTCCGAGGGCAAAGCACAGCAGCACCGAGACGACCGCGAAGGTGAAGGTCCACAGGGTCACCGAGAGCAGGGGCCCGCGCAGTTCCGGGTCGGTGAACGCGGTGACGAAGTTCTTGAAGCCGACGTCGATCTTCCACCCGGTGGCGAGCTTCTCACCGTTGTCCGAGACGAAGTCGCCCTGCCCCGAGTCCCGGTACACGGTTCCCGTATCAGTGTCGGTGAGGGTGTCCGCGGCCTTGTCGTAGACCATGTTGGAACGGAAGACATAGGCGTTGCTGCCGTCCTGCGTCCGCAGCGTACCGGCCGCCGGGTCGTCCGAAAGCGGCACCACCAGGCCCAGCACGTCCTTTTGGTGCGCCACGATTTCCTGGAAGGTCAGGGTCCGGTAGCCCGGGAGTTCCTTGGCCTTGCCGGTGGAGTCCTTGACGGCCCCGGTGGCGTCCTCGAGCTTGGACTCCGTGGTGCCGAGTTGTGCCTCGCCGTCCGGCTTGGTGACCAGGAGGTAGTAGCTGCCGCCCTTTTCAAGAACGGTCGTGCGGTAGGCGGGCGAATCGGGCACCCGCTTCTGCGAGGAGGTCAGGATCGACGAGATCGCGTCGTCCTTGCTGCCGTTGTGCCCGTCGCCGTAGTTGGTGAAGGCGATGTAGCCGGAGAACACCACCACGAACACCTGGAACACCAGCAGGAACAGCACGCCGGGGGCCAGGTACTTGGCCGGCAGGCCGCCCGGGCGCAGGTAGATCCAGTTGATCGCGACCGTTACCAGCGCCGCGATGGCCAACACCGCCCAGGACTGGCTGAGGAAGAGTGCTGTCAGCACGTACACTGCGACAGCGTCCACCAGGCCGAGCAGGATGATCTTGGCCAGAGTCCCCTTCCAGGAGTCCGGGCCACGGCGTCGGGCTGCCAGGACCCGCCGGGGACGCGGCGGCGCAGGCTGCCTGGCACCTGGCTGCTGGGCGCCGCCGTCGGGCATCGCCTCAAGGGCGGACTTGGCTGTAGGGGGCATGGAAGATTCCTTCAATGGGAGGGTCTGGCGTGCGACGGCGGAGGTCGCCAAGGCGCGCCCGTCCGGCAGGGTTCGTCCCCGCCGGACGGGCGGATGGCTGAGCATGCGGCCCAGGAGGTGGCGGCATCCGGGATTCGGTGCCGTTCAGGAAGGGCAGCGCTTAGGTAGGACTGCGCTCAGGTAGGACTAGGCGCCGATCTTGCCCTTGATGTTGGCGACCATCTTGGCCCACTCGGCCGCGGGGTCACCCTTGCCCTTGATGAGGGCCAGTTCGGTGGCGCCCCAGTCGGCCCACACGGCGGACATTTCCGGGATCGCCGGCATCGGAACGCCCTGGGCACCGATCTCGCCGAATGCCTTCACCACCGGATCGGAGGCGGCCTTGTCGAAGGAGGACTTCAGCGCCGGCGGGAGGCTGCCCGTGGCGAACATGGCGTCCTGGACGGCTTCGGTGGTGAGGTAGTTGACCACGAGTTCGTTGGTTGCCAGGGCGTTGGCGCTCTTGGCGCTGACGAAGAAGCCGTTGACGCCGATGAACGGCTGCGCGGGCTTGCTGCCGGTAGTGGGCAGCGGGTCGACGGCGAACTTGATGCCCTTCTTCTTCATGTCCGGCACGTTCCACGGGCCGGTGATGAAGTACGGGCTTTCGCCGGCCAGGAACTTCTCCTTGGCGATGTCGCCGGTGATGTTGGAGTTGAGCACCTTCGAGCCGGCGTCACCCCATTCCTTGAGCTTGGCCGCGAACTCGGCACCGCCGGGTCCGCCCAGGGCGAGCTGCTTCGGGTCGTATTCGCCGTCGGCGTTGGTGCCGAAGACCGGCGCACCCATGGAGGTCTGCAGCGGGTACAGGTGGTACGGGTCGCCCTGCTTGGGATCGAGCCCTACGAGGAACGAGTACTTGGCCTTGCCCGCGGCCACGGCCGCCTTGCCCTTGCCGAGGACCTCTTCGAAGGTGGTGGAGGCGCTGTCCACGATCTCGGTGTTGCGGATCAGGCCGATGTTCTCGACGGCGTAGGGGACACCGTAGACGGAACCGTTGTACGTCATGGCGCGGATGGCGGAGTCCTGGAACTGGGACTTCTTGTCGCCGAGTTCCAGCGGCGCAATCACGCCGTTCTGGACGAACTTGCCCAGCCAGTCGTGGGGTCCGACCACCAGGTCCGGTCCCTTGCCGGTGGGCACCTGCGTGATGAAGTCGTCGCGGACAGCGGCGAAGTCCTTGATGACGAGCTTCACCTCGATGCCGGTATCGGCCTTGAACTTCGCCGCCACGGCTTTCAGGGCCGGCGCGCGTTGGGCGTCGAGCCACATGGTGATCGTCGCGGCGCCGGCGGCGGCGAGGTCCTTCTTCGATTCCGTGCTGGCAGGGCTGCTGGGAGTCCCGCCACCGCACGCGCTCAGGCCCATCATGGCCGCGATAGCCGCGGCTCCCATCGTGAAAGTCCTGCGGCTCAGGGCAGGCTGCTCAGTGAAACGCACCATCATTGGTGTCCCTTCTGGATGTTTTGTGGTGAGGCGCTGGGCCGAGTGGCCGTCGTCGCTGATGTGCGGAAGTGAACCGCCTCACATCTGGAAACGTTTCCAAATCCTACTCAGATCTTTCACACATGCAAACGGGGGTTCGTGATATCCGCGTAATCAAAGGGCAATTTACTTGCAAGCGTTTCCAGAATCTCCGCGATCCTGCCTAGAATGCACCATGTCTATCACCACATTCGCGGCATCCCCGGCATCCGGCGTCGCCGCAGAGCACCCCGCACTCGGCCCGCTGACGCACGTCCATGCCGCGGACTCCGACGACTCCTGGTGGCGTTCGGCCGTCATCTACCAGATCTACCCGCGGTCCTTCCGCGACGCGTCCGGCGACGGCGTGGGCGACCTCCCCGGCATCACCGCCGAACTGCACCACATCGCCGAACTGGGCGCGGACGCCGTCTGGCTTTCCCCGTTCTACGCGTCCCCGCAACGCGACGGTGGTTACGACGTCGCCGACTACTGCGCAGTGGACCCCCTTTTCGGAACGCTTGAGGACTTCGAGCACCTGAGCGCGCGTGCGCGGGACCTTGGCCTGCGCGTCATCGTGGACCTCGTCCCGAACCACTGTTCCTCCGAGCACCGGCTGTTCCAGGCCGCCCTTGCCGCGGCACCCGGAAGCCCCGAGCGGGAGTGCTTCATCTTCCGCGACGGCCGCGGCGAAGGCGGCGAACTGCCGCCCAACAACTGGCAGTCCCACTTCGGCGGGAGCGCCTGGACCCGCATCACCGAGGCCGACGGCACCCCCGGCCAGTGGTACCTGCACCTCTTCGACTCCAGCCAGCCGGACTTCAACTGGGACAACCCCGCGGTTGCCGCCGAGTTCGAGCGGATCCTGCGCTTCTGGCTGGACCGCGGCGTGGCAGGCTTCCGGGTAGACGTCTCCCACGCGCTCGTCAAGGCCCCCGGCCTGCCGGACTGGGGCGGACGGGCCGACGGCGGCTCCTCCGACGGCTTCCCCAGCCACGAGGCGCCCATGTTCGGCCAGCCGGCCCTGCACGACATCTACAGCCGCTGGCGCGAGGTGCTCGCGGAGTACGGCGACGACCGCATCCTCTGTGCCGAAGCCAACGTGGACCCGATCGAACGCATGGCCGCCTGGGTAGCCCCGGGCCAGCAGCACCAGGCCTTCAACTTCCCGTTCCTGGCCTCGCCGTTTGCGGCAGAGCCGCTCCGTTCGGTGGTGAGCCGGTCGCTGGCGGCGTTCGACGCCGTCGGCGCTCCCACCACCTGGGTGCTCTCCAACCACGACGTCGTCCGGCACGCCAGCCGCCTCGGCCTGGCCGACCCCGGGCAGGGGCTGGGCGACGGCATCGGCCCGGACCAGCCGCAGCCGGACACCGCCCTCGGCCGCCGCCGGGCGCGTGCCGCGAGCCTCTTCATGCTCGCGTTGCCGGGCAGCTCCTACCTCTATCAGGGCGAGGAGCTCGGCCTTCCGGACAACACGGCCATTCCGGCCGAACGGCGTCAGGACCCGACGTTCCACCGCACGGGCGGCGCCCGGGTGGGCCGCGACGGCTGCCGCGTGCCGCTCCCCTGGCGCGCCGGGGAAGCAGCACACGGCTTCAGCGCGACGGGCATGAGCTGGCTGCCCCAGCCCCGCGACTGGGACGTCCTCGCCCGTGACGTCCAGGCCGCTGACCCTGCCTCGCACCTGTCCATCTACCGCCGTGCGCTGGAGCTGCGCCGGGAGCTCGGTCTGGGCGCCGGTTCCCTGGCTTGGGCGGAGTCATGGTGCCGTCACGGAGTACTTGCCTTCGTCAATGGCACTATTCTGGTGATGCTGAACCTCGGCGACGAGTATCTGGAACTGCCGGACCTCGACGTCCTGCTAAGCAGCCAGCGCAAGGACGGGCGGGTCCTCGCCCCGGGCGAGGCCGCATGGCTCAGCCTCGAGCCGCAGGCCTGAGCACGGAGAACCACTAGGGATGGAGACAGCTGTGAGCGTGAGCATCCGCGATGTCGCGCAATCAGCCGGCGTTTCCATGGCCACGGTGTCCCGCGCCCTGAGCGGGCGCGGGAACGTGTCCGAACGCAGCCGCCAGCGCGTCCTCGACGCCGCGGCCGAACTCGGGTTCGTCCCGTCCTACAACGCCGCCAGCCTTGCCTCCGGACGGACCCGGAACATCGGTGTCATGCTGCCCACCGTGCAGCGCTGGTTCTTCTCAAGTGTCTTGGAGGGCGCCTCCGGCGCCCTCCTCGAGGCCGGCTACGACCTCACCCTCTACACCACGGGCGAGGGGCCCGGACAGCGCCACAGCGTCCTGAACGATTTCCTCCTCCGCCAACGGCTCGACGGCGTGGTGGCTGTTTCGCTTGAACTCTCGCCGGAGGAAGTGGAACAGCTCCTGCGCGTGAAGCGTCCGCTGGTGGGCCTGGGCGGGCCCATCCAAGGCGTCGCCACCCTGCACATCGACGACGTCGAAACCGCCCGCCGCGCCACCCAGCACCTGATCAACCTCGGCCACCGGGACATCGCCCACCTGAGCGGTTCGCCGGAATTCGAGCGCGACTTCGCCCTGCCGGTCAGCAGGCGGGTGGGTTTCGAAACCGCGATGAGCGAGGCCGGCGTCGCCGTCCGGCCGGAATGGCTGATGCACACCGACTTCACGGTTGCCGGCTCGCACGCGGTGGCCAAGCGCCTGCTCGCAGCACCGTCCGGACGTCCGACGGCGGTCTTCGCCGCTTCGGACGAGATGGCGATCGGCGTCATCACCGCCGCCCAGGAGCTCGGCCTGCGGGTGCCGCATGACCTCTCCGTGATCGGGATCGACGGGCATGAGCTCGGCGAAGTGTTCGGCCTCACCACCTTTGACCAGGCGCCGCGCCGGCAGGGAGCCGACGCCGTCCGCATGCTGTTGCGCCAGCTCGACGGCGATGCCGCACCCCAGAGTGCCATCCTGGAGCCCGAGTTCGTCGTACGACGGAGTACTGCAACCCCGCCGCAGCCGCGCTGACGCCCCGGACGCTCTCGGCGTGACGGACTAGCGGGGAAGGCCCTCGGAGTCGCGGTCCTGGGCCGGAGCGAGTTCGCGTTCCATGGTGAGTTCCCGCTTGACCGCGTCGCCGGCTTTCGCGACGTCTTTCGGCCGCGAACGGTCCTGGGGGAACGGCCGCGATTCACCATTGAACCCGAAGCCATGGCGGAGGTAGAACGCCTTGGCCCGTTCGTTATCTTCATGCACGCCGAGTTCCAGGACAGCTGCGCCGAGTTCGCTGCGGGCCACCCTGCAGGCTTCCCCAAGCAGTTCTTCGGCCAGTCCCAGGCCGCGGTAGGCCGGAGCAACGTAGACGCTGAGGAGGATCGCCCGGCGCGGCTCCTCCGGTTTCCGGGGTTCCTTGAGCGCCACGCGCATGAGACCGCGGACCCGCGGATCGTCCGCGCCGCCGTCGGCCAGCAGTGTGATGTTCGAGCCGCTGGACATCATGGCCGCCCGTTCCTGCCATTGAGTATCGGTCTGGCGCCGGGCCGCCGACAGCGTCTCGAGGTACGCCAAGGGGCTGTCCGCGAGCATCTCAAGCCGGACCGCCCGCAGCAGTTCCCAGTCCACGCGCGCCAGGCGGCGGATGTTAGCCACCGGCGCCGCCCATAAAGCGAACGAAGCGCTCCAGGACACCGGGCCAGCCTTCCTCATACGAGGCGCGGGTACCCGCCGGGTCTTCCGCGCCCTCCCAGCCCTCGTGGACGAGGCGGACTTCGGTCCCGCCATCGACCGTGCGAAAAGCCACCCGCAGTTCGGTGGACCACAAGGCAGTGCTCGCCGGATACCAGCTGGCGTGGAAGGACAGCGGCGGCTGCCAGTCGTCAATAGTGCCCCACACGCTGGTTCGGCCGTCCTCCGCCGTTTCCAGGATCAGGTTCTCCTCGAACTCCACGTGCGAGCCCGCCCCATAGACGCTGTGTTCCTCCAACGGCCACCACAGGTGCGGATGGTCGGTGAAACCCATGAAGGCGTGTGCCACCGGTGCCGGAACAACGACGGTGAAGACGAGAGGTTCCAGATCGACGGGCTGGCCGTCCCGGAACGGACCCGGTCCGGGGTGGCTGAAAAGGCTGTCCATGGGCATCAACTCTACCGGGGCCAGCCGCGCACGGCAGGTGGTGGGAGACCGGATGGGCAGTGCTCACCATTGGCACTCCCGAACGCCGCTGCCAGACTCGCAATCAAGAGCGAAGCACCACTTGGCGGCTGTGTTCCTGGCCGTGAACGAAACCGCCAGGACGTCGCCGGCTCATTTCGGGGGCCATCGGCTCCGTGCCCGTCATCGGGTCACCGCAGACAGGAGAATCACATGTGCAATGAACACTTTGGCGCCAGGCAGGCGGCTGCCGTGCCGGGCAAACCGCTGAATACACCGGGCATCGCGCTGAACCGCAGGCTCTTCCTCGGCGGCACCGCAGCGGCGGCCGTGGGCGGGCTCAGCCTGCTGGGCGCCGGACCCGCGGCCGCGGCAACGTCGCAGAACGGATGGCCGGCGTCGACCAGCGTTCCCCTGGGCACCTTGACCGTCGGCGCCGTGACCTTTCCCCAGGGTGTGCGTACCGGGGCACCGCACACAATCCTCGGCTACGTTGCACGCCGCTTCAACAACGAGGTCGAAACGCTCCGGAAGGGCGAGTGCTGGGGCTACAACTTCCGGAAGATCAGCGGGAGCACATCCTATTCAAACCACGCCAGCGGCACGGCCATCGACGTCAACGCGCCCGAACACTTCCTTGGCGCCTCCGGCACCTTCAGTGCGTCCCAGGTCCGTGCGATCCGAGCCATCCTATCGACGTGCGACGGCGTGGTCCGCTGGGGAGGCGACTACAGCAGGCGCAAGGACGAGATGCACTTTGAACTGGTCAAGGGCCCCGCCGACCCCGCGGTCGCGGCGCTGGCCCGCAAGCTCGGAGGCGGCTCCTCCACTCCCCCGCCGGCTCCCTCCACTCCCGCCTGGCGGGTGGTCCGCCGCGGGCAGCAGGGCTACTTCGTGACAGCGTTGCAGCGGCTGCTCCGCCAGCACGGCCGTCCGCTGACCGTCGACGGCACCTTCGGTTCCGGTACCGAGGCCCAGGTCGTCGCGTTCCAAAAATCCCGGAGCCTGGCAGCCGACGGCATCGTTGGAGCAAAGACGTGGACCGCGCTGCAGGTCACGCGCAAGGAAGGCAACGCCGGCCACGCAGTCTTCGGGCTCCAACACTGCGTCAGCGCCAAGGGTTTCGGCACGGCGCAGGATGGCATATTCGGGCCGAAGACCGCGGCCGCCATTCTTGCCTTCCAGCGTTCCCGCAGCCTCGCTGCCGACGGCGTGGTGGGTCCGCGCACATGGGCCGCACTCGTCGCCTGAACCATTCACCCGTCGCGCCAGGCGCCCCTTGCCCTGGGCAGGAGCAGCAGGGTCAGCGCCAGAATCCGGCGAGCCGACCGGCGAGGGCCATGCCTTGCTCGTAGCCGGCCCGTGCCGCGGCCGGACGAAGAGACAGATCCATGGCGTTGGCGCCGAACATGTGCTCCGCGGCTTCCTCCGGGAGGATCGTCTCGACCTTGCTGCCGCCTGCGCGAAGCTCGTCAAGCTGTAGTGCGAGCTGCATGCCCCAATCCAACGGCGTCCTGGTCCTGCCACCGAACGGAGACAGTACCAGGACGCGCTTGTATCCAGCCGCCAGATCGGCATTTTCGTTGCGTCGGTAACCGCCGTCAATGTAACTGCTGTCCCCGATCCTGTAGGCAAAGCCGCTGGCACAGCTGGCGGCAACGGCGTCCGCCAGGTCCACCCCGCTCTCCCGGTCGAAAACGACCGGCGCCCCGGACTTGGCCTCGACAGCCGTGATAAGCAGCATTCGCTGCGGCCAGCCCTGGCTGGGAAGCCGCGATGCGACAGTTGCCCGCCATCGCGTTTGTACGGAGTCGTCCGAGGCCGCGGCCATGCCGAGGGCCGCGGCGCCCATTCTGCGCCTCATGTCGGCGGCGTCTCCGGCCGCGGCGATGATCTTGCCTGTTCTCTCCAGGTGGTCATTCACCGAACTGCCCGGAGGACGTCCATGGCCGGCGCCAGCCGGACCGGCGAGCTGCTGCTTGGTCCCTTGCTGCCCGGTGCCTTGCTGAGGTGGCACCGCCAGGGTGGCAGCAAGGAGTGCAGCCGGAGTCGCGCCGGCGATCTGGGCCGCAGCAGTCGATCCGGCCGACGTTCCGATGACCAGCTCGGCTTGGGTCACGTCCAGCCCGGCGTCAAACAGGCCGGCGATGATGCCGATCAGCCAGGCATTGCCGGTCGACCCGCCGCCGCCAAGGACCAGTGCCGGCTCGCCCGCCGCGGCCACCCGCGCCGTGGCGTCCAGTTGAGCCTTGTCTTGGCCCAGGCTGCTTTGCTCGGAGTTCGTCCACGCAAGGTGCGGGGTTGAAGAAGGTGTTGTGTTCACGGGAGTCGCCTTTCGCGGATTACCTGTTGGCGCTCCCTGTAGCGACTACGTCAGTCGCGCGGCGATCGTGGACTGCAGGGGAGCACCCGTTACTGATACTGCGTTCATGGGGCTCACCTCCTGCTATGGATCACGATCACGGGAATAGTCGCACACCAGCGCAGTAAAGCGCAATCCGTCTGGATCCCAGTGTCGTGGAACACCGGACCTGTTCCTCCACCTGAGGCTGGCGGACAGCATGGGATAGCTCTGTCGTGGCGCGTCGGTTGTGTGTTAAATGGCTCAGGCCCCGACATTCGTTGTCAGGGCCTGAACTCCAATGTATGTCCGGCGGTGTCCTACTCTCCCACACCCTCCCGGGTGCAGTACCATCGGCGCTGTGGGTCTTAGCTTCCGGGTTCGGAATG
>NZ_QRCU01000035.1 GCF_003369445.1 Arthrobacter silvisoli
GGGAGGGTGTGGGAGAGTAGGACACCGCCGGACAACCATTACAGGTCGAGGCCCCCGAACACCGTTCGGGGGCCTCCCGCATTAACCACCCCAACACAAACCGCGCCCCGGCCCACAGGACCGGGGCACAGCTATTTAATGACCGTTCGAGCCGGCTCAGCCGGCGAAGAAATCAGCCAGCTCCGAGATCAGCTTGTCCGGTGCCCGGTTGGCGCCGTCATGGCCGAAGCCGGGAAGTATGGTGTAGCTGGAGCCGGACAATACATCGTGGATCTGGCCGCAGGCCACCCCGAAATAGGCAGGACTCTTTTCGCCAACCACGATCAGGGTTTCAAGGGGCAACTCCAGGAACGGCTCGGCGGGCATGTCCGCGGCGATAACCGCCTTGATTTCGCGGACCCCGGCCTGCATCAGTTCCCGCATCTGCTTGCCCATCGGTGTCCCGGCGGTCAGCTTGTTGGCGAGCGTGAGCATGGACAGCGGCATCCGCGAGAAGGCGCCTTCGGTCTCCACGCCCTTCACCAGGACGGCGAGTCCGCGGTCGAAGTCTCCCGCCGCCGTCGCGCGTTCATATTCGGCCGTCCAGTCGGCCTTGACGCTGTGGTTGACCGATACGGCGGGGTCGTACACGGCGAGGCGCTCCACGGGGAGCGTTCGTGCCGCGTGCAGCGCAACGGCGCCGCCGAAGCTGTGCCCGAACACATCGGTGCTGCCGGTGTGCTTCATGACGGCCGCGAGGTCCCGGATGTCGACGTCGAGGGTGTAGTCCGCGGGCTGTGGCGAGGAGCCGCCGCGGCCGCGGCGGTTGAACGTGTGCACCGGGCGGCCGAGCGCTGCGCTGAGCTTCTGTGCGAACTTCGTGTAGTCCGCGGCGGTCACCATCGAAGCCGGCACGACGACGACGCCATTGCCTTTGGAGCCTGCTTCGCCGCCAGTGGTGAAGACCTCGAGGGTCGCGCCGTCAGGGGTCGTGATCTTCTCGCTCGTCATGGTTTGAGCCTAACGGAGCTACCTGAACGCCGACAGTGCGCAACGTGCCCCCGCGGCGGTTGCCGCCTATGCCGCGAAGTACCCGGCGATGTCGGTGACGAGTTCCTTGACAGCGGCGGGGACCGAGCCATGAACGCACTTCGGCGAGAGTTTGAGCTGGCTGCCGGGAACCGCCGCGTGCAGCCGTGCCGCGGTGACCTTGTAGTAATCGGGACTCTTCGCGCCCACCAGGAAGCAAGTGCCGGCGGGCAGATCCGCGAAGTCGGCGGCGCTGAGCGGTTCCTCCATGGCGGCCTTCAGTTCGCCGACGGCGGTGGGCATGAGCTCACGGAACAGCCGGTTGACCCCGGTCCGGGAGACCACGGCCATGAGCGCCGCAAGCACAGGTTCCGGGATGCGTGCAAGGGTGCTGCCCGGAGCTAGGCCCCTCTTGGCGCGTGCCATCGCCAGGTCCGGGCGCCCGGCATTGAGGGCTTCCTCGAAGCCGGACAGCCAGGACGCGTCGATGCTTCCCTCGATGTTGACGGCGGCGTCGTACACCGCGAGTTTCGCGGCTTGGGGCCCTGTGCCGGCGAGCTCAGCGGCGGCGTTGAGCACCACTGATCCGCCGAGGCTGTGCCCGAAAATATGCCGGCCCCCGGTGGCGCGCAGCACGGTGCCGACGTCGGCGACCTCGGTGGCCATCGAGTACCCCGGAGGCTGGCTGCTGGATTTCCCGCGGCCGCGCCTGTCATAGACGTCCACCGCCCATCCGTTGCCCAGCCCTGCCGCCAGCGCCATCGCGAACGGGCGGTAGATCAGCGCGGTCAGGAAGGCTCCGCCCACCACCAGGACCCGCCGCTGCGGCGGTGCCCCGGCGGTGCCGTAGCTGTAGAGCGCCAGCCGTCCGCCGTCGGCCGTCTCCAGGGTGCGTTCGTCCATTTGGGACAGTCTAAGTGGCGGCCCCCTCCGCGCCGGGCGGCCCGCGGACCGGTGTCCCCGGCTCCGCTAGAATTAAGCCTTGTGACTTCAGAAAACACCCCCTCCACAGAGCCCGCCGACGCAAGCGAACAGATGCGCATCCGCATGGAGAAGCGCAACAAGCTGATCGAGCGCGGCGGAGAAGCCTACCCGGTGGGTGTTGAGCGGACCCATTCGCTCGCGGAGATCCGTGAAAAGTACGGACACCTCCAGGCTGACGAAACAACCGGTGACACCGTCGGGATCACGGGGCGCGTCGTGTTCATCCGCAACACCGGCAAGCTGTGCTTCGCCACGCTCCAGGAAGGCGGCGTGGACGGCAAGGGCGTACGCCTCCAGGCAATGCTCAGCCTGGCGAACATCGGCGAAGAAGGCCTGGCGGACTGGAAGGCCCTGGTTGACCTGGGCGACCACGTCTTCATCAAGGGCGAGGTCATCTCCTCCCGCCGCGGCGAGCTCTCCGTCATGGCCGACTCCTGGTCCATGGCGTCCAAGGCCTTGCGCCCGCTGCCTGTGCTGCACGCCGGCCTGAACGAGGAGACACGGGTGCGCCAGCGCTATGTGGACCTCATGGTCCGCGACGAAGCCCGCGAAATGGTCTACACGCGTGCCGCCATCACCCGCTCCGTCCGTGACACCCTGGACCGCCACGGCTACGTCGAGGTGGAAACCCCTATCCTCCAGCTGGTCCACGGCGGCGCCACCGCCCGCCCGTTCGAGACCCATATGAACGCCTTCGACCAGAAGATGACCTTGCGCATCGCCACGGAACTCTTCCTCAAGCGCGCCGTGGTGGGCGGCATCGACCGTGTGTACGACATGGGCCGCGTGTTCCGCAACGAAGGCGTCGACTCCACGCACAGCCCGGAATTCACCACCCTGGAATGCTACGAGGCCTGGGCCGACCAGTTCGTCATGGCCGAGCGGATGAAGGAAATCGTCCTCAATGTGGCCGACGTCGTGGGCACCCGCACCATCCAGACCGAAGCCGGCGAGATCAACCTCGACGGCGAATGGGCCTGGCTGGGCGTCTACCCTGGCCTTTCCGAGGCGGTCGGTGAGGAGATTACGCCGGACACCCCTCTTGAGCGGCTCCTTGAGATCGGTGACGCGCACGGCGTTAAGACTGACGCATTGTGGACGCAGGAGAAGGCGGTGGTGGAGCTGTTCGGCGAGATTGTCGAGCCCACTCTGCTGAACCCGACTTTTGTTTACGACTACCCGCCGTCGGCGCAGCCGCTCGCTCGCCCGCACCGCGAAGACGGGCGCCTTATCGAGGCTTGGGACTTGATCATCGGAGGCATGGAGCGTGGTACGGCGTTCTCCGAGCTCATCGACCCCGTAATCCAGCGCGAACGGCTCGCCGAACAATCACGTCTGGCTGCAGAGGGCGACGACGAAGCCATGCAGCTCGACGAGGACTTCCTCCGTGCCCTGGAATACGGTGCGCCGCCCATGGGCGGCATCGGGCTCGGCATCGACCGCCTCGTGATGCTGTTCACCGGCGCCGGCATCCGCGAAACCATCCTGTTCCCCCTCCTCAAGCCCGAAGGCCACTGACCATGGAATACATTGCCGTCCTCGCGCCATCCGTTGTGGTGGGGCTGCTTTTCTGGTTTGCCATGAAGTCCATCTTCAACGCAGACAAACGCGAACGACAGGCCGAAGCCCGTGCCCAGCGGGAAGCGGGTACCGGGAATTCGTCAGCTTCCGACGGTGGTGCGGCTCCGGCTAAATAGCTTCCTTCCGGTGGGACCCGCAGAAAATTGTTTATGTCTTTGACGCCCTGTGGCGCGCTGGACGATAATCTGTAATTGGCAGGACATAAACCTGCATCCCCCATCCCGCGAAGAGAGTCTTTTCAATGGCACAGAAAGTCAAAATCATCCTGGTTGACGACTTGGACGAGGGCGAAGCCGACGAAACCGTCCGGTTTGGCCTGGACGGAGTCAGCTACGAGATGGATCTGTCCACGGTAAACGCGTCAAAGCTGCGCGATGCCTTGGAGCCTTTTGTCGCGAAAGCCCGTAAAACTTCCACCGGACGCGCTGTCCGCAGCCGGGCTTCCGCAGGCAGGAACCAGGATTCGGCACAGATCCGTCAATGGGCCCGCGATAACGGATACACGGTAAACAGCCGCGGCCGGATCCAGGCTGAAATTCAGGAAGCCTACCAGAAGGCGAATTCCTAGGGAATCCAGAGGAATCCGGTATCTCCGGACTCCAAAACAGGATGAATTGCCGGTTTAACTCCGCCTCGAAAACCATGGGGGAATTCGAAACGCGGTGAGACGGCCGGCAGGCGGGCGCTCCCGGCAGGGGCGTGCCTCCGCGGCGGGGCCGGGATTCGATCCGATGTGCAGCGCAGGGCGCAGGGAAAGTATTCCCTGCGCCCTGCCTGTTTCCCCTGTGGCGAACACGCCCCAAAATCCTTGCCGCGCCACGTAGCATCAAAGTACGTCGTAGCTAGGAGTGTGGCGAAATGTTTGAGAGATTTACGGACCGTGCCCGTCGCGTTGTTGTGCTTGCCCAGGAAGAGGCACGCATGCTCAACCACAACTACATCGGTACCGAGCACATCCTCTTGGGTCTGATCCATGAGGGTGAGGGCGTTGCTGCCAAGGCGCTTGAGTCCCTGAGCATTTCGCTCGACGGTGTCCGGGAACAGGTCCAGGAGATCATTGGCCAGGGCCAGCAGGCGCCCTCCGGCCACATCCCCTTCACCCCGCGTGCCAAGAAGGTGCTGGAGCTGTCGCTGCGCGAAGCCCTGCAGCTCGGTCACAACTACATCGGCACCGAGCACATCCTCCTCGGCCTGATCCGCGAAGGCGAAGGCGTGGCAGCTCAGGTGCTGGTCAAGCTGGGTGCGGACTTGAACCGTGTCCGGCAGCAGGTCATCCAACTGCTTTCGGGCTACCAGGGCAAGGAAGCGGCCGGTTCCGGCGCAGGCCCGGGCCAGCAGGAAGGCACCCCGGCCGGTTCGGTGGTGCTCGATCAGTTCGGCCGCAACCTGACCCAGGCTGCCCGCGAGAACAAGCTCGATCCCGTGATCGGCCGCGAGCAGGAGATGGAACGCGTCATGCAGGTCCTCTCCCGCCGCACCAAGAACAACCCGGTGCTGATCGGTGAGCCCGGCGTCGGCAAGACCGCCGTCGTCGAAGGCCTTGCCCAGGCGATCGTCCGCGGCGATGTCCCGGAGACCATCAAGGACAAGCAGCTCTACACCCTGGACCTCGGCTCCCTGGTGGCCGGCTCCCGCTACCGCGGTGACTTCGAAGAGCGCCTGAAGAAGGTCCTCAAGGAAATCCGCACCCGCGGCGACATCATCCTGTTCATCGACGAAATCCACACGCTCGTCGGCGCGGGCGCTGCCGAGGGTGCCATCGACGCCGCCTCCATCCTCAAGCCGATGCTGGCCCGCGGTGAACTCCAGACCATCGGTGCCACGACGCTCGACGAATACCGCAAGCACATCGAAAAGGACGCCGCCCTGGAGCGCCGCTTCCAACCGATCCAGGTCAAGGAGCCCTCGGTTGCGCACGCAATAGAAATCCTCAAGGGCCTGCGCGACCGCTACGAGGCGCACCACCGCGTGACGATCACCGACGGCGCCCTCGCCTCGGCCGCCCAGCTCGCCGAGCGCTACATCTCGGACCGCTTCCTGCCGGACAAGGCGATCGACCTGATCGATGAAGCCGGTGCCCGGTTGCGCATCCGCCGCATGACAGCTCCGCCGGAGCTGAAGGCCATGGACGAGCGCATTGCCCAAGTGAAGCTTGAGAAGGAATCGGCCATCGATGCCCAGGACTTCGAAGGCGCCGCCTCGCTGCGCGACAAGGAGCAGAAGCTCATCGCCGAGCGCGCCGAGAAGGAACGCAACTGGAAGTCCGGCGGCATGGACGACGTCTCGGAAGTGGACGAAGACCTCATCGCGGAAGTCCTGGCGAACTCCACGGGCATCCCGGTCTTCAAGCTCACCGAGGAAGAGTCCAGCCGTCTGCTGAAGATGGAAGAGGAACTGCACAAGCGCGTTGTCGGCCAGGACGAGGCCATCAAGGCCCTTTCCCAGGCGATCCGGCGCACCCGTGCCGGCCTTAAGGACCCCAAGCGTCCCGGCGGTTCGTTCATCTTCGCCGGCCCCACCGGCGTCGGCAAGACCGAACTGGCCAAGGCACTCGCGGAATTCCTGTTCGGTGAAGAGGACGCCCTCATCACCCTGGACATGTCCGAATACTCCGAGAAGCACACCGTTTCGCGGCTCTTCGGCGCCCCTCCGGGCTACGTGGGCTACGAAGAAGGCGGCCAGCTGACCGAGAAGGTCCGCCGTCGTCCGTTCTCCGTGGTGCTGTTCGACGAAGTTGAAAAGGCCCACGCGGACCTCTTCAACTCGCTGCTGCAGATCCTGGAAGACGGCCGCCTGACCGACTCCCAGGGCCGCGTGGTGGACTTCAAGAACACCGTGATCATCATGACCACGAACCTCGGTACCCGCGACATCTCCAAGAGCGTTGCCACGGGCTTCCAGTCCGGCACGGACACCCAGACCGGCTACATCCGGATGCGTGCCCGGGTCACGGAAGAGCTCAAGCAGCACTTCCGCCCCGAGTTCCTGAACCGTGTCGACGACGTGGTGGTGTTCCCGCAGCTGACCCAGGAAGAAATCATCGAGATCGTGGACATGTTTGTCACTCGCTTGGAGAAGCGGCTCAAGGACAAGGACATGGGCATCGAGCTGACCAAGGCCGCCAAGGTGCTCCTGGCAACCCGCGGCTACGATCCCGCCATGGGCGCCCGGCCGCTGCGCCGGACCATCCAGCGCGAGATCGAGGACCAGCTCTCCGAGAAGATCCTGTTCGGCGAGCTGCACCAGGGCGACATCGTGGTGGTGGACGTGGAAGGCGAAGGCGACGAGGCGAAGTTCACGTTCGCCGGCAACGCCAAGCCGCGCATCCCCGAGATCGCACCGAGCGCCTAGGCTCCGGCCAGCCCGGAGTTCCTAGGCTCCGAGTGCCGGACCGAAAGGACCCCCGTTCAACGAATGGGGGTCCTTTCGCGTCGGTCCGGTTTTTCTGAAAGTACTGTTTCACTCTTAGAGAAATCCCCTGTGATCGGGGGCACAATACGTGTTGAATCAGACCATGGACGCGAATCCCACGGGAACCCCGGACGCACAGCCCTCAGCGGGTGCACAAGCTGAAACCCCGTTCCACGACCTGGACCACTACCTGGCCATCCCGCGCGTGAGTGGCCTGGCGCTCAGCCCTGACGGAAGCCGCCTGGTCACGACCGTGGCCACGCTCAATGGCAAGGGCACCGAATACGTGACCGCCCTGTGGGAGCTGGACCCCGCCGGCGTCAAGCAGGCCCGGCGGATCACCCGCAGCGCCAAGGGCGAAGCGGGCGCGGCCTTCGCTGCCAACGGCGAACTGTACTTCACTTCCGCCCGGCCCGACCCGGAGAGCCCCGACGCGGATCCGGTCGATGCCCTGTGGCTGCTGCCGGCCGACGGCGGTGAAGCCCGTGTGGCGCATTCCCGGGCCGGTGGCATCAGCGCCGTCCTGACCGCCAAGGACGCGGACGCCACCTTCGTGAAGGCCCCTGTCCTCGCCGGCTCCAGTGACGAAGAGGACGACGAAAAACGGCGCAAGAGCCGCAAGGACAACAAGGTTTCGGCGATCCTGCACAGCGGCTATCCCGTCCGGTACTGGGACGCCGACCTTGGCCCCTCGCAGCCGCGGATCTTCGCCGTCGAAACCGGGGAGGACGAGGGCCCGGGCAAACCGGCGACAGTGGACGCGGGTCCACCCCTGAAGCTGCGCAACCTGACCCCGGACGCCGAAGGCCGCCTCCGGGAAACCGAGGCGGTTGTCAGCCCGGACGGCACCACGATCTACACCAGCCTCCAGAAGCCGCTCGCAAAGGCCGATTCCCGCTACGTCCTGGCCGCCGTCGACGTCGCCACCGGCAACCTCAAAGTCATCCTGGACCGCGAGGGAATGAGTTACTTTCCCGGGCCGGTGAGCCCGGACGGCCGAACGCTCGCCGTCGTCAGCGAATGCGACAGCACTCCGCTGCAGGCGCCGGAGGTGAGGTTGCACCTGCTCGACGTCGGAAGCGGTGCGGGCGCCGGACCTGAGCCGCTCGTGCCCGAATGGGACCGCTGGGCGACGCCGGCCGCCTGGCTGCCCGACGGAAAGACCCTCCTGGTGACCGCCGACGAGGACGGCGCGACGCCGGTCTTCCGCATCGACGTCGTAAGCGGTGCCGTCTCGCGGATGACGCACGACGCCGCGGCGTACTCCGACGTCGTCGTCTCACCCGACGGCAGCGCCGCCTATGCGCTGCGCAGCTCCTATGCCTTCCCCGCCGAAGCGGTGCGGATCGACCTGGCGGGCGGCGGAGTCGTCCGGCTTCCCGCGCCGGCCGAAAGGCCCGCCGTCAAAGGCTCGCTTGAGCGGATCGAAACGACGGCGGCCGACGGCTCGCGGGTGCCCGCCTACCTGGCCCTGCCGGAGGGCGCATCCGCGGAGAACCCGGCCCCGCTGCTGCTGTGGATCCACGGCGGTCCGCTCGGTTCCTGGAACGCGTGGACCTGGCGCTGGAACCCGTGGCTGCTGGTCGCCAAGGGGTACGCCGTGCTGCTCCCGGACCCGGCACTCTCCACCGGCTATGGGCAGGAGTACATCCAGCGCGGCTGGGGCAACTGGGGCAAGGCGCCGTTCGAGGACCTGATGGCCGTTACCGATGCGGTAGCAGCCCGCCCGGACATCGACGAAACCCGGACCGCGGCGATGGGGGGCTCCTTCGGCGGCTACATGGCCAACTGGGTGGCCGGCCATACCGACCGCTTCAAGGCGATCGTGACGCACGCGAGCCTCTGGGCACTGGACCAGTTCGGCCCCACCACGGACGCCTCACAGTACTGGCTCAAGGAGATGACCCCGGAGATGGCGCTGGAGAATTCCCCGCACCTGCACCTCGGGAACATTTCAACCCCCATGCTCGTGATCCATGGTGACAAGGACTACCGGGTGCCGATCGGCGAGGGGCTGCGGCTCTGGTACGAGCTGCTGTCCGGTTCGAAGCTGCCGGCCGGAGAGGACGGGGAGACGCAGCACCGCTTCCTGTACTTCCCGGACGAGAACCACTGGGTGCTCAAGCCGCAGCATGCCAAGGTCTGGTATGGCGTGGTGGAGCACTTCCTGGCACGGCAGGTCCTCGGGGAGGACATCGCCTTGCCGGACGATCTGGGTTTGTAAGCCTGTCTTGGCGGCTGTGGGGACGGCTGCCGGGACGTGGCCGGGCGGGGAGGCCCGGCCGAACTGGGGAGGCCTGGCCGGCGCGTTGAACGCGCCGGCCAGGCCGGGGTGTGCGGGACATAGGATGGGGCTGTGACTCGAACGTTCAGCATCCGTCCAGCCCGCACCGGCGACGTCGCCGCGATCAAGAAGCTGGTGGCGCCGTTGGCGGCGCAGCGGATCCTGATGGCCAAGGAAACCGTGGCGTACTACGAGAGCCTGCAGGAGTTCCGGATCGCGGAGTCGTCCGACGGCGACGTCATTGGCTGCGGTGCCTTGCACGTGATGTGGGAGGACCTGGCTGAAGTCCGCACGCTCGCGGCCGCCGCCGACTGGCGGGGCAAGGGTGTGGGCCATGTGCTGGTCCAGCAGCTCCTGGAAGACGCGAAGGCCCTGGGGGTTTCCCGGGTGTTCTGCCTGACCTTCGAGGTGGACTTCTTCAAGCGCCACGGCTTCGAGGTCATGGCGGACCAGTCCGCGGTGGACCCGGAGGTCTATTCCGAACTGCTGCGCTCGCATGACGAAGGTGTGGCCGAGTTCCTGGACCTGGCCCGGGTGAAGCCCAACACCCTGGGGAACACCCGGATGATCAAGTTCCTCTAGCTGCTCCCGTTGCGGCGCCTGGCTGCGGACCCTTCACATATATCTACTTGCTGGATAAACTTGGCGAGGCCCATCACCCCCGGGCCGCCCTTCTGTGGAGGCGAATCATGACTTACCACGTTGTGTTCCCCGATTTCTCAGGATTCCAAGTGGAGATCCCGGGAGTTGTTCCGTCCGCGGAGCCTCGCAGGAGGGGGAGCGGGGGCTGCGCCGGGACGGAGGGGCCGGAGCTCTGGCCGGATTCGCCGGTGAAGGATCGCTCCCGTCCTGACGAGGAAAACGGATAGCCGGACGCCCGGTCGGAGAGGGGCGGACAACGCCGCCGCGGCGGGCCCGTTTGAAGGCCTACCGTGGCTGCCGGGCGGGTAGTAGGGTCAAAGCAAACTTCCCGATTCGTCCCAGGAGCAAGCCATGAAGAAGCTCATCAATGATCCGCGCGCCGTAGTGGACGAATCCCTCGAAGGCTTCGGTCTGGCCCACGCCGACATCCTGGAGGTCCACGCCAATCCCGCGTTCGTCGTCCGCAAGGGTGCGCCCGTGGCCGGGAAGGTGGCGCTGGTGTCGGGCGGCGGAAGCGGGCACGAACCCCTGCACGCCGGCTTCGTCGGGCACGGCATGCTCGACGCCGCGGTGCCCGGCGCCGTGTTCACCTCGCCCACGCCCGATCAGATCATCCCGGCGACCGAAGCGGTGGACTCAGGTGCCGGCGTCGTGCACATCGTGAAGAACTACACCGGCGACGTCCTGAACTTCGAAACCGCGGCCGAGCTCTCGCAGGCCGAAGGCATCAGCGTCCGGACGGTCCTGGTTGACGATGATGTCGCCGTGCAGGACTCCCTGTACACGGCCGGGCGGCGCGGCGTGGGCGGGACGGTGCTCGTGGAAAAGATCGCAGGTGCCGCCGCCGTCCGCGGTGACACGCTCGACGCCGTTACCGGCGTCGCCGAATCGGTTGTCCGCAACGTGCGAACCATGGGCGTGGCTCTGTCCGGCTGCACCGTGCCGCACGCGGGGGTGCCGAGCTTCGAACTTGCCGAGGACGAAATCGAAATCGGCATCGGCATCCACGGCGAGCCCGGCCGCCACCGGATCCCCATGGAGGATGCGGACGGCATCACCGCCAGGCTGCTGGAACCTGTGGTGGAAGACCTCGGCATCGGCAAGGGGGAACGGGCACTGCTGTTCGTCAACGGCATGGGCGGCACCCCGCTCAGCGAGCTCTACATCGTGTACCGCCGCGCAGCCCAACTGCTGGGAGAGAAGGGCATCACCGTGGAGAGGTCCTTGGTGGGCAACTACGTCACCTCCCTTGAAATGCAGGGCTGCTCCATCTCGGTCCTGCGCCTCGACGACGAATTGGTGGAACTCTGGGACGCTCCCGTGCACACCGCGGCCCTGCGCTGGGGGATGTGACTGTGGGGCTGGGAGTCGATTGGGCCATTGAATGGTTGCAACTGTCCGCACGGAAAATGTCCGAGCATCGTGTAGAGCTCATCGAGCTTGACCGGGCAATCGGCGATTCGGACCACGGTGAGAACATGGACCGCGGCTTCAAGGCGGTACTGGAGAAGATCGCCGAGGCGGCCCCGGACACGCCCGGCGCTGCCCTGAAGCTAGCCGCCATGGCCCTGATGTCCAAGGTGGGCGGGGCCGCCGGCCCGCTCTACGGAACCGCATACCTGCGGGCCTCCACCGCGCTGGGGCTGCTGGAGGACGTCGACGCCGCCGCGCTCGCCGCCGCCCTTGAGGCTGCCCGCGACGGGATCGTGGCACGGGGCAAGGCGGAACCCGGCGACAAGACCATGGTGGACGCCTGGACCCCCGCCGTTGAAGCAGCGAACGAAGCCGTCGCCCTCGGCGCCGACGCCGTCGCAGTGCTGGCAGCGGCCGCCGAAGCCGCTGAGGTGGGGGCAGTGACCACGGATCCCCTCATCGCCCGGAAGGGCCGCGCCAGCTACCTTGGCGAACGCAGCGCCGGGCACCGGGACCCCGGGGCCGTTTCCACGGCGCTCCTGCTGCGCGCGGCGGCCACGGCGGCGGGTTTCCCTGACGGGGAGCAGGCGTGACGGTAGCCCTGGTGGTGGTTTCGCACAGTGCCAGGATCGCCGAAGGGGCCGTTGAACTTGCAGGGCAGATGGCCCCGGACGTCCGCCTCTTCGCCGCGGGCGGCACCGAAGACGGCCGGATCGGCACCAGCTTCGAACTCGTCCTGGCCGCGTTCGAATCGGCACTGGAATCGGCGGCGGGCGCCGGCGTCGTAGTGCTGACGGACCTCGGCTCGGCGGTGATGACGGCGGAAGCCGCGGTGGAATTCTGCAGCGCGCCGCAGGACGTGCTGCTGGCCGACGCCCCCTTGGTGGAAGGGCTCGTCGCGGCGGCGGTTGCGGCCCAGGGCGGAGCAGACGCGGCCGCCGTGAAGGCAGCCGCCGGGGCGGTGCCGTTCAGCGGTGGACGCGGCAGCACCGGCGTCGGGGGCGCTGGAACTCCCGACGGCGGCCAGCCGGGCGGGGTGCCCGCGGCGCCGCAGGAAAGCGGCGAGTTCGTGCTGGTCAACGCGGCGGGGATCCATGCCCGGCCTGCGGCCCGGATCGCCGGTGGCCTGGCCGGACTGGATGCCGAAGTGACGGTCAACGGCGTCGACGGGACCTCAGTGATGGAACTGATGGCCCTGGCGGTAGGACAGGGTGGAACGCTTACGGTGGAGGCCCGCGGCAAGGACGCGGCGAAAGCGGTGGCCTACGTGCGTCGCCTCGTGGAGGACGGCTTCGGGGAGAAGTAGGGATTTCAGGGCGCCTGGGTGAGCCCTGTGGCGTCCAGTACGAGGTTGGCTGTGATGACCGTTCCGCATTTTTCACCGAAGGGCTTGAGGCTCTTGGGCGTGAAGTCGAGGGTGCGGACCGGGAGCGGGCGCCCGGTGGACGCGGTGCCGGTGACTTTTGCGCTGATCGGGGACGCGGTGAGCACGCCCATGTCCAGGAGGCCGTACATGGTGCCGTCCGGGGACATCGTTGCCGAGCAGCTTCCGTCCGGGCCCGTGCTGCACGCCTGCGGGATGGACCTGCTGCCTGGCATCAGTTTCAGGTCGGCCTCCTTGCAGGTGCCGTCCTGGCAGGCCCGCAGGTGCACGCCCTGGACGACCGGCACGTAGTCCTTGGCTATGGTCAGGCCCACCACGGGTGCCTGGGCGATGGCCGGGCATGGCGCCGACTCGGGCTGGCAGCCGGAGCCGAGCAACGCCGTCGTGCATAAAGCCGCAGCCGCCCATAACTTGCGCATACCTCAGCCTAGGACCGGCGGACACGCGCCGGAACGGCTCCTGCGGAAGCTTGCCGACATCGTTATGGTGCCGCGCGGGGCGGTAAACGCTCAGCCGATCGGGAAGATGCCGATGAACCAAAACGAGACCACCGCGAAGACGGCGAAGAACGCGATGGCGCAGCCGATACCCACCTTCTCCTTGGTGGACTGGTGGAAGGACTCGTGGGGGTTGGCCGGGTTCACCGCTACCTCGATATACGAGCCTGGGGCGGGGACTTCCGCGGAAGGAACGTCGGAGGTGCCGTTGAAGACCTGCCCGTCCGGCCCCGTGAACTGGTAGGTGGGGAAGAAACGGCGGGACGGATCGGAGCCGCCGGCCCTGCCGGACCAGCCCGCCATGCTCCCGGTAACCACTGCCTGGACCCTGGGCCAGCCTGCGGTGCGCGTCTGCTGCCGCTTGGCCTTCCTGGCTGTGCGCACCAGGGCGGCAACCGCGCCGATCTGGAACAGCGCCCAGACGATGTAGATCACGGTCTTCAAAGTTCGTCCCTCCCCTGCGAGTGGTGGTCAGGCGGGCAGCCGGTAGTCGCCGTCGTGCAGTTCCGCCAGGCCGTCGCGCACCAAGCCGTCCAGCGCCCGCTCAAGCTGCTCGGGCGCGGAGTTGAGGCGGTGCAGCGCGGCCAGGGGAGCCGCGGTGCCCCCTGCGGCGAAGCCAAGGTCAGCCGGCGCCTGTTCGAACATTCCGCGCGCCACCGGTGCCTCCGCCACCCGGAGTACCGCCATGACGGCTCCGCGGAGCTGCCGGTCGGTGCCGTGCCAGGCCTGGCCCTTGGGAATGTACGACGGCGGCGGCTCGCCCGCCGCGAGCCACGCGCATTCGGTGCGGACCGGGCAGTCGGAACACTTGGGGGAGCGGGCCGTGCACACCAGCGCACCCAGTTCCATGACCGAGGCGTTCCAGCGCACGGAGAGTGCGGTGTCCCGGGGCATGAGGGCTTCGGCCAGGCGCATCTCCGCGGCGGTGAGCGACGGCGCGGGAAGGGCCGTTCCGGACACCAGCCGAGCGTGGACGCGGCGGATATTGGTGTCCACCACCGTTTCGCGCTTGCCGAAGGCGAAGGAGGCAACTGCCGCGGCCGTGTAGTCGCCGACGCCGGGAAGGCCCAGCAGGCCCTCGTACGTCCGGGGTACCTTACCGCCGTGCTCGTCGACGATAGCGGTGGCGGCAGCATGGAGCCGGAGGGCCCTCCGCGGATAGCCCAGCCGGCCCCAGTGTCGCACGGCTTCGCCGGAAGCCTCACGGGCAAGGTCGCCCGGTTCGGGCCAGCGTTCCATCCAGTCCAGCCACACCGGGAGCACCCGCACCACGGGGGTCTGCTGCAGCATGACTTCGCTTACCAGCACGCCCCAGGGGCTGCAGCGTGGCTCGCGCCACGGCAGCTCCCGGGCGTTGGCGGCGAACCAACGGTCAAGCCCGTTGTGCAGGACGTCGAGCTCGTCGGCTTCGAGCTGGTGGGCTGGGGCTTGCTGTGCGCGGGCCGGCCGTTCGCCGGCCCGGCGGGACTGGGTGCGCCGCGATGCCGTTGGCTTGGCCGGTCCCGGCTTTGCGGGGGCTCCTGCGGTGGCGCGGCCGGCTGGGGAGTCCCTGGCGGCCGACGGCCTGTGGCTTTGCGGATCCGTGCTTTGTGGCTTCGTTTCTTGCGGTTCCGCGGCTCTTGGCGATGACATGGGACCCTTTGTTGCGGCTGCGTGCTTCGCGGCCCGTGCGGCCGCCGATTCCTGCCCTCCACTGTAGCCGAGCCTGCGTTCGGCGGGGCCCTGCGCACGGGGCCGGAACATGAGGCAGCTCATACTGCCCGACGGCGGGCCGGCGGCGTGGTGCGGCGGCATCCGGGGCGGGCGTTGCCTAGCCTAGTCATATGGTCACCAAGGGCAATCAACCGTCAGGCGCGCGCGGAACGCGCTCGGCAGGCAACGGTGCCCGGACCCCGGCCGCAACACGCCCCAAAACCGGGAGCGGAACGCCCCAGCGCTCCGGTTCCCAGCGCTCCAGCTCCCGGCGCTCCGGTTCCACTCGTCCGTCCTCCCAAGGCGGCCGCCGCAGGCCGAGCCCGGCGGTGTACCGCCGCCGTCGCCTTGTGGTTTTCATCGGCTTGCTGCTCGTGCTCGGGTTACTGACCGCCGGCGTCGTGGCAATCGCGTCGTCACTCGGCGGGAAAGCCGAGCCCGTAGCGCAGCCCACCAACGGACCGGAGCCGCAGGGCACAGGCACCGCGGCGCCCGGTACTTCGGGGACGGCGAGCCCCTCTGCCAAGGCGACCCCCGTGTGCGACCTGAACCTGGTCACGGTTGCCGCCAGCACCGACGCCGGCTCCTATGCCGCGGGCAAGAATCCCGTCCTGGGGATGAAGGTCACCAACGGCGGCGCCACGCCGTGCCAGGTCAACGTGGGAACATCGCAGATGGAGTTCCAGGTGACCAGCGGGGCTGACCGGATTTTCTCTTCCCGGGACTGCCAGGCCAGCAGCGAGGACCTGGTGAAGACCATCCTGCCGGGCAAGAGCGAGACCGCGAACTTCGTCTGGCAGCGCAACCGCACTACGGAGGGTTGCAGCGTGGTGAACGCCAAACCCGGTGCCGGGACCTACGTGTTCACGGCGTCGCTGGGCAACAAGGTCAGCCAGAAGGCCGTCTTCCAGCTGCGCTGATTCTCATCGACTGCTGAGTTGTCGCCGTTATGGGGCCCAAAGCGGCATCTACTGAGCAACCGGTGGGTGGTCAGAGGAAGCGGTCCAGGAGGCTTGCCTCCGCCATGCGGCTGAGGCCTTCGCGGACGGTTCGGGCCCGCTGGTCGCCGATGCCGTCCACGGTCATGAGGTCTTCGATGGTGGCGGCCATGAGGTTCTGGAGCCCGCCGAAGTGGTCCACCAGGCGGTCGGCCACGGCCTTCGGAACCGACTTGAGTCCCGCAAGGAGGCGGTACCCCTGCGGCTGCACACCGGCGTCGAGCACGTCCATCCCGCCGGCAAAACCGATGATGCTGGAGATCCTGCCCAGATCGATCAGCTCGGTGGGGCCGAGGTCCATAAGGGCCTGCACGGCAGTGTCGATGTCCTCGGCGGAGGCGGCGTCGCCGGCGTAGTCGCGGATGATGACGTCGCTGCCGGGGCCGCGGCCCATGGTGAGTTCCTCCAGCTGCAGGGACAGGAGGCGGCCGTCCTCGCCAAGTTCCAGCACGTACTGGGCGATTTCCTCGGCGATCCGGCGCACCATTTCCTGGCGTTGGAGAGTCACGGCGACGTCGCGAACCGTGACCATGGCTTCGATTTCCAGTGCCGAAAGGGAACTGGTGACCTGGTCCAGGCGGGCGCTGTAGCGCTCAAGCGTGGCGAGGGCCTGGTTGGCGCGGGCCAGCACTTTCTCCGAACCTTCCAGCACATGCCGCAAGCCGTTCACGTACAGGGCGATGATCTGCATGGATTGGCTGACCGAGATGACGGGCACGCCGGTCTGGATGGCGACGCGCTCCGCGGTGCGGTGCCGGGTGCCGGATTCCTGGGTTTCGATGCTGGCATCGGGGACCAGCTGAACGGCGGCGCGGATGATGTTGCTGGCGTCCTTGTCACAGACGATGGCGCCGTCCATCTTGGCGAGTTCGCGGAGCCGCGTGGGGGAGAATTCGATGCCGATTTCGAAGCCGCCTGAACAGATGGAATCGATGGTGCGGTCCGAGCCAAGGACGATCAGGGCGCCGGTGCGTCCGCGCAGGATGCGCTCAAGTCCGTCCCGCAGCGCGGTGCCGGGTGCGACTCGTGCCAGGGTCGCCTTAAGCGATTCCTCGGGACTTCGGGCCATGCGTGTTCCCTTCGAACGTTGCAGGACCCGTAACCGGGCCGGCATCAGTGCCGGCGATGTTCAGGAAAAGTGCCCCGGCAGTGGCTAGCACCATGATAGATCCTCACCGACGCCTTATCCGCACAGGCAAGCCTCAAAGTGGCCCATTCGTGCCTTGCTGGAAGGGGTGTGGAAACGGCCCTCCCGGCAACTTTGCGGAGGGCCGTTTGGGGTGATCAGGCGGCGGCGCGAGGGCGCCGTGGGGCACGGACGGAGGGTTCAGTAGTCCGCTTGCCGTTCGAGCTTGTTGCCGAGGCGGAGCATTGCCAAGCTGACCAGCAGGAAGCCGACGGCGATGCCCACGGCGAAGAAGGCGACCCCGCCCCACCCGCCGGCCCGCGCGGGGTCGATGAACCAGTACGGATACCAGTTCACGAAGGCGCCACGGATGAGGCTGTAGGCCAGGTACGCGAGCGGATAAACGAGCCAGTACCAGAGATGCCGGGCCGTCATGGTGGTGCGTGGCGGCTGGAACAGCCAGTCGGCCACCATCACCACCGGAATCAGGTAATGCACCACGAAGTTCACCCACGGAACCATCGAGCCGAGGTCCTGGCCCGTGAGCAGGAGGCCGAAGACGACGCCCACGATGGCCATCGCAATGGTGGCCGTTCCGCGGGTGGTTTCATCCAGTTCGGTGGGACGTTTCCGGACCAGCAGGCGGTACCCGCTGACCAGCAGCACCACGGCGGCGAAGAGATTGGACAGGTTGGTGAAGTAGCTGAAGAAATTCCAAACGTCGTAGCGCAGGCTGATGTGCACCGCCAGCTGCGTCCCGACGGCAACAAGCGTCAAGAGGCCGAAGAAGAAACGTCCCCCGATAAGCACCGTTCTCTTGGCCAATGCTGTTCTGTTGGCCAGTGCCGTTCTTTTCGTCATGGGACCACTCTTGCGCACAGCGTGGACGGCCGGCCGTGCGACACCCCGTGCCGGGGAACCGCGCGGCCGACCGTGCGGCGACACCCGGCACGGAACCTCAGCTGATCAGCAGTTCCAGCGCCTCGGCCACATGCGCGACCTCCCGCACGGAGAACCCTTCCGGGACCGGTCCCGGCCCGTTGGGGCTGGCCGGGACAACCGCGTGTGTGAAGCCCAGGCGCTGGGCCTCGTGGATGCGCTGGTTGATGCCCGGAACGGGACGGACCTCGCCGGCCAGGCCCACCTCGCCGAAGGCGATGAGCCTTTGCGGCAATGCCTTGCGGGACTTCGCCGAGGCAACAGCCAGCGCGACGGCGAGGTCCGTGGCCGGTTCGCTGAGCTTCACCCCGCCCACGGTGGCCACGTAGGAATCGTCCTTGTGCAGCACGCAGCCGGCCCGTTGCTGCAGCACGGCCAGCAGCATCGAAACCCGTGAACTGTCCAGGCCGCTGGTAGCCCGGCGCGGCTGCGAGTTGGCGCTTTCGGCCAGCAGCGACTGCACCTCGGCCAGCAGCGGCCGCCGGCCCTCCATGGTCACGGTGATGCAGGTGCCCGAAACGGGTTCGCGGGTACGGGAGACGAAGAGCCCGCTGGGATCGGCGAGGCCCTCGATCCCGGCTTCGTTGAGGTCGAAGCAGCCGACGTCGTCCGTGGCCCCATAGCGGTTCTTGACGGCACGAAGCAGCCGGAGCCGGGAATGGCGCTCGCCTTCGAACTGGCACACGACGTCCACCAGGTGCTCCAGCAAGCGCGGACCTGCGATGGAGCCATCCTTGGTCACGTGTCCCACCAGCAGGGTGGTCATATTGCGGCGCTTGGCGGCGCCGATGATCGAGGCAGCCACCTCGCGGACCTGGGACACCCCGCCGGCGCTGCCTTCCACCTCGGCACTGCTGAGGGTCTGCACGGAGTCCACGATGAGCAGCTTGGGTTCGAGTTTCTCCACCTGTCCCAGCGCCTGGCCGAGGTCCGTTTCCGCGGACAGGTAGAGGGTGTCCGCGAGGGCGCCGATCCGCTCCGCCCGCAGTTTCACCTGGGCGGCCGATTCCTCGCCCGTCACGTACAGGACGTCCTGGCCGGTGCGGGCAAACTTGGCCGCGACATCCAGCAGCAGCGTGGATTTGCCGACGCCGGGCTCCCCGGCCAGCAGGATCACCGCGCCGGGAACCAGGCCTCCGCCGAGCACCCGGTCCAGTTCGTCGACGCCGGTAGGCAGGAACGCCGCCGTCGTACCGTCCACCTCGGCAATCCGGCGCGCGGGCTCCAGAACTGTTGCCGCCGCCGTCGTGCGCGCTACCGTGGCGCCGGACTCCTCAACGGTTCCCCACGCCTGGCACTCGCCGCAGCGGCCCACCCACTTGACGGTGGTCCAGCCGCATTCGGCGCATTTGAACGCGGGGGCCTTGGAGGCGCGGGAGGTCTTGGTAGCCATGCGTACAAGGCTAATGGAGGGGTACGACAGTAAAGCCGCTACAGCGGCGGCAGCGCGTCCCGGGCTTCGGCGGGTTCCATGCCGGCGGCCTCGAGCAGGTCCACCATAAGCGGCCGGAAAAGCATCACCACGGTTTCGCCTTCGAGCTTCTGGACGGCGAGCAGCCGCGGGTGAAGCCGGGTGGCGATGTCCGCGAGGTCCTGCCGGGCGACGCGCATGTGGGCCCGGCGTGCGCCGTCGTGCACTTCCGCCAGCCCCAGCGACAGTTCGTCCACCGCCGCGGCCGTATCCCGCAGCACCTCGGAGATGTTGTCCGTCGCCTCATCCGTCAGGGCGGTGTGGTTGATGGCGCTGGTGAGCCGCCGGGCGAACACCCGGCTGTTGCGCAAGGCGAGGTCGATCGAGTCCAGCGAGGCCTCCATCGCGTTCAGTTCCTCGCGGTGTTTCCGATACGCGGGCGCCAGCGTGGCCACCTCCCCGGCGGCGCGCAGCGACTGGCGCATCCGGTCCACCAGCGGCTGGCAGTTGCGGCCGCGGACCAGGGCGTGCCAGGCGAGGGTGGAGTCGCTGTCGATCATGGCGTCCGCGCATTCGCGCAGCACCTCCGCCAGTTCGCCCAGGAGTTTCCGGACGTCCTGCCGCGGCTCCAGCCGCGGATCCTTTGGCATCAGTACCGTCACCAGCAGTGCGAAGACGCCCCCGACGACGGCGTCCAGGCTGCGGGTGAACGGACCCCCTGGCGGGGCCGGGAGAAGTACCACGAGCAAGGACTGCAGCCCCAATTGGGTGGTGAAGATGGTGCCGCTGTCCAGGAAACGGGCCAGCAGGATCGAGAAAAGCAGCACGATGGCGGCCTGCCAGACGCCGGAGCCCAGCCAGTGCACCAGAAGGTCGCCCACTACGATGCCCAGGGTGCAGCCGAGGCCCACTTCCATCACCCGGCGCAGGCGCGGGTCGCGGGAGAAGCCCAAGGCGATCAGGGAGGACGTGGCTGCGAAAAGCGGGCCGGTGTGGCCGAGGATGTGTTCGGCGAAGGCGTAGGCCCCAACCGCGCAGACTGTCATCTGGACTGCGGGCAGCACCGATTTCCGGGTCCGGGTGATGCCCGTGCGCAGCCGTGTCCGAAGGAATTTCGAGGTGACCGAGAGTCCGGGCGGGGCATCCATGCCCTCAAGTCTATTCAGCGGGTAACGCGCAAGAGCGGCGCCGCATATGTAAGGAAATGGTCCGCTTCCGTTCATCCTCCGTTCACCTTGGACGGCCGATCCCGTTACCTGAGGCTCTTACCGTCGATCAAGGTACAAAACGAGTACGAATCTCCCAACAGCCGACCCTCCTCGGCACGCATCTGAGAATCCCTGGAAGGGGTACATCAAAGTGAAGGCAACTCGCTTCGGCCGCAATGCGGCAATCGCGGTCATCGCAGCTGGCGCCCTGGCGCTTACCGCTTGTGGATCCGACAACGCAACCGGCGCAACCGCCAGCAGCCCGGCGGCCGCGGGCGCCAAGGTCACCGGCACCCTGACCGGTATCGGCTCCTCCGCGCAGGGCGCAGCCATGGACGCCTGGAAGACCGGCTTCGCCGCCGCCAACCAGGGCGCCACCGTGCAGTACTCCCCGGACGGCTCCGGCGCGGGCCGCAAGGCGATCATCGACGGCTCGGCCCAGTTCGCCGGCTCCGACGCCTACCTCAAGGACGAAGAACTCGCCGCTTCGAAGGCCAAATGCGGACCCGAGGGTGCCATCGACATCCCGGTCTACATTTCCCCGATCGCCGTGGCCTTCAACCTGCCCGACATCACCGAGCTGAAGCTCGACGCCACCACCGTCGCCAAGATTTTCCGCGGCCAGATCGCCAAGTGGAACGACCCGGCAATCGCCGCCCTGAACCCGGACGCCAAGCTTCCGGACCTCAAGGTCACTCCGGTGAACCGCTCCGACGATTCGGGCACCACCAAGAACTTCACCGACTACCTCGCCTCGGCTGCCGCTGACGTCTGGACCGACAAGGCCGACGGCGTGTGGCCGGCTTCGCTGAAGGGCGAGAACGCCAAGGGCACCTCCGGCGTCGTCAAGACCGTCACCGACACCCCCGGTGCAGTGACCTACGCTGACGACTCCGCCGTTTCCGGCAAGCTTGGCACCGCACAGATCAAGGTCGGCAGCGAGTTCGTGAAGATTTCCGCCGAGGCGGCAGCCAAGGCCGTCGAAATCAGCAAGCCGGCCGAAGGCCGCGCCGCCAACGACTTCGCGATCAAGCTGGACCGCAAGACCACCGAAGCCGGCGTCTACCCGGTTGTCCTGGTCTCCTACCACGTCGTTTGCACCACCTACGACAAGAAGGAAACCGCTGACCTCGTCAAGGCTTTCGAGAACTACGTAGTCTCCGAAGGGGGCCAGCAGGCCGCCGCCGACGCCGCCAAGTCCGCTCCGCTGTCCGCAGCGCTGCAGGAGAAGGCCAAGGCTGCCATCGAGTCCATCAAGGCCAAGTCCTAAGGACCGCTCAGGCCGGCGGCACCACGGTGCCGCCGGCCTGAAACACCGCAGTTCCCTGTTCCGCCGCCGAGGGCACAACACCTCGCGGCGGGGCGGGGAATTTGGCCATTTTCCGAACCGACGTTGAAGGTAGACGTGACCACCAACTCCTTGACTACTTCCCAGGGCGCCGGGCGCACCGGGGACAAGGTCTTCTCCGGAGCCGCGCTGACCGCGGGATGCCTCATCCTCGCAGTCCTGTTCGGCGTCGCACTCTTCCTGGTTGTCCAGGCCATCCCGGCCTTCGTGGCCCCGGCGGCCGACATCCAGGGCGGCCAGGGCTTCGCCGCCTATATCTGGCCGATCGTCCTGGGCACGCTCATCGCTGCCCTGATCGCCCTCGTGATCGCCACCCCCGTGGCAATCGGCGTGGCGCTGTTCATCTCCCACTATGCCCCGCGCCGCCTCGCTTCCGGCCTGGGCTATGTGATCGACCTCCTCGCCGCCATCCCCTCCGTGGTGTACGGCGCCTGGGGCGCAGCTTTCCTGGCCAAGGAAATCGCCCCCGGCTACGACTGGCTGGCCAACAACCTGGGCTGGCTGCCGATCTTCCAGGGACCGGCATCCGCAACCGGCAAGACGATCCTGACCGCCGGCGTCGTGCTGTCCGTGATGGTGCTGCCGATCATCACCTCCCTGAGCCGCGAAATCTTCCTGCAGACCCCCAAGCTGCACGAGGAAGCCGCACTCGCCCTCGGCGCCACCCGTTGGGAAATGATCAAGATGGCCGTCCTGCCCTTCGGCCGCCCGGGCATCATCAGCGCCGTCATGCTGGGCCTGGGCCGCGCGCTCGGCGAGACCATGGCCGTGGCCCTGGTGCTCTCCTCCGGCGTCCTGACCGCCAGCCTCATCCAGAGCGGTAACCAGACCATCGCCGCCGAGATCGCCCTCAACTTCCCCGAAGCCAGCGGCCTCAAGGTCAACACCCTGATCGCCGCCGGCCTGGTGCTGTTCGTCATCACCCTGGCCGTGAACATGGTGGCGCGCTGGATCATCACCAAGCACAAAGAATTCTCGGGAGCGAACTAAATGACACTCACAGCCCCCGTAACCCGCAAGCGATCCGCCCTCACCAAGGGCCAGTTGCCTTCGTACGCGCCCTACGTGGTCCTCGCCGTCGCCCTCGTGCTCGGTGCGGCCATCCTCGCGCTGATCGGCTTCAACGTCTTCGGCTGGGGCGTGGTTTCCGCGATCCTGTTCACGATGGGCCTCGTTGCCTGGAGCGGCGTTGTCGAAGGCGCACGCAAGGCCAAGGACAAGCTGGCCACCTGCCTGGTGGTCGGCGCGTTCCTGGTTGCGCTGCTGCCGCTGGTTTCGGTGATCTGGACCGTGCTGGTCAACGGCATCCCCGGAATCATCACCCCGGGCTTCCTCGGGACGTCCATGAACGGCGTCACCGGCACGCTCGACAACAAGGCCGTCGAACAGGGCACCAAGGTGCTCGGCGGCGTCTACCACGCACTGGTCGGCACCGTGCAGATCACCCTGCTGGCCACCGTCATCTCGGTGCCCGTTGGCCTGCTCACCGCGATCTACCTGGTGGAATACGGCAACGACCGTCCCCTGGCCCGTGCCATCACCTTCTTCGTGGACGTCATGACCGGCATCCCCTCGATCGTGGCGGGCCTTTTCGCCGCGGCGTTCTTCTTCGCCGTCGTCGGCCCGGGCACCAAGACCGGTGCCGTCGCCGCCGTCGCCCTTTCGGTGCTGATGATCCCGGTGGTGGTCCGCTCCAGCGAGGAAATGCTCAAGATCGTCCCGAACGAACTGCGCGAGGCCGCCTACGCGCTGGGCGTGCGGAAGTGGCGGACCATCCTGAAGGTGGTCATCCCGACGGCGATCTCCGGTATCGCGTCCGGCGTCACCCTTGCGATCGCCCGCGTGATCGGTGAGACTGCTCCCATCCTGGTCACCGCCGGTTTCGCCACCAGCATCAACAACAACGTCTTCGGCGGCTGGATGGCCTCGCTGCCTACGTTCATTTACACGCAGATCCTCAACCCCACCTCGCCCTCCAATCCCGGTCCCTCTGACCAGCGGGCGTGGGGCGCGGCCCTGGTGCTGATCATCCTGGTGATGCTGCTGAACCTCGCAGCCCGCTTGATCGCACGGATCTTCGCCCCCAAGGCCGGCCGATGACGCCGGGCCTGAACATTCTTCCCACCACAGCATTGAAGGAACACCATGTCTAAGCGGATCGACGTCAAGGACCTGAACGTCTACTACGGCAATTTCCTCGCCGTCGAAGGCGTCAACATCAACATCGACCCCAAGTCGGTCACCGCCTTCATCGGCCCGTCCGGTTGCGGCAAGTCCACCTTCCTGCGCACCCTGAACCGCATGCACGAGGTCCTCCCGGGAGCCCGCGTGGAGGGCGAGGTGCTGCTCGACGGCGACAACCTCTACGGGCCCGGTGTGGACCCGGTGACCGTGCGCACCCAGGTGGGCATGGTCTTCCAGCGGCCCAACCCGTTCCCCACGATGTCCATCCGCGACAACGTGCTGGCCGGCGTGAAGTTGAACAACAAGAAGATCTCCAAGGGCGAGGCCGATGCCCTGGTGGAGAAGTCCCTGCGCGGCGCCAACCTCTGGAACGAAGTCAAGGACCGCCTGGAGAAGCCCGGCTCGGGCCTGTCCGGCGGCCAGCAGCAGCGCCTTTGCATCGCCCGTGCCATCGCCGTGGAGCCGCAGGTCATCCTGATGGATGAACCCTGCTCCGCGCTGGACCCCATTTCCACCCTGGCCGTCGAGGACCTCATCAACGAGCTCAAGGACCAGTACACCGTGGTGATCGTGACCCACAACATGCAGCAGGCCGCCCGCGTTTCGGACAAGACGGCGTTCTTCAACATCGCCGGCACCGGCAAGCCCGGCAAGCTGATCGAGTTTGCGGACACCACCACGATCTTCAACAACCCGGCCCAGAAGGCCACCGAAGACTACGTCTCCGGCCGCTTCGGATAAGGCCCACCACCGCCTCCCACCGCCCGGGGACCCCTGCGGTTGGGCCCCTTAAAGCCCGACGGCGGGCGGCACCTTGGGGGTGCCGCCC
>NZ_QRCU01000043.1 GCF_003369445.1 Arthrobacter silvisoli
GCCGGAGCTTGCGCTCCGGCCGGCCCGGGCACCGGGATCTTAGGAAAGGATAAGTATGGGAGCCCAGATCCGGGTCTACCGCCAGAAGATCTCCTCGACGACGTCGATGCGCAAGATCTTCAAGGCGATGGAGCTGATCGCTACCTCGCGCATCGGTAAGGCCCGCGCCCGCGTTGCAGCTTCGCTGCCGTATGCCAATGCGATTACCCGTGCCGTTTCTGCTGTCGCGAGCCAGAACGAAATCGACCACCCGCTCGTCACCGAGCCGGAGCAGATCCGCCGTGCCGCCGTCCTGGTCATTACCTCTGACCGTGGCCTGGCCGGTTCCTACTCCGCCAGCGTGCTCAAGCAGGCCGAAGGACTCAACGAACTCCTCCGTGCTGAAGGCAAGGACGTCAAGACCTACGTGCTTGGCCGCAAGGCCCAGGCGTACTTCGATTTCCGCAGCCGCCCCTACGCCCGTGTTTGGACCGGCGGAACGGACGCACCGGAGTTCGGGACGGCGCAGGAAATCGGCGCTGCCCTGCTCGAAGAGTTCGCCACCGATTACGCGGAAGGCGGCGTGGACGAAATCCACGTTGTGTACACCCGCTTCAAGTCGATGGTGACGCAGGAACCCACCGTGGTCCGCCTTCTTCCCTTGGAAGTCGAAGAGCAGACGGTCAGCGAGTCGGAGCTGCTGCCGCTGTACGAGTTCGAGCCGGAGGCCGAGCAGGTCCTTGATGCCCTGCTTCCGCGTTACATCGAATCCCGCCTCTTCGCAGCGATGCTGCAGGCCGCAGCGTCCGAGCTCGCTGCCCGCCAGCGCGCGATGAAGTCGGCCGGTGACAACGCGACCGAGCTGATCAAGAAGTACACGCGACTGCGCAACACGGCCCGCCAGGCCGAAATCACGCAGGAACTGTCCGAGATCGTGGCCGGCGCCGACGCCCTCAGCGCGTAACCGGTACGGCATCAGACCAGCCGTACCAAACAGATAAACTTAACCCCACGCCATCTACTGAACGAAGTGAGAGAGATGACTGCCACCGCTACCGAGCACGTAGCCGCAACGGCCGGTGCCACCGGCCGCATTGCCCGTGTCATTGGCCCGGTTGTCGACGTCGAATTCCCGGCCGACGCAATCCCGTCCATCTACAACGCACTCACCACCGAGGTAACCCTCAACGGCGAGACCAAGACCATCACCTTCGAGACCTCCCAGCACCTGGGTGACAACCTCGTCCGTGCCATCTCCCTGCAGGCCACCGACGGACTTGTCCGCGGCACCTCCGTGCAGGACACCGGCGCCTCGATCTCCGTGCCCGTCGGCGACGGCGTCAAGGGCCACATCTTCAACGTGCTCGGCAAGCCGCTGGACGTCGAAGAATCCGAGATCAAGGCTGACGCCTACTGGCCGATCCACCGCAAGGCTCCGTCCTTCGCGCAGCTCGAGGGCTCCACCGAAATGCTCGAGACCGGCATCAAGGTCATCGACCTCCTGACCCCCTACATCAAGGGTGGCAAGATCGGTCTGTTCGGTGGCGCCGGCGTCGGCAAGACCGTGCTCATCCAGGAAATGATCACCCGTGTTGCCCGTAACTTCGGTGGTACATCCGTGTTCGCCGGTGTCGGCGAGCGTACCCGTGAGGGCAACGACCTCTGGGTCGAAATGGACGAGGCCGGCGTTCTGAAGGACACCGCCCTTGTGTTCGGCCAGATGGACGAGCCGCCGGGAACGCGTCTGCGCGTGGCACTGTCCGCCCTGACCATGGCGGAGTACTTCCGCGATGTGCAGAACCAGGACGTGCTGCTCTTCATCGACAACATCTTCCGCTTCACCCAGGCCGGTTCCGAGGTGTCGACCCTTCTGGGCCGCATGCCTTCCGCTGTGGGCTACCAGCCGAACCTGGCCGACGAGATGGGTCTCCTCCAGGAGCGCATCACCTCGACCAAGGGCCACTCCATCACCTCGATGCAGGCCATCTACGTCCCGGCTGACGACTACACCGACCCGGCTCCGGCCACCACCTTCGCCCACCTGGATGCCACCACGGAACTCTCCCGTGAAATTGCATCCCGTGGCCTGTACCCGGCCGTTGATCCGCTGACCTCCACTTCGCGAATCCTCGACCCGCAGTACATCGGCAGGGACCACTACGACACCGCCGTGCGCGTGAAGCAGATCCTGCAGAAGAACAAGGAACTCCAGGACATCATCGCCATCCTCGGTGTCGACGAACTGTCCGAAGAAGACAAGATCGTCGTGGCTCGTGCCCGCCGCATCCAGCAGTTCCTCTCCCAGAACACCTACACTGCAAAGCAGTTCACCGGTGTCGAGGGCTCCACCGTGTCCATCAAGGACACGATCGAGGGCTTCAAGGCCATCTGCGACGGCGACGTCGACCACATCGCTGAGCAGGCGTTCTTCAACGTCGGTGCCATGGATGACGTCGAGCGCCAGTGGGCCAAGATCCAGGAACAGACTAAGTAGCATGGCTGAGCTCGAGGTTGAGATTGTAGCGGCGGACCACTTCGTGTGGTCCGGCGCGGCCAAGATGGTCAAGGCCCGCACCAGCGATGGTGAAATCGGAATCCTGCCGGGCCACTCGCCGCTGCTCGCCATCCTGGCCGAGGGTGAGCTGGCAATCGAGCCGGTATCCGGCGACCGCATCGCGGTAGCTGTCGACGGCGGATTCTTCTCCGTTGACAACAACCGGGTGGTCATCGTTGCTGACAACGCCCAGCTGGGCGAAGCAGCTACCGCGGGGATCCGATAGCACGAGCTTGATGGGCGATTCTGTTTTTCCGTTCATCATCCTGGCAAGTGCCTTCGGCCTGCTTGTTTTGACACTGTGCCTCGTGGGGGTGCGCCGCTTCAACCTGCGGCGCGCCCTCGGCACGGTGGACGCCTCCATTTGCGTGGCTGGAAACAGCTGGCGGATGGGGGTTTGTCGTTATCAGGACTCCGAGCTGGAATGGTTCAGCCTCTTGTCGCTGAGCTTCCGCCCCCGGCATAGCTTCAAGCGCAGTTCCCTGGAACTGCTCGGCCGCCGGAAGCCCCGCGAGGTGGAGCTGCCCAAGCTGCAGCCCGACGTCGTGGTGGTTGAACTGCGGCACGAAGGGGAGTCCTTCATGCTGGCCATGCGCTTCGAAGCCTATGCGGGGCTGTCCTCCTGGCTGGAGGCCGGTCCGGTGATCGGAGTGGGAACCTGGCGCTGATTCCAGGAACCCTAAAACAGAAAAGACCCGGGCAGCTTGCCCGGGTCTTTCCGTTTGCGTGGCTTGGCTCAGAGAGCGGTGACGCCGGTGGCCTGCGGGCCCTTGGCGCCCTGGCCGATTTCGAACTGAACACGCTGGTTCTCGTCGAGGGTGCGGAAACCGGAGGTCTGGATCTCCGAGTAGTGGACGAAGACGTCGCCTTCGGCGTCGTCCGGGGTGATGAAGCCGAAGCCCTTTTCAGCGTTGAACCACTTGACAGTGCCCAGTGCCATTATTTGTTTCTCCTCATTGTGGAACTTCTTTTCAAGTCCGGCACACCGCGTGCCGTGCTTTAGTCACTCCGCGAGAAGACCTGAATTCCGCCCTGGCATTGCCTGGCTTGTATTGCAGGAGCTTCAAGCTCGCAACACGTCTTGCGAGCATGAATCACACCTACACAAAGACTGCTACAACACTTTCATGGCCATTAGTGCAGGTCAACGGTCTGCCAAGGAATTCCCGGAAAATTTAAGTAAAAAGAAGGTAACGGCATTTCGCCATAAATAAGGTAATAGGCCGGCCTTGCCCAGGCGGCCTAAAGCCAGTTGCCTTGGCGCAGGACGGCGGCGAGGTCGAGGTCCTTGCCAACCACCACGAGGTCGGCCCTCAGGCCCCGCCGGAGGCCGCCCACCTCATCGGAAAGTCCCAGTACGGCGGCCGGCACTGCAGTTGCCGAGAAGACGGCGTCCGCCAGGCCGACGCCGGACGCCACCGTGCGGCGCACGACATCGAGCATGGTGGCGGTGCCGCCGGCGATCGATCCGTTGGCGTCCAGCGTGGCGACGCCTCCGCTGACGGTCACGGGGGACGGGCCCAGCATGTAGTTGCCGTCGGACAGTCCGGCGGCGGCCATCGAATCGGTCACCAGCGCGATGTTGGCGGCGCCGACGAGTTGGAAGACAGTGGCCACCGTGGCGGGGGCGAGGTGCGTGCCGTCGGCGATGAGTTCCACCACCGCCTTGCCGGCCTGGGCGGCGCGCAGGCACGCGGCGACGGGGCCCGGGGAGCGGTGGTGCAGGGGCGGCATCCCGTTGAACAGGTGCGTCACGGTGGGAAGCGAGCTGACGCCGTCGAACCCTGCCGACGCAAGGCCCTCCCGGGCGGCCGCGAGGGACGCGCTGGCGGTGGCGTCGTCGCAGTCGGTATGGCCCAGCGACGGCGTGACGCCGTGCGAGGTCATCAGGTCCACCAGCCCCGCGGCGCCGGGCAATTCCGGCGCGTAGGTCATGGTGGCCAGTTTCCCGGCCGCGGCGTCGATGAGCTCGGCCAGGAGTCCGAGGTCGGGCTTCAGGAGGTAGTCGGGGTTCTGTGCGCCGCAGCGCGCGTGCGAGAGGAATGGTCCTTCGAGGTGGATGCCCGCAAGCAGTCCCTCCTCCGCCAGGCGCACGTAGAGGCCGATGCCGCGCAGGAGGTCCTCCCGTGAGGCGGTGACCATGCTCGCCAACAGGGTGGTGGTTCCGGAACGGTGCAGGAAGTCGATTGCCTTGCGGGCCGATTCCTCGTCGCCGCCCGGGAAGTCGCCGCCGTTCCCGCCGTGGCAATGCACGTCGACGAAGCCGGGCAGCAGGAAGCGGTCCGCGGGAAGGGGCGCATGCGGGAGTCCGGCGAACCCATCGAAGGCGTGCTCGTCGAAATCCCCGCGCGGGCCGGCGAAGGCGATCCGGTCGCCGTCCACGGCCACCAGCCCATCCTCGATGACCACGCCGTCGCTGACGATGGTTCCGCTGATGAGGTGGCGGGAGGCGGTGGGCGTGGCCGACGGCAGGCTCGGGTCTGTCATGCCATCGATTCTATGGGGCAGAGCCACCACACTGTATGACTAAACGTGATTGAAACTGAAATATTTCAATCAGCGGTGATCAGAAGAGCCGGGACTCGCTGTCGTCCACACCACGCATCGCGTCGTAATCGAGCGTCACGCAGTCGATCCCGCGGTCGTTTGCCAGGACCTTGGCCTGCGGCTTGATCTGCTGGGCCGCGAAGATACCGCGGACCGGCGCAAGCAGCGGGTCGCGGTTGAGCAGTTCGAGGTAGCGCGTGAGCTGCTCTACGCCGTCGATGTCGCCGCGGCGCTTGAGCTCGACGGCGACCGTGCCGCCGTCGGCGTCGCGCGCGAGGATGTCCACCGGGCCGATCGCGGTGAAGTACTCCCGCCGGATCAGGGAGTACCCGGCGCCCAGCGTTTCGATCTGCTCGGCCAGCAGGCGCTGGAGGTCCGCTTCCACGCCGTCCTTGATGAGGCCCGGATCCATGCCGAGCTCATGGGAAGTGTCATGGAGCTGCTCGTAGATGTTGATGATGAGGCGGTCGTCGGCCTTGGCCGACTGGACTGTCCACTGCTCGACGACCCCTTCCTCCACGTCGGTCTCTTCCGGGGTGGTGACGCGCAGGGTCGCCGGCGGGCTCATCCAGTTCAGGGGCTTGTAGGAACCGCCGTCCGAATGGACGAGCACGGAACCATCGGCTTTCACCAGCAGGAGCCGGGTGGCCAGGGGCAGGTGGGCCTTGAGTCGGCCGACGTAATCAACGGAGCAGCGGGCTATGACGAGTCGCACCCGCTCAACTTTACTGCCTGTGACAGCGTGCCGCCCGGCCGGGGGCTCTGCGGCAGAATGGAGCCATGCCCCGCTCCAACCGCCCCCGCCGCACAAGTTCCGCGAATTCGAAGTGGATCCGCGGTGCCGACGCGCCCGAATTGGACCTGGAACGGGCGCGGGCCGGGATAGCGCGGCGGGAGAGCGCCCCCGACGGCGACTGGTACGTCCGCACCATGACCGCCAGGAACGCCGAGAAGAACTACGTGTGCCCCGGCTGCTCAATGCCGATCCTGCCGGGAACCGCCCACCTCGTGGTCTGGTCGGCCAGCCATCTGCTGGGCGACGCTGTGGGCCTGGAGGAACGCCGGCACTGGCATAACAAATGCTGGACCGGGCGCACCTACCGCTACCGCTGAGGCTTGGCGGCCCGGGCAGCTCGGCGGCTCGGCGGGGATACCCTTGGAAGCATGACTTTCGATCCCGCTTCGTTCGTGTTCACCCAGCCGGCAGCTCCCGTTGCCATCCGCGCCTCCACGGTACTTCCGGCCCGGCGCGAGAACATCGAAATCACCACCGAGGACGGCAAGGTCCTGGTGGGGGAGCTGGCGCTTCCGGAATCGGGCGGGATCACCGCGACGCTCATCACCCTGCATCCGCTGCCAACCCATGGCGGTTTCATGGACTCCCACGTCTACCGGAAGGCGTCCTACCGCCTTCCGGCGCTGGCCGGCGTCGCGGTGCTCCGCTTCAACACCCGCGGCACCCACTCTCCGCGGGGCACCAGCCAGGGCAGTTTCGAAGAGGGCATCGGCGAACGGTACGACGTCGAGGCCGCGGTGCGCTTCGCCGTCGAGCGCGGACTGCCGAACCGCTGGCTGGTGGGCTGGTCCTTCGGCACGGAACTTGCGCTAATGTACGGTGCGGTCGATCCGGTCGCTTCGCAGGTGGAGGGTGCCATCCTGCTTTCTCCGCCGCTGCACCGTGCCACGGACGTCCACTTGAAGGAATGGGCCACCTCCGGAAAACCACTCACGGTCCTCGTTCCGGAACATGACGACTTTCTGCAGCCGGCCGAAGCGGCGGAACGCTTCAGCCTCGTGCCGCAGGCGCGGCTGTTGGGGGTCGACGGCGCCAAGCACCTCTGGGTGGGCGAAAAGTACGCCGCGCGGGTCCTGGACGAGATTGTCGACGACGTCACCGAAGCCGGTGCCGGCGCCGATGGATTGCCGCGCGAGTGGGCCGGTCCGTTCGCGACGGCGGCCTAGCAGGCGAATCCGCCCGGCGGGCCTGCGTCAGTGGCGGTCCGGCGTCAGTGGCGGTCTTGGCGGACGATGAAGACTTCCTTGATGAGCAGCATGGTGGCCGCGGCCGTGGGGATCGCGATGAGCGCACCGAGGACCCCCAGCAGGCTGCCGCCCGCGATCACCGAGATGACGGCGACCGCGCCCGGCACCGCGACGGCGCGCTGCATGATGCGCGGCGAGATGAAGTACGCCTCGAACTGCAGGTAGGCGAAGTAGCAGATCGCGTAGATCACCGCGGTCTGCCAGCCCAGGGTGAGGGACACCAGGATCACCACCACCGCGGCAATCATGCCGCCGACCAGCGGGATGAACGCGAGCAGGGCCACCACGAAGGCCAGCAGCACGCTGAACGGGACGCCGAGGATTGTCATCACGATGAAGGCGAACAGCGCGTTGAGCAGGGCGACGCAGGCCTGGCCGATCACGTAGTTGCCCACGGAGCGGGTGATCTCTTCGGACAAGGCCTCGACCCGGGGCCGCCGGGACCGGGGCGCCAGGCGGTACGCCCATTTCTTCATGGCCGGCAGGGCGCCCAGGAAGTACAGGCTGAGCACCAGGACGATCAACGCGCCGAAGACGCTGTTGGCCACCGTGGAACCGAAACCCACGACGCCGCCGAAGATTCCGCCCATCGCATCGGGGTTCTTGACGAATTTGTCCAGTTCCTCGCTGATCCGGTCCCGCACACCGAACTGGCTGTCCAGGGTCCGGAAGAATTCCGAATCCAGGAAGTCGCGGATCCAGGTGGGTGCCTGGCGCACGATTTCCGTCACCTGTTCAACGATGGTGGGAATCAGGGTGGCGAAGAAGCCCGCAACGCCGGCGGCCAGCACCCCGACGGAGAGCAGGATGCCCGCGGGGCGCGGAACCTTCTGGCTTTCGAGCCAGCGGACCACCGGGTCCAGTCCCAGCGCGATGAACAAAGCCGTCACGATCCACAGCAGGAGCTGTGCCGTATGGGTGCCGATGTAGAAGAGCAGCAGGGCGATGCCGACGCCGGCAGTCCCCATGAAACCGATATACAGCGGGTGCTGTGCCGACATCCGGGGGCCGGGGGAGCCGAAGGGTGCCTCGCCGTCGTCAATCGCGGAGTCATCGCCCCCGAGTTCCGGGGGCATCTCGAACCGCACTCTGGGCTGGGCACCCGGAATGGGCTGCCGGAGCCTGCGGGCAATCACGGCGAACATGCCGGCCTTGGGTACCCGGCCGCCTGCCGCTTGGGCTGCTCCGTTCGGTTCGCCGGACGGCCCGGGAGGCGTCGGAGACTTCTGCTCATTCACTGTGCTTCTTCTGCCTTTGCATTCCGTGCGGCCCCGCAGGCAAAGCCGATTCCAATGTTGTTCGTCACCCTACCAGCAGCATGAATCTGCGGTTTTGGCCCGCCACGGTGGGGAATCCGGGGCCCGGGCGGCCGTCCCCCGAACCGACTGTTGGGTAACAAAACCGTTACCCTTAAAGCTCAACGACCGCTGATGATTGGTATTCCTGTGCGATTGAAGACTGCAGCCTCCCTGGCGCTGCTGGGCCTGCTGGTACTGCTGGCCGGCATCGGCCAGCTGACCTTCTGGGCTCCTGCCGACACCGTGACCGCGTCTGCTCCCAGCGACACGAAAGCCGCCCCGTTGACTGTGATCGGGCAAGAACTCCTGGACCACAAGGGTGGGCCCAGCCGGATCACCATCAAGGGTGATGGCAACTTCGTGCTGGCTGTGGGCCGGCCCGACGACGTCGACGGCTGGGTAGGCAAGACCGCCCACAACACGGTCACCGGGGTCTCCGAAGACGGCAAGTCGCTTCAGGTCACCAACACCGAAGGCGAAGCCACCGCACCGGCGCCGGCCGGATCCGACCTCTGGGTCGAGACCGAAAGCGCCAGCGGACAGCTCGAGTACTCCTGGAACCCGCCGGCCGACGGCGAATGGTCGCTCCTGCTCGCCAGCGACGGCACCAAGCCCGCGCCGGCGTCGATCTCCGTGACGTACCCGAACGACACCTACATGCCGTGGGCCGTCCCGCTCATCCTCATCGGCTCTGTCCTCATGGCAGCCGGTGCCGCACTGCCCCTGCTCAGCAGGTTCCTTGGTGCGCGGAACGGCGGAAACGGCGGCTCCGGCAGCGGCACCGGAAATGGCACCTCGCAGAAGCCGGCCGGGCCGTTCTTCAAGAACCAGGCCCCCGGCGGGCAGGCTCCGCAGCAGAAGGGCGGCACCACCGCCCTGCGGATCCTGGCGGCCGGTGCCCTCGCCACCGCACTCGCAGGGACGTCGCTTGCAGGCGCCCAGGCCGCCGAAAGCCCCTCGCCCTCCTCGGCCCAGGGTGCTTCCGCGGAGGCCGACGTGCCCGTCCTGGTGGATGCCCAGCTCAAGCGCATCCTGGAACAGGTCGCGAACGCCGTCTCCGCCGGCGACGCCGCCCGCGACGCCGCGAAACTGAAGACCCGCGTCGACGGCACCGAACTGCTTGTCCGGACCCAGAACTACAAGATCCGCGCGAAGGTGGCCAGCCACCAGGCACGCATGCCCGTGCGTGCCAGCAAGCTGCTTGGCAGCGTGGTGACCACCCAGCGGACCTGGCCCCGCACCGTCGTCGCCGTCACCCAGGGCGACGGAAACGTCGTGCCCCAGGTGCTGACCCTTCGGCAGTCCGCCCCGCGGGAGAACTACAAGCTCCTGGCCACGGCGCCGCTGCAGCCGGGCACGTCCTTCCCCGCCATCCCGCTCGGCGGAACCCAGCAGGCCGCGGCCGGCGACAAGACCGGGCTGCTCTACAGCGGTACCGAAGCCATGGCTGCCCTGGCTGACCGGCTCACCAAGCCGGGCTCCGCCTTCAAGGACAAGCTGGTCGAAGGCACAGGTTCGCCGTACATCGCCGACGTCCTGGACTACCAGGCCGACGCCGTCAAGGCCGGAAGCAGCGGAACGTTCAAGTTCACGCACACCCCGGTCCCTGCAGACACCTTGGTCTACCGCACGTCCGACGGCGGTGCCCTGGTTCTGGGCCGCTTGGACTTCGTGTTCACCACCACGCCCAAGGCCGAGGGGGACACCCTGATCGCCGACAAGGCGGCGGCCGTTCTGGCCGGCGGTGAATCGACGAAAGTGGGCCTCTCGCAGACCTTTGCCGAGTCGGTGGCCATCTACGTCCCGCCCGCAGGATCGAACGATCCGATGAAGCTCGTGGCCGCCTTCCGCGGGCTGGTGGCAGCCAGCTTCAAGTAGGCGAAGTGGCGGCCGGTGAAACAGCTAGAGTGGACAGTATGAGTTCGCCAGGATCACGACCCGTTTCCCCGGCCGCCGCCAGCCAGCTCAACCTCCGCGGCGCCGTCGACCTCTCCGCTCTGCGGCGACCGGCCGCACCGCCGCCCGCGCCTCCCGTCCAGGGCAGCGGCGCGGCTGCACCCGGCCGGGGCATCCCGGATGGTGGAGTCCAGGATCCGGCGGCAGAGGAGGCCAGGCGCCCGCTCCGCGTGGACGCCAATGAGGCGAACTTCCAGGACCTGGTGGAGCTTTCGGCGCGGATCCCCGTGCTGTTCCTCCTCTGGGCCAGCTACTCGCCGGAGTCGGGCACTCTGCTTCAGAGCCTGGAAAACGTCGTCGAAAGCTACGACGGACGGATCGTCCTCGCCGCAGCCGACATCGACGCGTTCCCCCAACTGGCGGATGCCTTCCGGATCGAGGCGGTACCCACCGCGGTCGCCGTCCTGAAGGGCCGGCCCCTTCCGCTGTTCCAAGGGCCCGCCGCGGAGCAAGAGATCCGCGCGCTCCTGGACGAACTGCTGAAGGTCGCTGCGGAGAATGGTGTCACCGGGAGCGTCCGCGGTGAGTCCTCGGCGCCGCAGGAAGCGCCGGTACCGCCCCTGCACCAGGCAGCCTTCGACGCGATCGAGGCCGGCGACTATGCCGCAGCCGCGCAGGCGTACCGGCAGGCACTCTCCGAGCAGCCGGCCGACCGTGAAGCGAAGGCCGGACTGGCCCAAGTGGAACTGATGGGCCGGCTCGAAGCGATTTCCGCCCCCCAGGCCGAGGCGCTGCGCCAGCAGGCCGCGCAGGAGCCGGATAACCTCGACGCCCAGCTCGCCATCGCCGATCTGGACGTCTCCGGCGGACATATCGACGACGGCTTCAACCGCATCATCGCGTTCATCGGCCGGAACTTCGGCGCCGAACGCGAAACCGCACGCGTCCGCCTTCTGGAACTCTTCGACGTTGTCGGCGTTGCCGACGAAAGGGTGGCCAAGGCCCGGCAGGGCCTCGCCCGCGTGCTGTTCTGAGGGCCCGCGCTCTTTTCTGGGGACGTGCGCTTTCCGGCGAGGGCGGCTCCTCCCTGCGGATGACCCCGTCCCGTCGGCGGCCGCGCGGGTTCGTCCTGCCGGATGACCCCGCCCGAAATCGGCCGGGGTTACGCTGGCAGAATGAGCGATCCGAGTCCCGGTTACCCTGCCCCGAATCCGTCCTCCGGTGCTGCTGAATACCCGGCACCCCCGGTCCCGGCCCTGGCATTGCGCGGCCTGGCCAAGCGCTTCGGCGACAAGATCGCCGTCAACGGCATCAGCCTGGACGTCCCCGCCGGCTCCTTCTACGGCGTCGTCGGCCCGAACGGCGCCGGGAAGACCACCACGCTGTCCATGGCGACGGGACTGCTGCGGCCGGACTTCGGAACGGCCTTTATCCACGGCGTGGACGTCTGGGAGCGGCCGCTTGAAGCCAAGAAGCTCATGGGCATCCTGCCCGACGGCGTGCGGCTGTTCGACCGCCTGAGCGGGGAACAACTGGTCAGCTACGCGGGGTTGCTGCGCGGAATGGACCGTTCCGTGGTGCAGTCCCGGGTCCAGGACCTGCTCGCCGCGCTGGACCTTGGCAAGGACGCCGGAACCCTGGTGGTGGACTACTCGGCCGGCATGCGCAAGAAGATCGCCCTCGCTTCCGCCCTGATCCACGCTCCCCGCCTGTTGGTCCTCGACGAACCGTTCGAATCCGTGGACCCTGTGTCGGCTGCGAACATCCGCGGCATCCTGGAACAGTATGTCGCCTCGGGCGGCACGGTGATCGTCTCCAGCCATGTCATGGACCTGGTCCAGCGCATGTGCGACCACGTGGCCGTGGTTTCGGCCGGCCGGGTGCTTGCCGCCGGGACGGTCGACGAGGTGCGGGCCGGCGCGACGCTGGAAGACCGTTTTGTCGCACTCGTCGGCGGCGGCATGCATACCGGGGGGCTCGAGTGGTTGCGCACCTTCTGAGCCTGAAGTGGAGGCTCCTGCTTAACGGCTTCCGCCGCAGATCGTGGGGATGGCGGTCGGCGCGCTCTACGCTGCGGGCGTTGTGCTGGGCTGCGTGGTCGGGCTCGTGGCACTGCGGTGGGCTGATCCGCAAACGGCGCAGACCGTCGTCGTGCTGGGCGGCGCGCTGGTGATGACCGGCTGGGCGGTGGTGCCGCTCGTGGCGTCGGCCGCCGACCTCACGTTGGATCCCAGCCGCTTCACCACCTCTGCGATCCCCATGCGGGAGCTGCTTCCCGGCCTTGCCCTGGCCGGACTACTGGGCCTGCCCGGCCTGGCGACCCTGCTCGCGTCGCTGGCTACAGTGGTGACCTGGTCGCGAGGCTTCCCGGCGGCGGCCGGTGCCCTGCTTGGAGCGGTGCTGGGAGTGCTGAGCTGTGTGGTGGCGTCCAAACTGGTGACGACGGCAGTGGCCAGCCTCCTTGCCTCGCGGCGCTTCAAGGATGTCAGCAGCATCGTCTTTATCGTTCCGCTGGTGCTGGCCGGGCCGATCATGACGGCGGTGATCCAAGGCGGCCGGGATAGCAGGGACTACCTGCCCGGCCTGGCCGAAGCGGTTTCCTGGACCCCGCTCGGCGCTGCCTGGTCGGTCGGCGGGGAACTCGACGCCGGAAATCCGGCGGGCGCGGCCGCGAAAGTGCTGATCGCCCTGGCATTCCTGGCCGTGATCGGCGGCGCCTGGTACCTGCTCCTGAAGCGGGCGATGGTCACCCCGCCGTACACCGGAGGCGGCAGCCGGAAGGCAGGCAGGGCCGGCTTGTTCGGGATCTTCCCGGCAACCCCTGCGGGTGCGGTGGCGGCCCGTTCGCTGACCTACTGGATGCGCGATCCGCGCTACGCCGGTTCGCTGGTGGTGGTTCCCCTGCTGCCTGTGCTGTTCTACTTCGGCGGCGCCCAAAGCGGCAACCCGGAGCTGCTGATCGTCGTAGCCCCGTTGACGGCCTTCCTGTTGGCCTGGTCCATCTCGGCCGATGTCTCTTACGACAACACTGCCTTTGCGCTGCACCTCGCCGCGGGCGTCCGGGGCCGGGATGACCGTCTCGGCCGGGCCCTCGCGTGCCTGGCTTTTGCCCTCCCGTCGGTGCTGCTGTTCGCCGCCGGTTCAATTGCCCTGACCGGGCGCTGGGAGTGGCTGCCCAACATCCTGGGCTCCTCGCTGGGTGCGCTCTTTACCGGCCTTGGCCTCGCATCCGTGGTTTCGGCCCGGTGGACCAGCGCCGTTCCGGCCCCGGGGGAGAGTCCCTTCAAGAAGCCGCCGGGAAACGTCACCCAGACCATGCTGGTCCAGTTCGTCGGAATGGGCGCCATGGCCGTGCTGCTGCTCCCGGAGATCGCGATGGTCGTGGCGCAGCTGGTCACTGGCAGCATGGTGTTCGCTTGGCTCGGCCTCGCAGGCGGGCCGGTATTCGGCCTGGCCTTCTTCGTGGCCGGGATCAGGCTCGGCGGCCGCTGGCTGGACCGGCGCGGGCCGGAAATGTTCGCCCAGCTCGCCAACAACCGTTGAAAGCTTCCCCGCATGACATAGCCTCGTGGGAGACCCTGGTTGCCGGGAGCCCCAGCGCAGAAAGGCCGTGAACAATGGAAGTTGTCATCCTGCCGGGAAGCAGGCAGATCGGCAGGCTAGCGGCCGACGCCATTGAGGCCCTCCTGCGGCGCAAGCCCGATGCGGTCCTGGGCCTGGCCACCGGTTCCTCACCACTGCCGGTCTACGAGGAGCTATCCCGCCGGTACAAGGAGGAGGGGCTTGATTTCAGCAAGGCCCACGCCTTCGCCCTGGACGAGTACGTGGGCCTGGAGCCTGGGCATCCCGAGTCCTACCGCGAAGTGATCCGCCGCGAATTCACGGACCGGGTGAACATTGATCCCGCCAACGTCCACAGCCCGGATGGATCGGCGGAGGACCTCCCGGCGGCCTGCGCGGCCTATGAGGACGCCATCCGGGAGCGCGGCGGAGTGGACCTGCAACTCCTTGGGGTCGGCACTGACGGGCACATCGGGTTCAACGAGCCGGGCTCCTCGCTGGCGTCCCGGACGCGCATCAAGACGCTCATCGAGCAGACCCGCAAGGACAATGCCCGCTTCTTCCACAGCATCGATGAGGTGCCGCACCATGTGGTTACCCAGGGCCTGGGCACCATCATGGACGCACGGCACGTGATCCTCATCGCCACGGGCGCCCAGAAAGCCCGGGCGGTGCGCGACTTCGTCGAAGGCCCGGTGGCGGCGATTTGCGCGGCGTCGGTGCTGCAGCTGCATCCGCACGCGTCCATCCTGATCGACGAAGCGGCAGCCTCGTCCCTGAAGCTGGCGGACTATTACCGCCACGCCTTCGAGAACAAGCCGAAGTGGCAGGGCCTGTAGCGGCTAAGATGGATGGCATGACGACCCTGCCTCCGGACCCCTTCGAGAACGATCCAATGCGCGAACTTTCCGGAGCCGGCACCTCCACGGCCACCATTGAGCGCGAGGAAACGCGCCAGGAAGTGGAACCCGGCGACCGGGAGCGCTTCTCCCACTATGTCCGCAAGGAAAAGATCATGGAGTCGGCGCTGACCGGCGAGCCCGTGATCGCCCTGTGCGGAAAGGTCTGGACTCCCGGCCGCGACCCGCAGAAGTTCCCTGTCTGCCCCGAGTGCAAGAAGATCTACGAAGGACTGCGCCCCGGCGACGACGGCGACTCCCGCTAAGCGGGCCAGTCGCCTCTCCTGACGCTTCCCAGGGCTGGCGCCTTCACGCGCCGGCCCCTTTCCTTGCCGTGTCACGGAACCGCGATTGCTGCGATCCCGTGAGATCCGGCACGTCCCGGACCACACCCGGAACAGATTGGTGTTTTTGTGCTTAGCTGGCATGTGCTGAACAGGGCCGAACCGATGACGGCCGAACCGAATGGAACCCTTGCCGCCGCGCCGCGGCCCGCCTTGACCGCCCAGGGACAGCAGGCCGCGCGGGGGGCCCGCGCATGACGGAAACACTCTTCGGCGGCCCCTCACTTCCCCCGGCATATCCGGAGCGCGCCGCATGGGGAACCGCCCCGAAACTGCGCGCCTGGCAGCAGGAAGCCCTGGACCTGTACCTGCGGAACAGTCCGCGCGACTTCCTGGCGGTGGCAACCCCCGGTGCAGGCAAGACGACGTTCGCGTTGCGCATCGCCTCGATGCTGATCGACAGCGGGGCCGTGAACAGGGTGACGATCGTCGCCCCGACGGACCACCTCAAGCGCCAGTGGGCCGACGCCGCCGCCCGCGTAGGCATCGCAATCGACCCGAACTTCAAGAACTCCGACGGGCAGCACGGCCGCGGTTTCATCGGCGTCGCCGTGACGTATGCGCAGGTGGCCAGCAAGCCCATGCTGCACCGGGCGAAGACCGAGGCGGCCCGGACCCTGGTGATCCTCGACGAGATCCACCACGGCGGCGAGGCCCTGTCCTGGGGCGACGGCCTGCGCGAAGCCTTCGACCCGGCCACCCGCCGTCTGGCCCTGACCGGTACGCCCTTCCGCTCCGACACCTCGCCGATCCCGTTCGTGGAGTACGCCGAGGACCGTGACGGCATCCGCCGCTCGAAGGCCGACTACACCTACGGCTACGGCAACGCCCTGCGGGACCACGTGGTCCGCCCTGTCCTGTTCATGGCCTATTCCGGGCAGATGCGGTGGCGGACCAGCGCGGGCGACGAAATGGCCGCTTCGCTGGGGGAGGCCGCGGTGACCAAGGACATCACCTCCCAGGCCTGGCGGACCGCCCTGAACCCGGCGGGCGAATGGATCCCCGCCGTGCTCGCCGCCGCGGACAAGCGCCTGAGCGAAGTGCGCCGCACCGTGCCCGACGCCGGTGGACTGGTCATCGCCACCGACCACGAGGACGCCCGCGCCTATGCCGGGCAGTTGAAGAAGATCACGGGCCAGTCGCCCACGGTGATCCTTTCGGACGATTCAAAGGCCTCCAGCAAGATTGAGGAATTCTCCGAAGGGGACAAACGCTGGATGGTCGCCGTGCGCATGGTGTCCGAAGGCGTGGACGTGCCGCGCCTTTCGGTGGGTGTCTACGCGACGTCGACCTCGACGCCGCTGTTCTTCGCCCAGGCCGTGGGCCGCTTCGTGCGTGCCCGCAAGCGGGGCGAGACGGCGTCGGTATTCCTGCCTTCGGTGCCGCCGCTGATGGCGCTGGCGAACTCCATGGAGGCCGAACGCGACCATGCACTGGACCGTCCCGAGAAGGAGGACCCGGACGGGCTGTTCAACCCCGAAGAGTCGCTGATGGCCGAGGCCAACCGCGAGGAGAAGGCCTCCGACACCCTTGAAAAGGGCAAGTTCGAGGCCCTGGATTCCCAGGCCTCCTTCGACCGCGTGCTGTTCGACGGCGGCGAGTTCGGCACCGGGGCCGACATCGGCTCTGAAGACGAACTCGACTTCCTGGGCATCCCCGGGCTGCTCGACGCCGAACAGGTCGGAACGCTGCTGCGCCAGCGCCAGCATGACCAGCAGTCCAGGAAGAAGAAGCAGTCCCCGCTTGCCGCAGCCGCCGCGGGCGCGGTCCCGGACCACCGCATGCTGATGGACCTGCGCAACGAGCTCGCCAAGAACGTTTCGGCCTGGTCCGCGCGCACCGGGACGCCGCACGGCGTGGTGCACAACAAGCTGCGTGAGGTGTGCGGCGGCCCCGCCGTGGCCCAAGCCAATGAGGCGCAGCTGCAGGCGCGCTTGCGCAAGCTGCAGGACTGGTTCATCGGCCGCAAATAGGGCCGGGGTGGTGCCGGTATTTCGCTGCCGGCACATCGGCGCGGCAACCGGGACGCGGGAGCCCGCGGAGCTACTGCTCCTCGAGTTCGACGCCGTTTTCTTCCAGCTCGGCGTAGGTGCTGCTGAGGTCCTCGGCGATTCCGGCAGTGAGCCCGCCGATCACGGTGACCGCATAGCCGGCCTGGACGGCGTCGAGCGCTGTGGCCTTGACGCAGTAGTCGGTGGCGATGCCCACCACCACGAGTTCCTCCACGTCGTGGCTCTGCAGCCAGTCGTCAAGGCCGATGGCGTCCTCCGGATCGCTGTCCTCCGGCCTCCGGGACGGCGCGCCGCCGGCGGACCGCTCACCCATGGGAACCTCGTCCTCCGGAGCGAGGACGCCCTCGAAGCCGGAGTAGGCCGCGTCGTACTGGCCTTTCCGGAAGTAGGCCTGGATGTACTCGCTGTCCAGGTCCGGGTGCAGTTCGGCGCCCTTGCTTCCGGCACGGCAATGAGGCGGCCAGCTGTCCACCATGTCCGGATTGTCGGAGAAATGGCTGCCCGGTTCGATGTGCCAGTCCTGGGTGGCCACGATGTGGTCGAAATGCTGGTGCCGGGCGTCGAGGTAGTCGCTGATGGCACCGGCCACCGCGGCTCCTCCCGTCACGGCAAGGGACCCGCCTTCGCAAAAATCGTTCTGGACATCGACGATGATCAGGGCCCGTGCCATGTCAGTCCTCCTCGTAGACAGTGGGAATCGCAGGCTCGCCGCGCTGGAGGCGGCGGACCACGGAAGGAAGTTCAGCCATGGCGGCATCATGCCGCTCGCGCGCCCGGACCACGCCCTCGTGTCCTGTCCAGCCGGGGAGGAGCTCGCCGTTCTTGATGAACTGCTGCAGCAGCTGGCGGTCGTTGCCGTCGTCCTCCGGCGGGTGCCCGATCCCTACCAGTTCCTGGGTGGCGACGCCGCGGTCGTTGAGCTTGCGCAGCGCATACTTCCGGCCGCCGACGCTGGCCTTGTTCTTGGCCGCCTTTGCCACCGGGACGAATTCGCCCGCGTCGTTGCTGCGGCTGACCAGCTTGTAGACCATGCTGGCGGTAGGTGCCCCGGAACCTGTCACGAGCGAAGTCCCGACGCCGTAGGCATCCACCGGGGCGGACTGCAGCGCCGCGATGGCGTACTCATCCAGGTCGGAAGTGACCACGATACGGGTGCTGGTGTTGCCGAGGCTGTCCAGCAGTTCGCGGACCCATTGCGCCTGGGTAACCAGGTCGCCGGAATCCAAGCGCACCGCACCGAGCTTGTCGCCGGCCAGTTCGACGGCGGTCCGTACCGCGGTCTCGACGTCGTAGGTATCGACCAGGAGCGTCGTTTCCGGACCGAACGCCTCGATCTGGGCTGCGAAGGCCTCGCGCTCGCTGTCGTGCAGCAGGGTGAAGGAGTGGGCTGCGGTGCCCACGGTCTTGAGACCGAAGCGGCGGCCGGCCTCGAGGTTGGAGGTGCTTCCGAAGCCGCCGATCACGGCGGCGCGGGCTGCCGCCGTCGCCGATTCCTCCTGGGTGCGCCGGGAACCCATTTCGATGCACGGCCGGCCGCCGGCCGCGCTGGTCATGCGGGAGGCCGCCGAAGCGATCGCGGTGTCGTGGTTCAGCACGGACAGGATGTACGTCTCAAGGATGCACGCTTCGGCGAAGGTCGATTCCACGATCAGCACGGGGGAGTTAGGGAAGTAGGCCTCGCCCTCCGGATAGCCCCAGACGTCACCGCTGAAGCGGTAGGTGGCCAGGAAGTCGAGCGTCTCCCCGTTGACCACGTTGTTCCGCTCGAGGAACGCCAGTTCGTCCTCGCCGAAACGGAAGTTCATGATGCCTTCAAGCAGCCGCCCGGTACCGGCCACGATGCCGTACCGGCGTCCGTCCGGAAGCCGGCGGGCAAACGCCTCAAACACCGAACGGCGGTGCGCGGCGCCCGAATGAAGGGCTGCCTGGAGCATCGTCAGTTCGTAGTGGTCGGTAAAAAGCGAGGTGCAGGGGTGGTCCCAGGCGGCGGATCTACTCACGGATTCACTCTACTGTCAGCCACCTTAGAATGGACAGATGACCACAACCGTTGCCACTGCCATCGGCGTCGACGTTGAGGAACGGACGGAGACCTCAGAGCAGAGTTCCACCGCCGTCCTTACTGCGCCGGACATCCCCTGGAATCTGGTGGTCTGGAACGATCCCGTCAACCTGATGAGCTACGTCAGTTTCGTGTTCCAGAGCTACTTCGGCTATCCCGAGGCCAAGGCCAACAAGCTGATGCTCGAAGTGCACCGGAAGGGCCGCTCGATCGTTGCGCACGGTGCGAAGGAACAAGTCGAGCAGCACGCCGTCGCCATGCACAGCTACGGCCTGTGGGCCACCGTCGAAAAGGCCAGCAGCGCCGGAACCGGAAAGGGCGGCGCGCGTGGCTAAGGCTTTCAAATACGGTCTCAAGGGGATCACGGGACACCTCGAACCGGCGGAGCGCGAGCTGCTGCGCGGACTGATCGACGACGTGATTTCAATGCTCGAACCAAGCGAGGCCCCGGACCAGGATCCGCTCGCCGCGCTCGTGGGGCTGGACATGGACGTCCGCCAACCCACCGACCGCGCGCTGCTGCGCCTCCTGCCGAACGTCATGAAGGACGACGACGCCGGCTCCCTGGAGTTCCGCCAGCTCACCGAGCGCTCGCTGCGGGAGAACAAGATCGGCGCCCTGCGCGCGGCGGCGATGGGCCTTGACCGCAAGGAGCTCACGCTCACCCAGGAGGAGGCCAGGCTCTGGTCCATGGCGCTGAACGACATCCGGCTGGTGCTCGCAGAGCGGCTGGACATCCGGGACGAAGCCGACGCCGACCACGTGCACGCCATGCAGGACTGGTCCCAGGCGGAGGACGTCGAAAGCTACCTGGCCCTCGTCTACAACTTCACCACCTGGCTGCAGGAGTCCTTGGTGCAGTCGATGATGGCCTCGATGGACCGCCGCTAGCCGAGTGGCTGGGCGGGCCCTGTCAAGGGTTGTTCCTGTGATGAAGCAGACATGAGGCGCTGATCGCAACGCATGGCTGCACTCGGTGGCTGTGCTTTATTCTCGAAGAATTATGAATTCAGCATCGGGCACGGCAAACGCTCCGGCAGGGGATCCCCAGCAGCGCACCGCAGGCGACGACGCACTGGCATCGCGTCCCATCGGCGTTTTCGATTCCGGGGTCGGCGGCCTCACCGTGGCACGGTCCATCATCGACCAGTTGCCCAACGAATCCATCATCTACGTGGGCGACACCGCCAACGGTCCCTACGGGCCCCTCCCGATCGCCGAGGTGCGGGCCAACGCGCTGGGAGTCATGGACGAACTGGTGGACTCCGGCGTCAAGCTGCTCACCATCGCCTGCAACTCGGCGTCGGCCGCCGTGCTGCGCGACGCCCGCGAACGCTACACGGCCCGCTACGGCATCCCGGTCATCGAAGTCATCCAGCCCGCCGTCCGCCGCGCAGTCGCGGCCACCCGGAACGGGAAGGTCGGCGTCATCGGAACCTCCGCCACGGTGGGCTCCCGGGCCTACGAAGACACTTTTGCCGCGGCCCCGGACCTGGCCATCACCTCGGTCGCCTGTCCCGAGTTCGTCAGCTTCGTCGAGGCCGGCATCACCACGGGCCCGGAACTGCTGGCCGCCGCGGGCAGCTACCTGGAGCCGCTCAAGCAAGCAGGCGTGGACACAGTGGTGCTGGGCTGCACCCACTACCCGCTGCTGACCGGGGTCATTTCCTTTGTCATGGGCGAGGACGTCACCCTCGTGTCCAGCGCCGAAGAGACCGCCAAGGACGTCTACCGCGCCCTGGCAACCCACGGCATCCAACGCAGCGGCGCAGAACCGCCGACACATGACTTCATGGCCACCGGAGACGCCGCACAGTTTGAAACCCTGGCCCGGCGCTTCCTGGGACCGGAGGTCCTCTCCGTCCGCCATGTCGACCATGTGGCGGCCCAGTACCCCACCGGCAGCCTGGCCCGGATCACGCCGGAAATGCTTGAAGCTGCACGCATCGGCGGTGCACGTCCGCGGACCTCCAACTTCGTCGACGCCCAGGCAGAGGCGGCACTGGGAGGCTCCCGGTGAAACTGACCATCGTTGGCTGTACGGGCTCGTTTCCCGGACCCGGCTCGCCGGCGTCGTGCTATCTGCTCACCGCGCATGACGGCGAGCGGCAGTGGAAGATCGTCATGGACCTGGGCAGCGGGGCGCTCGGCGCCATCCAGCGCTACACCGACCTCGAGGACATCGACGCAATCTTCCTGACCCACCTGCACCCGGACCATTGCATGGACCTGTGCGGACTGCACGTCGCGGTCCGCTGGAAACCAGGCGGCTGGGGCCGGGACCGGATCCCCGTCTGGGGTCCGGCGGCCACGGCGGACCGGATGGCCACGGCGTACGGGCTGGACCTGGACCCGGGCATGCATGAGGAATTCGACTTCACCAACTGGTCCGAGCGCAAACCGGTGCAGGTGGGGCCGTTCACCGTGACGCCGTTCGCCGTGAACCACCCCGTCGAGGAAGCCTACGCACTGCGCGTGGAGGTGACTGAGCCGGATAAGGACGGAACACCGCTCACCCGGGTGCTGACGTATTCGGGCGACACCGACAGCTGCCAGGGCCTGGAGGACGCCGCCCGCGGCGCGGACCTGTTCCTGTGCGAAGCGGCTTTTGAAGAGGGCCGCGACGACGGCATCAAGGACGTCCACCTCACCGGCAAGCGCGCCGGGCAGGCCGCTACGGCGGCCGGGGCGCGCCGCCTGCTGCTGACACACATTCCGGTCTGGACCTCGCAGACTACCGTGCTGGCCGAAGCGAAACCCGAGTTCGACGGCGACGTGGCGGTGGCCGTCGCGGGGGTGCACTACACCGTCTGAGGCAGCGGGTCCTGAAGGCGGTCAGGCCGGTGAACCCGGGAAGAACCCGGACGATAAGCTGGAGGCATGACTTCAGAAGCCACCACCGCCCCCGTCATCCGTGCCGACGGACGCGCCCCCGACCAGCTCCGGCCCATCAGCATCACCCGCGGCTGGTCGAAGCAGGCCGAAGGATCCGCGCTGATCGAGTTCGGCAACACCAGGGTCCTGTGCACGGCTTCCCTGACCGAGGGCGTGCCACGCTGGCTCAAGGGCGAAGGCCGCGGCTGGGTGACGGCCGAATACGCCATGCTTCCGCGTGCCACGAACACCCGTTCCGACCGTGAATCCGTCAAGGGCAAGATCGGCGGCCGCACCCACGAGATCTCCCGCCTGATCGGCCGATCGCTGCGTTCGATCATCGACACCAAGGCCCTGGGCGAGAACACGATCGTCCTGGACTGCGACGTCCTGCAGGCCGACGGCGGCACCCGCACCGCCGCGATCACCGGCGCCTACGTGGCGCTCGCCGAGTCCATCCGCTTCGCGCGCGAGAACAAGATCATCCCGGCCTCCTCCCAGCCCCTGACGGACACCATTGCCGCCGTGTCCGTGGGCATCATCGACGGCGTGCCGATGCTCGACCTGCCCTACGTGGAGGACGTCCGCGCCGAAACCGATATGAACGTGGTGGTCACCGGTTCCGGGAAGTTCGTGGAGGTGCAGGGCACCGCCGAGGGCGCACCCTTCGACCGCGATGAACTCAACGCCCTGCTGGACCTCGCACTGCTGGGTACCTCCCAGCTGGCCGCCATCCAGCGCGAAACCCTGGCGGAAGCCCCGTGAGCGGTCAGCCCCGACTGGTCCTCGCCACCCACAACCAGGGCAAGCTGAGGGAACTGCGGGAACTGCTCCGCGGCCAGGTCCCGGGGCTCGACGTCGACACCCAGGTAGTGGACGCCGCCGCGGCGGGTGCCCCGGACGTCGTCGAAGACGGCGTGACTTTCGCTGAGAACTCGCTGCTGAAGGCCCGGGCCGTCGCCGAAGCGACCGGACTGGTGGCCGTCGCCGACGACTCCGGCCTGTCGGTGGATGTCCTGGGCGGTGCGCCCGGGATCTTCTCCGCGCGCTGGTCCGGACGGCACGGAGACGACGCCGCGAACCTGCAGCTCCTGCTGGCCCAGCTCTCCGATGTGCCGGACAGCCACCGCGGCGCCGCGTTCATCTGCGCGGCAGCGCTCGCCGTGCCGGGAGACAACGGCAGCGCCCGTGAAGTGGTCGAGTACGGCCAGCTCGAGGGCATCCTGCTGCGTGCGCCGCGCGGCGAGGGCGGTTTCGGCTACGACCCCATCCTGCAGCCCAGCGGCATGGACCGCAGCTGCGCCGAGTTGAGCGCCGAGGAAAAGAACGCCATCAGCCACCGGGGCCACGCCTTCCGTGCCCTGCTGCCGGCCATCGTCGACGCGCTGAGGTAGATCCCACCGCACGAAGAAATGCTCAAAGCAATGGCACCCTGCCCGGCAGGGTGCCATTGCTCTTTGGGTTGGGACGGTGCGCTTAGCGCTCGCGGCGGGGGCCGCCGTCGTGCTCGTCGATGAACTCTTCCACCGGATCGGTGCCGGCCACCGCGGCTTTGCGCTTGGCCAGGACGCCACGGAGCACCTCGATGCCCACCGGGATCACCGAGATCAGCACAATCACGATGAAGATGATGTCCAGGTTGTCGCGCACCCACGGGACACGGTCGCCCAGCAGGAAGCCGAGCAGCGTGACGCCACCGCCCCACAGCACAGCGCCGATCACGTTGAAGAGGAAGAACTTGCGCTTGTCCATCTGCGCCACACCGACGATCACGGGCACAAAGGTACGGATGATCGGGACGAAACGGGCCAGGATGAGGGCCTTGCCACCATGCTTTTCGAAGAAGGCGTGCGCGCTTTCCACGTTCTCCCGCTTGAACAGCCTGGAATCGGGCTTGTTGAAGATCGCCGGGCCGGCCTTGGCGCCGATGAAGTAGCCGGTCTGGTTGCCGATGATGGCGGCCACGATGATCAGCGCCGCCAATGCCCAGATGTTGAACTTGATGGTGTCGGTGGCCACGAGCAGGCCAGCGGTGAAGAGCATGGAGTCACCGGGCAGGAAGAAGCCCACCAGCAGGCCGGTCTCGGCGAACACGATGCCGCAGACGAGCAGCACCACCCACGGGGCCAGGGCAGGATTGGCCAGGAAAACCTGGGGATTCAGCCAATCGGGGAGGAACGAGGCCATGTGCGGCTGCACGGGGCCGGCGCCCCCCAGGGTGGATACGGCAAAGTCGCTTATCGCAGAAAGGGTCACCTTTCAAGGGTACGTGACCGGCGGCCGGCGGACGTTTGCCGTGGCACGGGCGGCCCATGCGCTGCATGTACCCTTGTCAGGTGGCATTGGACTTTACGGCGATTGACTTCGAAACGGCCAACGGCTTCCGGGGATCACCGTGTTCGGTGGGGTTGAGCAAAGTCCGGAACGGCGTGGTGGTCGAAGAAGCATCCTGGCTGATGCGTCCGCCGGAACACCATGACCACTTCGACTTCCACAACACCCGGATCCACGGTATCCGTGCCGAAGACGTGGCCGGGGCGCCGCGCTTCGGCGAGCTTTTCCCGGAAATCGCCGGCTTCATCGGGGGCGACACCGTGGCCGCCCACAACGCGGCCTTCGACCTCGGCGTAATCCGTTCAGGCCTCGAAGTGTCCGGGCTGGCAGGTCCCGCGTATGACTACGTCTGCACGGTAATGCTGTCGCGGCGCTGCTACTCCCTGGTGTCAAACTCTTTGCCCTATGCGGCCGAGGAAGCGGGCGTGCCGCTGGTCAACCACCACGACGCCGCCGAGGACGCCCGCGCCTGCGCCGGCATCCTTATCGACATCGCCCGGCGCAACCAGGCCAACAGCATCGCCGAACTGTACCTGTCGCTCGGCCTGACCGTCCCGAGGCAGCAGGCCATCCGCCCGGGAGGCGTCCTGTCCAAACAGACGGTCGCTGCCATCGCCGGACGCGGAAGCGCCGCAGTGCTCGGCGCCGGATCGGCCAGGTCGGCCGGAGCAGCAGGGGCCGCCGTCGGGCAGTCCACCCGGGGCTGGTCCGCCTGGCCGGAAGAGGGCCCCAACCCGCTTCCGAACTTTGCCGCGGAGCCCGGGCACCCCCTGTTCGGGCAGACCGTGGTGTTCACGGGGCACCTGGCGATCGCCCGCCCCGAGGCCAAGCAGCGCGCCGCCGAAATGGGGGCCCGGCCCGAAAGCCGGGTGACCGGGCGGACCACGGTGCTGGTGGTGGGCGACGGCTTCGTGGCCGACGACCTGCGCAGCGGCAGGCTGACCGGAAAAGCCAAACGCGTCCTGGAACTGCACAACCGGGGCCAGCAGATCGAGGTGCTCTCCGAAGGGGAATTCCTGCAAATGGTGGGCGGCGCCTGAACGCCCGCTACGAGGCCAGGCTGTCTTCCCTTTCTGTCCGGCCGGCTGCGGTCCGGCTCTGTGTGCGCCGGCGCCAGACGGGCGGGTAGTTGGCCGATGCCGAACTCACGGGCCGCTTGGACGCTGCAGCAAGGGCGCGGAAGGATTTGGGGGCCGGCGGTTTGACCGCCTCACGGGGCGGAACGGCGACTGTGCGCCGGCGGCGTGCCGTGGCCGGGCGGTGGATCCTCGTCAGCATGAGGAGCGTGACCGCAAGCCAAGCCGCCGCGACGGACAGCACCAGCCCGATCGCTTCAAGGGATTCCATAGAGGGAGTCTATTCCGTGAACCCCGTTATTAGTAAGTACCCTTATTAATTTCCCCGACGGAATTCCCCGATCCGACGTGCCCCCCGCCGCTGCTCAGCCAAGGGTGACGGCGATGAGGCGCTCGCCCATGCCACGGATCAGTTCCGGGGCTTCCAAAGCGGAGAGCCAGTCGGCCGGAAGGGCTTCCTCCCCGTAGCGGGCGCCCAGGATGTTCCCGGCGATGGACGCAGTCGAATCGCTGTCCCCGCTGTGGTTGAGCGCCAGCGCCACGGCCTTGCGGAAGTGCCCCGCCTCGTCCTGTCCGTCGCCCTGCTCCGTTGCGAGCACCGCATAGAGCCCGACGGCGAGGGCCTCCTCGGCGACCCGGCCTTCACCCAGCTGCCCCACCAGTTCCTCCGGGCTGAGCACCGCAGCCGCCTGGCGCCCGGCGCCCGCTGGCAGTGCGGGGGTTGTCAATTCCGGGGCAGTCAGGTCGAGGGTACGGCGCAGCCGCTTGACGAGCTCGGCGTCGGCGTCGGGCAGGGCTTCCACCAGTGCCAGGACGTGCTCCGCCGCATCCCGGACTTCGGCGCCGGCCATGATCCGGTGGATCAACACACTGAAGGCCCCCGAGCTCTGCCGTGCCGACGGATGGCCGTGCGTCAGCAGGGCCGCATCATTGCTGAGCTTGTAGACCGTGGCCTCGCCGATATGCGGAAGGAGCCCGAACGGTGCCGAACGCACCACGGTCCCGCAGCCTTTCGAGTCCGGGTTCACGGGGCGCGCGGCAGTCCCCATTTCGCCGCCGGCCAGTCCGCTCAGGCAGGCGTTGCCAGGCGCGCGCCGGTGCCGCAGGACCTCGTGGCCGTCGATCCAGCGGGGCTGGGGGACAGGAGCCGACGACGGCGTCTCCACTCCCTGGGTGGCGAGCCAGCGAAGGTAGGCCAGCCAGAGGCAGGCGGCCTCGTCCGCGGCGACTCCGCCGTTCGCCCACTCGAGCGCCTCCAGCAGCCCGTCGACCGTGTACAGCGTCATCTGGGTGTCGTCCGAAAAGTGGCTGCCGCCGTCGAGCTGCCCGAACGACGTGAGTCCTTCGGCTCCGTAACGGGCACGGATGCTGTCGATGGGATCGAACTCGACGGCGTAGCCGAGGGAGTCGCCCAGGGCACCGCCCAAAAGGCAGCCCAGGATCCGGGACTGCGGGGTGGGCGCGGAGGGAGGCACGGAGGGAACGCTCATGCCTGTAAATCTACCGTGGCAACGCGGGGTTCCGGGTGCCCGGGCCGCGGACGCCAGGCTCCGGACGGGAGGTCCCCGGCAGGGGGCGCACGGGGACCGGACCGTGCGCTGGTACGGTGGCACACGGGAAGAGGAGGGGCGCAGATGCGTGAGCCTGAATGGCGCAAGACCGGCAAAACCCCGGACTACCGTTTTTCGCTGGCGAATGAACGGACATTCCTCGCGTGGATCAGGACCTCCCTGGCGTTGCTCGCCGGGGCCGTGGCCATCGACCAGCTCGCGCCCGACATCGCACCGCGCACTGTCCGCATTGTGCTGTGCCTGGTGCTGGCCGTGGTCGGTGCCGGGCTCGCCTTCATGGCCTACCGCCGCTGGGGGCTCATGGAGGCAGCCATGCGCCAGGACCAGGCATTGCCGTTCTCCCGGGTGCTGCTGTTCATGACCATCGTGGTGGCGGCGGCCGCCTTTGTCTTCGCGGTACTGATCCTGGTGGCACGGTGAGCCTGGCCGAACGGGATCCAGGCCTCCAGGCTGAACGGACCACGCTGTCCTGGCGCCGTACCCTGCTGACCCTGTTGGTGGTGGATCTGTTTGTCTGGCGCAGCTGGCTGTCCGCCGCAGCCGGCGACGGCGGAGCCTCCGGCGCCACTTACGAGGGCATCTGTGCCGCCGTGGCGGCTGCGGCGACGATCGTGCTGGGGTGCGTCGTGTGGGCCAGGACCCGCCAGTTGTCAGGGCCCCGCCATCACCATGCGGGGGGTGCGGCGCCCATGGCGCCGCCCGCCTTGACGATGCGGCTGTGTACCCTTGCCGTCCTGGTGCTCGGCGCCGCCGCGCTCGCGGCAGTGGCGCTGGGGCACTGACGTTTCGGCCCTTCCCAACGTCGGCAGCCCAGTTCGGGTACTCTCGTAGCGTTCAGGAACTGCCCAGAATCTGCTGGCAGGATGCTGGAGGCGAATGCCTCCTCCTGTCCCTGTTTTCCAGGACCACCTGTTTCCTTGCCCCTGTCCGCAAGCCGGCGGACCGTCCCGGGCAGGACCACACTCCGACGCGAAGGATTGTCCCGAGATGACCTCAACTGTGTCCGCTTCCCGCCCCGGCGGCAGCCGTTTGCTGACCCGGGCCGCCGCAGAGGCACTGGGAACCTTGTTCGTCGTGCTGATTGCGCTTGGCGCTCCGCTGTTCGCCCTGCCGCAGTCGAACCCCCTTCCGGCTCCGCTGGCCGGCGGCCTGGCCGTCACCGCGGCGATGTTTGCCTTCGGTGCCTTCTCCGGCGGACAGTTCAACCCGGCCATCACCGTGGGCGCCGTGATCGCCGGCCGCACCCGCTTCGCCGAAGGCCTGGCCTACCTCGCCGCCCAGGTGATCGGCGGCATTCTTGGGGCTTTCCTCCTTTTCGCCGTGATCGGCAACATCCCGACGATCCCTGACAGCCGGGCTGCGTTCGACACCGTGGCCTCCGGCTTCGGCGAGCACTCGGTTATCCAGACCTACTTGGCCGGCGCCCTGCTGCTTGAGGTCGTCGGAGCTGCCGTGCTGATGGCCGTCTACCTGGGCGCCATGTCAAGGGATGATGCAGGGTCCAGGGACACCGGGGAACGGAAGGGTGCCGCACTTGCCGCTCCGCTCGCCGTCGGCCTGACCGTTGCGGTGCTCCTCCAGCTCGGACAAGCCGTGGGCAACCTCGCGTTCAACCCGGCACGGGCAACTGCTGCCGCGCTCTTCTCCTCCGGCTGGGCTGCGGGCGGCCTTTGGCTGTTCTGGGTGGCCTCGCTGTTCGGTGCTGCGATCGCCGGCCTGGTGTTCCGTGGCTTCGCATTGTTTTCCGCTCCCGCAGAGACCGAGGGCGGGCTTGAGGCGGACGCGGCTTCCGCTGCTGAGGGCCTGGAGTCCGACGAAGGTGCCGGGTCCGGCGGCGTAGACCAGCTCGACGGCGGAAACCAGCCCGACGGCGTAAACCAGCCCGACCGCGGAACTGGGGCGGCTGGCGCGGCTCAGGCAGCCCCCGCGGCCCCGGCGGAACGCGACGAAGCCCGCGACTTCTTCGACGGTAAGCGGGACTGAAGAGGATCTTCCGGGGACAGGATCTTCCGGGGACGGCACGTTCGAGGGGCGGCGCCACCGGGCGGATCACCCGGCCCGCCGTGTCGGCGGGCCCCTGGCCAATAATGTCGGTGCCGCCCCCTAGCTTGGAAACATGAGGCTTCTTCACACATCGGACTGGCACTTGGGCCGCTCGTTCCATGGCGTCGGAATGCTCGACGCCCAGCGCGGGTTCATCGACCAGCTCGTGGATTTCGTCCGCGAGCGGTCCGTGGACGTGGTGCTGATCGCCGGCGATGTCTATGACCGTGCCCTGCCCGGACTGGACGTCGTCAAGCTTCTGGACGATGCCTTGGTCGGAATCACCGGCGCCGGTGCCAAGGTGGTGCTCACCAGCGGAAACCACGACTCCGCCATTCGGCTCGGTTTTGCCTCACGGCTGCTGGAGCGCGGGGGAGTGCACCTTCGCACCCGGGTCGAAGACCTCGATTTCCCGGTCCTGTTTTCCCTGGAAGGGAACGATGCGCGGCTCAGCACCGCCACGGACGCCGCCGGTACGGAGGAAACAGGGCCGCTGCTGGCGATCTACGGAATCCCCTACCTGGAGCCGCGGCTTGTCGCCGGAAAGCTCGACGCCGCGGCAAACCACTTCGACGTGACCCAGGCGGCCGTGCAGCGGATCCGGCAGGACCTTGCGGCCCGGAACAACTCCGCGCCCGTGCACGCCGTCGTCCTGGCACACACCTTCGCAAGCGGCGGAATCACTTCGGACAGCGAACGCGAACTGAGCATCGGCGGACTCGGGGCCGTCCCCTTGGACCTCTTCGAAGGATTTGCCTACGCCGCCCTGGGCCACCTCCACGGCCGGCAGGAGCTCGCGCCCAACGTCCGGTATTCCGGCTCGCCCCTGGCGTATTCGTTCTCCGAAGCAAAACACCGGAAGGGTGCCTGGCTCCTCGACGTCGGCCCGGACGGCGCAACCGAGGTTTCCGAGGTTCTCTGGCGCGCCCCGCGTGAGCTCGCCGTCCTCCGTGGCCGGCTGGTGGAGCTCCTGGAATCGCCGGACCATGCCTGGGCCGAATCCGCGTACTGCCAGGTCACCTTGACCGATCCCATGCGTCCGCCCCAGGCCATGGAACAATTGCGGACCCGGTTCCCGGACACCCTTGTCCTCGGCTTCGATCCCGAAGGCAGCGCGGACAAGGGCAAGACGAGCTACAGCAGCCGCTTGGCGGAGGCCCAGGACGACCTCGGCGTCTGCTGCGGCTTCCTGGACCATGTCCGCGGGCGCCCCGCCGACGGACTGGAAACTGCGGCCCTGCAGGAAGCCTTGGAAGCGGTCCGCCTGGAAGGAGCCGGGTTGTGAGGATCCACCGTCTGGAAATCGAAGCCTTCGGTCCCTTTGCGAAGGTCCAGTCCATCGACTTCGACCAGCTCGGCGCCCAGGGGCTGTTCCTCCTGAACGGAGCCACCGGCGCCGGCAAGACCAGCATCCTGGATGCCATCTGCTTCACGCTGTACGGCTCCGTGCCCGGTGCCCGGCAGGACGGCAAGCGCCTGCGCAGCGACCACGCGGATCCGGTGGCCGAGCCGCGCGTGGTCTGCGAGTTCTCAGCCCGCGGACGCCGTTTCGAGGTCACCCGGTCCCCGGCCTGGGACCGCCCCAGCGCCCGGGGGCGCAAAGGCTTCACCACCCAGCAGGCAAAGACCCTGCTCCGCGAATTCGTGGACGGCTCCTGGGAAGAGAAGTCTTCCCGTAACGACGAAGCCGGCGCGGAAATCACGGAACTGCTGGGCATGGACCGTGAACAGTTCACCAGGGTCGTCATGCTTCCCCAAGGTGAATTCGCGGCGTTCCTGCGGTCCAAGGCCAGCGACCGCCTGGCCCTGCTGCAGAAACTGTTCGGCACCGCCCGCTTCGAGGCACTCGAACAGCAACTTGCCCGCCAGGCGCAGGATGCACGGTCCGTGGTCGAAACGGAAGAAAGCGGCCTGCTCCTGCTGATGCAGCGCGCCGACGCTGAGTTCACCGAGCTCGGGGCGGAGCTGGCGGAACCGGCTGACGTGGACGGGGACTCCGGGCGTTCGCCCGAGCAAAGGCTCGACGCCATGGAGGACGCGGCACGCGCCGAGCTGGCAGGACGACGCCAGGCCGCGGATGCGGCCGAGGCGCAGAGCATGCACCTTGCGGACCGGCTCCAGGCTGCGCAGGAACACAGCCAGCGCCACGCCAGGCTCCACTCAGCTAAGCTGCGCCGTGACGCCTTGGCGGGCGCCGCCGACTCCGTGCACGAGTCCCGGGAACGCCTCGCCCGGCATGCGAAGGCCACCGTGCTCAGCGGGCACCTCGACGCGATGGACAGGGCAAGCGCCGCCCGTTCCACTGCAGATGCAGCTTTGGAAACCGCCCAGGCGCGGCTTCGGGCGGCCTTCGTGGACTGCGACGATCCCGCCGCGGCGCTGGCGCGAGTCCAGGAACAGCTGGCCATCCTGGATGCCCGGGTTCCGGACGAACAAAAGCTGCGCGACATTGAGGCGCGCCTGGAGTCACTCGAGGCCGGAAGGCTGCGGCGGGAGGCCGCCGTCGGACTCCGGAACAGCGAGCTGAGGTCCCTCCGGGCGGAAGAGACGGAGCTGGCCGCGCGGCTCGCGCCGTTGGAAAGCGAGAGCGCGAAGCTCGATCAGCGCGAACAGGAAGTGGCCACAGCTGCCGCCCTGGTAGAAACCGTGGACCGCTACGCCAGGGCCCGGCAGGACGTGACATCCGTTGCGGGCCGGCACAGCGCCGCCCGGGAAAACTCTCTGGGACTGCGCCAGGACTGGCTCGACTTGCGCGAACTGCGCCTGCTGAACGCTGCTGCCGAACTTGCGGACAAACTGGAATGTGGCGGCGCCTGCCCCGTCTGCGGCAGCCGCGAGCACCCGCAGCCAGCGGTGGCAGCCCTGTCCGGCCTTGCCATGGCGGAAGAGGAAAAAGCGGCCCACGAACGCTTCGAAGCCAGCGAATTGGAGCTTCAACTCCTGACGGCTGAACTCGCGGCGGCCCAACAAGAAGCTGCCGTCCTCGCAGGCCAGGGCGGCGACGGCGATCCGGAGGAGGTCCTCGCCCGGCTCGCCGCGGCCCGGCAGTCACTGGCCCGGGCGCGCGCTGCGGCATCGGAACTCGCCGGCGTGCGGGCAGCGCTCGAGCGGCTCGGCACCGCGATCGACACCGCCGAACAGGACCTGGCCCATGCCGCAAGCGAGGCCACCCAGGAACAGTCCACCGCTGCAGCCCTGCGCGAGCAGCAAGTGGAACTCGAAACCACGCTTGGCGCGCTGTGCGGCGGATTCGACACCCTGGCGTCCCGCATTGCGGCCCTCACCGCAGAACGCGGGCTCCTGCAGGCCGTGGTTTCAGCGATGCAACAGGTGGAGCGGACCGAAGAATCGTGTGCGGACGCCGGCCGCGCACTCGGGCAGGCACTGCCGGCGGCCGGCTTCGCGACGGCGGAGGCCGCCCGCCGTGAACTCCTGGATGCCGAAGAATCGGCGCGGCTCGAACGGCAGGTGCGGGAAGCAGATGAGGAAAGCGCCCGGGTGGCCGAGCTTTTCGCATCGGAAGACCTCGTGCTGGCGGCCAAGGAAGCACAGGTGGGCGAAATCCCGCTGAACGCCGACGGAATCCTGGAGCTCGCGCAGGAAGCACGGCGCGGCGCGGAGGCCGCCCGCAGCCTGGACATCGCCACAGGCCTGGCGTCCCGCGCCGTCGAATCCCTGTCTTCGCTTCGGTCCCGCTACCTGGCGGCTGCCGACGCTGTCCGGGCACCTCGTGAACGGGCCAGGCTCCTCACCAACCTGGCGGACACCGCACGCGGAGCCGGGGACAACAGCTACAAGATGAGCCTCAACAGCTACGTGCTGGCCGCCCGGCTCGAGCAGGTTGCCGACGCCGCGTCCGAACGCCTCGTGGCGATGAGCGATGGCCGCTACACCCTCCGGCATACCGATGCGCGGGCCGCCCGCGGGCAGAAGTCGGGCCTGGGACTCGAAGTCGTGGACGAATGGACCGGGCAGCACCGGGACACGGCCACCCTGTCCGGCGGTGAGTCCTTCATGGCCTCCCTGTCCCTCGCGTTGGGGCTCGCGGACGTCGTCCAGCAGGAGGCCGGAGGAGTGGACATCGAGACGCTCTTCGTCGACGAGGGATTCGGCAGTCTCGACGAACAGGCCCTGGAACAGGTCATGGACGCCCTCGAAGGACTGCGCGACGGCGGCCGGGTGGTCGGCCTGGTCAGCCATGTGGCGGAAATGAAGCAGCGCATCGCCAGCCAGTTGCAGGTCGAGAAGGGCCGGAACGGTTCCACTGTGCGGGTGTTGGAGGCGGACGTCCGGTAGAATGGCCGGGTTACACCGGGTCGCGCGCATCGGGAGGAGGGACGATGCGCACCTCTTAGCGAACGCGGAAACATGAACACCTTGCCCTCCCAGCATTTCCTGCCGTCCCAAGAAACGGCAACCACCAACGGCACCGCCGCCGGCCCCGGGCGCCCCGAAGCGCCTCGCGGCTCCCGTCTGCCGCGACGTTCGCGCCTGCCCGGACGCTTCGCACGGCTCCCCGAACTCGCCGGCCCCGGATTCCTGCCCATTGCCCTCTTCGCCCGCCTGCCTCTGGCGATGCTGACCGTTGGCGCCCTCACCCTCGCGACCGCGGTGAGCGATTCCTACGCGATCGGTGGCCTCGCGGCCGGCGCCGTCGGCATCGGCTCCGCCCTCGGCGCACCGGTGCTCGGTGCCCTCGCGGACCGTGCCGGGCAGCGTACCGTGCTGCTCGTGGCCGCGGGCATCAACACCTTGGCTGTCGTCGCCCTGATCTTCGCCGCGTACCTCACGCCAAGCTTTGGCACCGCTGCGGGCCCCGCCGCTGTAGCCATCACGGCGTTCCTCTCTGGTGCGAGCTGCCCCCAGGTCGGTCCGATGGCACGCGTGCGCTGGATGGCGCTCACCACCCTGGGCCTGGCCGGCATGGAGGCCGGGGCCGGCCGTGCCCCGGCAAGCCTCGCCACCCGACGCGCCGAATTGGACACCGCGTTGTCCTATGAGGGCACCGCGGACGAATTCACCTTCGTCCTCGGACCCGCCCTCGTAGGCCTGCTGGCGAGCCTCTTCGTCCCCTGGCTCCCGCTGGCATGTGCCGCCGTCCTGACGGCGACCCTCGTCCCGGCCTTTGCCGTACACCCTTCACACCTGGCCGTGGTGCCGGCACGGCGCAAGGCGGAGGCCGACGTCGGGCACCAGCCGACCGCTAAGCCCGCGCCGCGGGCCGGGGTGCTGGCCTGGCTCAAGGTACTGGTGGCCGTGCTCGCGATGGTCTGCATGGGAACGTTCTTCGGCTCCCTGCAGAACGCTCTCAGCGCCTTTTCCGCGCAGTTCGCGACGGCGGAAATCGCCGGCCTGATGTATGCCGCCATGGGCCTGAGTTCGGCCGTCGCCGCGCTCTCGGTGGCCTACTGGCCGCGTCGTTTCGGACTGGCGGCCCGCTGGATTTCCGCTGCGGTGCTGATGGCGGCGCTTTCGCTGCTGCTGTTCCTGCCTGCCGGAATCTGGCCGATGGTGGCGGTCCTGCTGGTGCTTGGCGTCCCGGTTGGCCCGGTGATGGTCACGGTGTTCAGCATCGGTGGGCTGGTGGCCCCGGCCGGCCGGATGGCCACGGTGATGACCGCTTTGGCCAGCGGCATTGTCGCCGGTACGGCGCTGGGCGCCTTCCTGGCGGGCCAGATGGCCCAGAACCAGGGCTTCACGGCGGCCTTCGCGGTGTCGCTGGCATCAGCCGCGGCCCTGGCCGTGTTGGGTGTGCTGGCCGGCGCGTTGCTGCGCCGCGGCAAGGCCGCACAGGCCGACGGCGCAGCGCCGGGAGCCTAACCCTCGTTGCGGTATCCGGTGGGGGAGTTGCCGAACGCGGCGCGGAAGATCCGGCTGAAGTGCGCCGCGTCGGTGAATCCCCAGCGGGCCGCGATGGCGGTGACCGGCCGGTTCGCGAGCACGGGATCGCGCAGGTCGCGACGGCAGCGTTCGAGGCGCCGTTGGCGGATGGAAGCGGCCACCGTGGTGCCGATTTCCTGGAACAGATCGTGCAGGTGCCGGGTGGAAATGTAGTGCGCCGCAGCGATGGAAGCCGGACCCAGCGTGGGATCCCCGAGGTTGGCCTCGACGTAGTCGTGGATCCGGGCGAGCAGCAGCAAGTGGGGATCGCGGCCGGTATCCACGAGCTGGTCCAGCTCCCCGTTGAAGAGCGTCGTGACCAGGTCCAGGGCGTTGTGGGCCAGTCGCAGGCCGTTGGTCCCGGAGAGTGCTTCGAGGTTGTCGGCCAGCCGGACCAGGAACGGGCTGATGAGCTCGCCCAGTCCCTCGTCGCCGGGCATCCGTAATGCCGTCACGTGCTCCATCGCCCCCGCCGGGAGGTCGAGCTGCTCATGCGGGAACATCAGTACCAGGCTGCGGAAGTCGCCGTCGAAACGCAGTTCGTAGGGCCGTGAGGTGTCATAGATGGCCAGGTCCCCTGCGGCCAGGACCGCTTCGCGTTCGTCCTGGATCAGGGTTCCCGTGCCGGTGAGCTGGATGCTGAGCTTGAAGTACCGGGTGGTGGACTTGGCGATCAGCGCCGGAGTGCGTACCACGGTGTGCCGGCCCGCCGTCACTTCCACCACGGAGATGTTGCCCAGGACCCGGGAGCGTATGGTGCCGTGGAACGCCGCAGCCCCGTTGTGCTTGACCATCAGGGGCACGAAGGACTTCGAAATCGCACGGCTCCAGTCCTGGAAGCTGTCTGCCACGACGGTGTGCACTGCGGAGGCGCCGGTTTCGGCCACGGCAGTCATGGAACTCCTTCTGACGGCCCCGATGTGCGCCGGTAGACCTCTGGGAACGGAGCCCGGCGGGTGTGAGCTTGCCCGCAATTCTACACTTCAGGAAAGCTGGCTTTCGATCCGTGCCGCGCTTGCCGCGAGTGCCTGACCGACGGCGGCCTCGTCCTGGTCGCGCCGGATATAGACGACGGCGATCGCGGCCGGCCGTCCGCCCGGAACGTGGATGGGTGCGGCCAAGGAGGAGAGGCCCTCGATGACTTCGTCGTGGCTTGCCGCGTAGCCCAACCGCCGGGCCTCGGCGGCCTCGGAACGGTACGGCAGCCCGGGCGCCAGGGCGTTCCACTGCTCCGGGCTCATGGTCGACTGGATCGCAATTCCAGGCGCTCCGACGTTCGCGGGATGCCGCGTGCCTGGGTGCTGTACCAGGGTCGCCGCCGAGTGGCGCGGCTCCACTGTCACCAGGGTGACGCAGTCCTGGTGGTCCCAGACGGCCACGAAGGCTGTCATGTTGTAGCTGTTGGCAAGCTGCGTGAGTTCGGGAAGCGCCGCCGTCTGCAGGGTCCGGGACACGCCGCGGGCCAGGACGGCAAGGCCTGGCCCCGGTTGCACCCGGCCGGCGTCGTCGCGGACCAATAGCGAATGGTCCTCCAGGGTGCGCAGGATGCGGTAGGCCACGGAGCGATGCACGCCGAGGGCCGCGGCCAGTTCGGCGATCGTGAGGGACCGTTCGGCGGCCGCGAGGATCTCGAGCGCCTGGATGCCGCGGGACAGGGTCTGCGACGGCGACACCGTAGCGGCGGTGTCGTTCCGGCTGCTCGCGGCGTTGGGAGACGTCATGGGCTCCATCCTATGGCTGCCGGGCGCGCAATGGCTGTCCGCGAACCGCCATCCGGGCACTGTCGGGCGACGCCATCCGGGCACTGCCGGGCGACGCCCGCCCGCGGCACCGGCACCGAAGCGTGTGTTGCAACTCACAGTACGTGTAGTACGCTATTCCAACTGACCGTTCTGTCGGTAATTCGAACGGAGCGTCCGGTCTCCCCGCACCCCCACCATCGGAGTTTCAATGACTGCAACTTCCTCTGTCGACGCCCCGTCGGGTCCCAGCAGCAAGCGTGAAGAACGCAGGGTGCTTGCCGGAACCCTGGTAGGCACCACCATCGAGTGGTACGACTTCTTCATCTTCGCCCAGCTGACCGCCACCCTCCTCGGTCCCCTGTTCCTCACACCGCTGAACGAGTCCAACCCCGGTCTGGCGCAGATCCTGTCCTTCGCCACCATCGGCATCAGCTTCCTGTTCCGCCCCCTCGGCGCCTTTGTGGCCGGCCACCTCGGTGACCGCCTGGGCCGCAAGGCGGTGCTGGTCATGACCCTGGTCATGATGGGCGCGGCCACGGCCCTCATCGGCCTGCTGCCCGGCTACAGCGCAATCGGCGCGTGGGCGCCGGTACTGCTCATCGCCCTTCGGGTCATGCAGGGCTTCTCGGCCGGCGGCGAATGGGGCGGAGCCGCCCTCATGGCTGTGGAGCATGCGCCTGTCGCCAAACGGGGCCTGTTTGGCGCCTATCCGCAAATCGGCGTGCCCATCGGCATGATCCTGGCAACCGGCCTGCTGACCATGCTGAAGTCAGGGATGTCCGAGGCCGACTTCACCGGCTGGGGCTGGCGGGTCCCGTTCCTGCTCTCTGTGGTGCTGATCGTGGTGGGCTACCTGATCCGCCGGGCCGTCGGCGAAAGCCCGGTGTTCAAGGAGATCGCCCAGCGCAAGGCCGAAAGCCGTGCGCCCCTGGGTGAACTGTTCCGCAAGAACTCCAAGGAAGTGGTGCTGGCAGCGCTGATCTTCATCGCCAACAATGCCGCGGGCTACCTGCTGATCGCCTTCTTCATCGCCTACGCCAACAAGGCCCTCAAGATGCCGTCCGCGCAGGTGTTGCTGGCCACCACCGTGGCTTCCTTCGGCTGGCTCATCTTCACCATGGTGGGCGGCTGGCTGTCGGACAAGATCGGCCGCGTCAAGACCTTCCTGGCCGGCTACGCGATCGTGTTCGCCTGGATGATTCCGCTGTTTGCCCTGATCGACACCAAGGACATCATCCTCTACGGCACCGCGCTCTTCGTCCTGACCATCGGCCTCGGCCTGTCCTATGGCCCGATGTCAGCGATGTATGCCGAAATGTTCCCGGCCCAGGTCCGCTACTCCGGCATTTCGATCGGCTACGCACTGGGCTCGGTCCTGGGCGGCGCCTTTGCGCCCATGATTGCCCAGGCCCTTTTGGACAACACCAAGTGGTCCGGATCCGTCGGTATCTACATCATGGTGCTGTGCGTGATCTCGGGTGCCGGCGTGGTGCTCGCCAAGGAAACCAGGGGCCGCCCCCTGGGCTACAGCGCCGGGCACTGACGGCGCACGGCGCAAGGGGGTGCGGACCGGACGGTCCGCACCCCCTTGCCGTCCGCCCTTCTGCCGTTCGGCGCAGAGGCTAGCCGGCCGCCTGGAGGAGCTTTACGGCGTCGTCGTCGCTCAACTGCTCGAAGTGCTCATAGAACGAACCCACCGCGCGGAACTTGCCGGGTGTGTACAAGGAAAAAGCGAAGTCGCACGCCCTCGCGATCGAAGCCTGCGCCTCGAGTGAAGCGACCGGGACCGCCGTGATGACGGTCGCGGGACCGCCGGCCCGGACGGCTTCGATCGCCGCACGCATGGTGGCACCGGTGGCCAGTCCGTCGTCGACCAGCACCACGGTCTTGCCCGTGACGTCGAAGCCCACCCGCGGATAGCTGTCCACCCGCCGGAGCAGTTCGGTGCGCTCGCGGGCTTCGACGGCGTCCAGCGCCTCCCGGCTGATGCCGTGCCGGAGCATACGCTCCAGCAAGGGGCGGTTGAGGATGCGGACGATCCTGCCGTTGGACCAGGCCAGGGCGCCGAAAGCGGTTTCCTCGCGGCCCGGGATGCCGAGCTTGCGCACGAGCACCGCGCCGTAGGGCTGGTACAGGCTGGCGGCAGCGGATGCGGCCACGGGAATCCCGCCGCGGGCGAGTCCCAGCAGGATGGTGTCCGGGCGCTCCCGGAGCTGCGGAAGTGCGGCAGCCAAGCGGTGCCCGGCGTCCGTACGATCCTTGAAGCGCATGCCCATCAGTCCCACTTCCACGTATTCCGGCGCTGCAGCAAGCCTACCCTTCAACCCTTGCCCGGAGCCGGTGGCGCTGCAAGCATGGCACCGTGAACAAGCCCATCGGATACTGGCTCAAACGCCTGGATGCTGCCTTGGAAACGCATCTCGACCGGACCTTGGCAAGGGTCCGCCTCAGCCGCCGCCAGTGGCAAACGCTCAACACATTGGCCGAGGGACCCATCCGGCCGGAGGACCTGGATGAGCGGCTGAGGCCGTTCTGGGCCGGTGACAGCCGGCTGCGGGAAAGTGAGCTTGCGGCGCTGATCGGCCATGGTTACGTGGGCATGCTGGACGGAAACATCATCCTCAGCGAGGACGGCCACCGGAAGCGGCTCGAGGCGCTCAGGCTCGTGGAAGAGGCGCGGGCGGACTTGACTGCAGGGATCGGCCACGATGAATACGCCATTGCGCTGGGCGTGCTGGAACGGATGTGCGGCAACGCCGAGCGTCTGGTTCCCTAGAAGCTGCTCAGACGCCGAGGAAGCCGATGGCTGCGTCCTTGAATGCGCGGCTGGTGACGGCGTTGGCGTGGTTGCGTCCCGGGATGACCAGTTGCTCGGCCATGCTGCCGGAGCGGGCCGCAATTGCGGCCAGTTCCGGCATGGTGGCTGCCCGTTCGTCTTTTTCGCCGGCGACCAGCAGGACCGGCATGTGCGGCGCGGCCTCGGCGGGGTCGAACGGCTCGCCTTTGATGGCCTCGACGAGGGACAGCAGGGCGAACAGGTCATTGCTCGGCAGCAGCTGTGCCATCTTCAGCAGTTGCGCCGTGGACTCGTCCGCGATCGGCGAGCCGTCGGCGAGGTGCCGCTGTGCCGCGGAGAGGTCGAAGGCCGCCAGCGGATCTTCCTTGTTCGGCCCGCCGAGCACCAAGCGGTGCACAAGTTCGGGCTGGGTGGCGCCGAATTCCCAGGCAAGCCGGGACCCCAGCGAGTAGCCCACCACGTCCAGGCCGCTGGATGGATCGCCGTCGCGCAACGGGCGGGCCCCGGCGTCGGACACGATCTGCAGCAGGTCCGCCCGGATCCTGCTCGGCGAGTACGAATCCAGGTCCTCGGGCGAGCCGCTGCGGCCGTGCCCGGGAAGGTCCACCACGATCACCCGGCGCCCGGCTTCCTGCAGCGCCGTGACCCAGCCGGTGTCGGACCAGTTGAGCTTGCCCGAGGAGGAAAAGCCGTGGATCAGCAGGACGGGGCGCAGGCCTGCGTCCTTGCCTTCGGCGGGCTCATGGATCTCGACGAACAAGCCGGGGTCGGTGCCTTCCACGGTGTGGTGGAGTTCTCCTGTGTGCCTGCCCATCATCGCCTCAGTCCTCACTAGGTACGGCGGCCAGGCGGACCCGGCGCTTCGGTGCGTCTTCTGCTGGAACAGTGCCCACGATACCCCCGATGGAGGAGAAGTCGCGTCAGTTTGCGTGGCTTGTTGCCCGGGAGGATTTGACCCGTTCGCCTACCCGGCAGGCGGCCGCGATTGCGGCGATCAGCAGGAAGGTGGCCACCAGTTGTCCGGCGCTTTCGGGATTGGAGAAACCGACGATGAAGACGATGGCCAGCAGCACCAGTCCGAAGACGGTGAGGGCGGGGAAGCCCATCATGCGCAGCGGCAACCCGGTGCCGTCGCGGTCTGCCCGACGGCGCAGGATGAGCTGGGAGACCAGGGCGCTGCCCCAGACCACCAGGCAGGTGGAACCCACCAGGTTGAGCAGTGCGGGCAGCACCTTGTCGGGGAAGAGCAGTTCGAGCACCGTGGCGATGAAGCCGAAGGCAACGGACACTCCGACGGCGGCCATGGGAACCTGCTTGCCGCGCAGCCGCGACAGGAAGGCCGGGGCCTCGCCGCGCTCGGACAGCGAGAACACCATGCGGGAGGCTCCGTAGAGGTTGGCGTTCAGCGCCGAAAGCAGCGCGACGACGGCGACCAGGGTGATCGCGGTCCCGGCACCCGGGATGCCGGCCAGGTCCAGGACGCCTGCGAACGGCGACTTGAGGCCCTCGGAACCGGTGGGAAGGACCGCGGCTATGACGAAAACGGAGCCGATGTAGAACACCAGGATGCGCCAGAGCACGGTGCGGATGGCCTGGCCGACGCTGCGGACCGGGTCCTCGGTCTCCGCGGCGGCGACGCTGACGATCTCGGTGCCGCCGAAGGCGAAGATGACAACGAAGAGCGCGGCAGCGATGCCGCTCCAGCCGGCGGGGGCGAAGTTTCCGGTGAAGTTGCCAAGGCCCGGCGAAGGGGTTCCGGGGAGCCAGCCGAAGAGCAGGGCCGCGCCCACCAGGAGGAAGGCGACGATGGCGGCGACCTTCAGGATGGCGAACCAGAACTCGAATTCGCCGAAGCTGCGGACGCCCACCAGGTTGATCGCGGTGAAGACGGTCATGAGCACCAGGGCGAGCACCCAGACGGGGACGAGCGGCCAGACCGAGAACAGGAGGCCGGCTGCGCCCAGCGCCTCCGCGGCGATCACCACCACCAGCTGCAGCCACCACAGCCAGCCCACGGTGGAGCCGGCCGTCTTCCCCATGGCCTTTTCCGCATAGACGGAGAACGCGCCGCTGTTGGGGTTCGCTGCGGCCATTTCGCCCAGTGCCCACATCACCAGGATGATCAGGGTGCCGGCAACGAGGTAGGAGACCAGGACTGCGGGTCCCGCAGCCTGGACGCCGGCGCCCGAACCCAGGAACAGTCCGGCCCCGATTGCGCTGCCCAGGCCCATCATGGTCAGCTGGCGCGGTTTCATCGCGTGGCCGAGGGTGGTCGAAGGAGTGGATGGGATAACACCGGTGGACTTCGTTGTCATTCGCGTATGCCTTGTTTTCCTCGGATTGTGTGCTTGCCCTGAGGGGACCCATCGAATTTACCGTGTTTCTGCCCGCGCGGAAACATTTGGCAACAGCCGGGTCGGGTCCTACCATTAGTTAAAGTCATTTTGACCATAACTAATCCGGCCCGGCGGCCACCAAGCAAGGAAGCGGGTGAACGGTGTTCACGAATTCGGCCAACGTCTCCGAACGTCGGCTCGCGCCGCCGTCGCTGGCCATCTCCACCGTGATCTTCGCACTGCGTCCGAGCGAAAGCTCGGGCCGGCCCGCCCTCTGGCTGCCCCTGGTGCGCCGGATCCGCGAACCGTTCAAGGAGATGTGGGCGCTGCCCGGCGGGCCGCTCACCCATGACGAATCATTGCAGGACGCGGCATCCCGGAACCTGCTGGAGACCACCGGCCTGGCGCCGGAATACCTCGAGCAGCTTTACGCCTTCGGGGGCCTGCACCGTTCGCCGAGCCAGCGCGTGGTGTCGATCGTCTACTGGGCGCTGGTCCAGGCCACGGAGGCGGCACTGGCAGGCGAGTCCGAGAATGTGCGCTGGTTCCGCGCCGACCGGCTCGAACAGCTTGCCTTCGACCACAACGCGATCGTGGACTACGCCCTCTGGCGGCTGCGGAACAAGATGGCCTACGGCTCCATCGCCTACCACTTCCTCGGCGAATACTTCACGCTCGCCCAGGTCAGGGAGGTCTACGAGGCCGTGCTGGACCGCCCGCTGGATCCGGCGAACTTCCGCCGCCAACTCAAGTCCGCACCGGAGATCGAAGAAACCGGTGAATACCTCCAGGGCGGGAAACACCGCCCGCCACGCCTCTACCGCTTTACCGGCACACCCGGCCTCGGGCCAGACAACAGGAGCACACCATGAGCAGCGTCAACACCGCCATCCAGCTGATCACCCGCGAGGAAGCGGAGAAGGGCCGCTCCGTGGCCGGTGAAACGTGCAGCCCGGCCCTGGCCAAGGGGCCGTGGGAGTACGACCTCGCCGAGTCCCTTGCCGGAGTTCCCGCCTATGGGCCTGGTGCATCCAGCGCCGATGCCGCGCCGCGCAGCACCCCCCGCCAGGGCCAACTGCCCGAGCAGTACAAGCGTGCCAGCGACGCCGAACTTGACGCCCGCATCCGCGCCGCCAAGGAAAAGCTCGGCAGCAGGGCTGTGATCCTCGGCCACTTCTACCAGCGGGACGAAGTGGTGCAGTACGCGGACTTCGTGGGCGATTCCTTCCAGCTGGCCAACGCAGCCCTCACCCGGCCCGACGCCGAGGCGATCATTTTCTGCGGCGTGCACTTCATGGCCGAAACCGCGGACATCCTCTCGGCCCCGGAACAAGCCGTGGTCCTGCCCAACCTCGCGGCCGGCTGCTCCATGGCGGACATGGCGGACGAGGATTCCGTGGAGGAATGCTGGGAGCAGCTTGAGGAGATCTTCGGCACCGAAACCGACGATGCCGGCCGCGTCCCGGTCATCCCCGTCACCTACATGAACTCATCCGCCGCCCTCAAGGCCTTCTGCGGCCGCAACGGCGGCATCGTCTGCACCTCCTCGAACGCCAAGACCGTGCTCGAATGGGCGTTCGAACGCGGCCAGCGCGTGCTGTTCTTCCCCGACCAGCACCTCGGCCGCAACACGGCCAAGGCCCTGGGCGTTCCTTTGGAGCAGATGCCCATGTGGAACCCGCGCAAGGAACTGGGCGGCAACGACGAACAGTCCCTCCTCGACTCCCGCGTGATCCTGTGGCACGGCTTCTGCTCGGTCCACAAGCGCTTCAATGTCGCCCAGATCGAGAAGGCGCGCGCCGACTTCCCGGGCGTCAACGTCATCGTGCACCCGGAATGCCCCATGGAGGTTGTGGACGCCGCGGACGGCGCAGGCTCCACCGACTTCATCAAGAAGGCGATCGCGGCGGCCACCGAGCCCACCACGTTCGCCATCGGCACCGAAATCAACATGGTGAACCGGCTCGCCGCGGAGAACCCGCAGCACACCATCTTCTGCCTGGACCCGGTCATCTGCCCGTGCTCCACGATGTACCGCATCCATCCCGGCTACCTCGCCTGGGTGCTGGAGGAACTCGTCGAAGGACGCATCGTCAACCGCATCACCGTGGACGACGCCGTGCAGGCCAACGCCAAGATTGCGCTGGAGCGCATGCTGGCAGCCCGCCCCTGAACCCAACGGCCGGAATGAGGCACACATGACTGCACATGGCCTTGCAGGAGGGCGCGCAGCCGGAGGGCAGCGGCGCAAGCGGCTGATCGTCGTCGGAAGCGGCATCGCCGGGCTGTACTCGGCGCTGCTCGCCGCGGAGGGTGGCGCCGAGGTGGTGCTGCTGAGCAAGGGCGCGCTCGCAGACAGCAACACCTATTTCGCCCAGGGCGGCATTTCCGCTGTCCTGGACGAGCCGGCGCCCGGGGACACGGTTGCGGCGCACATCGCCGACACCCTCAAGGCCGGCGGCGGGCACTGCGACGCCGACGCCGTGCGGGTGCTGTGCACCGAAGCCCGCCTCGACATCGCTGGACTCCGGCGATTCGGCGTCCGTTTCGACCTGGACGATGAGGGCGACCCCGCCCTGGGCCTCGAGGCCGCCCACTCTGCGCCGCGCATCCTGCACGCCGGCGGGGACGCCACCGGCGCCGGCGTAGCCCGGGCCCTGATCCGCGCAGTGCTGGATGCCCAGGCGGCCGGCCGGATCCGGGTGATCGGCCACGCCCATGTGACCTCCGTGACCCAGGCCTTTGGCCGCGTGACCGGCGTGGCTTACCTCCACGAGGGCCGGGAACACAGCTGCCAGGCCGACGCCGTGCTGCTGGCCACCGGGGGAGCAGGCAGGATGTTCGCCAAGACCACCAACCCGTCGGTTGCCACGGCTGACGGCCTCGCTCTGGCTTGGCGCGCGGGCGCCGCGGTGGCGGACCTCGAATTCTTCCAGTTCCACCCCACCTGCATGGTGCTTCCCGGTGGTGCCCGGGAAAGCGCGGGCAGCGACCCCCTGCTCATCTCCGAAGCCGTCCGCGGCGAGGGGGCCATCCTTGTGGACTCCTACGGCGACCGCTTCATGCCCGCCTACCACCCCGACGCCGAACTGGCCCCGCGCGACGTCGTCTCCCGCAGCATCGCCCTGCATCTCGCCGCCCTCGGCGAGCCCAACGGACACGTCTTCCTGGACGCCCGCCTGATCGAAGAACGCCGGGGCCCGGGGTTCCTGGCCCGGCGCTTCCCGACCATTACCGCCCGCACCCGCGCGGCCGGCATCGACTGGACCCGCGAGCTGGTTCCCGTCGCCCCCGCCGCCCACTACTGGATGGGCGGTGTGCTCACGGACCTGGACGGGCGCACCTCAGTGCCCGGGCTGCTCGCTGCCGGCGAGGCAGCGTGCACCGGAGTGCAGGGCGCCAACCGCCTCGCCAGCAACTCGTTGCTCGAAGGGCTGGTCTTCGGGCGGCGGGCGGTGGAGGGGTTCCTGGGTGACGGTTCAGCAGATCCCTCGGCGCCTGCGCTCCGGCCTCGCGTCGGCGAACGCCTCGCAATCTCGGCGGCCGACCCGGACCGTCACGCAACAACGGCGCTTTCGGGACCCGCCGAACCGTCCCTTGACCCGGTGGCACCTTTCGGCCGGGACGCCCTGCGGAAGCTCATGACCGCGAAGGCCGGCGTCCTGCGCGACGGCGTGCTGCTCGGGGAGGCCGCAGCCGTGCTGGGTTCCTGGGCTGAAACCGTGGATCCGGAAACCGTCCCCGATTCCCTGGATTCCCGCGAGCACGAGGATGCGAACCTCCTGCTGGCCGCGCAACTGCTGGTACACACCGCCCGGGAGCGCAAGAACTCCCTGGGTGCCCACCACCGCAACGATTCGCAGGACGAAACCCCCGCCGTCGACGATTTTGACAAGCGTTACACCATGAGCCGGAAAGCGAGCCTGATCCTTGACTAGCCTGTCCCTCCCCGCAGCCGCCGTGCGCGACATCCTCGAGCGCGCCTTCGCTGAGGACGCGCCCAACGGGGACATCACCTCGCAGCTGCTCATCCCGGCCGAGGCGCGCGCCACCGCCGTGCTGAACGCCCGCGTGCCCGGCATCCTCAGCGGCGGCACCGTCTTCCGCGACGCCATGCTGCTCATCGACCCCGAGACTGAGGTTGAGCTCCTGCTGGAAGACGGCACAGCGTTCGACGCCGGGACGCACCTCGCCCGGGTCAGCGGCCGCGCCCGCTCGGTGCTGCTTGCCGAACGCGTGGGCCTGAACCTGGTCCAGCGGATGAGCGCGATTGCCACAAAGACCGCGGAGTTCGTTCGGCTCGTTGAAGGCACCACGGCCCGGATCACCGACACCCGGAAGACCACCCCGGGGCTCCGCGTCCTTGAACGCTACGCGGTGCGCTGCGGCGGGGGAGCGAACCACCGCTACAGCCTGTCCGACGCCGTGCTGGCCAAGGACAACCATTTGGCTGTGATGACCGGAGGCGACGCAGGCAAGCTCACGGCACTGCTCGCCGCGGCGAAGGCGCAGCTGGGCCACACCACGCACTTCGAGGTGGAAGTGGACAGCGCCGAGCAGATCGAAGCTGTGCTGGCCGCGGGCGTGGACACCATCATGCTGGATAACTTCAGCATCGACGAACTTCGTGCCGGGGTGCAGCAGGTGGCCGGACGCGCCGTCGTGGAGGCCAGCGGCAACGTGAACCTGTCCACCGTGGCGGACATTGCCGCCGCCGGCGTGGACGTCATTTCCATCGGCGGGCTGACCCACAGCGTGGCCGCCCTGGACCTGGGCCTGGATGTCACCTTGGACGTTCCGGCGGACATTTCCTAGGACAACGATGATCTTCCTGGACGCAGCTGCCACCACCCCCGTGCGCCGGGAGGTGCTGGAAGCCATGTGGCCGTACCTAAGCGGTGAGTTCGGCAACCCTTCCAGCCACCACAGCCTGGGTGAGGCCGCGGCGGACGCGCTCGCGGAGGCGCGGGCCGCCGTCGCGAAGGTGCTGGGTTGCCGCGCCGGGGAAGTCACCTTCACCTCGGGCGGTACCGAGGCGGACAATCTGGCGCTGAAGGGAATCGCGCTGGCGCGCCGGGCCGCCGATCCGTCCTTGGACCGGGTGGCGATCAGCGCCATCGAGCATCCCGCAGTCGAGGAATCCGCGGACTATCTGCGGCGCGTGCACGGCTTCACGGTCGACGTCGTCCCGGTGGACAGGCACGGCCTGGTCACCCCGGAGGCCTTCGCCGCAGCCCTGCGTCCGGAGACGGCGCTCGCCAGTATCATGTACGCCAACAACGAGGTGGGCACGGTGCAGCCGGTACGGGAACTCGCCGGGCTCGCCGCCGGACGGGGCATTCCGTTCCACAGCGACGCAGTGCAGGCCGCCGGCTGGCTGCCCCTCAGGGTGAAAGACCTCGGCGTGGACGCGCTCAGCCTTTCCGGGCACAAGCTCGGGGCGCCCAAGGGTTCGGGCGTGCTCTTCGCGAAGGGCCGCCTGCGGATGGAGCCGCTGGTCCACGGCGGCGGCCAGGAGCGAGGACGCCGTTCCGGCACGGAAAACGTGGCCGGTGCCGTGGCGTTCGCAACAGCACTGACGCTCGCGGCGGATGAGCAGCAGCTCGTTGCCGCGCGGGTGGCAGCTTTGCGCGATGCGTTCATCCGGGCCGTCCTGCAGGCCGTGCCCGGGGCTGTGCTGACCGGCCATCCCGAACGGCGGCTGCCCTCGGTGGCGTCCTTCTGCTTCCCCGGGACGAGCGGTGAGTCCGTACTGCTGGAGCTCGAACGCCGCGGCGTGGTTTGTTCCAGCGGTTCGGCCTGCGCCGCCGGGTCGGATGCGCCGTCACCGGTGCTGCTGGCCCTCGGCCTGGAAGCGGAAGTCGCCCAGACGGCCGTCCGCTTCAGCTTCACCTCCGCGGTGACCGAAGCGGAACTCGGGCAGGCCGCCGCGGCGGTGGGCGACGCCGTCGGGAGCGTCATGGGGATCGGCCGCCGCTGACGGGGTCAGACGTGGCGGGCCCGGCGGAAGATCCAGTGCCGCAGCATGGTAAAACGCACAGCCGTGGCGAGGAAACCGGACAGGGTGGTGGTCCACAACTCCTCGGTGACGGTCGTGTCCGGCCTGACAGCATGCAGCACGCCCAGGCTTCCGCCGGTGATGAGGAGCGCGACGGCGATGACGATCAGCCCGTTGAGGTGGTCCTGGAGGCGCTTGCGGCTGCTGGTGATCTTGAAGGTCAGGCGCCGGTTCAGCGCTGTGTTCATGACCGAGGTGATGATCAGGGCGGCTGCGTTCGCGAGCTGCGGTCCGAGGACCGGACGGAGCAGGGCGTACAGGGCCAGCGAGGTGGCGGTGCAGACGATCCCGACGCCGGTGAAACGCAGCAACTGCCGCAGTACCGGATAGCGGAGCAGGCCTTTGTGGCGGTGACTTGGGCGGGTTTCCGGCGGCGACTGCCGCAGCTGTTCGCGGGGCAGTGCGGCAGGGTCCATTCCTCAAGCCTTGCACACGGGTCCGCCGGGGCACGAAACGAGGCACAGAACCCGGGCGCATTTACCCCAGGGCAGCCGAGCCGAAGGCCACGCTGAATCTGTCGCACCACAGGACAACCGTGTTGAACCGGGAGATGTCCGTTCCAGATGGGATGGGGTAGTTCTGGTTGCCGTGGGTGGCCTTCACCGGGCCCAGGTCCAGCCAGGTGCCCGACCGGTATTTGAACCAGTCACCGCCCGCTCCCTGGTTGCTGAGCCAGACCTTGACGTCCGGGCCGTCGCTGCTGGCGAGTTTCTCCAACCGGAGCACGAGGCGGCCGTCCGGGAGCTTCACCAGGCTCGCGGTTCCGGAGGTGGGGTGTTCCTGGGAGACGAAGGTGCCCTTTGCGATGACCCTTGGCGGGACCGGAACAGGGGTGGGGGCGGTCGACTCCGGGTCCCGTGCCGTGGGCTCCTGGACAATGAGCGTGCCGGCTGGCGTAGCTCCCGCACCGGGGAGGGCTTCATCGATCGTGCTGCTGGTGAACAGGCGCCAAGGCTGGAAGAGTGCGGCTCCGGCTACGAAAGCGATGAGCAGCACGATGGCTGCACAGACGGCAATCACGCGGTGGCGGCGCAGGAACGCCACGAGCGGGCGCTTCGGTGCAGGACTTCCGCCGGGCGATGTTGTCATGGTTCAAGGCTAGGCGCCGGAGCCCAGTCCTGACCGGGCGGAATCCTTACCGTTCCGTTAAGGCTGCCAGGTGTCCACGGCCCGCGGGAGCCTCAGAGCTCCCCGGCCAGTGCCGGGAGATAGAGTTCGCCCACCGGCACCTCTGCGGCCAGCCGGTTGTCCGGGCCGGCCAACGGGCACGCCCAGGCCTCATTGTAGGCGCAGGAGGGGTTGTAGGCAAAGTTGAAATCCAGGATGAACTCCTCGTCCGGACGGGAGCCCTGCGTACCGTGGAACGCGCCCTTGATAGTGTCCAGCAGGTAGCGTCCGGCGCCGTAGCTTCCGCCGTCCCTTCCCGCGGTGGCGTCCCGGAACGGTACGAAGATCCCGCCGCCGTAGCTGCGCAGCCGCCATGCCGCCAGGGAGCCAAGGCCAGGCAGCACGAAGGTGCCCAGCCGGCGGAACGGCACATCGCCGTCGGTCCCCGTCCGGACGGTCATCTCCTGCCCGGCGCCGGCAGGGGAGAGCCGCGCGTGGAAGCGGAAGGCGGGATCGTACCCGGCCGTGTCCAGGCCAGTGAACCCTTCTTTGGCCGCAGGCGTCAGCGCCGATGCCGGGTGGGTGCCGAACATGTGGTCGCGGGTCCGGCGCCAGTGCACATGGGCCTGGAAGGGGTCCTCCCGCGCGAGCCGGCGGACCTCGTCGTAGAGGGCGAAGGTCCGCAGCCGCCAGTCCGCGATGTCCAGCGCAGACATCTCCGCCACGTCCCCGGTGCCGCCGTCACGCAACTCCTCGTCCATGCCACCCATACTAGGCTTGCGGCTATGAACGGGAACCGCGTAGCGAACGGAAGTCTTGTCCTGGCAGCCATCCTGCTCACTTCGGGGCTGGCGGCATGCAGCGAGGAAGGCAAGGGAGGGCCGGTCTGGACGGCGGGTTCGGGAAACACCGGCAGCACGGCGGCCGCCTCCGGCGCAGCGCCCGGGGGAACGCCGTCGGGCAGCGCGACGGCGTCGGGAACCGCCACGCCCGGTGCGGCGCCCACCGCCGCCCGGTGGAAGAAATACAGCGACGCCGGACAGAAAGTCAGCTTCGAACTGCCGGACGAGTGGATCGCACAGGCTGTCACCCCCGACGCCGGGTCCCTGCCCGGAGCAATGAAGGTCCAGGTCAAGGACGCCGAAGGGGAGTACATCGCCACCCTGCATACCGGCCTCGCCTCCACAAAGGCTCCCGCCTGCAGCCCGAAGGCTAAACGGAACTATGTTGTGCTCAGCAGTGTGCCGCTGGACCTTCCGCACGCGGATACGGATGCGACCATTTCGCCGCGCGTGGTGTTCCGGGTGATCCAGGGCTACAAATTCTTCGGCTCCTTCGGCATCACCAACCTGGTGGCGGGCACGGACGGCAAGGCATGCCAGTTGCGGAACCTGGTGCAGGGTCCTGCGGGCAAGGGCGACATCTACTTCGGCGACCTCCCGGTAGTCCGTGCGTTCGCCCCCGACGAAAAGGTGGCCCCGGCCAAGTCCTTCGACACGCTGGGCCAGGCCGCCCAGTACGTGGAACAGAGTGCCGACTTCGCAAACGTCCAGCGGATGCTACTGTCTCTGAAGGTCAATCCGTAGAACGCGGACACGGCCTTCCACAAACATCGGCGACACTGGGGGCTGTTCCGCCGCGAGACAATCCGGAGACCCATGGAACGCAGCGTTGCCGCCCGGCTCGTTTTCAAGACTGTCGCGAACACCAAGGTTGCGATGGCTGTCGCCGTCGCCCGGAATCCTGGCTTCGCTTCAATGACGGAAACGCTGAGCGTCACGTCGGGCGGAGAACCCGTGGCGTACACCGAGCTTGAGGACCACCACGGGGGCCGCTTCCATTACATGGAGTTCGCCGAACCCAGCGAGGTGGAGGTCGAGTACCAGGCCACGGTGACCGGCCGTGGCGTGCCGGACGAATCCTCGAAGATGGAACTCATCCGTTACGTGCGGCCCAGCCGCTACGCCGAATCGGACCGGCTCCTGCCCACTTCGTACGCGGAGTTCGGCGGGCTGCACGGCCGCGAGCTGCTGCAGGCTGTCCGGGACTGGGTCAACCGCGAGCTGCGCTATGTCAGCGGGTCCTCCCGGGGTACCGACGGCGCGGTCGAGACGCTGCTGCACCGCCGCGGGGTGTGCCGCGACTTCGCGCACCTGGCGATTGCGCTGCTGCGGTCGAAGGACATTCCTGCCCGGCTGGCCGCCGTGTATGCCCCGGGCCTGAGCCCGATGGATTTCCACGCCGTGGCCGAGGCCCACATCGACGGCAGCTGGTACGTCATCGATCCCACCGGGCTGGCCCCGCGTGAGGCGATGCTGCGGATCACGGCCGGGCGCGACTCCTCGGATACCGCGTTCCTGTCCACTGTCGGCGGCAGCCTGTCCCTGAAGACCCTCAAGGTCTCGGCCGGGGTCGCCGGCGAACTTCCCGCCGAAGACCCGGCCGCCGCCGTCGTGCTCGGCTAGCGCGTCGTCCTCGGCTAGCGCGGGGTCCCGGGTACAGCTAGCGCGGGGGTCCTCCCAGTCAGGCGCCCGACGGCGGCAGCTTTCGCCGTCGTGTCGGTCGGCCAGGCGCCCGTCAGTCCGGCAGCTTCGCGCGCAGCTTCTCGGTCAGCCGCATCAGTTCCTGCTGTTCCGCCGCGGTGAGCGCCGGAAGCAGCAGTTCCGCGATGTCACGCACGTGCTCCCGCCCGATGTCCTTCTGCAGCTCCAGGCCGGCCTCGGTGAGGCCCAGCAGGATGCCGCGGCCGTCCTCGGGAGCGGTGCTGCGCTCCACCAGCCCGCGCTTTTCGAGGCGGTCCACCAGCCGGCTCAGGCTCGACTGGCTGAGCAGCACATGGTCGTTGATCTCATTCAGGCGCAGCTTCCCGGTGGGGCAGCGGGCAAGGGTGAAGAGGACGTCGTACTCATTGACGGGCAGCTTCTTGAACGCTGGCCCGGCCTGCAGTCGGCGCATCACCGCCACCTGGGAGCGGAACAACGACTCCCAGGTCTCGGCGGCCAGGCGCACGTCCTTGCCGGAAACGGAGCCTCCGGGCCGGCCCGCTCCGGCCGGGGCTTTCCCGGCCGGAGCGGGGCTGCTCATTCGCTGCTCCCGGAGTTCCCGACGGCGGCATCCGCCGTATCGCCCGCGGTTTCGGCAAGCTTGGCGGCAACGCGCGAGGCGTGGGTGGGAGCGTCCGGAACGTGGGCCGGCTTGAGGGCGGCGTATTCCTTGCGGAGTACCGGCAGCACCTCCTCGCCGAACAGGTCCAGCTGCTCCAAGACCGTCTTCAGCGGCAGGCCGGCGTGGTCCACGAGGAAGAGCTGGCGCTGGTAGTCGCCGAAGAACTCACGGAAGGTCAGGGTCTTCTCGATGACCTCCTGCGGGCTGCCCACCGTCAGCGGGGTCTGCGAGGTGAAGTCCTCCAGGGACGGTCCGTGACCGTACACCGGGGCGTTGTCGAAGTACGGGCGGAATTCCTTCACGGCGTCCTGGGAGTTCTTGCGCATGAAGAACTGGCCGCCGAGGCCCACGATCGCCTGGTCCGCCTTGCCGTGGCCGTAGTGCTCGTAGCGCTCACGGTAGAGGCCGATCAGCTGCTGGTAGTGCTCCTTGGGCCAGAAGATGTTGTTGGCGAAGAAGCCGTCGCCGTAGTACGCGGCCAGTTCGGCGATCTGCGGGCTCCGGATGGAGCCGTGCCATACGAAGGGCGGGACGTCGTCAAGCGGGCGCGGCGTGGAGGTGAAGTTCTGCAGAGGCGTGCGGAACTTGCCGTTCCAGTTCACGGTGTCTTCATCCCACAGGCGGCGCAGCAGGGCGTAGTTCTCGATCGCGAGCTCAATGCCGTCCTGGATGTTCTTGCCGAACCACGGGTACACCGGCGCCGTGTTGCCGCGGCCCATGATGAGGTCCACACGGCCGTCCGCCAGGTGCTGCAGCATGGCGAAGTCCTCGGCGATCTTCACGGGATCGTTCGTGGTGATCAGCGTGGTGGAGGTGGAGAGGGTGATGCGCTCGGTCTGCGCTGCGATGTAGGCCAGCGTGGTGGTGGGGGAGGAAGAGAAGAAGGGCCGGTTGTGGTGCTCGCCGATGGCGTACACGTCCATGCCGATCTCTTCGGCCTTCTTGGCGATGGCCACGGACGCCTTGATGCGCTCGTTCTCCGTGGGGGTGCGGCCCGTGGTGGGGTCAGTGGTGATGTCGCTGACGCTGAATACGCCGATCTCCATGATGTGCCTTTCTTCCTGTCCGCGGGTGCGCGGGCGTTACCGACAGTCTATCCCAAACTAGATGCATTTGCATCTATCGCACTGTGTAACGCCTGCGGCCGGGGATTATTCCCGGGTCTACTGGGGTGAGCCCGGTGCGGCCCTGCGGCCCGTGACCTTCGGGACCATACCAGTGGTCCAGTCGAGGAATTCCGCGTCGTCCGTTCCGTTCCCGCCGGCACGATCCACGACGGCGGGGCGGTCCTTGAGCGCCCTCAGCAGGGCCTTCTTCTCCCGGCGGCCTTCCACCAGCTTGTAGAGGACGGGAACCAGCACCAGGGTCAGCAGGGTGGACGACACCAGGCCGCCGATCACCACGATCGCCAGGGGCCGGGAGATGAAACCGCCGCCACCGGTGAAGCCGAGCGCCATCGGCGTCAGGGCGAACACCGTGGCCAGGGCGGTCATGAGGATCGGCCGCAGGCGCTGGCGGGCGCCGTGGGTGATGGCGTCATCGACGCTCATGCCAGGCCGGCCGTTGCGGGGGCTGCGGTACTGGTTGATGAGGTCGATCAGCACGATCGCATTGGTGACGACGATGCCCACCAGCATCAGCAGGCCGATCAGGGCCGGCAGGCCGAGCGGAACGCCCGTCAGCAGGAGCAGGCCGATCGCGCCGGTGGCTGCGAACGGCACCGAGACCAGCAGGATGAGCGGCTGGATGAGCGACTTGAAGGCAGCCACCATGATCACATGGACGATCGCGATCGCGGCGAGCAGTGCCAGGCCGAGCTGCCGGAAGGACTCGGCCTGCTGGGTGGTGGCGCCGCCGATGGTCGCCGTCACGCCCGGCGGGAGCTGCACGTGGTCCAGCCGCTCCTGGACCGCGCTGCTCAGCGCGCCCAGGTTGGAGCCCGACGGCGTCACGGTCACCTTGGCGGTCCGCTGGCCGTTGCTGCTGGTCACGGAGAGCGGAACATCCACCTGTTCGACGCTGGCGACGCTGCCCAGCGCGACCGGACCCGCCGGCGTCGGGAGCAGGATGCCCCGCACCGCCGTAATGCTGGTGAAGCGGGTGCCCTCACCGATCTGGACCGGGAAATCGTCGGTCTCGATCCGCACCGTGCCGGCCGGGACCGGCGCAACGGTCGCGGCGAGCACCCCGGCCACTTGTTCTTCGTTGAGGCCGGCCGCCGTGGCCTTGGCGCGGTCCACCTTCACCTGGACCACGGGCTGGCCGGGGACGAGGTTGGTGGCTGTCTCGGAGCTGCCGGGGACGCCGTCAAGGGCCTTGAAAACAGCATCGCCGGCGGTCTGCAGGTCCTGTGGTGTGGCCGCATTGATGGTCACGTCCACCGTGGAGGAGGTGCCGAAGCCGCCCTGCCGGGCACCGACGGTGACCTTGCCGGCGGCGCCGCCCTCCGCAAGCCGCCTGCGGACGGTGTCCTGCAGCTGGTCCTGGGCCGCGTCCTCCGCGGTGACCACCGTGAACGTCGAGGTCGAGGCCCCGCCGGAGGTGAGGGCAGCGAGGCCGTTCCGGGCATTGCCGGAGGTCACCTGAACGTCCTTGATCCCGTCGACGCCGTCCAGCAGCCTCTCCACCTTGGCGGCGGCCTGCGCGGTCTCGGCCAGGTTGGTACCGGGAGGCAGGACCTGCCGGACGGTCATGCTGTTCTCGCCGGAGCGTCCCAACAGGTCGGTTGCCAGCAGCGGCGTCATGGCCGCCGTGCCGCCCAGAACCAGCAGTGCCGCCACGATGGTCACTACGGGGTGCTTCTGGGTGGTGGACAAGACGGGCAGGTAGCCGCGCTGCAGGCGCGTACGCTGCTCCGCTTCGTGCGCTTTCGCCGCTGTTTCCTTTGCCGCCCCGGGGCCGCTGCCGGCCGCCGGTGACTTGAGGAACCAGTACGCCAGCACCGGGACGATGGTCAGGGCCACCAGCAGGGAGGCCAGCAGGGCGATCGTGACGGTGAGCGCGAAGGGGCGGAAAAGTTCCCCGGCGAGATCCCCGACGAAGGCGATGGGCAGGAAGACCGCCACGGTGGTCAGCGTGGACGCGGTGATGGCGCCGGCCACCTCCCGGATGGAGTTCAGGATGGCGGTGAGCTTGTGTTCGCCGTAACTCAGGTGGCGTTTGATGTTCTCGATGACCACGATCGAGTCGTCCACCACCCGGCCGATCGCGATGGTGAGCGCGCCCAGGGTGAGGATGTTCAGTGAATAGCGGGTGGCCGAGATGCCGATGAACGTGATCAACAGGGACAACGGGATCGACACCGCGGTGACGAGCGTGGAGCGCACGGACAGCAGGAACAGCAGGATGACCAGCACGGCGAAGCCCAGGCCGAGCAGGCCCTCCGTAGTGAGGTCCTTGATGGATTTCTCGATGTACGGGGCCTGGTCGAAGACCGGAGTGAAGCGGGCATTGGAACCCAGCTCCGCACTCATCTGGCCCAGTGCGTCCTTGACGGCGTGCGAGATCGCCACGGTGTCGCCGTCGGGCTTCTTCGTGACTGTCAGGGCAAGCGTTTCCTTGCCGTTGGTCCTGGTGATCGAGGTGGCGGGGTCGTCTTGGATGCTCACCGTGGCCACGCTGCCGATCGTGGTGCCGGTCTTCGCGCCGGCCAGCGGAAGTCCCTTGATGGCGTCCAGGGAATCGACCGGGCTGCCGATCTGCAGGGACAGGGATTTGCCCTGCTCCTCGACCGTGCCCGCCGGGACCAGGGCCCCGTTGTTCTTCAGCGCATCCGAAAGGGACCGGACGGTGGCGCCGCCGGCGGCCATGGCCGCGGGGTCCGGCTTGAGCAGGATGTGCTGGGTGGTGCCGCCGCTGACATCGGCACTGCGGACGCCGTCGATCTTCTGCAATCGCGGGACGCTCAGCCGCAGGAGGTCGGCATTCAGTTCGCTGAGCGGCTTGTCCGAGGACACCGCCAGGAAAATGATCGGGAAATCGCTCACGCTGCCGGCGAAGGAGCGGGGCTCCACATCCGCCGGCAGCGTCCGCCGGGCGTTGGAGATGGCCCGGTCGATCTGGTTCCGGGCGCGGTCCAGGTTGGAACCATAACTGAACACGAGCGTGATCTGGGAAACCCCGCTGCGCGAGGTGGAGGTGCTTGATTCAAGCCCTTCCACGCTGTTGAGCGCAGTCTCGAGGGGGCGGCCCAACTGCTTGTCCACGACTTCCGGGGACGCCCCCGGCATGGCCGTAATGACCGTGATCTGCGGGAACTCGATCGACGGGATGAGCTCCTGCTTCAGGGAAGACATGGTGATCACGCCGAACACCGCCGCGAAGACGGTGATCAGCGCAATCAGTGCCCTGTTCGCCAGTGAAAGCTTTGCCAGAGCGAACATTGCTCCCTCTCCTGGGACTTACGGTTGTACAGCGTTCGGGCGCTGCCGCAGCCGGGCCCGGATGCCTGCGCCTACCGCTGCGTGGCGTCGGCGTTCTCGAGCTGCAGGGACTGCGCGGTGCTTGCCTCGATCTCGGCCGCAAGCTCAGGATTGTCGTTGAGCTTGACCCCGTAGCCGGGCATCATGTCCTTGAGCTTGGACTGCCAGCCCTTGAAGTTCTTCGGGAAGGTCTTCTGCAGCAGTTCGATCATGATCGGCACGGCGGTGGAGGCTCCGGGGGAAGCGCCCAGCAGGGCGCCGATGGAGCCGTCGCGCGCGGCGATGACCTCAGTGCCGAACTGCAGGATGCCACCCTTCTGCGGATCCTTCTTAATGATCTGCACGCGCTGGCCCGCCGTGATCAGCTCCCATTTGGCGCCGTCGGCTTCGGGGTAGTACTCGCGCAGGGATTCGACTTTGGCGTCGTGGCGCTTGGCCACTTCCTTGATCAGGTACGCCGTCAGGTCCATGTTGTCCTTGGCCACGGCGAGCATCGGGATGATGTTGCCCGGGCGGATGGACAGCGGCAGGTCCAGGTAGCTGCTGGTCTTGAGGAAGTTGGTGGAGAAGCCGGCGTAGGGGCCGAAGAGCAGCGAACGCTTTCCGTCCACGTACCGGGTGTCCAGGTGCGGCACGGACATGGGCGGCGCACCCACGGAGGCCTGGCCGTACACCTTGGCGCTGTGCTGGCGGGCGGTTTCTTCGTCGGTGCAGCGGAAGAACTGGCCGGACACAGGGAAACCGCCGTAGCCCTTGCTTTCCGGAATGCCCGAGGCCTGCAGCAGGTGCAGGGCACCGCCGCCGGCGCCGACAAACACGAACTTGGCGTGGATGCGGCTGCGTTCTCCGGAGGCCGGGTACTTCAGCGAAAGGTCCCAGCCGCCGTCGGAGGCCTTGGAAATGTTGCTGACTTCGTGGCCGTAGTTGACCTCGACGCCGCTCTTGGCCAGGTATGCGGTCAGTTCTCGGGTCAGCGCCCCGAAGTCGACGTCGGTGCCTTCTGCGGCGCGGGTGGCGGCAACGCGCTGCTTGGGGTCGCGGCCCTTGACGATCAGGGGAGCCCACTTTTCGATCTGGGCCTGGTCTTCCGTGTATTCCATGCTGCGGAAGAGGGTGTTGGGCTTGAGGGCTTCGTAGCGGGTCTTGAGGAAGTCCACGTGCTTGTCGCCGATGACGAAGCTCATGTGCGGAACGGTGTTGATGAAGCCTTTGGGGGAGCCGATCAGGTTGTTGTCGACCAAGTGGGACCAGAACTGGCGGGACAGCTGGAACTGCTCGTTGATGTGCAGCGCCTTGGCGGGGTTCACGGAGCCGTCTTTGGCTGCCGGGGAGTAGTTCAGTTCGCAGAGTGCTGCGTGGCCCGTACCTGCGTTGTTCCAAGGTCCGGAGCTTTCAAGGCCCGCCTCGTCCAGGCGTTCGAAGAGGGCGATGCTCCAGTCGGGTTCGAGCTGCTTGATGAACGCCCCGAGCGTTGCGCTCATGATTCCGCCGCCAATAAGGACGACGTCGGCGTGTTTGGTCTTGGAAATGAAAGTCACAGTCAATCTCCGATAGCAGCGGCATTGGCTGTCACAGAATATCCCCGCGCTGCCCCATAACTGAAATTACGGGGGGCCGTCAAGACTTTAGGCGGACGTTCGTGAAAACTTCGTTCAAGACCGGCGATGCCGGGTACTTTTCCACCCGGTCGGACAAGGCCAGTGCCGAGATCGGGAAGGCGATCGGTACTGCCGGAACGGTTGCCGCGATCTGGGCGTTGATGGTGTCGTACTGGGCTTTGCGCTCAGGATCTTCGGGCATGCCCCGGGCGCGGTCGATCTTGGAGAACACCTGGGCGTCGCTGTAGCCGAACTCACCCCGCCGCTCACCGAAAAGGGTGCCCACGAAGTTATCCGGGTCCGAGTAGACGCCATTCCAGCCCAGCAAGTGCAAGGCGTGGTCGCCAGCCGACTGGACCTTGGCCAGGTAGCCGTCCTCCCAGTCCACCGGCACCGGTTTGATGTTGAAGCCGACGGCGGTCAGCTGCCTGCTGATTTCCGCGTAGATCTTTTCCGGGGTGGGGAGGTAGCTGCGGGTGACGTTGAGCGGGTAATAGAACTTGAGCGGTTCGCCCTTGTACCCGGCCTTGGCCAGCAACTGCTTGGCCTTTGCGGGATCGTAGCCCAGCGCAGGTGCATTGTTGTTGAAGCCGCTGAGCTTGGGCGGGACGAACTGGGATGCCTGCGCCGTGTTGTCGATGAAGAACTTCCGGATGAGGCTTTCCTTGTCAATGGCGTATTCGATCGCCTGGCGGACCTTGAGTTTCTGCAGGGGCGCCACGGCCTGGTTGATACCCAGGTACATCACGGAGAACGGGTCCCGTTGCACGATCTGCATGCCGTGCTTGACCAGGGCGTCGAAGGTGCCTGCGGTGACGAGGTCGTAACCGTCAATCTTGCCGCTGAGCAGCGCGTCGAGGCGGCCCTGCGGGTGGTCGAACGGAATGAAGTTGAGCGTGGCGATTTGGCCCCGGTCACCCCAGTAGCCGTCATAACTCGTGAGGGTGATCTTGTCCTTGGCCCAGGTGGAGAAGACGAACGGGCCGGTGCCGACGGGGTGCGAGGCGTATGCGGATACGGCCTGTCCGTCCAGCGTGCGGTCCAGGACGTTGGCCTTCTGCTTGGCCAGCGCCGTGGGGGAGGAAATCGCGAAGGCCGGCAGGGTCAGGGCCTGCAGGAACCCGGTGAAGGGCCGGGTGAGCCTGATCCGCACCGCGCTGGCTCCCGTGGCTGTGCAGCTCTTGAAAATGGACAGTGACGCGTTGTCCGAGAACGATTTGAACACGCTCTTGAACATGATCCCGGGCGCCTGGTTCCGGATGGCCGGTGCGAAGGTGTACCAGCGGTTGAAGTTGCTGCAGACTGCGGCGGCGTTGAACGGCGTGCCGTCGTGGAACGTGACTTTGTCACGGAGCTTGAAGTCATAGCTGAGCCCGCCGTCACCTTCGGACCATTCGGTGGCAAGCAGGGGAACGGCCTGGCCGGTGGACGGGTCAACGCCGAGCAGGCCCTCCATGACCTGCCGGGTGACGCGGTACGTCTCGGAATCGTTGCTCAGGGCCGGGTCCAGCCCGAGCGGCATGGCCGGCGTGCCGAAGTTGAAGGTCTGGTCCGGCGTGTCCGGTGTGTTGGCGGCCGTTGTGCCGGTGGACGGCGAGGGGGACGGCACACCGGTGCAGGAGCTCAGGGCCAGGGCAAGAAGGGCGGCGCCGATCTGCAGTTTCATCCGGCGTCGTTTGCTGCTTGCCACTCTTGTCCCCTCAAGGCAGTCGGACGGAAACGCGGCTGGACCCCGTGCAAACGGGGTCCAGCCGTCGATGTTGGTGCGCAAGGGGGGACTTGAACCCCCACGCCCGAAGGCACAGGAACCTAAATCCTGCGTGTCTGCCAATTTCACCACTCGCGCAACTGCCGGCGTCGGGCTCCTATGGTCCCGCTGCCGTCGGGCTCCATTCTACCCATGCAGGCGGGGTGCCCTAACGGACGTCCAGCTTCAAGTCCCGGCGCAGCTTGGCGACGTGCCCGGTGGCCCGGACGTTGTACTGCGCCACCGCCACTTTGCCCTCGGGGTCCACCACGATCGTGGAACGGATCAGGCCCTGGTAGGTGCGGCCGTAGTTCTTCTTTTCGCCCCAGGCGGCGTAGGCGTCGGCCACCTTGTGGTCCTCGTCCGAGAGCAGAGGGAAGGTCAAAGACTCTTCGGCGACGAATTTCGCCAGGGCGGGCACGGGATCAGGGGAGACGCCCACCACCTTGTAGCCCGCCGCCTGGAGGGAAGCGAGCGAATCCCGGAAATCGCAGGCCTGCGTGGCGCAGGCCGGCGTGGAAGCGGCGGGGTAGAAGTAGACGATGGTGTTGCTGCCGCGGTAGGACTCCAGGCTGACGTCGTTGCCGTCCTGGTCCTTGAGGGTGAATGCGGGGGCGGTGTCGCCGGGAATAAGTCGTTCAGCCATGGTGCTCCTTGCTTGCGTTCGCGACCACCCAGCTTAGTAACAGGGCGCCCCGGATCCGAATTGCCGTCGGTCGCCTTTATATACTGGCTGTTATGCCTGACATTGAGCGTTGGCCAACCGGAAGGCTGTTGTCCACAGCGGCGCGGCTTGTGGAGCACGCCTGGAACGAGAAGCTGAGCAGTCTCGGGCTGACCCATGCCGGGGTGATCGCCCTGGAAGTCCTCGCGGTGAAGGGCCCCATCACACAGGTCCTGCTGGCACAGATCGTGCGGGTCCAGGCGCAGACCATGGGCAAGACCCTCTCCCGCCTCGAAGCCCACGGGTACATCGAAAGATCCCGCAGCCTGAGCGATCGGCGCAGCCAGATCGTCAGCCTGAGCGAGGCCGGCACCCAAGTGCTGGACACAGCGGAACGCCTGGAGCGGGAGGTGCTGGGGGATTCGCCCGTGGACGCCAATGCCCTGCGCGGAGAGCTCAAGGTCCTGGTGCGTGCCCTGTCCGAGAAGCATGCCTCGCCCGAAGTGCACGACATTGTCGCAGGGGCCGCTTCCAGCGTCCTGCAGGCCGGCGCGGATGGCATGAAACGGGATTGAGCGTCTGGGCCTGGGGCCGCGGCCTGCAGGGTTCCCGGATATCCGCAAGCCCGGAAGCCACGCAAGCCCGGAAGCCATCAGCGGGCGGCCGTGAAACGGCTGCGGGGGCGGCCTTAAACCAGGAATCCCGGACCAGCATCAGCCAGTCCGGGATTCTCCTTGTGGTGCACCCCCCGGGACTCGAACCCGGAACCCATTGATTAAGAGTCAATTGCTCTGCCAGTTGAGCTAGAGGTGCATTCAGTTGTGGTGTCCAACCCAAAGAAATAACCCTTGAACGCAATTACCGCTCAAGGGCCCTTCCCTTGGTGCACCCCCCGGGACTCGAACCCGGAACCCATTGATTAAGAGTCAATTGCTCTGCCAGTTGAGCTAGAGGTGCCTGCCGTTTTCGACCGCCGGAATGAAGTATTTCCTTTTCCGGTGATCTCCGCAACGACATGTAACTCTACACGAGAGTCACTCAAAGTGCGAAATCGGCTGAAGGCGCGTTTCCGGTCGGGGTGCGCCGGCCAAGGACGCCGACTGGAAGTGGCGGATCCCGCCTCCGCCTGGACGGGCGGAGGCGGGACCGTAGCCGGGGATGCATTCCGGGGAGGGCTCCGGCCGTGCGGCGGTCTTGCCGTGGGCCCCTTTTGATCTCTCTACTGCAACAAGGATGCGAGAGCTGCAACAGTGGTGAATCGCTCAAGGGTCGTCTTGGCTCCGGAAAGGCCGGATCGGCTTGCCATCAGCCTCTTGACCGTGATCCATTGCACATCTACTCTGGTGCAACAGTGTTGCTGTGAATGCAACCCCAAAACCTTTGGTGGACACATGAGTAATGAATCTTCCTCTGTGGCAGCTGTACCGGCAGAACGGACTGCCATGCCCAATGGAGGCGATGGCGCCGCCCTCGCGTCGAGTCCCGTCCGCAGCGGCCAACCCCATCCCGGCAAGAACCATACGGTCAGCAAGGAAACGCGCCGACGCGTCCTTGGTGCAAGCTTCATCGGCAACTTCGTGGAGTGGTTCGATTACGCCGTCTACGGATATTTGGCCGGCATTATCGCGACCGTCTTCTTCCCCGAATCCGATCGCCAGACCGCACTGCTGGCAACGTTCGGCGTCTTCGCAATCTCGTTCTTCGTCCGTCCTCTCGGCGGTTTCATCTGGGGACACATCGGTGACAGCCTGGGCCGCAAACGAGCCCTGTCACTCTCAATCGTCCTGATGTCGGTGGCCACATTCTGCATCGCGCTGATTCCCGGCTACGCCACTATCGGGGTGATGGCGCCGATCCTGCTCCTGCTCGTCCGGGTCGTCCAGGGCTTCTCTGCTGCCGGTGAGTATGCCGGCGCGTCTGCATTCCTGGTGGAGTACGCACCGGCGAATCGCCGCGGGCTGTATGCTTCCGTGGTGCCGGCGAGCACTGCCGCGGGACTCTTGCTGGGCTCCCTTCTGGCCGCGTTGCTGAGTTCCCTCATGAGCACCGACCAGCTCAACGAATGGGGCTGGCGGCTGCCGTTCCTGCTGGCTGCACCCATGGGTTTGATCGGCCGGTACATCCGGACCAAGCTGGAGGACACCCCGGCCTTCCGCGAACTCGCGGAAGAAGACAACGCCATCAAAGCGCCGGCACGGGCGATCTTCAGGACCTACCGCAGGCAGCTCATCATTGCCACCGGTGCGGTGCTCCTTAACGCCGTGGGCTTCTACGTGATCCTTAGCTACATGCCCACCTACCTTTCGGAGGAACTGGGCTTGGGTGCCACCGAGTCGTTCCTGGCAACGACCATCGCCCTGCTCAGCTACATCGGCTTCATCTTCCTGACAGGCATCGCTTCGGACAGGTTCGGCCGCAAGAAGATGCTGAGCACCGCATCGGTGTTGTTCATCCTGTTGACCGTGCCGGCTTTCATGCTCCTGGACACCGGCAATTTCATGGTGATCGTGCTTGTCCAGATCCTGCTTGGCGGAATGCTCACGCTGAACGACGGCACCCTGCCCAGCTTCCTCGCAGAACTCTTCTCCACGAAGGTCCGCTACACCGGCTTCGCCGTCAGCTTCAACCTCTCCAATGCCTTGTTCGGCGGGACGGCCCCGTTCATGGCGACCCTATTGATCGGCATGACTCACAACGAGCTGGCCCCCGCCTGGTACCTCGTGGCTGCCGCCCTTGTTTCCCTCATCGCAGTCCTCTTTGCCGCGGAGACTTCCAAGAAGCCCCTGCGGCAGGACTGAACAAACCCATCCATTGAAAGGAACACCCATGTCCGTCGACACCACCGTCACGAACGTCACCGAACTCGAGCGCCTCAAGGTCCTCCACAACGGCACCAAAGGCACGCTGACCTTCTCCGATGCCGAATTCGAACGCCGCCTGGCCGGGCTCCGCAGCATCATGGCCGCCAAGGACCTCGACGCCGTCGTCCTGACCTCCTACCACGGCATCAAGTACTACTCCGACTTCCTCTACACCACCTTCGGCCGCAACTACGCCCTGGTCGTCACCGCCCAGGACTCAGTCACCATCACAGCCAACATCGACGCCGGCATGCCCTGGCGCACCTCCTACGGCGAAAACATCGTCTACACCGACTGGCGCCGCGACAACTTCTACTTCGGCATCCAGGAAGCCCTGCGCCAGCGCGGCATCAAGGCCACCCGCCTCGGCGTCGAAGACGACGCCCTGCCCACCCTGACCCGCGAGAAAATCGCCGCCGCTTTCCCGGGCGCACAGCTGCTGGACATCTCCCAGGACGCCATGCGCCAGCGCATGATCAAGTCCGCCGAAGAAATCGAAGTCATCAAACACGGCGCCCGCATCGGCGACCTCGGCGGCGAAGCCATCCGCAACGCCATCCGCGAAGGCATCACCGAATACGAAGTGGCCCTCATCGGCACCGAAGCCATGGTCCACGAAATCGCCAGAACCTTCCCCGACCGCGAAATCCGCGACACCTGGGTCTGGTTCCAATCCGGCATCAACACCGACGGCGCCCACAACTGGGCCACCACCCGCACACTCAAGAAAGGCGACATCCTCTCCCTGAACTGCTTCCCCATGACCTCCGGCTACTACACCGCCCTGGAACGCACCCTCTTCCTCGGCCAACCCGACGAACGCTCCCTCGAACTGTGGAACATCAACGTCGACGTCCACCGCCGCGGCCTCGAACTCATCAAACCCGGCGCCGCCTGCAAGGACATCGCCGCCGAACTCAACAACATCTACATCGGCCACGGCCTGCTCCCCAACCGCACCTTCGGCTACGGCCACTCCTTCGGCGTCCTCTCCCACTACTACGGCCGCGAAGCCGGCCTCGAACTCCGCGAAGACATCGAGACCATCCTCGAACCCGGCATGGTGGTCTCCATGGAACCCATGATCACCGTCCCCGACGGCCTCCCAGGAGCCGGCGGCTACCGCGAACACGACATCCTCGTCATCGGCCAGGACTCAGCAGAAAACATCACCAAATTCGGCTACGGCCCCGAACACAACATCATCGAAGCCTGACCCCCCACAGCGGCATGTCCGCCCGTTCGCACCAACGGGCGGGCATGCCCGGGCAAGCAGCTCCGGCGAAATATAGTGAACCCATGACTCCTGCGGAATCCAACGACGCTCCAGGCAACGGCGAGGGCAAAGGCACCTCGGTCATTGTCAACGCCATCGCGGTCTTGCGAAGCTTTAGTGCCGAAGAGCCGCTCCTGGGGGTCACCGACATCGCAGGGCGCGTCGGCCTGCACAAGAGCACGGTCTCGCGGATCCTCGCCACGTTGGAGCAGGAGAATCTCGTGGAGCGCGACGTCGATTCCCGCAGGTTCCGTTTGGGGTTGGGGATGATTGCCATGGCGGGTCCGCTCCTGGCTGAACTCGAAGAACGGCGCGCGGCCTACTCCGTGCTGCGTGAGCTGGCCGAGCGCACAGGTGAGACCAGCGCACTCATGGTGTGGAACGGCGTCGAATCGATGTGCGTGGAACAGATCCCCAGCCACCACGAAATAAAACACACCACCCCGCTCGGAGCCCGGTACCGGGATGCCATGAGTTCATCCGTGCAGGTTTTCCTGGCCCAGGAACCGGAGCAACGAATCCGGGAGCTCCTCCAGAGCGGGTCCATCGCCTACCCGGGGTTGGATGACCTCAGCCTGGACGCGTACCTTACGCGGCTCAAAGAAGACAACGAGCGGGGGTGGGCGGTTAACTACGGGGAATCCTCGATCGACGAAGTCGGCATCGCTGCCCCAGTGAGGGACCACAGGGGCGGGGTCGTTGCGGCGGTCCTGATCTCGGCACCCCGGTTCCGTGTTTCCCGTGACCGGCTCCAGATCCTGGGCGAAGCGTGTTCCGCAGCCGCTCAAAAGGTCACAGCACGCCTGGGCGGACCAGCCGTCAGGTAGGCGTTGCCCCTGCTGCCGGGCGCGGCATGTGCCGCACCGGCGGCACCTGGCCTGCAACGGGCCGTCACACCCTAGCGGGGAAGCCTGAGCAGCAGCGCAAAATCGGGGTTCCGGTTGTTGCTCAGCACCCACAGCGTGCCGTCCGGCGCCAGGGAAACGTCCCTAAGCCGGCCGTACTCACCCGTGAAGTAGGCCACGGGTGTACCGGCCTGTTCGCCGTCCAACGGAACGGTCCAGAGCCGTTGCCCGCGGAGCGCGGCGGTGTAGGCCACACCGTCCACGATTTCCAGTCCGCTCGGCGAGGCGTCCGCCGTCGACGGCCAGACGGTCTTCGCGTCGATGAAGCCCTCGCGGCCCGGGGCGCCGGTCACCTCGGGCCAGCCATAGTTGCCGCCGGGACGGATCAGGTTCAGCTCATCGTCGACGTCGGGCCCGAACTCGCTCGCCCAAAGCCTGCCGTCCTTGTCCCAAGCCAAGCCCTGGACGTTGCGGTGCCCGTAGCTGTACACGGGGCTGTTGCCGAAGGGGTTGCCCGGGGCCGGGCCGCCGTCGGGAGTCAGCCTGAGGATCTTTCCGCCCAGGGCGTTCCTGTCCTGCGGCTGTTCGCGCCGTTGCGAATCTCCCGTGCCCACATAGAGGAAACCGTCCGGGCCGAAGCGGATCCGGCCGCCGTTGTGGGTGGAAGCCTTCGGGATGCCTGAATAAACCACCTCGGGCTGGCCCAGGGTGAACCCGCCGCCAGCGCCCGCTTCGAGCCTCGCCCGGGCGATCCGGTTATCGGATTCGGCCGTGTAGTAGTAATACAGCAGGCGGTCGGTGCTGAAGCGCGGAGACAGGGCCAGGCCCAGCAGGCCGCCTTCGCCGCCGGGTACGACGCCGGGAACCTCGCCGATCGTGCGCGCCTCACGGTTCCGCACTGCTTTCAGGAGCCGGGAGTCCCGTTCGGAAATGACGGCGGTTCCGTCGGGCAGGAAGACCACGGACCAAGGGATGTCCAGGCCAAGGTCGAGCTTGGCCCGAAGCGTCGGGGCCGTACTTCCGGGGCTTGCTGTGCTCCCCGAGCTTCCCGGCGACGTGCCGGAGGCGGGGGATGAGCTGTGGGAGGGGGCAGGGACCGGGCCGCCCGTGCAGCCGGCAACCAGGGCACTGCCGGAGAGCAGGACGAGCAGGACGGTGGCGGTGCGGCTCCTGAGCCGGGTCGGCCGGAGGCCTGCTGCCCGGCCTCCGGCCAGGCCGGCTGCAGCCCGGCCTCCACCCCGGACGCCGCGCGCGGTCCGCCGTCGGGTCCGTCCTCCCGGTGCCTGCCGTTCCACCCGTCCTCCCGGCTGTCCGGCCGTCAGTCGCGTGTCCGGCGCGGCGGGCGGAATCCTGCCGCTTCGGCATGGGCCGCCGAGAGGAACCAGACGGACGCCTGGGCTTTCTCGTAGGCCGGCATGTCCTCGTCGTAGTAGGTCATGGTGCTTGCGTCCGCTTTGACGGTGAAGTCGGCGGGCCCGCTTCCGTCGGGGCCGGCCGCGGCCGATCCTTCCCCGTAGGGCTGCCCTGCGGCCAGATGCCCGCCGGCCGCCGGTGCGCTGTCTGCCGGGGCTTGAACCTCTGTGGTCCCGTCCTCGGTGGCCAGGCCTTCCTCAGCGGCGGCCGTTTCGGCCCCGGGCAGCGTAGGTGCATGCGGGGCCGTGTATTCGGGGTGGTGCACCGGGGCCTGCCGCGGCGGTGCGTCGCTCCAGCTGGCCTCCCACTCTTCCCTGTCGGCCGCAGCATCGGCGAGCGGACCGGCGTCCGCGGGTGCGACGTCGTCGGCCGTCACGCCTTCGACAGTCTCTTCGGCAGGCGGCGCTTCCCGAGGCACTTCTTCATGCAGGACGGGCTCCGCCGTCACGGGTTCTGCCAGGGCGGGCTCTGCGACGGGTTCGACGACTGCTTCGGCCACCGGCTCCGGCTCCGCCGCCATGTCCTGCGCGGCTGGGGCTCCGGCCGCTGTCTCTTCCCAGTCGTCCACGTCGCCGCCACCGGTTTCGGTGGACGGCGCCGGTGCTGCTGGTGCCTGGGGCGCCGGTGCTGCAGGTGCCGTCTCGGCACGGGAGGAAACGTCGGCGGGCGCGGAGGTGGAACCCCTTCGGCTAAGCATCCACCACGCAAGCGCGACGACGAGCACAATGACGATGACCCAGATCAACCAATCCACGGCAGGAGCCCTTCTGTTTGAATGGTGCACTTGTCAGCCTTGACGTTACGGCGGCCCCCGGAGGGTGTCCAGCAACCATCGCCTAGGGTGGCCACATGGACTTCAAGAGGTTGCGGATCCTCCGCGAACTGGCAGACAGGCAGACCGTCGGAGCTACCGCCGAGGCGCTGAAAGTCACGGCCTCCGCGGTATCCCAGCAGCTGAAGGCCCTGCAGGACGAGCTCGGTGTGGTGCTGGTCGAAAGGGACGGCAGGGGAGTGCGGCTCACCGAAGCGGGCGAGGCGATGGCCGGCGCCGCCGCCGATGTTGCTACCGCGATGGCCCGGGCCGAGTCCACTGTGGACGCCTACCGGCAGGGCTGGCAGTCGCGGATCAGGGCGGCTTTCTTTCCGAGCGCGGCCGAGATGCTCCTGCCCGGGCTGCTGCACCGGCTCGGGCAACTCGAAGGGGTACACCTCGAAGCGCATTTCGAGGACCCCGGCACCGCCGGGTTCGCCGGCCTGGCGGCCGACTATGACATCGTCCTCGCCCACAGCGTGGACGGTGCGGAGCTTTTTGTCCGGCATGGACTCGAAGTGCGGCCCTTGCTGGAAGAACCGCTGGATGTTGCGATGCCGGCGGGCCACGAACTCGCCGCGAAGGACCGGCTTACCGCGCATGACGTGGCCCGGCATCCATGGATCGGTGTGCCGGCCGGCTTTCCCTTCGACACCGTCCTTCGCCGGATCGAACTCCAGGCGGGGACGACGGCGGTCCGCCGCCAGCGGTTCCCGGACCTGCGCGTGCTGGAGGCACTCGTCAAGGGCGGCCACGGCATCAGCCTGCTGCCCCGGTACACCGCCCGCAGCGGCGCCGGCCACGGACTGGTGCTGCGGCCGATCGAAGGTGTCAGGGCCAGCCGCAGCATCGTCGCCCTGGCCCGCCGGGACGTCGCCGCCCGCACCACGGTGCGGCGCACGCTGGAACTGCTCCGCGACGTCGCGGCTGAGGTGGCGGTTCCGGAGGGCCGCACGCTTGCAGGCAAGGCTGCCCACCCGCCCGACGGACACAAGGCCGGAATCAAAGGCCCCCAAGTAGTCGTCGGCCGGCCCACGGAGTCATAGACTTTGCGCCATGACTGACGACACCCAAATTGCGACAGGCAACACACCGGACATCAAGCCGCGCAGCCGCGTCGTGACGGACGGCATCCATGCCGCCCCTGCGCGCGGAATGTTCCGGGCCGTGGGCATGGGCGACGACGACTTTGCGAAACCGCAGATCGGCGTTGCGAGCTCGTGGAACGAAATCACCCCCTGCAACCTCTCGTTGAACCGCCTCGCCCAGGGCGCCAAGGAAGGCGTCCATGCCGGCGGCGGGTTCCCCATGCAGTTCGGCACCATCTCGGTGTCCGACGGCATTTCCATGGGCCACGAAGGCATGCACTTCTCCCTGGTGTCCCGCGAAGTCATCGCCGACTCCGTGGAGACAGTCATGCAGGCCGAACGGATCGATGGCTCCGTGCTCCTGGCCGGCTGCGACAAGTCCCTGCCCGGCATGCTCATGGCGGCCGCCCGACTGGACCTCGCCAGCGTCTTCCTGTATGCGGGCTCCATCATGCCCGGCTGGGTCAAGCTCGAGGACGGCTCCGAGAAGGAAGTCACCCTCATCGACGCCTTCGAAGCGGTGGGAGCATGCGCTGCCGGCAGGATGAGCCGCGAAGACCTCGACCGTATCGAAAAGGCCATCTGTCCCGGCGAAGGCGCCTGCGGCGGGATGTACACGGCGAACACCATGGCGTGCATCGGCGAGGCCCTGGGCATGTCCCTTCCCGGCTCCGCCGCCCCGCCCTCGGCAGACCGTCGTCGTGATGACTTTGCGCGCAAGTCCGGCGAGGCGGTGGTGAAGCTGCTCCGGCTCGGCATCACCGCGCGCGACATCATGACCAAGAAGGCCTTCGAGAATGCCATCGCCGTCACCATGGCTTTCGGCGGTTCCACCAACGCCGTGCTGCACCTGCTTGCGATCGCGCGCGAAGCCAACGTCGAACTGACCCTGGACGACTTCAACCGCATCGGCGACAAGGTCCCGCACCTGGGCGACCTCAAGCCTTTCGGCCGTTATGTCATGACCGACGTCGACCGGATCGGCGGGGTGCCCGTCATCATGAAGGCACTGCTCGACGCCGGACTGCTGCACGGCGACTGCCTCACCGTCACCGGCAAGACTGTTGCCGAGAACCTCGAATCGATCAACCCGCCGGACGTCGACGGCAAGATCCTGCGGGCTCTGGACAACCCGATCCACAAGACCGGCGGCATCACCATCCTGCACGGTTCGCTGGCCCCGGAAGGCGCCGTCGTCAAGAGCGCCGGTTTCGACGCCGACGTGTTTGAAGGCACAGCCCGCGTCTTCGAGCGCGAGCAAGGTGCCCTCGACGCCTTGGACAGCGGTGAGATCCACAAAGGCGACGTCGTCGTCATCCGCTATGAGGGTCCCAAGGGCGGCCCGGGCATGCGCGAAATGCTCGCCATCACCGGGGCCATCAAGGGCGCCGGCCTCGGCAAGGATGTCCTCCTGCTTACCGACGGCCGGTTCTCCGGCGGGACAACCGGTTTGTGCATCGGGCACGTCGCTCCCGAAGCCGTCGACGGCGGCCCTATCGCCTTCGTCAAGAACGGCGACCGGATCCGCGTCGACATCGCTGCGCGCAGCTTCGACCTGCTGGTAGACGAAGCTGAACTTGAGGCCCGCAGGGCCGGTTGGGAGCCGCTGCCGGCAAAGTTCACCAAGGGTGTCCTGGCCAAGTACGCCAAGCTCGTGCACAGCGCCTCCACCGGCGCCTACTGCGGTTGAGCCATTAGGCTTGGGCAACCACGCTTAATAAGGGAAGCCCCGAGGGGCCCCGGGCAAGCGGCGTCCGCGCCGCCTGCCCGGGGTAGGGGTTTCCCGCCTGCCGCCTGGCGCTGTGGGCCAGCCATTTGACCAGTCCGTGGACTATGATGTCCATATAGTGAGACCCGGGTTGGTCGCGTTTGACACCTCTCTTACTAAGAGGGAAAACTGAACGCATGATCGCAACCGTTACCGGCACCGTCGTCGTACTTAGCAAGCGCGTGGCTTACTAAGCCGGCCGGCAACGATCTGTCACGCGCAACCCCTCGAAGAGCCGCAAGGCTGAGGGGTTTTTTTATTGCCGACGGCAGAGCACCCCGTGATCACCCGCAGTACCCCAGCAGTACCTTTCATTAACTGAAGATCCCCAAAGGAAGAGTCCGATGAGCAAAGGATCGCCGATCAGCCCCTCGCTGATGGCTGCAAAGTCCGCTGGAGCACCAAAAGCTCCGGAAAAAGTCGACCGTGCCGCTGACGCCGTCGTCGACAATGCTGCAACTCTCTCTCCTGTCCTCGGGCCGAACAACGTTGTACCCCCAACGGTGATGACCGGCTCGGAAGCTATCGTGCGCTCGCTCGAAGAACTCGGCGTCGACGATATTTTTGGTTTGCCCGGTGGCGCGATCCTCCCCACCTACGACCCCTTGATGGCCTCCAAGATGAATCACGTCCTGGTCCGTCACGAACAGGGAGCCGGCCACGCAGCCCAAGGCTACGCCATGGTCACCGGACGGGTGGGCGTCTGCATCGCCACCTCGGGCCCCGGTGCCACCAACCTCGTTACCGCCATCATGGATGCCCACATGGACTCCGTGCCCCTCGTCGCCATCACCGGCCAGGTCTCGGCAGCCGTCATCGGCACCGACGCCTTCCAGGAGGCGGACATCGTGGGCATCACCATGCCGATCACCAAGCACTCCTTCCTGGTGACCGACCCCGAAGACATCCCGCACGTGATGGCCGAAGCCTTCCACCTTGCATCCACCGGCCGTCCCGGCCCGGTGCTGGTGGACATCGCCAAGAACGCCCAGGTCGGCAACATGACCTTCTCCTGGCCGCCGAAGGTGGACCTGCCGGGCTACCGGCCAGTGGTCCGCGGCCACAACAAGCAGGTCCGCGAGGCGGCCCGCCTGATCGCCGAGGCCAAGAAGCCGGTGCTCTATGTGGGCGGCGGCGTGGTCAAAGGCCACGCCTCAGCCGAGCTGCTGGAACTTGCCGAGTTGACCGGCGCGCCGGTGGTCACCACGCTGATGGCCAAGGGTGCCTTCCCGGATTCGCACGCCCAGCACGTGGGCATGCCCGGTATGCACGGTACGGTCTCGGCTGTCACCGCGCTTCAGCAGGCGGACCTCCTGATCACCCTCGGCGCCCGCTTCGACGACCGCGTGACCGGCGTGCTGAGCACCTTCGCTCCGAACGCAAAGGTCATCCACGCCGACATCGACCCGGCCGAAATCTCCAAGAACCGCCTGGCCGACGTGCCGATCGTCGGCTCGGTCAAGGAGATCATCCCGGAACTGACCGAAGCGGTGCGCAACCAGTTCAGCCAGTCCGGCACCCCGGATCTCTCTTCCTGGTGGTCCTTCCTGAACAACCTGCGCGATACCTACCCGCTGGGCTGGACGGAACCGGAAGACGGACTCAGCGCCCCGCAGCGCGTCATCGAGCGCATCGGTGCCCTGACCGGCCCCGAAGGCATCTACGTGGCCGGCGTCGGCCAGCACCAGATGTGGGCCGCGCAGTTCATCAAGTACGAGCGTCCGCATGCCTGGCTCAACTCCGGCGGTGCCGGAACCATGGGTTACGCCGTGCCGGCCGCCATGGGTGCCAAGGTGGGCGAGCCGGACCGCGTGGTCTGGGCGATCGACGGCGACGGCTGCTTCCAGATGACCAACCAGGAACTGGCCACCTGCGCGATCAACAAGATCCCGATCAAGGTGGCGATCATCAACAACTCCTCGCTGGGCATGGTGCGCCAGTGGCAGACCCTCTTCTACGAAGGCCGCTACTCGAACACCGACCTGCACACCGGCCACGAGACGGTCCGCATCCCGGACTTCGTCAAGCTCGCCGACGCCTACGGCTGCGCCGCGCTGCGCTGCGAACGCGACGAGGACATCGACGCCACCATCCAGAAAGCCCTGGAGATCAACGACCGCCCCGTGGTCATCGACTTCGTGGTCAGCCCGAACTCCATGGTGTGGCCGATGGTGCCCGCCGGTGTGTCGAACGACCAGATCCAGGTAGCCCGCAACATGACCCCGGAATGGGAAGAGGAGGACTAAGCATGAGCCGCCACACACTGTCCGTTCTGGTCGAAGACAAGCCCGGCGTGCTGACCCGCGTGGCCAGCCTCTTCGCCCGGCGCGCCTTCAACATCAACTCCCTTGCCGTGGGCCCCACCGAAGTCACCGGCATCTCCAGGATGACCGTCGTCGTCGACGCCGATGGTGAGCTCATCGAGCAGGTCACCAAGCAGCTGAACAAACTGATCAATGTGATCAAGATTGTCGAGCTGACTTCCGAATCTTCCGTACAGCGCGACCACATCCTGGTCAAGATACGTGCGGATGCCGCAACTCGTCTGCAGGTCACCCAGGCTGCAGACCTGTTCCGCGCCTCCGTGGTCGACGTGTCCACAGACTCGTTGGTCATCGAGGCAACGGGTCACCCCGAGAAGCTCACGGCGCTGCTGTCAGTGCTGGAGCCATTCGGCATCCGTGAAATTGTGCAGTCCGGCACGTTGGCCGTTGGACGGGGATCCCGCTCCATGAGTGACAGGGCATTACGCTCCGCGTAACAGGCAGGCTCGGCGCCGCCTGGCCGGGCACGGCTGCTCTACTGCAGCACCACAGAATTACATCTCCAAGAAACCACTCAAGAGGAGTTACGCAAGTGACTGAAATGTTCTACGACGACGACGCAGACCTGTCGATCATCCAGGGCCGCAAGGTTGCCATTGTCGGCTACGGTTCCCAGGGCCACGCCCACGCACTGAACCTGCGCGACTCCGGCGTTGAGGTCGTCATCGCACTCAAGGACGGCTCCAAGTCCGCCGCCAAGGCCGAGGATGCAGGCTTCACTGTCAAGAACGTTGCCGACGCCGCCGAATGGGCCGACGTCATCATGATCCTGGCACCGGACCAGCACCAGCGCTCGATCTTCAATGACTCCATCAAGGACAAGCTGACCCCCGGCAAGGCCCTGGCCTTCGCCCACGGCTTCAACATCCGCTTCGGCTACATCAAGGCTCCGGAAGGCGTCGACGTCATCCTGGTCGCCCCGAAGGCTCCGGGCCACACCGTGCGCCGCGAATTCGAAGCCGGCCGTGGCATCCCGGACATCATCGCCGTGGAGCAGGACGCTTCCGGTTCCGCCTGGGAGCTGGCCAAGTCCTACGCCAAGGCCATCGGCGGTACCCGCGCCGGCGTCATCAAGACCACCTTCACCGAAGAAACCGAAACCGACCTCTTCGGCGAGCAGGCTGTGCTCTGCGGCGGCGTCTCCCAGCTGATCCAGTACGGCTTCGAGACCCTGACCGAGGCTGGTTACCAGCCGCAGATCGCCTACTTCGAGGTGCTGCACGAGCTCAAGCTCATCGTTGACCTCATGTGGGAAGGCGGCATCGCCAAGCAGCGCTGGAGCGTTTCCGACACCGCTGAGTACGGCGACTACGTCTCCGGCCCGCGCGTCATCACCCCCGAGGTGAAGGAAAACATGAAGGCCGTCCTCGCCGACATCCAGTCCGGTGCCTTCGCCAAGCGCTTCATCGACGACCAGGACAACGGTGCCGTCGAGTTCAAGGAACTGCGCGCCAAGGCAGAGCAGCACCCGATCGAGGCCGTCGGCCGCGAGCTGCGTTCGCTGTTCTCCTGGCAGCAGCAGGACGCCGACTACGTCGAAGGCTCCGCAGCCCGCTAATCCCCGCGTCCTCCCCGATTGTGGTGCGCTGAGCGCACCACAATCCGGGACCCTCGGACGCGTGGGCCCAAACGTCCTCCCGAACGACATTGCGCTGAGCGCACCACAATCGGGGACCCTCGGACGCGGGGGCCCAAACGTCCTCCCGAACGACAGTGCGCTGAGCGCACCACAATCCGGGACCCTCGGACGCGTGGGCCCAAACGTCCTCCCGAACGACATTGCGCTGAGCGCACCACAATCGGGGACCCTCGGACGCGGGGGCCCAAACGTCCTCCCGAACGACAGTGCGCTGAGAGCACCACGTCCGTGGACACATGAGGCGCCCGTCCGGCCACCAGGCCGGGCGGGCGCCTTTGTTTTCCGCAGCTCCGCCGGACCGCCGGGGCGGGAGTGAGTTTGTTCACAAGCAGCCCAAGGCGTGCGTAACATCGATCCCGGGCGCCGGAAACGCCGTCGGGGAACGATATTCTGGGCGGGGTCGGTTCTCAGTTCCGGCCACGCATCCGCTCCTTGTCCACAGTCCTGTCCAAAGTAAGGTGCCACCCCGTGTCAGACACGAAACCCGTCGTCCTCATCGCCGAGGAACTCTCGCCCGCAACGATCGAGGCACTCGGCCCCGACTTCGAAATCCGCCAGGTCGACGGTTCTGACAGGTCCGCGCTGCTGCCGGCCATCGCCGACGTCGACGCCATCCTGGTCCGCTCGGCAACCCAGGTGGACGCGGAAGCGGTTGCGGCTGCCAAGAACCTCAAGGTGATCGCCCGCGCAGGTGTCGGCCTCGACAACGTCGACATCAAGGCCGCCACCCAGGCCGGCGTCATGGTGGTCAACGCCCCGACGTCGAACATCGTCTCCGCCGCGGAGCTCACCGTGGGCCACATCCTCAGCCTGGCCCGCCACATCCCGCAGGCCAGCGCCGCGCTCAAGGGCGGCGAGTGGAAGCGCTCCAAGTACACCGGCATCGAACTCTTCGAGAAGAAGATCGGCATCATCGGCCTCGGCCGCATCGGCGCCCTCGTGGCCGCCCGCCTGCAGGGCTTCGACACCGAGATCCTCGCGTACGACCCCTACATCACCTCCGCACGCGCCGCCCAGCTCGGCGTCAAGCTCGTCACCCTGGACGAACTGCTGGAGAACGCGGACTTCATCACCATCCACATGCCCAAGACCCCCGAGACCGTGGGCATGCTCGGCGCCGACGCCTTCCGCAAGATGAAGGAATCCGCGTACGTCGTCAACGTCGCCCGCGGCGGCCTGGTGGATGAGGAAGCGCTCTACGTCGCCCTGAAGGAAGGCCAGATCGCCGGCGCCGGCGTCGACGTCTTCGCCAAGGAGCCCAGCACCGACCTGCCGTTCTTCGAACTGGACAACGTCGTGGTCACCCCGCACCTGGGTGCCTCCACCGACGAAGCCCAGGAGAAGGCCGGCGTGTCCGTGGCCAAGTCGGTCCGCCTCGCGCTTGCCGGCGAGCTGGTCCCCGACGCCGTGAACGTCGCCGGCGGCGTCATCGCCCCCGACGTCCGCCCCGGCATCCCGCTGATCGAGAAGCTCGGCCGGATCTTCACCGCCCTGACCCACGACTCCCTGACCCAGATCGACGTCGAGGTCGCCGGCGAAATCTCCAGCCTGGACGTCAAGGTCCTCGAACTGGCCGCCCTGAAGGGCGTCTTCGCCGACGTCGTCACTGAGCAGGTTTCCTACGTCAACGCGCCGGTGATTGCCGAGCAGCGCGGCATCAACACCCGGTTGATCACGACGGCGGAAGCCGAGGACTACCGCAACGTCCTGACCCTGCGCGGCGCCTTGAGCGACGGTTCCCAGATCTCCGTGGCCGGTACCCTGACCGGCCCCAAGCAGGTCGAGAAGCTCGTGGGCGTCAACGGCTACGACGTGGAAATCCCGATCACCGAGCACCTTGTGGTGGTTGCCTACCAGGACCGCCCGGGCGTTATCGGCACCATCGGCCACATCCTGGGCATGAACAACATCAACATCGGCGGCATGCAGGTGGCACGCCAGACCGAAGGCGGCCAGGTCCTCGCCCTGCTGACCATCGACAGCTCCGTCCCCCAGCAGGTCCTTGACGCCATCAAGGCCGGCATCGGCGCGGACATGGTCCGCGAAGTGGACCTGGAAGACTAAAGCCGCGAGGGTCCCGGGTCCGCTGGCTCGGGCACGGGACCCAGCCGCGAGTAGTACTGGGAAACATGGGGGGTACGCGCCGAAGCCACGGGTTTCGGCGCGCAGCCGTGGCCGGTCTGCATACAATGGCTTGGTCCGACTTTCGGATCCGGCGGCAGGCCGGCCACTACTTTTCGCAAAACAAACGCAGGACAACGCTGCCTGCTGCGCACTGCCCCTGCGTGTGTGCGCCCGCAATCCAGGTCTCAGGGAGAGCCGAATGAACGCCGTCCAGAGGTTCATCAGAAGCCGAGTGCTCCTGTTGACTTCGGCCATCTTGATCGTCGCCATGTGCATGTCCGTCTTCATCCAAAGCCAATCCCAGGCGGCCCTCAACCGTACCGTGGATGAGAATTCCCGGGGCCTGTACGACATCCTTGTCCAGGCCAAGGGTTCCAAGGATGGAAAGGCGATGATCCAGCCGGAAATCGCCACCGGACAAGGCGGAATCAGCTTTGACCAGCTGGAGAAGATCCGTGCCTTGTCCGGCACGTCGGTGGCTGCCCCGATCAGCCTCGTCTCCCGCGTCATCCAGAACCTGGAGGCGCCGAAGCTGAACGCCATGGACTACCTCGGCTACAACTCCGGCCTGGCCGGCGGCGCCACTGCCGGTGACCCCACGGGCACGGACGCCAAGAAGTGGCCCGCACCCGAGTCGGTGCTGCCGGAGAAGGCCACGAAGTACCGTCTCACCGCCACTGCGGTCAGCTCCGACGGCGTTTCCGAGCAGACCCTCTTCAAGACCAGCGCCGAAGGCACCCTCGGCAAGGCCAAAGTGGTCGAGCAGACCACCGCTGGCGGCAAGAGCATCCGCATCACCGGCCCGGACGGCGAGACCGGCATCAAGTTCCCGTCCCCGGCCGGCGGCTCCGACCACAACCTCTTCAACCTCTCGGTCTCACTGCCCATGGCGCCGGAGGTGACCGAGTCCGTCGTCGCCGTCGACCCCGCAGCCGAACGCGCGCTGCTCGGCTCCGCCGGCGACTTCCTGGCGCCGCTCGAGAAGGCCCCGCCGGCCGATGCCCGCAACGCCGGCGCGATCGGCCGCTACTTCGAAGAGCTGTTCACGAAGGCCCCCACTGAGCAGGAACTCGAGGAAGGCCCGGACTTCCTGGGTGTCAAGCTCAAGTACTGGGCACCGCTGATGACCCAGTACCAGCAGGCCAAGCTCGCCGGCCAGCTCACGGACGATTCCCAGGCGATCCCGCTGATCGTCCGCAAGGGCACCTCCCTTGACCTGAAGTACTCGGTCAAGATCGAGGAAATCGACGATTCCGGCAAGGTCGTCAAGGACATCGGCACCGTTTCGCGGTCCCTGGACAAGGATTACCTGCCGTTCGTGTCCCGCTCGCCGTTCACCCTGGAATGGCCGGGTTCCACCGACCACAGCCAACTCCTGGGCAACACCGGAAACTTCAGCCAGGGCCTGTACCAGCCCGCGCAGTGGAGCACCGACTTCGCCGCCGCGCCCAAGTACAAGGACGGCGAAACCGCCGCCAACGGCTCGCTCAACAAGTCCGCGACGCCGGGGGAGTGGGTCACCGTGAACCGCCTCCCGGAGAAGTCCCTGCTCGGCGAACCGGTGGACCAGACCCAGCGCCAGCCGGCCGACGAGCGCTCCTACCGTGAGAGCCTCGCCACCGGCAACACCCCGGCCGCCCCGCTTCCGATGGTCTATGGCACCTTCGACCCCGCTGAGGTCCAGGCCGCGGCCGGCGACGTCAACAAGCTGCCCCTCGGCGGCTACGACCCCGCGCCGATGACGCTCGAAAAGGACGCCGGCGGCAAGGACACCGACAAGGGCCTCAAGCCCTCCCTCAGCGCCACCGGCCTCGTCAGCCAGTCCGCCGGTGCCATCACCGACTACTACGGCCTGGCCGCGGCCCGTGGCTACGACAGCAACGCCAACGTGATCGACGCCGTCCGTGTCCGGGCCGACGCTTCCGGCAACTGGAAGCAGGCCCAGCCCGAAGTGGAGAAGCTTGCCGCCGAGATCCGCGCCATGGGCCTGGAAGCCACGGTCGTGGCAGGCTCCGCCCGCGAAGACGTCAGCATCTTCGTTCCCGGATACTCCAAGGACGACGCCGGCAAGGAATCCGCGCTCGGCACCGTCGCCCAGTCCTGGGTCCGCCAGGACGCTGCAGACGCCGTGTCAGGATCCTTGACGGGGACCAACATCACCCTGCTGTTCCTGACTCTCTGCGGCGCCACCCTGTTGACCGCGGCTTCCACCGTCAGCTACATCCGCCAGCGCCGCAACCAGGCCGGCATCCTGCGGGCCATGGGCTGGACGCAGGGCAGGATCCGCCGCTGGGTCCTTGAGGAATTCGGCATCGGCGCCAGCGTGCTGGCCGTCGCCGGACTGGCGCTGAGCCTGCTGAGCTGGAACCTCGGCACTGTGATCGTGTCCGTGTCGGTGCTGGTCATCTACTGCGCCGCTGCCTACATCGCGGCCCTCATGTTGCGCCACCGCCACGAGGTGGACCAGGAACCGCAGCACGACGAGCGCCTGTTGCCGGTCGACTCGGCACTGTCCTTCGCCTACCGTCAGGTGGTCACCAACCGCTTCAACTCCGCGGCCCTGGCCGTGGCGGTCGGCGTGTTCGGCGCGGCGGTCGGTGCCCTCATCGCGCTGCTGATCGACATTCCGCGGGCCGCCGGGGCCAGTGCGCTCAGTGGCCTCGCGGCCGCGAGCGTGGCACTGCCCAGCGTGATCATGGCCATCACGGGCGTGCTGGTGGGCCTGCTCCTGACCCTGGTGACCGCCCGCTTCGAACTGCAGGCCAAGCGCCAGTACTTGTCCACCCTCGAAGCCATGGGCTGGAACCCGGACATGCTGGGCCACGTGCGCTTCTTCGAGAACGCCCTCGTGGGCACCGTCGCCGTGATCCTCGGCGTGCTCGGAGCCCTCGCCCTGGGCCTTATCCTTGCTCCCTACGCCGCCCTGTGGGCGGCCCTGGCCGGATTGCTGGCCGTCATCTGCTGGATTCCCATCGCAACGAAAGTGGTCAAATGACTGAGAATCTCCACAACGACCCGCACGCAGCGCTGGAGGCCGTACAGGCATCCGCCGGGGATCCCCTGCAGACCCGTGCCAACACCATCGTCAAGGCCGCGGACCACGCCACCCCCTTGGAACTGAGCCGGATCACCATCCGGTACGGCGGCGACAAGGGCGGCGCCGAGCCGGTCACCGTCGTCGAGGACTTCTCCCTGACCCTGCACGCGGGCGAGATGCACTGCGTTGCCGGCCGAAGCGGCTCCGGCAAGACCAGCATCCTCACCGTCGGCGCCGGCCTGACCCTGCCGACGGCCGGCCGCGTGCTGTGGGAGGGCCAGTCGCTGGAAACCATGGGAGACGACGAGATCGCAGACCGCCGCCGTGCCCTGATCGGCTATGTCGACCAAGGCGGCGCCCTGATCGATGGCATGAGCGCCCTGGAGAACGTGCTGCTCCCGGCAGTGCCCGACGGCGAGGTGGAACAGCGCACCGAAATGGCCAAGGACCTGCTTGACCTGGTGGGCCTGGGCCGGCGCATGCGGCACCGCCCGGCGCAGCTCTCCGGCGGTGAACGGCAGCGCGTAGCGATTGCCCGGGCCCTGATCCTGGGCACCCGCGTCCTGGTGGTGGACGAACCCACCGCGTCCCTGGACCGCGCCTCGGCCAACAAGATCATCGGCATCCTCAAGGACACCAGCACCGACGGCATCGCAGTGCTGGTCGCCTCGCACGACCACGAACTCGTGCGCCTGAGCGACACCCTGACTGAGTTGAACTGATTGAGCTGAATTGATTGAACCTGGCTGCCGCCTTTCCCGGGCAGCCGTCGCCGCCCCCAGCAGTCACCGAAAAAAGGTACCTTTCTAGAGTGAGCCCCGCAGACAAGCCCCCGTTCTACATCACCACGGCCATCAGCTACCCCAATGGCGCGCCGCACATCGGGCACGCCTACGAGTTCGTAGCCGCGGATGCGATGGCTCGTTTCAAGCGCCTGGACGGCCACGAGGTGTTCTACATGTCGGGGACGGACGAGCACGGGCTCAAGGTCCAGCAGACCGCGGACAAGGAAGGCATCACCGCCAAGGAACTCGTGGACCGCAACTCCGCGGCATTCCGTGAAGTCCACGACCTGGTGGGCAGCTCCTACGACCGCTTCATCCGCACCACGGACGCCGACCACTACGTGGCGAGCCAGGCGATCTGGAAGAAGATGGAAGCCAACGGCGACATCTACCTGTCCAAGTACGAGGGCTGGTATTCCGTCCGCGATGAGGCCTACTACGGCGAGGACGAGACGGTCGTCAAGGAAGACGGCGTGCGCTACTCCAAGGAGACGGACACCGAGGTCACCTGGACCGCCGAGGAGAGCTACTTCTTCCGGCTGTCCGCCTACCAGGACAAGCTGCTGGCCCTGTACGAGGCCCAGCCCGAGTTCGGGGCCCCCGGCTACCGCTTCAACGAGGTCATCAGCTTCGTCAAGCGCGGCCTCGAGGACCTGTCCATCAGCCGCACCACCTTCGACTGGGGCGTCCCGGTGCCCGGCGATCCCAAGCACGTCATGTACGTCTGGGTGGACGCCCTCACGAACTACCTCACCGGAGCCGGCTACCCGGACGTGGAGTCCGAGTCGTTCAAGAAGTTCTGGCCTGCCGACGTGCACGTGATCGGCAAGGACATTTCGCGATTCCACGCGATCTACTGGCCGGCCTTCCTGATGAGCGCCGGCCTGGAGCTTCCCAAGCGCGTCATGATCCACGGCTTCCTGCAGAACAACGGCGTGAAGATGTCCAAGTCCCTGGGCAACGTGGTGGCCCCGGCCGACTTCATCAGCCAGTACGGTGTGGACCAGATGCGCTTCTTCTTCCTGCGCGAAGTGCCCTTCGGCGCCGACGGCAGCTACAACCACGAAGCGATCGTGAGCCGCATGAACGCGGACCTCGCCAACAACTTCGGCAACCTCGCGCAGCGTTCGCTCTCCATGGTGGCGAAGAACTGCGAGGGCAAGGTGCCGGTTCCCGGTGCGTTCACCGCGGAGGACACCGCACTGCTGGAGCAAGCGGCGGCGCTGCTGGACACTGCGCGTGCCGCCTTCGAGAAGCAGGAATTCTCCCGTGCCCTCGAAGCGATCTGGGGCGTGCTGGGCGGCACCAACGCCTACTTCGCCGAGCAGGCCCCGTGGCAGCTGCGAAAGACCGACATCGAACGCATGAACACGGTCCTCTACGTCACCCTCGAGGTGGTCCGCATCGTGTCGATCCTCGTCCAGCCGGTCATGCCGACGTCGGCCGCGAAGCTCCTTGCAGCGCTCGGCCAGCCCGAAGGCGAGGCCCGCCAGTTCACCGCCATCGGCACGCCGATCGTAGCCGGCACCGAACTTCCCGCGCCCGCCCCGGTCTTCCCGCGGTACGAAGAACCCGCAGGGGCCTGAACCATCACGCGGCAAGCCCTCCCGCACCGGTCGTCCGTTCACGTCCGGCGCGGGAGGGCTTCCCCGTTCCCGGGAAGGCAGCCCGGGAAGGCAGCCTGGGTGCGGGGCTCAGGTGGTGGCCAGGCCCTGGACGGGCGAGAGGCGTGCGGCCCGGCGGGCCGGCACCACCGAGGCCAACAACCCGGCAACGACAGCCACTGCGAAGACCCCCAGGAGCTGCAACCAAGGCACCACCGGGACCACGTCTGCCACCGGGCCGAGCGCAGCCTTGGCACCGAGCCAGCCATAGGCGATGCCCAGCGCTGAGCCCAGCACCGCCGCAACGCCGGCCACCAGCACGGCCTCGATGGCAAGCATGCCGCGCAGCTGTCCCCGCGTGAGGCCGAGCGCCCGCAGCAGCGAGTTCTCGCGGGTCCGCTCAAGCACCGACAAGGACAGCGTGTTCGCCACCCCGATCAGGGCGATCACGACGGCGATCCCCAGGAGCGCGGTGACCACCAGCAGGAGCACATCGATGATGCTGTTGAAGACCACGCGTTCCACGGCGGCCCCGCTGACGTTGTGCACGGGAACTCCGAAGGCGGCCGCGGCCTCGCGCTGGATCGCCTGGATCCGCTCGGCGGAGAGCCCGTCGTCGAGCTTGAGCCAGGCGGCGCGGGGCAGGGCCCCTGCCGGCGAAGCGGACTGAGCCGAACCGGCGGTGCCTGGCGTGCCGGCCGGGCCGCCCAACAGGGGTGCCGCCGTCGTGCTGTCCATCAGCGGCTCGATGCTGCCCGTCCGCAGCGTCCTGCCCGCGAAGCTGTGCGTGCCGCCCGCCCCGGTGACCGTGACCTTGCCCAGGACCAGCCGCTCGGGAAGGTACACGGTGTCCGCCTGCGGCCGCAGGGCAGGATCGCGGAGCACCGCGGCGGCGTCACCGGGGCTGATCGCGAACACAGGGCTCCCGTCCGCGGCCGTGCCCGGGGCCGTGATGGTGCCCGCCGCCTTCAGCAGGACGGCGGCCTGAACGCCGTCGAGCGCTTCGATCTTCCGCAGCGCCGCCGTGTCCGCGCCGTCGGCGCCGTCGACGCGGACGGCCAGGTCCACCGGGTAGTTCTCGGCAAGCATGGCGTTGAACGCCTGCCTCGAGGTGGCGGCCCCGGTCATCATGAGGGTGACCAGGGTGACGCCGATCAGGAGCGCAGCAGCCGTGGCCGAGGTGCGCGCGGGGTTGCGCACCGCGTTGACGGCGGCGAGCCGGCCCGGCACGCCGGCCGGCGAGGCCAGCTTGCCCGCGGCGGCAACCGCAGGCGGGATGAACAGGCTGGCGCACAGCAGGACGCCCACGAAGGACAGCGCTCCGGCCGGCATGGCAAGCAGCAGCATGTTGAACATGGCCCCGAGCACCAGCAGCGGCACCCCGGCCGCCAGCGCCGCGAGGCCGAGCCAGAGCCGCACGCGGCCGCGCTTGTTGCGCAGGCTCGCGTCGTCCGAGGGGCGCAAGGCCGCCAGGGGAGCCACCGCCGTCGCGGCCTTGGCCGGCAGCAGCGCGGCAACCACGGTGAGCAGCGTTCCGGCGAGCAGCCCGGCGATGATTGCCGACGGCGGCACGGCCAGAGTGGCGAACGACTGTTCAGGGGTGGTCCGGGCCCAGGCGATGAGGGCGGCCATCAACCCCGCCCCGGCGAGCACGCCGAGGACCGAGGACACGAGGCCGAGCACGGCGGCTTCGAAAAGCACGGAGGAGCGGATCTGCGCCTTTCCCGCACCCAGGCAGCGCAGCAGCGCGAGTTCCCGGGTCCGCTGGGCGACCAGCACTGAGAAGGTGTTCGCCACGACGAGCGTGGAGACCACGATCGCCACTCCGGCGAACGCCAGAAGGATGATGGTGAGCTGGTCCTGCCCGCCGCTCATCTGCGCGACCGCGGCTGTCACCTTTTCCCCGGAGGTCTGCACCAGGGCGTCCCCGGCGCCCGCGGCCTTGAGCCGCTGTCCGAGGTAACCGACCGCGGCCGCCTGGTCCTGGCCGTCCTTGAGCTGCAGCTGCAAGCCGGTGAAGCCAGTGCCGCCGTGGCCTTCACTGCCTTGGCCTGCGCTGCCGGACGCGAGTGAAGCCACTGTGCCGTCGGCTGCGAGCAGCTGGGGGAACGGCGCTGCGAAGGGATCGTTGCTCGGCTGCAGCAGGCCGGTGATGCGGAAGGTCAGGGTGCGGGGCTTGCCGGCAACCGTCGGCGCCCCCGCGGTGCCCACTGTCAGCTCGCTGCCGGTGCTGAGGCCGAGCCGCCCGGCGGTCGTGGAGTCGACGGCGGCCTCGTCCGCGGCCGCAGGGTAGCGGCCGGACAGCAGGACCGAAGGCTCCATCGCGGCGGGGGCAAGGTTCCGGACCCGTGCGATTTGTTCGCTGCCGCCGTCGTCGATGGTCACGGCGGCGTACCGCTCGGCATAGCTTCCCGCGACGGCGGGAGCAGAGGCGGCGGCGTCCACTGCCGCTTGGGAAAGCCCGCCGCCGTCCTTCGGAGTCACCACCAGCTGGGCCTTGCGGTACGCCTCGCCGACGCTGGCACCCAGGGATGCCTGCGTGCTGGCGCCCACCATGAGGGTGCTGGAAAGGAAGGCGACGGCCAGCAGTACGGCCAGGCCGATCGCGATGAAGCGCCGGAACTGCGTGGAGAGCTGGGACAGGGAAACGCGCAGCATGCTCAGGCCCCCAGCTTGCCCAGGGCGGCCAGCACCGAATCGGCGGTGGGATTCTCCAGCTCTCCCACCAGGTGGCCGTCGCTCATCAGCACCACGCGGTCGGCGTAGCTGGCGGCCACGGGATCGTGGGTGACCATGATGATGGTCTGGCCCAATTCCTGGCTGCTGCGGCGCAGCATCGCCAGGACCTCGCCGCCTGCCTTGGAATCGAGGTTGCCGGTGGGTTCGTCGCCGAACACTACGTCCGGCCGGGTAAGCAGGGCCCGGGCCACGGCAACACGCTGCTGCTGGCCGCCGGAGAGTTCATGCGGCCGGTGGGTGAGCCGGTCCTTCAGGCCCAGCGTGCCCACAATGTAGTCGAACCAGGCCGGATCCGCCGTGCTGCCGGCCAGGGCCAGCGGGAGGGTGATGTTCTGTTCTGCACTGAGTGTGGGGACCAGGTTGAAGGCCTGGAACACGAAACCGATGCGTTCGCGGCGCAGGGCCGTCAGTTGCCGGTCGTTGAGGGCGGAGATCTCCGTGCCACCGAGCACGATCCTGCCCGCATCGGGGGTGTCCAAGCCCGCGAGGCAGTGCATCAGGGTGGACTTGCCGGAGCCGGACGGGCCCATGATGGCCGTGAAGCGGCCGGCCTCGAAGGCGACGCTGACGCCGTCGAGCGCTTTGACCTGCGCATCGGCTTTGCCGTAGTGCTTGCTGAGCATGGACGCTTCAACAGCCGGCGCTGCGGAGGGTGAGGAGGAACCGGACGGGCGGGGAAAGGGCGCGAAAGTTGTCATGCTTCCACGCTATTTTCGCCCGGCATCCCGGCGGATCGGGCTGCGGGGCGATTCCTGGTGCCCGTTCCTCATACCGTGGTCTGAGCCGGCCCGCGGTGGAGTACGTCCGAAGGGCGGGGCCTCAGTTGCCGGGGGAGACCACGCCGGTTTCGTAGGCGATCACAACAATCTGCACCCGGTCCCGGGCTTCGAGCTTGGCCAGGATGTGCCCCACATGGGTCTTCACCGTGGCCTCGGACAGGAAAAGGTCACCTGCGATTTCCGGGTTGGAGCGGCCCTGCGCGATCAGTTCGAATACGTCGCGCTCGCGGGCGGTCAGGCGTTCGACGGCGGCCGCGTGCCCGTTCTGTTCCGGTGTCCGGGCACGCAGCAACGGAGCTACATGGTCCAGGAGCCGGCGCGTGGTGGACGGCGCGATCACCGCGTCGCCCCGGTGCACGGTGCGGATGGCCTCGAGGAGTTCCTCCGGCGGGGCGTCCTTGAGGAGGAAGCCGCTGGCGCCGGCCTCGATCGCGGCCAGGGCATACTCGTCGAGGTCGAAGGTGGTGAGCACCACGATCTTCGGTCCGGACGCCTGGCCTGCCGGCATTTCCAGGATCCTGCGCGTGGCTTCGATTCCGTCCATGCCCGGCATGCGCACATCCATGAGGACCACGTCCGCGCTGGTGGCCGCCAAGACCCGCACGGCGTCGAAACCGTTTCCGGCCTCTGCCACCACTTCCAGGTCCGGCTGCGAATTGATGAGCATGCCGAAGCCGGAACGGACCAGCTGCTGGTCGTCGACGAGGGCCACCCGGATGGCTCCGGCCGTTTCAGTCATGGTTCAGGACTCCGAGTAGGGGATGAAGGCGGACACGCGGAAACCGCCGCCGCTGGCCGGGCCGGCGTCCAAGGATCCATCGTAGAGGGCGATCCGCTCGGCCATTCCACGCAGCCCGTTGCCGTCACCCTGGCCAGGGTCGGCGGCGGCTCCGCGGCCGTCGTCGAGCACGTCGATCCGCAGCCCGCGCCCCTCCCACTGCAGGTCTACCGCGGCCCGGGCCCGGGGGCCGGCGTGCTTGATGACATTGGTGAGCGCCTCCTGGACCACGCGGTACGCGGTGAGTTCGGCACCCGGCGGCAGCCGGCGCCGTGATCCGCCGGACAGTCCGGAGGCAACCCCGCCCTGCTCCAAGGACAGGGTGAGGCCGGCGGCACGGAAACCCAGGAAGAGTTCGTCCAGGTCCGAGAGCCCGGGCAGGGGGCGGGTGCCGGACTGCTCGTCGGAGCGCAGCACGCCCAGCAGGCGCCGCATCTCGGCCAGGGAGTTCCGGCCGGTGCCGGCGATGGTGGCCAGGGCTTCGGTGGCGAGCTCGGGCTTTGCGGCCGCGGCGTAGCGGGCGCCGTCGGCCTGGGTGATGATCACGGCGAGCGAGTGGGCCACGATGTCGTGCATTTCGCGGGCAATGTGCGAGCGCTCATCGGCGGCGGCGAGCTGGCGTTCCTGCTGCTGTTCGATCTCCAGGCGGCGGTTGCGGTCCTCGAGGGCCTGCAGCTGCAGGCGGCGCACCCGGGTCAGGTCGCCCAGGGTCCAGCTGACCAGGACGAGCATCCAGACCAGCACCGTGTAGGTAGCGCCCACCGTGAGGTCCTGGATGCCGGAGGTGACGCCGCTGCCGTAGTAGCGGGTAGTCAGCATGACCGCCCCCACCAGGCCGAGCACCAGCACCGCGCGGCTCGCCCACACGGGACCATAGGCGGCCACCGCGTAGATGATCAGCGGCACGGCGATCTGGCCGGCCACCGGCTGGACCGCCAGCGCCCATTGGACCAGGCAGATGAAGACCACGACGGCGGCAGCCGCCACCGGGCGCGTGCGCCGCCACGCCAGCGGCACCAGAAGGGCGGCGGAGAGCAGCGCCAGCGGCGGGCGGGACGCGAACGCGTAGACAGGGCCGAGGATCAGGACCAGGACGGCGGCGACGGCGCAGTCCACCTTGAAGGGGTTGCGCCGGAACCAGCTGTAGAGTGCATGCCGTCTGTCCACCCATGCACTCTATCCGCCGCCGGAATACGCCCACATCATGCCGTGGTCTGACAAGGCTGTGCGGGCACGCCGCCAGCAGTTCGAATAATGAGACGTTTTTGACCAGAATGTGGATGCGTTGGCACGCTGGTGGAATGAACGCACGGTCCATTAATCTCGCAGTCATCCCCGGCGACGGCATCGGCCCCGAAGTGATCGCCGAGGCCGTCAGGGTCCTGGAAAAAGTTGTTGCCAGCGAAGGCATCACCCTTGAGCGCACCGAGTACAAGCTCGGCGCGCAGCACTGGCTGGAGACCGGCGAAACCCTGCCGGATGAGACCCTCGAAAAGCTCCGCGGGCACGACGCCATCCTCTTCGGCGCCGTCGGTGCGGCACCGGGGGATACCCGCATCCCCTCGGGCATCATCGAGCGCGAGATGCTGCTCAAGCTGCGCTTCAGCCTGGACCACTACGTGAACCTGCGTCCCTCCCGCTTGTACGGCACGGTGGGCAGCCCCCTGGCGAACCCGGGAAACATCGACTTCATCGTGGTCCGCGAGGGCACCGAAGGACCGTACGTCGGCAACGGCGGCACCCTGCGCGGCGGAACCCCGTACGAGGTGGCCACCGAAGTCTCGCTCAACACCGCCCACGGCGTGGAGCGCGTTGTCCGCGACGCCTTCCGGCGCGCCAACGCCCGGCCCCGCAAGCATGTCACCCTGGTCCACAAGCACAACGTCCTGGTGTACGCGGGCCACCTGTGGAAGCGCACGGTGGAGGCCGTGGCCCGGGAATTCCCCGAGGTCACCCACGACTACCTGCACATCGACGCCGCCATGATCTTCCTGGTCACCGACCCGGCGCGCTTCGATGTCATCGTCACGGACAACCTGTTCGGCGACATCATCACCGACCTCGCCGCAGCCGTTACCGGCGGCATCGGCCTGGCCGCCTCCGGCAACATCAACATGGACCGCACGGCACCGTCCATGTTCGAACCGGTGCACGGATCCGCACCGGACATCGCCGGCCAGCAGAAGGCGGACCCCACCGCGGCCATCCTCTCCGCGGCACTGCTGCTGGACCACCTCGGTTACGCCGATGCGGCCCGCCGGATCGAGACCGCCGTGGTCTCGGACGTCGAGTCCCGCACCGGCGAACCGCGCGGCACCGCCGCCATCGGCGACGCCATCCTGGCCGCCCTGTAGGCGGACTTTTGCGCCCCGTCCCGGGGCGTAAGCTTGACTTGAATTACTTACATGCTGCCGTGGTCCGCCGTTGAACCATGCTCCGGGGGATGGTTTTTCCCGCGGACGGGGTTCGCGTCGGCCGGTAGCCGATAGTGGAGGAACCATGACTCAGACTGCCCATGGCGTCGAATTCAGCCAGCAGTTCTCGGCGAACCCGAAATCTGCTGAAGAGCGTGCGGCCATCCTGGCGAACCCAGGCTTCGGCGACCACTTCACCGACCACACTGCGGTTGTCGACTACAAGGTCGATGCCGAAGGCAAAGGCGGCTGGTACAACGCACGCATTGAGCCCTACGGTCCCATCTCCCTGGACCCTTCGGCCGCGGTGCTGCACTACGGCCAGGAGATCTTCGAAGGACTGAAGGCCTACCGCCATGCCGACGGCTCGGTCTGGACCTTCCGTCCCGAGCGCAACGCTGCCCGCCTGAACCAGTCCGCGCACCGCCTGGCCTTGCCGGAACTGCCCGAGGAATACTTCCTGGGTGCCATCCGTGAGCTCGTACAGGCGGACAAGGACTGGGTTCCCTCCGGCGACGGCGAGTCCCTCTACCTGCGGCCCTTCATGATCGCCACCGAGGCCTTCCTGGGTGTCCGGGCGGCACGCGAGGTCTCCTTCCGCGTGATCGCTTCGCCCGCCGGCAACTACTTCGGCGGCGAACTCAAGCCCGTCTCGATCTGGATCTCCCGCGAATACGCCCGCGCAGGCCGCGGCGGAACCGGCGCGGCCAAGTGCGGCGGCAACTACGCCGCCTCGCTGATCGCCCAGCAGGAAGCCGAAGCGCACGGCTGCAAGCAGGTCCTCTTCCTGGACCACTTCAACGACGACGCCGTGGAAGAACTCGGCGGCATGAACGTCTTCTTCGTGATGAAGGACGGCTCCCTGGTCACCCCCGCGCTGACCGGGACCATCCTCGAGGGAGTCACCCGCTCCTCGATCATCCAGGTGGCAAAGGACATGGGCCGCGAGGTTGCCGAACGCAAGATCACCCTCGCCGAATGGCGCGACGGCGTGGCGTCCGGCGAGATCGCCGAAGTGTTCGCCTGCGGCACCGCCGCCGTCATCACCCCGATCGGCGTGCTGAAGGATGAAACCGAGTTCATCGGTTCCGAGGACGCCGTGGCCGGCGAAGTCACCATGGCCATCCGCGAGCAGATCCTGGGCATCCAGACCGGCACCATCGAGGACAAGCACGGCTGGCTGACCCGCCTCGCCTGAGGCCCCACCGGCTCCCGTACGGAACGCCCGACGGCGGCCTGCCCACCCAGTGGGCAGGCCG
>NZ_QRCU01000040.1 GCF_003369445.1 Arthrobacter silvisoli
CGGGGCGCCGGATGATCCGGCGCCCCGCTCTCGTCTGTCTTGCCTGGCTTACCAGTCTTGCCTGGCTTACCAGGGGCTGGGCTTGTAGTCCTTGAGGAAGACGCCGAACTGGTCCACGCCCTGCTCGCCCATGACGATCGGATCGTAGACGCGGGCGGCACCGTCCACCAGGTCCAAGGGAGCGTGGAAACCCTCCTCCATGAGCCGGACCTTGGTGTAGTGCGGGCGTTCGTCGGTGATCCAACCGGTATCCACCGCGGTCATGAGGATACCGTCCGTGTCCAGCATTTCCTGGGCACTCGTGCGGGTCATCATGTTCAGTGCCGCCTTTGCCATATTGGTGTGCGGGTGCCCCGGGCCCTTGTAGACGCGGGAGAACTGCCCTTCCATGGCGGAAACGTTCACGATGTACTTCCGCCGGGCGGTGGAGCGCCGCATGGCCCCGCGCAGGCGGCTCACCAGCAGGAACGGCGCCGTGACGTTGCAGAGCTGGACCTCGAGCATCTCCAGCGGGTCGACCTCGTCCACGACCTGCGTCCAGCTGTTCACCGCTGCCAGGTCCGGGACCAGTCCGCCGGCGTCGATCGCGGTGCCACTGGCAATGCGTTCCAGCGAGGCGGACCCGGTGGACAACGCCAGCGAAGTGATGGCGTCGCCGGCCAAAACCGGGTGTTCGCTGACGCTGTGGGCGATGGCCAGCGGGTGCTTGTCATGCGCGTGGCCGAAGGTGACGAGTTCCGGGCCGCCGTTTCCTGCCTGCAGTGCCGCGGGCAGCGGCTCGTCCTCGGCGTCAACGAGCGGCTTGTAGGCGTTGCCTGAACGCCGGACGGTCTGGGCCGCATTGTTGATGATGATATCCAGGGGGCCGGCCGCGTTCAGGGAATCCGTCAGTGCCATCACCTGGGACGGGTCGCGCAGATCGATCCCGACGATCTTGAGTCGGTGCAGCCATTCTGCGCTGTCCTCCATCGCTGCAAACCGTCGCGCGGCGTCCTTGGGGAAACGCGTGGTGATGGTGGTGTGGGCGCCGTCGCGCAGCAGACGCAGCGCGATGTACATGCCGATCTTCGCCCGCCCGCCGGTGAGGAGCGCGCGGCGGCCGGTCAGGTCCGTCCGGGCGTCCCGCTTGCTGTGGCTGAAGGCGGCGCATTCCGGGCACAGCTGGTGGTAGAACGCATCCACCTGGGTGTAGTGCTGCTTGCAGATGTAACAGGGCCGGGAGCGGATCAGGTGCCCGGCGATATCGCCGGTGGCCGAGCTGGCCAGCTTGTTGCCTCGGGTCTCGTCGTCGATCCGGTCCGGGGCCGCCGTCGCCGTCAGGGCCATCACGGCACGGTCGGCTTCGGCGATGGCGTCGCGCTTGGTAACCCGGCGGTGGCGCTTGACCGCCTTGAACATCTTCCCGGTGGCGCGGCGCACGGCGACGTAGTCCGGGTGCTCCTCGTCGTAGGCGTGGATCGTATTCAGGACCTTCAGGCAGGCCTGGATCTCATCAGGCGTCAACTCAGAGCTCATTGCTCCGATTTTACAGGCCCGCGGAAGGGCCTCAAAAGGAACAGCCTCCCCATGCGGTGCACGGAGAGGCTGCCTGGTTGGCCGCGGTTCAGACCTCGACGGAGGTTGCCTGGGCTTCTGCGGTCTTTTCCAAGGTTTCGCGGGCCTCAGGCAAGCCCTCGGTGACGGCCTTGACTGCCTTCGGGAGAGTGCGCCGGTACTCCGCGGAGAGAGCCAGTTCGGCCTCTTCGGGTTCCGGGACGAGCTGCCCCTTGGCCAGGACGGTGATGCCCGACTGCGTGACCTTGTAGCCGCGGGCCCGGTCCAGGTCCGGGTCGAGGCCGATGGCGGCACCGGCCGGGATCCGGACGTTCTTGTCGATGATGGCGCGGTTTACCACGGCACCCTCACCGACCCGGACCTTGTCCATGAGCACGGAGTCCTGGACACGGCTGGCGGTGCCAACATAGACATCGTTGGAGAGCACGGAGCCCTCCACGATGCCGCCGGAGACCACAACGCCGCTGGCCACGATCGAATCCAGGGCAGAGCCCACGGTCTGGTTTTCGCCGCGCACGAACTTGGCGGGCGGCGAAATGCTCTGCCGGGTGTAGATCGGCCATTCGGAGTTGTAGAGGTTGAACACCGGGACCGGCGAAATGAGGTCCATGTGGGCGTCGTAGAAGGAATCGATGGTGCCTACGTCACGCCAGTAGGTACGGTCGCGTTCGGTCGATCCCGGGATGTTGTTGAGGGTGAAGTCGTAGACGCCGGCTTCGCCCTTGCCCACGAAGTAGGGAATGATGTCCCCGCCCATGTCATGCTTGGTGTCCAGGCGCTCGGCGTCGAGGCGGAGTGCATCCACCAGGGCGTCGGCATCGAAGACGTAGTTGCCCATCGAGGCCAGGAACTGGGTGGGATCAGCGGCGAGGCCGACGGTTTCGGCCGGCTTCTCAACGAAGGCGGAGATCTTCTGGGGATCGTTCTGGTCCACTTCGATGACGCCGAACTGATTGGCCATGGACAGCGGCTGGCGCACGGCGGCGACGGTGGCCTTGGCTCCGCTGGCAATGTGCTGTTCCACCATTTGCGAGAAGTCCATGCGGTACACGTGGTCCGCGCCAACCACCACGACAATGTCCGGGTTGGCGTCATGGATCAGGTTCAGCGACTGGTAGATCGCGTTCGCGCTGCCGAGGAACCAGCTCTTGCCCACGCGCTGCTGCGCCGGCACCGAGGCTACATACCTGCCGAGCTGGGTGGACATCCGCCACGTTTCCGAAATATGGCGGTCAAGGCTGTGCGACTTGTATTGAGTGAGCACAACGATCTGCAGATACCCCGAATTGACCAGGTTCGACAGCGCGAAATCAATCAACCGATACCCGCCGGCGAACGGCACCGCCGGTTTAGCCCGGTCTGCAGTCAGTGGCATGAGGCGGTTCCCCTCGCCGCCGGCCAGTACGATCGCCAATACTTTTTTCAACGCCATTGGTGTATTTCTCCCTGTACGTCTTGAAGCCCCCCGAATAGCCCGGGCTGCCGGACTCCTTCACACTAGAACAGATACCCGGGAACGACTACGTTAGGCACCATGCGCGTAGACATTGTGACTAAAGAATTTCCTCCCGAGATCTACGGCGGCGCCGGAGTGCACGTTGCCGAGCTCAGCCGGGTCCTCGCCAAACATGTCGAGTTGCAGGTCCGCGCTTTTGGCGCGCCCCGCGACGCCGACTTCCATGGGGCGACTGTGACGTCATATTCGACGCCCGAAGACCTTGCGACGGCAAACGCCGCCGTCCAGACACTGGGCGTCGACCTGCGGATCGTTCCGGACGTCGCCGGAGCGGACCTGGTGCATTCACACACCTGGTACGCGAACATGGCAGGCCACCTCGCGTCGCTCCTGCACGGGATTCCGCACGTCCTCAGCGCGCACAGCCTGGAGCCACTGCGGCCCTGGAAGGCCGAGCAACTCGGCGGCGGCTACGCGCTGTCTTCCTGGGTGGAGAAGACGGCCTATGAGGCTGCGGCAGCGATCATCGCCGTATCCGAAGGCATGCGCCAGGACATCCTGCGCAGCTACCCGGACGTGGATCCGGCCAAGGTGCGCGTGGTCCACAACGGCATTGACGTGGAACTGTGGCAGCCGGATGCCGACGACGAGCACATCCGCGCCCTCGGGATCGATCCCGCCAAGCCCAGCGTGGTATTCGTCGGCCGGAACACCCGCCAGAAGGGCGTACCTTACCTGCTTCGCGCGGCCGCCAAGCTGCCGGACGACGTCCAGCTGGTCCTCTGCCTCGGCGCCGCGGACACTCCGGAACTCGCCGCGGAAACGGCAGCCTTGATCGAGGAACTGCAGAGCAAGCGTCAAGGCGTCATCCTGATCGAGCGCATGCTGCCGCGCAAGGAACTCATCCAGGTGCTCAGCCATGCCACGGCCTTCGCCTGCCCGTCCATTTACGAGCCGCTCGGCATCGTTAACCTTGAGGCGATGGCCTGCGGTGCGGCCGTCGTTGCCAGCGCGACCGGCGGCATCCCCGAGGTCGTCAACCACGGCGAAACCGGCCTGCTGGTGGAGTTGGACCAGGTCACCGACGGGACCGGCACCCCGCTGGACCCGGAGAAGTTCGTGGCCGACTTCGCCGCAGCCCTCACCGAAGTAGTTTCCGACCCGGAACGGGCGAAGGTCATGGGGGCCGCGGGCCGGGCGCGGGCCGAAGCCCATTTCTCCTGGGAATCGATCACCCAGACCACCCTCGAGGTGTACCGCTCCGTGCTCGACAAGCACTGACTCGCCTGGGCGGAACACCCGCCCATGGATGCGCGACGGCGGCGCCGCACCTTCCGCAAGCAACTTGCGAAGGTACGGCGCCGCCGTCGTCATTTCGGCTTGGTGCTGTTCAACCGTTGGGTCCAGTTCAGCGCTTGAGAGCTGGGAGGTGCTTCTCCTCAACAGGAATTGAACCGCTCGCCCGCTGTGCCTGGAAGTAGTCGCGCGCCTCGTCCTGCCGCTCCTGCTCCGCGCCGGAGGCAATGGCCGCGCGAAGGTGTTCCGGGCCGTAGCCGAAGGCATCCACAAGGTCGAGGGCATGCGGGCGGATTTTCACCAACAGCCGGTTGATGTAGGCGCCGACGGTGCGGCCGCGCTGCATGGAGAGCCGGCCGTTCATCAGGTACCAGGACAGATGGGTTTCGATCAGGGACAGGCCGAAGAGGTCGCGCAGCCACGTGAGCACCTGCAGGGTACCCGGGTCCTTGACGGAGGCAAGCGCCTCGGTGAACGCCTCCCATTGCAGGAGCTCGGCGTGGGCGCGCGCGGCGTCAATGAGGTCGTCCTGATGGTGATTGAACAAGGCGGCGGCCTGGTGCTGGGGCAGCTTGTTCGCACCTTTCAGGGCCGAGCCCACCTCGGCGACCATCGATTGCACCCTGTCGGTAAGGAGGGTGCGCTGGCCTTCCTCGTCCCGCAAGGCGAGCGCGGCTTTCTGGACCGAACCGTTGTCGGCGACGAACTGGGCAACCTGACGCAGTCCCGTCCGGTGCAGGGCAACATCGGCGGCCTGCGAAGCCACGAACCGTGCCAGCACACCGAAATCCACGGAGCGGAATTCCTTGGCATAGTCGGCCAGCAGGCGTTTTGCCACGAGCTGGAGCAGCACGGTGTTGTCGCCCTCGAAGGTGGCATAGACGTCGAGGTCCGAGCGCAGCGAGGCAAAGCGGTTCTCGATCAGGAAGCCCGCGCCGCCGCAGGCTTCACGGCACTCCTGCAGGGTGTCCAGCGCGTGCCAGGTGCTCAGCGGTTTGAGCGCGGCGGCCAGCGTTTCAAGGTCCTGCCGGCCGGCGTCGGTGTCCTGTTTCCCGGAAAAGACGTCGTCGAACTTCTCCAAGAGCTGTTCGTGGGCGAATGCTGCCGCGTACGTCGTGGCGAGGCGGGTGAACAGGCGCCGCTGGTGGCGCTGGTAGTCAAGCAGCACCTCTTCCTCGACCGGAGAGGAGGAGGTGAACTGGCGCCGTTCGCTGGCGTACCGGATGGCTGTTTTCAGGGCAATTTTGCTCGCCGCCACGGCGGCACCGTCCAGCGACACCCGCCCCTGCACCAGGGTGCCGAGCATGGTGAAGAAGCGCCGGCCGGGGCTGGAGATTGGCGAAAAGTATTCGCCGTCGGGGGAGACGCTGCCGTAGCGGTCAAGCAGATTGGTCCGCGGAATCCGCACGTTGCTGAAATGCAGGCGGCCGTTATCGATGCCGTTGAGTCCGCCCTTGACCCCGTCGTCCTCGCCGCCGATGCCGGGGAGGAATTCCTTGCTTTGCGGATCACGCAGGGGAACGTAAAAGGCATGGACGCCGTGGTTGACGTTGCGGGTCACCAGCTGGGCGAACACCACGGCGGCGAGGCCGTCGTTGGCCGCGTTGCCGATGTAGTCCTTCCATGCGGCCCGGAACGGGGTGTGGATAACGAATTCCTGCGCGTCCTCGTCATAGGTGGCCGTAGTGGCGATGCTCGCGACGTCCGAGCCGTGTCCGGTTTCCGTCATGGCGAAGCAGCCCGGGATCTCCAGGCTCATGATGCCGGGCAGCCACTTGTCGTGGTGTCCGGCGGTGCCGAGGTGGAGGACGGCGGAGCCGAAAAGGCCCCACTGCACGCCGGCCTTGATCTGCAGCGAGGGATCGGCTGTGACGAGCTCCTCGAATCCGGCAATGTTGCCGCCGTGATCGTCCGAGCCGCCAAGCCGCGCGGGAAAGGCCCGGTGCACGGCGTTGTTCTCCACCAGGTATCCCAGTTGCGCGAACACCCGCTTCCGGTGTTCGGTGTGGGTCAGGCCCTCGATCTTGTGCACCTCTGGCCGGCCGGCCAGTTCGCGGGCTGCGCGCCGGACGTCCGCCCAGCGGCCGAGCAACAGTTCGCCAAGCGCAGCGACGTCGACGGCCGGGGTGCCGGCGTTTCCGAATCCGGCGGGCGTGGTGCCTGATGCGGCGCGGTCAGCTACTTCAGTCATGTGATTCCTTCGCGGTTTCCATACGGTGGGTCATTGTTGGGTGCGGGTCATTGCTGCGTCTGTGCGGCCCTGCCCCCGCGGGGCGATCCCAACGCACAGCCAGTCGGTGATGTGCCCGGCCATCGCCTGCTGGTCGGGCTTGGCGGGGGAGTCCGGCGAACTGAGCCACAGCTCGCCGGCGTTACGCACCATGCCGATGGCCGCCGTCGGCCAATAACTGACCAGGGTCTCGGCGTCGGGACCGAGCTGTTCGCGCATCGGGGCGGCCATCATGGCGCTGATCGATTCGAAGAAGTGTCCCAAGGCGCCGGAGGCTGCAATAGCGTCCTGCTGGCCGGCGTCCCCCTGCGGCAAGCGCGTGACAAAGGCATAGACGTTCGGGCTCGACGCGGCCATCTGCAGGTAGGCCGACACCATGGCGAACAGGCCTTCGCGCGGCGTCGTGGCCGCGGCCACGGCTTCCTTCATCTTCCGTTGCATTTGCGCCAGGACTACTTCGCCCATGGCCTGCTGGAGCCCCGCCTTGTCGCCGAAGTAGCGGTAGAACACCGGTTTCGAGGTGCCGGCCGCGGTGGCGATGTCCTCCATCGACGCGTCGCGCCCCAGGGTGTGCACGGCCTTGCGCGCGGCCTTGATCAGTTCCCGTCGGCGTTCTTCCCGGTGGCCTTGCCAACGGGCAGAACGGCCGTCGACGGCGGGCTGCGCGAAGTCCGCCGCTCCCATCCGGAGGCGGGCGGCGGACCCGGAGGCCGTCTGACTGGATGCCGCTTGCTTGGGTGCTGTGACGCTGTTCACGTTACTCAGCGTATCAGGTACGCTGGGTATCAGTAACCCGAACCAAGCGTCTTGAACAACGCGTAAGGAGCAACGCATGCCTGAAGCAGCACTGTCCCCGGAAGAAAGCCACGAGCGGCAAGGGCAGCCCCTGGCTCGCGCGCGCGGCGTCCGCAAGGCGGTGGTGATCGGCGGTAACAGAATCCCGTTCGCCCGTAGCGGCGGCGCCTACACCAGGTCCTCCAATCAGGACATGCTCACCGCCGCGCTCGACGGATTGATCGCCCGCTTCGGCCTGCAAGAGGAGAGGCTCGGTGAAGTTGCCGCTGGTGCCGTGCTGAAGCATTCGCGGGACTTCAACCTGACCCGTGAAGCTGTCCTCGGATCAGCCTTGTCGGCCGAAACCCCCGCCTACGACCTGCAGCAGGCCTGCGCCACCGGCCTGGAGACGGTGCTCGGCCTGGCCAACAAGATCAAGCTGGGCCAGATCGATTCCGCGGTGGCCGGTGGCGTGGACTCTGCCTCCGACGCCCCGATCGCCGTCAGCGACGGCCTGCGCGGGGTGTTGCTGGACCTCAACCGGGCCAAGACCCTTTCCGCGCGCCTCAAAGTGCTCTCGCGGTTGCGCCCGAAGGACATCGCCCCGGACGCTCCGGACACCGGCGAACCCCGCACGGGCCTGTCCATGGGTGAGCACCAGGCACTCACCACGGCACAGTGGAAGATCACGCGCGAGGCCCAGGACGAACTCGCCTACAACAGCCACCGCAACCTCGCGGCGGCCTACGATCGCGGCTTCTTCGACGACCTGCTCACCCCGTACCGCGGCTTGACCCGGGATTCGAACCTGCGCCCCGACACGTCACTGGAGAAGCTGGCCACCCTGAAACCGGTGTTCGGCAAGACCCTTGGCGCCGAGGCGACCATGACCGCCGGCAACTCCACGCCGCTCACTGACGGTGCCTCCGCTGTATTGCTCGGAAGCGAGGAATGGGCCGACGAACGGGGCCTGCCCAAGTTGGCCACGGTGCTGGACGGCGAGGCCGCCGCCGTCGACTTCGTCCATGGGAAGGACGGCCTGCTGATGGCCCCGGCATTTGCGGTGCCGCGGCTCCTTGCGCGCAACGGACTGACACTTGCGGACTTTGACTTCTTCGAGATCCACGAAGCCTTCGCCGGCACCGTCCTCAGCACTTTGGCCGCCTGGGAAGACGAAGACTTCGGACGCCGCCGCCTCGGTCTTCCGGGCGCCTTCGGTTCCATCGACCGCAGCAAGCTCAACGTCAACGGCTCCTCGCTGGCTGCCGGCCATCCCTTCGCCGCAACAGGCGGGCGCATCGTTGCCTCCCTGGCGAAAATGCTCCACGCCAAGGGCATGGTGGACGGTCGCCCGGCGCGGGGCCTGGTCTCCATTTGCGCGGCGGGCGGGCAGGGCGTCGTGGCGATCCTTGAGGCGTACCCGGCAGCGGAAGGCGGACAGGCATGAGCGACAAGTACACGCAATTCGTCAGCCGCGGATTCGGCCGCGATCTCGCCGGAAGGCTCGGCCTGCCCAGGCCCGTCGAGCTGCGCAGGTACATGGCGGGCAGCCCGCTGGTGCCCGGGCCTGTGCTTGTCATCGGCAGGCAGGACGAAGGCCAGGGAAAAGAACCGGAAGCCCTCGCTGCGGAGCTTCTCTCCTGGGGACTGGACGTGCGGCGCAACGCCTTGCCCAAGGAAAAGCTCGGAGCGATCGTCCTGCTCCTGGACGAAGTCCGGCGCCCGGAGGACCTTGAAGTCCCGGTGCTGACGGCCGCCCGCTCGCTGCGTGACCTTGCGGCGGGCGGCCGGGTCGTCACCGTGTCACGCACAGCGGAGTCCTCGGCGGACCCGGCAGAAGCGGCCGCCCGCCAAGGCATCGACGGCATCGTGCGCTCGGTGGCCAAGGAACTCCGCGACGGAGCGACGGCCAACGGCATCCTGCTGGGCAGCGACGCCGTGCCGCGGAGTCCGGGAACCCTCGGAGCGCTGCGCTTCTTCCTCTCCGGTCGTTCCGCGTTCGTCGACGGCCAGTTCCTCACGGTCTCCACTGCTTCGGGCAGGCAGCCCGGCGACCCGGACAAACCGCTGGCCGGAAAAGTCGCGGTCGTCACCGGCGCCGCCAGGGGGATCGGAGCCGCCATTGCACGGACCCTCCACCGCGACGGCGCCGCGATCGTGGCCGTCGACGTTCCCGCGGCCGGGGATCACCTCGCGGAAGTCGCCAACGAGGTCAAGGGGACGGCCCTGCAACTGGACATCACCGTCCCTGATGCCGGGGACCGCATCATCCACCATGCCCTGGAACGGCATGGAAGCCTGGACATCCTGGTCCACAATGCGGGGATCACCCGTGACAAGCTGCTGGCAAACATGGACGACGGCCGCTGGCGGTCGGTGATCGCCGTCAATATCGCTTCTCAGCTGCGCATCAATGATGCCATCCTCGGTTCACCGGACCTTCCCGTGGCACCGCGTATTGTGTCCGTCGCATCCACCAGCGGCATCGCCGGCAACCGTGGCCAAAGCAACTACGCTGCGTCCAAGGGAGGCGTGATCGGGATGGTCCGGGCCAGTGCACCGCTGCTGGCCGCGCAAGGCGGCACGATCAACGCGGTCGCTCCCGGCTTCATTGAAACAGAGATGACCGCACGGATTCCCTTGCTGACGAGAGAAGTGGCGCGTCGCCTGAATTCGCTGCAGCAGGGCGGGGACCCGGGCGACGTGGCCGAGGCCATTGCCTTCCTTGCCTCTGACGCCGCCGGCGGAATCTCCGGAGAGGTCCTGCGGGTCTGCGGACAGAACCTGGTGGGCGCATGAGTGCGGACACGGACGGAAGCCGGAAGACCGTGTTTCTGCCGGAAGCACCCGCGCTCTCCGCGCTGTACCTCAACGCTGCGGCGACGGCGGCACGGCGGCGGATCTCCAACGCCCGGCCCGCCGCCGATCTTCCTGACGCCCGGCATGGGCTCCGGGGCGTCAAGGCCGACGTCGACAAACTGACCGCCTTCCAACACCTGCTCGGCGAGACGGCCGGCGACTTCCTGCCGGCCGGGTTCATCCATGCTCTGGCCTTCCCTGTGGCGATGAGCGTGCTCAACCGCGACGATTTCCCGCTCCCGCTCCTGGGCATGATCCACCTGCGGAACCGGGTGGATCAGTACCGCGCCGTGCATTTTTCCGAGTCGCTGGACATCGTGGCATGGGTCGAAAACCTCCGCGCTCACCGGGCCGGAACCCTCGTTGACCTCGTGGCCGAAGTCCGGGACACCGATGGCGAACTCCGCTGGAAAGGTGTGTCCTCCTACCTCGCGAAGGGGTTCTTCCTTCCGGGGGTGGACAAGCCGGGCACGGATACGGGCGGAGTACAGGGCAGCGGGCCGGAAACGACATTCAGCCCGCCGGACCCGACCGCGCTGTGGATCCTCGGAGTGGATACGGGCCGGAACTATGCCAGCGTCTCGGGAGACTTCAATCCGATCCACTTGAGCGTGCTTTCCGCCAAAGCCCTGGGGCTGAAACGTTCGATCGCCCACGGCATGTACCTTGCGTCGAGGGCACTGGCCGAGGTGGGGCCCGCCCGGAGCGAGGCCTTCACCTGGGAGATCAGCTTCGAAGCCCCGGTTTTCCTCCCGGCCCGCGTTTCCTTGGAAATCAGCACCTCCCGCGATGCCGGCGGACACTGGTCCCGCTCGGACTTCACCGGCTGGAACCCGCGCAGCGGCCGTCGCCATTTCATCGGCTCGGCGGCAGCCCTGGGCTAGGCGGCCGGTCCTCCGACCTCTCCGGATTGCACTCCGGCGCCCGGCGTGGCCGCCATCCGGGTACATACTGGCCCCGGATTTTCCGGGTTCCGCGCGCCGGTCTCCCGATTTTTAAATCCCCGGGAACCGTGTTAGAGTTTTTCTCGCTGCTTCGGAGGAAAGCGAAGCGCCGGAAGGCGCGGAAGATGCTCCGAACACCACCTGCGCGGGTGGCGGAATGGCAGACGCGCTAGCTTGAGGTGCTAGTCCTCGAAAGGGGGTGGGGGTTCAAGTCCCCCTCCGCGCACAGAAAGGGGGTGGGGGTTCAAGTCCCCCTCCGCGCACAAATGCGAGGCCCGAATTCATTTTCTTGGAATTCGGGCCTCGCTTGTTTAATGACGAATTCTTTCACCCCGGCGAAGGTAATGCACGTCTCAGTAATTCGCCTGCATTCAAGCCATTCCGGGAGACAAGACCCGGGACGCCTGTCAGCCCTCCGGGCGCAACCCATCGCGGCGAACCACAGCCCGTGCGCCCCGCATCATGTCCGGGATGGGTAGGCTGGGGGAGTGCCGCGCCCAGCCATGCTGCGCGGCGAACCGAGTGTGTATCGAGCCCGGCACTGTGTACCGAAGCCAGCAAGGAGAGTTCCATGTCTGAGATCCGCCCCGAAGACGAAGTTGTCCGGATCTGCCAGGAACTCATCCGGATAGACTCCTCGAACTTCGGCGACGACACTGGTCCGGGCGAGCGGGCGGCCGCGGAGTACACCGCCGGGCTGATCAGCGAGGTGGGCCTCGACGTCGAAATCTTCGAATCGGCACCCGGCCGGGCGAGCGTCGTGACCCGGATGGCCGGCGAAGATCCCTCGGCTGACGCCCTGGTGGTCCACGGCCACCTGGACGTCGTTCCCGCGCTCAAGGACCAGTGGTCGGTGGACCCCTTCAGCGGCGAGCTCAAGGACGGCCTGATCTGGGGCCGCGGTGCCGTGGACATGAAGGACATGGACGCCATGATCCTTTCGGTGATGCGCGACTTCGCGCGCAGCGGCCGCAAGCCCAAGCGGGACATCGTCTTCGCGTTCTTTGCCGACGAAGAAGCCGGCGGCACCTACGGCGCGCGCTACGCCGTCGAGCACCGCCGCGAACTGTTCGACGGCGCCACCGAAGCGATTTCCGAGGTCGGCGGCTTCTCCGCGACCATCGGCGGCAAGCGCACCTACCTGCTGCAGACAGCGGAGAAGGGCATATCCTGGCTTCGCCTCGTGGCGCACGGCCGGGCAGGCCACGGCTCGCAGATCAATACCGACAACGCCATCACCCGGCTTGCCGGAGCTGTCACCCGGATCGGCGAATACCAGTGGCCGATCGAGCTCACGCCGACCACGCGCCAGTTCCTTGACGGCGTCACCGAACTGACGGGGGTCGAATTCGACGCCGATAACCCCGATCTCCTCTTGAAGGAGCTTGGCACGGTGGCCCGCTTCGTGGGCGCCACGCTGCAGAACACGTCCAACCCCACGCTGCTGCGTTCGGGTTACAAGCACAACGTGATCCCCGAGTCAGCCGAAGCCCTGGTCGACTGCCGTACGCTGCCCGGCCAGCAGGAACTCGTCTTCGAGACCATCAAGAAACTGGCCGGCGAGGGCGTCGACGTCACCTACGTCAACAAGGACGTCTCCCTCGAAGTTCCGTTCGCCGGCAACCTGGTGGACTCCATGATCGATGCCCTGCATGCCGAGGACCCCGGCGCCAGGGTCCTTCCCTACACGCTCTCGGGCGGCACGGACAACAAGTCACTGAGCAAGATCGGCATCACCGGCTACGGCTTCGCCCCACTGATGCTCCCAGACGAGCTCGACTTCACCGGCATGTTCCATGGCGTGGACGAACGGGTGCCGGCCGAATCGTTGAAGTTCGGCACCCGCGTGCTCAACCGGCTGCTCAGCACCTACTAGGAGCCCGCCGTGACACCCGAAGAGATCCTGCCGGACGCGCTGGTGGAACGGATCCGGAACCGGGCCGCGGGCTATGACCGGGACAATTCCTTCTTCCACGAAGACCTTGCGGACCTCAGAGACGCCGGATACCTGAAGCTATTCGTCCCGGCGTCCGACGGCGGCCTCGGCCTCGGGCTTGCGGAAGTCGCTGCCGTGCAGCGCCGGCTTGCCGGGGCGGCACCGGCCACAGCGCTCGGGGTAAACATGCACCTGGTGTGGACCGGCGTCGCGCGCGTCCTGGACAGCCTCGGCGACAGCTCGCTTGCCTTCGTATTGAAGGAAGCGGCCGAGGGGGAGCTGTTCGCTTTCGCGATCTCCGAAGCGGGCAACGACTCCATGCTCTTCGATTCCGCAACCGTGGCGGCGCCGTTGCCGGACGGCGGGTACAGCTTCACCGGACGGAAGGTCTTTACGAGCCTGTCCCCGGCCTGGAGCCGCCTCGGAACCTTCGGCAGGGACAGTTCCGCCAGGGGCGGCGACGGGGAGCTGGTCTTCGGCTTCCTTGACCGGGAGGCCGGTGGCCATTCCACGGTGGGGGACTGGGACACCCTGGGCATGCGTGCCAGCCAGTCCAATACGACGCTGTTGGAAGGTGCCGTGGTTCGTCCGGGGCGGATCTTCCGGAAACTTCCGACCGGACCGAACCAGGATCCGCTGATCTTTGCGATCTTCGCGTGCTTCGAGACGCTCCTCTCCGCTGTCTACACTGGCTTGGCGGAACGGGCCTTTGAGCTGGCGGTCGAGGCTGTCAACCGGCGCACCTCGGCCAAGTACGGAGGGCGGAGTTTCGCCCAGGATCCGGACATCCGTTGGAAGATCGCCGACGCTGCGATGGCCCTGGACACCGTGCAGGCCCAACTTGCCGCGGTCGCCAGTGATGTGGACGCCGGCGCCGATCATGGAAGCATGTGGTTCGCCAAACTGGTCGGCCTCAAGCTGCGGGCCACGGGTGCGGCCCGTGCGGTGGTGGACACGGCCATCCAGGTGTCCGGCGGTGCCAGCTACTTCAGGGGAGCCGAACTCGAGCGCCTCTACCGGGACGTGCTGGCCGGCGTCTTCCACCCGTCCAACGATGAATCGGCACACAACACGGTGGCCAATGCCTGGCTGGGGCCCTTGGAACGCTGATTCCGAGGCGGAGCCTGAGCGGGCAGGAGCTCAGACCGTCCGCTGGACGGTGAGCACTTTGCGGCGCATCCAAAAACGCCGGGCGCCGCCCATGTAGAGCACGCTGCGCTCGAGTTCCCACTTGCCATACTCGGAATGTTCAACGAGCCGGCGCCTGGCGTCCGGCAGGGAATCGTCAGGTGCCACCGTCAGTACCAGGTATTCGTACTGCCTTGCGCTGTCCCTTTGGCGTTCGATCGAACTGCCTAGAATTTGTTCCCTCATCCCTCTCCATTTTCGTCGTTTTCGGGCTAACGTGAAGTCATGAGCATCGATCCGCGTGTCGCGCTTCAGTCACTGACAGCAGCTTTGGAGGAACACCTCGTCGCCGCTTCCGCCCGCCGGGGTGAAGGTGATCCTACCGTCGAAGCGGCCTTTTTTGCCGTGGCCGACGCTTTTGAAGTGTATGAGGATGCTCTGTACGAGGCATACACGGAAGTCACGCCGTTGCAGGTCTTCGACGAAGAGGAAGAGAACGACGACGAGGACGGCGAACTGCTCGACGAGGACGAACTCGAGATCCTGGATCAGTAGCGCCCTGGATCAATAGGGCTCAGCCGGGCAGTTCAATAAGGCTCTCCCGTAGCCAGCCCCGTAAGGCGGCCGCGAACGGCTGCGCCCGGGAAACCCCAGCGAACGGCTGCGCCCGGGAAACCCTGTCAGGCGGAGACGTCTTCCAGTGCCCTCGCGATTTCTGCGGGAAGCGGCGCGGGCTTCGTCTCGAGGAGTTCCTTCAGCTGCACCGCGTTCCTCGGCCCGACGACGGCGGTCGCCACGGCCGGGCGGTTCAGTACCCAGGCCAGTGCGACGTCAAGGGCAGAGCGGCCCAGTCCCTTGGCCGCCATGTGCACGGCCTCGACCACGCGGGAGTCCCGCGCTTCCAGGTACTTGCCCACATAGCCTGCCAGCCTGTCGCCGGCTGCGCGGGAACCCGCCGGGATCTGCCCGCGGTACTTGCCGCTCAGCACGCCGCGTCCCAGCGGCGCCCAGGCCATGAGTCCGAGCCCGGCATCTTCGACAGCGGGCAACAACTCGGTTTCCAGGGCGCGGTTGAGCAGGGAGTATTCCGACTGGTTTGCCACGATCGGAAATCCTGCGACGGCTGCGGCCTTCGCGCTCTGCCAGCCGTTGAAGTTCGAGATGCCGACGTAGCGCGCGCGTCCGCTGCGCAGCGCAAGTTCGAGGGCGGACAGGGTTTCGTCGAGCGGAACGTTCGCGTCCCAGCATTGGACGAACCAGAGGTCGAGGTAGTCGGTGCCCAGCCGTGCGAGGCTGGCGTCCAGCGCAGACAGCATGGCGCCGCGGGAGGCGTCCACCCGCTGGCGGCCTTCCCGGCTCGAGGCGCCCGCCTTGCTGGAAATGACCAGTTCCGAGCGGGAAACCACGTCTCCCAGCATTGAACCGAGCATCGCCTCGGCTTCGCCTCCGGAGTAGGACGCGGCGGTGTCCACCACGGTGCCGCCGGCGTCGACAAAAGCGTGCAGCAGTTCCATCGCATCCTGCTCATCGGTCTCCTGGGCCCAGGACATGGTGCCCAGGGAAAGGACCGAGGTCCTGAGGCCGCTGTTGCCGACATAACGCTGCTGCATGGTGCTAGCTTACGGGCAGTTCAGGGACATCATGACGTAGGGTCTATTCACGTGAACTGGTTAGAAGCAGCCCTCCTCGGCCTGGTGCAGGGACTCACCGAATTCCTCCCGATTTCCTCGAGCGCGCATCTGCGGATTGTCGGCGCTTTCCTGCCCAACGCGGCCGACCCCGGCGCCGCCTTTACGGCGATCACGCAGCTCGGTACGGAGACCGCGGTCATCGTGTTTTTCTGGCGCGATATCGTCCGGATCGTCCGGGCATGGTTCGGCTCCCTGAGCGGCAAGGTGGCCAGGAATGATCCAGACGCCCGGATGGGTTGGCTGGTGATCCTGGGCAGCCTGCCGATCATCGTGCTGGGCCTGCTCTTCCAGGACCAGATCGAATCCGTCTTCCGCAGCATGTGGATCGTGGCCACCATGCTTATCGTCTTCGGCATGATCCTGGCGGTGGCCGATGCCACCGGCAAGCAGGAACGCGACCTCACCCAGCTCAGCTACAAGCACGGCATCCTCTACGGTTTCGCCCAGGCCTTGGCCCTGGTTCCCGGTGTTTCCCGCTCCGGCGGCACCATCACCGCCGGCCTGCTCATGGGCTACACCCGCGAAGCCGCGGCTCGCTATTCCTTCCTGCTGGCGATTCCGGCTGTTTTCGGCAGCGGTCTTTACCAGCTCTACAAAGTGCTCAGCAAGGACGGCATCACCGGACCCTACGGCCTGCCGGAGACTGCCCTCGCCACGGTGATCGCCTTCGCGGTGGGCTACGTCATCATCGGCTGGTTCCTGAAGTTCGTTTCCACCCGCAGTTACCGGCTGTTCGTCTGGTATCGGATACTGCTCGGCCTGGCCCTCTACCTCCTCCTCGGTTTCAATGTCATCAGCGCCTAGCACTATCGTTGAGGCTGTGAAATCGTGGACCTCCCGCCCAGTACCCGAGCTTCCCGGGGCCATGCCCCAGCTGCGGCTCTTCGATACAGCCAAGGATGCCGTCGTCGATATCCCGGTCCAGGCGGAGCAGTCCCTCTACGTCTGTGGCATTACGCCCTATGACGCCACCCACATGGGTCACGCCTCAAGCTACGTGGCATTCGACCTGCTGAACCGTGCCTGGCGCGACGGCGGGCAGCGTGTGGCCTACGTGCAGAACGTCACGGACATCGACGACCCGCTGCTGGAACGCGCCAACGCGACCGGCGTGGACTGGCGCGAACTCGCGGCCAGCCAGATCGAACTGTTCCACGCCGACATGACAGCCCTGAACGTCCTCGCCCCGGACTACTATGTCGGAGCGGTCGAGGCCATCCCGCTGATCGTCCCGGCCATCGAGAAGCTGATTGAGGGCGGCCTCGCGTACCGGGTGGCCGGCAGCGGAGGCGAGCCCGACGGCGATGTCTACTACGACGTCGACGAGGCCGGGAAGCGTTCGGACAGCGAGGAGGCATGGCGGCTTGGCGACATCTCCGGACTGAGCGAGGCGGAGATGCTGCCACTGTTCGCCGAACGCGGCGGCGACCCCGGACGCGCCGGCAAGCGGAACGTCCTCGACCCGCTGCTGTGGCGGGTGGCCCGTGAGGGCGAGCCGAGCTGGCCCGGCGCCAGCCTTGGCGAGGGTCGTCCCGGATGGCACATCGAATGTACCGTGATCGCCCGGGAATACCTGCCTGCGCCTTTCACCGTGCAGGGCGGCGGATCCGACCTGGTGTTCCCGCACCATGAAATGGGAGCCGGCCACGCCTGGTCGATCGGCGGCGTTCCGCTCGCGCGGCACTACGCCCACGCTGGCATGGTTGGGCTCGACGGCGCGAAGATGAGCAAGTCGCTCGGCAACCTCGTGCTCGTGTCCACGTTGCGCACGGCCGGTGAAGAAGCCCCGGCGATCCGCCTGGCGATCCTCGCAAACCACTACCGTTCCGATTGGTCCTGGACCGCCGAAGGCTTCGACGCGGCGAAGGAACGGCTTTCGCTGTGGCGCGCGGCCCGCGACGCGGCGCCGTCCGGAACGGTTGCAGCCTTGCTCGGCAGGATGCGCAGCGAACTTGCCGACGACCTCAACGCCCCGGGTGCGCTGGCCGCCGTCGACGAGTGGGCGAAGGCCGCCCTCGATGCCGGCGTCGCGGAAGCGTCGGCGGTGGACGCCGCCCTGTTCTCGGACGCCGTAGACGCCTTGCTCGGCGTCGAACTCTAGGTCCACCAAAGCAAATCCCCGCCCGGAACTGAGCAGTTCACACCGGGCGGGGATTTTCGCTGCCTAGGGCTTTCCCTTGTCGCGGCGCTTGAGGTAGCGCTCGAACTCGCGGGCGATGGATTCGCCTGTTGCCTCGGGCAGGTCGGCGGTGTCCTTGGCCTCTTCCAGCTGCCGGACGTAGGCGGCGATTTCCGGATCGTCCGTGGCGAGTTCGTTGACGCCACGTTCCCAGGCCTCGGCGTCTTCGGCCAGGGACTGGGTGTCCAGCGGGACTTGGAGGAGGTCCTCCACCTTGTGCAGGATCGCCAGCTGGGCCTTCGGGGACGGCGCCTGGGACACGTAGTGCGGAACGGCCGCCCACAACGAGACAGTGGGAAGTCCCGCCAGCATGGCAAACTCGGCCAGCACGCCCACAATGCCCACGGGACCCTCGTACTGGCTGGCCTCGAGGTTCAGGCGCTGCCTCAGGGCGTTGTCTTCCGTGGTCGTGCTCACCGGGATCGGCCGGCTGTGCGGAACATCGGCCAGCAGCGCGCCGAGGAGCACCACATAGTCGACTTTCATGGCTTCGGCGTGCACAAGCAGCTCGGTGGTATAGGCGCGCCAGCGGTAGGAAGGCTCCGTGCCGAGCACCACCACCACGTCCACGTTGCTGTCCGGAACGCTGGCCCGGTACAGGCGGGTGGATGGCCATTTCACCCTGCGCTCCCCGGACGAGGTACGGCGCACCGTCGGGCGGGTGAACTGGAAATCGTAGTAGTCGTCGGCGTCCACGGTGGCCACCTTCTTGCCCTGCCACAGCTTATTCAGGTAGCGCAGCGCGTCGCTGGCTGCTTCACCGGCATCATTCCAGCCCTCGAAGGCGGCAAGCATTACGGTGGTCCTCTTGCCTTCCTGCGACGCCTGCAGGAGGTGCTCGGCTTCGCGGGGGGTGTCCTGTCCGTCGCGGGCTCCGTCCATACTGTTCATTCCCTCACCCTACGTCGAAGCACCCCGGCTGTGCATGGCATCACACGCCGCTGCCGCCACGGCGTCCGTTCCACAGCGGGACCTGACGGGCCGGGCGGTGGCCGGGGGCAGGCCGCCGGACACGTAGACTGGACCATATGCATGCCGCCCCTTCCCAGCCCCGCCTGAAAGCCACCCTCTGGGACATGGATGGCACCTTGGTGGACACCGAACCGTACTGGATCGCCGCCGAACACGCACTCGTGGATGCCCACGGCGGGCAGTGGTCGCACGAGCAGGCCATGCAGCTGGTAGGCCAGTCCTTGATGCACTCGGCCGGCATCCTGCAGGACGCCGGGGTACAGATGGAGAAGCGCGAGATTATCGACACGCTCAGTGCCCAGGTCATCGAGCGCATCAAGCTTGAGGTTCCGTGGCGGCCGGGTGCCCGCGAACTGCTCGAGGAACTGCACGGCGCCGGCGTGCGTTGCGCCCTTGTGACGATGTCCGAAGAACCCTTGGCCCGCGAAGTCGTGGCCAGCCTGCCCAAGCCCTACTTCGAGTTCCTGGTCACGGGTGACTCCGTCAGCCAAGGCAAGCCCCACCCGGAGGCGTACCTCACGGCGGTCGAACGCCTGCGCCTTTCCGACCCCGAGTTGACTGTCGATCATTGCGTAGCGCTCGAAGACTCCGTACCCGGCGTGACTGCCGCCCTCGCCTCAGGCGTGGTGACGGTGGGAATTCCACACCAGATGCCGCTGCCCGAAGACGGCAACCGCACCACGTGGAGCACGCTTTCCGGGCGCACGGTGGCCGAACTCGAGCAACTCGTCGCGGACCGCGTCCGAGTGGCCGGCGCTGGCATCCTTCTTGAAGGGGCACGCTAGGTGGCCAGCGGCGCCGCGGACCATGGCGCCCACAGCGGACGCAAGGATGGCATCCGGCTCGGCAGGATCGCCGGCATCCCGGTGTACCTCGCCTATTCCTGGTTCGCCATTGCGATCTTCATCGTAATCTCCAACGGGCCCATGTTGGCAGCCACATCGGACCTGGGACTGGCTGCCTATTTGGTCGCCTTCGCCTACGCGGTGCTGCTGGCGGTGTCGGTCCTGGTGCATGAGCTGGCCCACGCGTTCAGTGCCCGTTTGTTCGGCTGGCCCACGGACAGGATCGTGCTGAACCTTTGGGGCGGGCACACGCAGTTCGAGAGCTTCACGGCGTCGCCCGGCCGTTCGGTCATCGTTGCTCTTGCAGGGCCCGCGGCCAACTTCGTGCTTGCCGGCGCCGCCTGGCCGCTGGTGGAGGCCCATGTCTTTTCAGGGGTGGCAGAAACGCTGCTGAACAGCGCGATGTGGGTGAATTTCCTGATCGGCATCTTCAACGTGCTCCCCGGGCTGCCCTTGGACGGCGGTCGCCTGGTGGAGTCCCTCGTTTGGAAAGCCACCGGAAGCCAGGAGAAGGGCACTATCGCCGCTGGCTGGACCGGCCGCGGCATCGTCGTCGCCCTGCTTGCATTGTTCATTGTGGTGCCCTGGCTGCGCGGCGAGAGGCTGGACTTCGCCCGGACAGTCATCGCTGTCCTGGTCTGCGGCTTCCTCTGGCTGGGCGCCTCGGCGGCCATCAACCAGGCGGCCATGCGCAGCCGCCTTCGCTTCGTCAACGCCGGCGCCCTGGCCGAACCCGCTGTCGGTGTCCCGGACACCGCCAGCGTGGCAGACGCCCTGCGACTGTCCCCGGAAGGCCGGCCCGCCGTCGTCGTGCAGGATACTGGCGGCCGTCCCAGGGCGTGGGTGGTTCCCTCTTCGGCGCTGGCCGTACCGCCCGCACAACAGTCGACGACGCCGGTTACGGCTGTCGCCGCCGCACTGGCACCGGGCGCGTATGTCCCCCGGACCGCCGGCGGTCAGGAACTCATCCAGTACCTCGCCCGCCTGGACGGCGGCGAGTATGCGGTGGTCGACGACTCCGGCGCGGTCACCGGACTGCTCCGGCAGCAGGCCGTAGTGAGCGCCATTACAGGTAAAGATCCCCGCCGGAGCGGGCGCCCTTAGCAGCTTCCCGGTAGAGTTACCTGCCGGCCATGAATTAATCCGGACACCGCCGCGCTTCGCGGCGGTGATCCACGGCCCATCCTGACAAAAGCGAGGAACACATCCATGAGCAGGGAAACCGCCGCCAGCAACGACATTGTGGAGACGGGCGCGGACACTTCGGCAAGCCAGGCGACGGGAGCGGCGCGCAGGCGCGGGCCGTTCCGCGTCGGTGAGCGTGTCCAGCTCACGGATGAACGCGGCCGGATGAACACCATCACCCTTGAGGTGGGTGGCGCGTTCCACACGCACCGTGGCTTCCTGAACCACGACGAAATTATCGGCAAGGTGGACGGTTCGGTCGTCTCCAACAACATCGGCCAGCAGTACCAGACCCTGCGTCCGTTGCTTTCGGACTTCGTGCTCTCGATGCCCCGTGGCGCGGCCGTGGTCTACCCGAAGGACGCCGGCCAGATCGTCACCATGGCGGACATCTTCCCGGGCGCCCGCGTGGTGGAAGCCGGCGTGGGTTCCGGCGCCCTCTCGATCTCCTTGCTGCGCGCGGTGGGCGACGCCGGCTACCTGCACTCCTTTGAACGCCGCGAGGAATTCGCGGACATTGCCCGTGGCAACGTGGAAACCATCTTCGGCGGCCCGCACCCGGCCTGGAAGATCTCGCTTGGCGACTTCCAGGAGGAAGTGGTCCGCAGCGAGAAGCCCGGCTCCGTGGACCGCGTGGTGCTGGACATGCTTGCCCCATGGGAATGCATCGACGCCGTCGCCACTGTGCTTGCTCCGGGCGGCGTGTGGATCAATTACGTCGCTACCGTCACCCAGCTTTCCCGCACCGCTGAGGCGATCAGGGCTGACGGACGCTTCACCGAGCCCGATGCCTGGGAGTCCATGGTGCGCGGCTGGCACCTCGAAGGCCTCGCCGTACGCCCGGACCACCGCATGGTGGCACACACCGGCTTCCTGCTGGTCACCCGCCGCCTGGCCGACGGCGTCACCGGCATCTCCACGAAACGCCGGCCCTCCAAGACCGAATTCAGCGAAGAAGACCTGAACGCCTGGACCCCCGGCGCGGTAGGGGAGCGTGCGGTTTCGGACAAGAAGCTCCGCCGCGCTGCCCGGGACGCCATCGCCGGCACCAATGTCATGGATGCACCGGGCGAGGACGGCTAGCGAAGATCACAAACTGGTCCGCATTCCGGATGTCAGAGTCTTCCCCGGCCTTTTGAGAGCTAAGGTCTATCTATAGACGCAGGAAGGGGCTGATGCTTCGTGGATACCGCGAACAACGATTTCGGACTGACACCGGAAGAGTCCTCCGCAAACGCGGAAGGAACAGTGGAGCGCGGTTTGGCCGCGATCGGACCGAAGCCGGGAGAAGGCGAACTGACGGTCGCCGAACGGCAGATCAACATCCTTCGCGACAAACTCCGGCACATCGACCGGCAACTTGCGGCAGCAACCCAGAACAACAGCAAACTCGTCACCATGCTGGAAACGGCGAAGGCCGAAATCGTCCGGCTCAAGAGCGCCCTGGAGCAGGACGGCCAGCCGCCCTACAGCTTCGGCACCATCCTGCAGATCAATCCGCGCCGCCAGCCTACGGCCGGCAACGCCGGACAGGCCGCCACGGAAGAATCCGTGGACATCTTCAACGCGGGGCGGAAAATGCGCGTCGGCATCAGCCCGCTGGTCAACGTCAACCAGCTGGCCGTGGGCCAGGAAGTGCTGCTGAACGAAGCTCTGCTGGTGGTCATGGCGCTCGGCTACGAACGGGCCGGCGAACTGGTCACCCTGAAGGAATTGCTGGGCCATGACCGGGCCCTGGTAGTCGGCCGTGCCGATGAGGAACGGGTGGTCCGGCTCTCCGGTGCACTGCAGAGGCAGTCCCTGCGCGTCGGAGACGCCCTGTCCTTGGATTCGCGCACCGGGTACGTCTTGGAGAAAGTGCCTCGCGCGGAAGTCGAAAACCTGGTCCTGGAGGAAGTTCCGGACATCACCTACGAGGATATCGGCGGCCTCGGCCCGCAGATCGAACAGATCCGCGACGCCGTCGAGCTTCCCTTCCTGCACCCGGACCTCTACCGCGAGCATGGGCTCAAGGCGCCCAAGGGCATCCTGCTGTACGGCCCTCCCGGCTGCGGCAAGACCCTGATCGCCAAAGCCGTGGCCAACTCCCTGGCCGCCCGGGCCGGCGAGCGTGCGGGCAACAGCGAACTGCAGAGCTACTTCCTCAACATCAAGGGCCCGGAACTGCTGGACAAGTACGTGGGCGAGACCGAACGCCATATCCGGCTGATTTTCGCCAGGGCGCGGGAGAAGGCATCCGACGGCAGCCCCGTGGTGGTTTTCTTCGACGAGATGGACTCGCTGTTCCGCACCCGCGGCACCGGGGTGTCCTCCGACGTCGAAACCACCATCGTGCCGCAGCTGTTGAGCGAGATCGACGGCGTGGAGCGGCTGGACAACGTGATCGTAATCGGCGCATCCAACCGTGAAGATATGATCGACCCCGCCATCCTGCGGCCCGGACGCCTCGACGTGAAGGTCAAGATCCAGCGTCCGGACGCCGAAGCTGCCGCGGACATCTTCGCCAAGTACATCACCACGGACCTGCCGTTCCACCCGAACGACCTCGCCGAACACCACGGTGATGTGCAGTCCACGGTGGACGCGATGATCCAGCGGACCGTGGAAGCGATGTACTCCACCGAGAAGTCCAACGAATACCTCGAAGTGACCTACGCCAACGGCGATACCGAAATGCTGTACTTCAAGGACTTCAACTCCGGCGCAGTGATCCAGAACGTGGTGGACCGTGCCAAGAAGTACGCCATCAAGGACCTGCTCACCACCAAACAGAAGGGCTTGCGGATCGACCACCTGCTGCGCGCCGTCGTGGACGAATTCCGTGAGCACGAGGACATGCCCAACACCACCAACCCGGACGACTGGGCACGCATCTCGGGTAAGAAGGGCGAACGCATCACCTACATCCGCACCATCGTCCAGGGCAAGGCCGGCCAGGAGCCCGGGAAGTCGATCGAGACGACCCCGAACACCGGCCAGTACCTGTGACCACGGGAAGCGGGGCTCTGCCGGGGAGCGAGCTGCCGGCAGGCGGAGCCATGCGCGTGATGGGCTCTGAAACCGAGTACGGCATCCACGCCCCCTCTGCTCCCGGCGCCAACGCCACCATGATGTCCGCCCGGGTCATCCAGGCCTACGCGCAGATCACCCGGCAGAAGACAGCCGGGGGAGCGGAGACCCGCTGGGACTACACGGACGAGGAGCCGCTGCATGACGCCCGCGGCTGGACCCTGGAGCGCAGCGCGGCCGACCCCAGCCAGCTTACCGACCAGCCGCCGGTGCTCGACGCCGAAGCGGTGGCCCTCGCGTACGGCCGCCAGGAACTGGAAGCCGACGGTTCAGACGAAGCCGGCTCACTTCTGATGAACATGGTCCTCGGCAATGGTGCCCGGCTCTACGTGGACCACGCCCATCCGGAATACTCGAGCCCCGAGGTGACCAACCCGCTTGCGGCCGTTACCTGGGACGCGGCCGGCGACCTGGTGGCCCTGGCCGCGGTCCGGAAGCTCGCGGCCGACCCGGAACTGCCGCCGATCAACCTCTACAAGAACAACACGGACAATAAGTCCGTCTCCTACGGCTCCCATGAGAACTACCTCATGCCGCGTTCGGTGCCCTTCGGGGAGATCGTGCGCGGACTCACCCCCTTCTTCGCCACCCGACAGGTCATCTGCGGGGCGGGACGGGTGGGGATTGGCCAGGACGGTTCCCGTCCGGGGTACCAGATCAGCCAGCGGGCGGACTTCTTCGAGGCCGAAGTCGGTCTCGAGACCACCATCCGCCGGCCGATCATCAATACCCGCGACGAACCGCATGCCACCGCGGACAAGTACCGGCGGCTGCATGTCATCATCGGCGACGCCAACCTGAGCCAGGTTTCCAACTACCTCAAGTTCGGCACCACGGCCATGGTGCTCAGCTTGATCGAGGCCGGCCAGGCTCCGAAGCTCGAACTCCACGAACCGGTAGCGGCGCTGCAGGAAATCAGCCACGACACCTCCCTCAGCACCACCGTCCGCCTGTTGGATGGCCGCAGAGTCACGGCGCTGGACATCCAATGGATCTACTACGAGGCCGCGGCCAAGCTTGCCCAGGAAACCAGTGTCTCCGACGCGGTCAGCGGCGACGGACACACGCAGGGCGTGCTGGAACGCTGGGAGTCGGTCCTCACCCTGCTCGGTTCCAACCCTCCTGCCGCCGCCTCCTCGGTGGAATGGCTCGCGAAGCTCGCCCTCCTCGAGGGGTACCGCAGGCGCGACGGGCTCCAGTGGGGCGACGCCCGGCTAGGCCTTGTGGACCTGCAATGGTCAGATATCCGCCCCGAAAAGGGGCTGTACTACCGGATGCTCGCCCGGGATCGGATGCAGCGCATGGTCGACGACGGTGCGATCGCCCGGGCCGCCGTCGAACCGCCGTCGGACACTCGGGCGTTTTTCCGCGGAAAGTGCGTTTCAACGTTCGGCAAGCAGGTGGTCGGGGCCAGCTGGGACTCGGTCATCTTCGATGTCCCAGGCATCGGAAAGCTGCAGCGCGTGCCCACCAGGGAACCGCTCCGCGGCACAGAATCCCTCACCGGGGAACTGTTCCGGAAGCACACCACGGCCGAAGGATTCCTCGGCGAACTGCTCGGCCCGCCACCGGCTCCCCGGGGCTGAACGGCAGGCCCGCGGCGCGGAGCGAATCGCCTGCGGGAAAACAGCAGCACGGCCGCCCGCACCGTGGCAGTATGGCATTACAGGGAGTCCCCACAGCGGTTCCGCTCCGGAGCCGCCGGCGGGGGCACCCCGCACAATGAAGAGAATGGAGAGGGTCATGGCAGCCCAGGAACAACAACAGCCGCAGTCCCGGGATACCGAGATCGAAGACGAGGTACCCGAGGCACCCCCGGCCGCACCGGAGGCCCAGGCATCCGCAGCCACCCAGGGCGTGGACGACCTGTTGGACGAAATCGACGGCGTGCTTGAATCCAACGCCGAAGAGTTTGTCCGTGCATTCGTGCAAAAGGGCGGCCAATAGCGGCAGGGCCCCACCCATTGCCCGGCCGGCGCCGGGCCCCGGATGTCATCGTCGAAGGAGCGCAGCAGTGCAGGAGCTAACGGCCGGCTTCCCGGCCACCCAGGCAACGTCGTCATTCACCGAGTATCTGCAGCGCTCAAGGCCCGAACTCCTTCCCGGCAGCCAGTCGCTCCCCGCCGGGCAGCTTCCGCAGGCACCCCACGCCACCACCATCGTCGCCTTGGCCTATCCGGGCGGTGTGCTGATGGCGGGGGACCGGCGGGCGACCATGGGCAACGTCATCGCCAGCAGGCACATCGAAAAAGTCTTCCCGGCCGACAGCTATTCAGTGCTGGGCATCGCCGGAACGGCCGGGCTGGCCATCGACATCACCAAGCTCTTCCAAGTGGAGCTGGAGCACTACGAAAAGATCGAAGGCACCCTGCTTAGCCTGGACGGCAAAGCCAACCGCCTCGGTGCCATGATCCGCAGCAACCTGCCCATGGCGATGCAGGGCATGGCCGTGGTCCCGCTGTTCGCCGGTTTCGATCAGGTGGCCCAGCTCGGCCGCCTGTTCTCCTATGACGTCACCGGAGGCCGCTACGAGGAACAGGAGCACCACTCAGTGGGATCGGGTTCCGTCTTCGCCCGGGGCGCCCTCAAGAAGCTGTGGCGCCCCAACCTTTCCGAGAGCGAGGCGGTTGCCGTCGCCGTCGAGGCCCTTTACGACGCCGCCGACGACGACTCCGCGACGGGCGGTCCGGACCCCGTCCGTCAGCTCTGGCCTGTGGTGTACACCGTGAACCGCGCAGGCGCCCGCCGGGTGCCGGAGCGGGAACTGGCCGAGATTGCCGGCCGGATCGCGAGCTCACGCACCATTGAAGGAAGGGAGGCCTGACATGACCCAGCAGTTCTACGTTTCGCCCGAGCAACTGATGAAGGACCGCGCGGATTTCGCGCGGAAGGGGATTGCCCGGGGCCGCTCGGTGGTCGTGATCAGTTGCGCCGACGGCATCGCCCTCGTGGCCGAGAACCCCTCCCCGTCCCTGCATAAACTCGGGGAAATCTACGACAAGATCGCCTTCGCAGCGGTCGGCAAATACAACGAATTCGAGAGCCTGCGCCAGGCCGGCGTGCGCTACGCGGATGTCCGTGGCTACTCCTACGACCGGGAAGACGTCACCGCCCGCGGCCTCGCAAGCGTCTATGCGCAGAGCCTGGGTGCGGTGTTCACCGCCGAACAGAAACCCTTCGAGGTCGAACTGGCCGTGGCCGAGGTGGGCCGGGACCAGGCCTCCGACCACTTGTACCGGCTGACCTTCGACGGTTCGATCGCCGACGTCAACGGTTTCGTGGCGATGGGGGGCCTGGCCGAGCAGGTCTCCGCGGTCCTCGAAGCCGGATGGAGCCCCGAGCTCAGCCTGGCCGGTGCGCTCCGGCTCGCCGTACGGGCCCTGGCCGCGGACAAGGACGCGGAGGCCTTGCCCGGCACTGCGGTGGAGGCAGCAGTGCTCGACCGCGGTTCCGAGAGCAGCCGCGGCAGCCGCCGTTCTTTCCGGCGGCTGTCCGCCGATGAAATTGTTCGCCTGCTGGAAGGGGAGGCCTGACATGGACAAGAGGATTTTCGGCATCGAAACCGAGTTCGGGATTTCTTACTCGAGCCCCGATTCGCGCCCCCTCGCACCGGAGGAAGTCGCCCGTTACCTGTTCCGCAAGGTGGTCAGTTGGGGCCGGTCCTCCAACGTGTTCCTCACCAACGGCTCGCGGCTCTACCTCGACGTCGGTTCCCACCCCGAATATGCCACTGCCGAATGCGACGACCTCGCCCAACTGATCGCCCACGACCGGGCGGGCGAGCTGATCCTGGACGACCTCGTCGACGAGGCTCAGAGCAGGCTCGCCGCGGAAGGGTTCAACGGCACGGTGTACTTGTTCAAGAACAACACCGACTCCGCGGGAAACTCCTATGGCAGCCATGAGAACTACCTCATCCCCCGGCGCGGAGAATTTTCCCGGCTCGCCGAAATCCTCATCCCGTTCCTGGTCACCCGCCAGCTGATCGCAGGCGCCGGCAAGGTCCTGAAGACCCCGCACGGCGCCACCTTCGCCTTCTCCCAGCGCGCGGACCACATCTGGGAAGGCGTCTCCTCGGCGACCACCCGCTCCAGGCCCATCATCAACACCCGGGACGAGCCGCACGCCGACGCCGAATTCTTCCGCCGGCTCCACGTCATCGTCGGCGACTCGAACATGTCCGAAACCACGGCCTTGCTGAAGGTCGGCACCGTGGACCTGCTACTGCGGATGATCGAAGCCGGAGTGATCATGCGGGACATGCGGATGGAGAACCCGATCCGCAGCATCCGGGAAATCTCCCACGACCTCAGCGGAAAGGCCTTGGTCCGCCTGGCCAACGGCCGCCAGCTGACGGCCCTCGAGATCCAGCGGGAATACCTTGAGAAGGTCACCGAATTCGTGGCGGCCAACGGCGCCCACAACCCGCACGTTCCCCTGATCCTCGATCTCTGGAAACGGACCCTCGACGCGATCGACAGCGGGAACACCAGCGCCATCGACACCGAAGTGGATTGGGCCATCAAGAAAAAGCTGATGGATGGATACATGGCGCGGCATGGCCTGGGCCTGGAATCGCCCCGGATCGCCCAGCTGGACCTGACCTACCACGACATCTCAAGGCAGCGCGGGCTCTTCTACCTGCTCCAGTCGCGCGGCGCCGCGCGGCGGCTGCTGGCGGACACGGACATCAAGGACGCCGTCGACATGCCGCCGCAGAGCACCCGCGCGAAACTGCGCGGAGACTTCGTCCGGCGCGCACAGGAGCTGGGCCGTGACTACACCGTGGACTGGGTGCACCTGAAGCTGAACGACCGCGCCCACCAGACGATCCTGTGCAAGGACCCCTTCCGCAGTGTCGATGAGCGGGTGGACGCCTTGCTGGATTCAATGAGCTGACTCCCAGCTTTTGCCGCTACTCTGGAACTTGGCCATTTTCCAGGTCAACTCATTCGCGCCCGGGCCCCGGCTCCGGCGCGTGTCCTTGAGCCCCGACGAAAGTTCAACTTGTGCGCCGACTCCTAGCAATACTGATCCCTGGCCTTTTGCTGCTCACCGCCTGTGGAGGCGGCAACCCCGCAGCTCCCGAACCGAGCAGCCAGTCTGCCGGCGACGTGGCCAAGTTCGATTCCTTGAAGATTTCCGACAACGGCGACAAAAAGGCCCCCGGGCTGGAATTCCCCAAGCCGCTGGAAGTCGCGGAACCCACCGTGAAGGAAGTCACGGAGGGCAGCGGCGACCGCATCGAGGCAGGGCAGATTGTTGAAATGTCCTACGTGGCCGTGGACGGCAAGACCGGCAAGACCCTGGAAGACACCTACCCAAGCGGTTCGCAGCCGATCGAGCTCAACGACCAGCTCAAGCAGGGCAGCTCCCTGATCTACAACGTCGTCGTCGGCGCGAAGGTCGGCTCGCAGATCGCCTTCGCCGCGCCGGGCAAAGCCGCCGGCAAAGGCACCGAGGCCGGGTCGAGCCAGCTTGTCGTCTTCAAGCTGATCTCCGCGAAGGACGCACCGAAGGTCCTCGACAAGCCCGAAGGCGACACCGTCACCCCGCCCGCCGGACTGCCGACCGTCAAGGTCAACAGCGACGGCGTTCCGGAAATCTCAGTCGCCGGGGTCAAGGCTCCCACATCCCTCATCGCCCAGGACCTCGTCAAGGGCAAGGGCGCCGTCGTCAAGGCAACGGACACCCTGAGCGTCAACTACGTCGGCGTCACCCTGGCCGGCGGCAAGAAGTTCGACTCCAGCTTCGAGGACAGCTTCGGACACAAGGGCGTCGCCACGTTCCCGCTCAACGGCGTCATCAAGGGCTGGACGCAGGGCCTGGCCGGCAAGACGGTTGGATCCCGCGTACTCCTTGTCATCCCGAAGGCACTCGCATACCCGGATGCCACGCCTGAAAGCGGAAAGCCCGTTGGCGACCTCGTCTTCGTTGTCGACATCCTCGGCACCAAATAGCCAACACCTCCAGCAAACCCACCCACGCACACACTGAGGAGCAACCATGTCATTCGGACAGCGCGACTACGACCGCACCAAGCCTGAGATCGACTTCCCCGAAGGCGACGTCCCGGCCGAGCTCGTCATCACCGACCTGATTGTCGGCGACGGCGCCGAGGCCAAGCCCGGCGACACCGTCTCCACCCACTACGTCGGCGTGGCCTGGTCCACCGGCGAGGAATTCGACGCGTCCTGGAACCGCGGCACCCCGCTTGACTTCCGTGTCGGCGTCGGCCAGGTCATCCAGGGCTGGGACCAGGGCCTGCTCGGTATGCGGGTGGGCGGCCGCCGCCGGCTCGAGATCCCGTCCGAACTTGCCTACGGCTCCCGTGGCGCCGGCGGGGCGATCAAGCCCAACGAGGCACTGATCTTCGTCGTGGACCTGGTGGCCGTCCGCTAAGCGCGACGCACCAGGAACCGCCAGGAAGGCGCGTCACCGCCGGCATCGTCCGGCAGGTGACGCGCCTTCTTCGTTATCCCCGGGACTTTAGTAACGTTGCATCCGTGTCCGCATCACGTACCGAACGCCTCCTGAACCTGCTTCTTGCGCTCCTGAACACGAAGTACGGCCTCTCGCGCGCCGCCCTGCGGGAGAAGGTCTACCACGACGACGACAGCAACGACACGGCATTCGGGCGCATGTTCGAGCGGGACAAGACCGAGCTGCGCAGCTTCGGTTTCGAGATTGAGACGATTGCTGAGGCCGGCCTTGCCGGGGAGGATCCCGCCACCACCCGCTACCGGATCGGCAGGGAATCAAACCGCCTCCCGGACGTCCACCTGACGCCTGCCGAGGGCACTGTCCTGGTCCTTGCCGCGATGCTGTGGGAGCGCAGTGCCCTCGGCGGCGCCGCGGCCAGTGCGCTGCGGAAGCTCCAGGCCTCCGGGGATCTTGGTGAGGTGGAGCTTCCCGCCGGCGTCCAGCCACGGATCAAGCCGGCCGGGCCGTCCTTCGAAGCGATCGTGAACGCCTTGAACGCCCGCCATCCGGTCAGCTTCGGATACCGCGCAGCGAGCACAGGACAGGAAGAACGGCGCCGGGTGGAGCCATGGGGGCTCGGCAGCCGCTTCGGCCAGTGGTACCTCGTCGGATTCGACACCGCGCGCGGAGCGAAGCGCTTCTTCCGGCTGTCCCGGATGACCAGCGCAGTGCAGCTCGAAACGAAGGACAGCTACGAGCTGCCCGCAGGTTTCGATGCCCGCAAGGAACTGGACAGCCTGGCCGAGCTGCCCCTGCAGGAGGCGATCCTCGAGGTCCAGGAGGGCCGTCTCCTGGGCCTGCGCAAACGGTCCACACCCGTTCCGGAAGACGGACCCGCGGACAACGAGCGTGACGTGCTCTCAGTGCCGTTCCGCGACAGTGAGCTCTTCGCCGAGGAGCTGGCCTCCTACGGCCCCCACGTCAAGGTCGTGGGGCCCGAGGAGCTGCGCACCGCCGTCGTACGCCGCCTGGAAACCGCGGAAGCGGCCATCACCGGGCCCGCCGTCCCGGTGGAATTCCCCGCCGCCTCCGGCCGTGCACGCAAGCGGACGTCCGAGGACCAGCTGAGCCGGATGCTGCAGCTCGTCCCGTTCCTGGTCCACAACCAGGGACTTCCCATCCAGGAAGTGGCTGACCGCTTCGGGATCAGCCGCAAGGAACTCATTGCCGATCTCCGGATCCTGATCTGCTCCGGCCTGCCGGAAGGGTATCCGGATGACCTGTTCGACATCGATTGGGAAGACGAGCACGTCTACATCCACGAACACCTGGAGCTGAACCGGCCGGTGCGCTTCAGCGAGGAAGAGGCCTCAGCGCTGCTGACCGGACTGGCCACACTCGGCAGCCTTCCGGCGCAGGCCGGCCTGTCGGGTGACGAACAGGCCAGCGCGCTGGAGTCGGTCACCGTCAAACTCGCGGGCGCAGCGGGGGAGGCAGGGCGGGTGGCTGCCTCCTTCGCGGCTCCTCCGGTGGAACCCGCGGAGGCGGGATTCTTCGAAACCGTCACTGCCGCCATCAGGGACGGCCGGCAGCTTGCGCTGCGGTACTTCTCGCCCCAGAGGGACGCTGTGTCCGAGCGTGACGTGGATCCGTTGCGCCTGTATTCGCAGGACAACATCTGGTACTTCGAGGCGTACTGCCACAGTAAGGCCGCGGTCCGGAACTTCCGGCTTGACCGCGTCGAAGAGCTGGCGCCGAACGGCAAGCCAGTGTCCACCCCGGCCAGCGCCGAGACGTCCGTGCCGGTGAAGCTCTACACCCCTAGTGACGACGACGTCGTGGTGGTCCTGCAGCTGAGCGGCCAGGGCGCGCATCTGGCGGACGACTACTACGCCGAACGCACGGCTGAGCTGCCCGACGGCGGCCTGCTCGCCGAGGTCCGCTTCGGAAGCGTCGACTGGTTGCCGATGTTCATCGCCCAACATGGCGGTGCCGCCCGCATCCTGGAGCCCGCAGGGCTGGCCGATGCCTCGGCGAAGTGGGTCGTGGCGGCCCTTGCGCAGTACGGTCGCTGAGGGCTGGCTAGACTCTTAAGATGCCTTGGTGGTCATGGATCCTGCTTTGGGTGGCGCTGATTGCGGTCTCGCTGCTTTGTTATCTGCTGCTTGGCATCCGCCTGTTCCGGAAGGTCATGGCAACTTTGCGTGAACTTTCGGCGGCGGGCGCGAAGCTCGGGCACCTCCCGGCGGCCCCGGAACGCCCGCAGGACGACGGCGGCACGCGCCGTCCGGCGCCCGGCTCCGCTGTTTTTGCCTCGCCGGAACAGATGCGTCATGATTACTTCGCGGCCAAGGCCTTCCGCCGGGAGTTGCGTCGGCAGAGGCGCGTTAAGCGCAAAGCGGAACGGGGCCAACCCCAGTCTCTGCACGACATCGAATTCAGTTAGACGTAGGATGTATTCCAACGAAAGGACTTCCCCACATGAGGCTTGAAGGCTGGCATATTGTCATTATCGTCGTCCTGGCCCTGGTGCTCTTCGCGGCACCCAAGCTGCCGTCCATGGCGCGCAGCATCGGCCAGTCGATGCGTATTTTCAAATCCGAGGTCCGCGAAATGAAGAAGGACGGAACGTCCGAGACGGCCAGCGGAGAACCCCCGGTGGAAGGCAAAGTGGTCGGCCACCCGGAGCAGAACGGCAAGAACGGCGGGGACTCCGACCTCCCGCCGAGCAACCGCGTTTGACGAGTGGTGCAAGTGAAAGGTCGGAAGGCCAATCCTGAAGGGCGCATGGCCCTGCTTGATCACCTCAAGGAACTCAAGAACCGGCTTTTCAAGTCCGCCCTTGCAGTGATTGCCGGAACCGTGGTGGGCTTCATCGTGTACCAGCCCCTGTTGGCTGCGCTCATCAAGCCGATCAAGGACCTGAACAACACAGGAGGCCGGCTCGCCGCGCTGAATTTCGACGGCGTCGCGAGTTCCTTTGACCTGATGATCCAGGTCTCGATCTTCCTGGGCGTCATCATCGCCAGCCCGGTCTGGATCTATCAGCTCTGGGCGTTCATCGTCCCGGGGTTGCACAAGAAGGAACGCCGGCTGGCGCTTTCGTTCGTGGCTGCGGCGGTTCCCTTGTTTGTCGCGGGTGTGCTTCTGGCCTGGTTCGTGCTTCCCAACGCCGTGCGCGTGCTGACGGAATTCACGCCCGAGGGCGGCTCCAATTTCATCAGTGCGGATATCTACCTGGCCTTCGTGATCAGGCTGCTGCTTGCCTTCGGCATCGCCTTCCTGATCCCCGTAGTGCTGGTTGGCCTGAACCTGGCCGGCATCATCAAGGGACAGCAGCTCGTCAAAAGCTGGCGGATCACCATTTTCCTGGTGTGCTTGTTCGCGGCCATGGCCGCCCCGGGCGCCGATGCCATGAGCATGTTCTACCTGGCTGTCCCGATGCTCCTGCTTTTCTTCGCCGCGATCGGCCTCTGCCTGCTGAACGACAAGCGGCGGGCCCGCCGGCAGGTGAAGCTTGCGGAGGAGACCGAGGCCACAGCAGACATCCCAACGTCCGCCTCCGATCTGGACAAGCTGTAGCCTCCAAGCCACTACGCTTGAATCATGTTCAACCACCCTGAGGCCGCGTCGCCCTCAGAGCGATACAGGGCGGCAGCGCAGCGGTCGTCAGATGCCAAGAGCTACCTGGGCGCCTTCAGCCGCACACTCGACTTCGAGCTCGACGATTTCCAACGCGAAGCCTGCCGGTCCCTCCAGGAAGGCAGGGGGGTGCTCGTTGCAGCACCTACCGGCGCCGGTAAGACCATCGTGGGCGAGTTCGCCATCTACCTGGCCCTGGAACGCGGGCTCAAGGCCTTCTACACCACCCCGATCAAGGCCCTCAGCAACCAGAAGTTCTCGGAACTCGCCACCAAATACGGGCCGGCCAACGTCGGCCTCCTCACGGGCGACACCACCATCAATGGCGAAGCGCCGGTGGTGGTGATGACCACTGAAGTCCTCCGGAATATGCTCTACGCGGATTCGGACACCTTGGACGACCTCGGTTACGTGGTCATGGACGAGGTGCACTACCTCGCGGACCGCTTCCGCGGCGCCGTCTGGGAGGAAGTCATCATCCACCTGCCCAGCGAAGTCCAAGTGGCCTCCCTGAGCGCCACCGTCTCCAACGCCGAAGAATTCGGCGCCTGGCTGGACACCGTCCGCGGCGACACTGACGTGATCGTCTCCGAACACCGGCCCGTGCCCCTGTGGCAGCACGTCATGGTGGGCAGGGAAATCGTGGACCTCTTCGCAGGTGACACCAGCTTCGACGAAATCGCGTCCTCACCGGACACCAATGACCGGGATGGGGCCGGGCTGCCAGCGGAAGAACCGGGCGTACGGCGAAACAACGGGCAGGGCGCTGAACCCAGGGCCGGCTTCGAAGTGAACCCCGAGCTCCTCTCCATGGCCCGCGCCGAAAGCCAGATGAACTTCCGCGGCCGCTTCGGTCACGGCGGGCGCAGCAGGCGCCGCCAGGACAGGCAGCGCGAGGACCGCGGCGGAGACGCGCAGCGTAGTCCCGTACGCAAGGCCAGCCGTCCGCAGGTCATCGCAAGCCTCGACCGGCAGGACCTGCTGCCAGCGATCACCTTCATCTTCTCGCGGGCCGGCTGCGACGCCGCCGTCGCACAGTGTGCGGCCGCCGGGCTGTGGCTCACCACCGAACGCGAACAGCAGATCATCGCGTCGCGCGTGGACGAGGCCAGCCGGGACATCCCCGCCGAAGACCTCGATGTGCTGGGCTTCTGGGGCTGGCGCGACGGCCTGCTCCGCGGGCTTGCAGCCCACCATGCCGGGCTCCTTCCCACCTTCAAGGAAGTCGTGGAGACCCTCTTCGCGGAAGGTTTGGTCAAGGCCGTGTTCGCCACGGAAACGCTGGCGCTGGGCATCAACATGCCCGCACGCTGCGTGGTCCTGGAAAAGCTCGACAAGTTCAACGGGGAAGCCCACGTCAACATCACCGCCGGTGAATACACCCAGCTGACAGGCCGCGCGGGACGCCGGGGGATCGACGTCGAGGGCCATGCCTTGGTGCTCTGGCAGCCGGGCACGGATCCTGCCGCCGTCGCCGGCCTCGCCTCCCGCCGGACCTATCCGTTGAACTCAAGCTTCCGGCCGACCTACAACATGAGCATCAATCTCATCGCCCAGTTTGGCCGTGCCCGGGCACGGGAAATCCTCGAGTCCTCCTTCGCGCAGTTCCAAGCCGACCGCTCGGTGGTGGGTCTGGCCCGGCAGGTCCGTGCGCGGGAGGAATCCTTGGCGGGCTACGCCAGGTCCATGACCTGTCACCTGGGTGACTTCACCGAGTACGCCTCGCTGCGCAGGGAACTCGGCGACGCCGAAAAGGCAGCCTCCCGGAGCAACGCCCGGGCGCGGAAATCGCTCACCCAGGACTCTCTCACCCGGCTCATGCCAGGCGACGTGCTGAAGGTGAGCGGCGGACGGATCCCGGGCTACGCCGTCGTCCTCAGTTCCGACAGCCAGGCACGCGAGCCGCGGCCGGCCATCCTGACCGAGGACGGCCACCTCCGCCGGATCAGCAGTTACGACGTCGATGGCCCTGTCAGCGCTGAATCCTGGATCCGGATTCCCAAGTCCTTCAACGCCAAAATCCCCAAGTCCCGCAGGGACCTCGCTTCAGCCCTTCGCGACGCCATCCAGGAGGGCAGGCCGCCTGCGCGCGCCGCACGGAACGAGGATTTCGGGCGGGACCGCAATGTTGCCGATCAGGAGCGCAAGATCGCGGGCCTGCGCAAGGCGCTGCGCGCACACCCCTGCCATGGCTGCAGCGAACGCGAAGACCACGCCCGCTGGTCCGAACGCTGGTGGAAGCTCCGCCAGGAAACGGACGGCCTCGCCCGGCAGATCCAGGGGCGGACCAATACGATCGCGAAGACCTTCGACCGGGTCTGCGACGTCCTGTCCGCGTACGGCTACCTGGAAAACCAGGGCGGCGGACACCTGGCCATCAGCGGCGACGGGCAGCGCCTGCGCCGGATCTACGGCGAGAAGGACCTCCTCATCTCGCAGGCCATCCGGCAGGGCGCGATCTCCGATCTGGACGCCGCCGAGCTGGCCGCGTTTTCCAGTGCACTGGTCTACCAGGCCAAGCGCGAGGACCGAGGCCTCAGGCCCAGGATGCCTTCCGTTTCGCTGGAGGTATCCGTGGACATTGTGGTCAGGGAATGGTCCCGCTTGGAAGACCTGGAGGAGCAGAACAAGCTTCCACTCACCGCCGAACCCGAGCTGGGCCTGATCTGGCCGATGTACAAGTGGGCCAAGGGACGCCACCTTCAGGAGGTCCTGAACGGCACGGACCTTGCTGCTGGCGACTTTGTCCGTTGGGCGAAGCAGGTGGTGGACCTGCTGGACCAGCTCGCCAAGATCCCGGGCCTGGAGCCCCGGCTTGCCCGGATCTGCCGGGAAGCCATCGACTTGGTCCGCCGCGGCGTCGTGGCGTACTCGAACGTCGCGTGAGCCAAGCATCCGCGTCAGCTAGGAGAAACTCATGAACAGTTCCGGCATGCCCGCCGGCCGGGCCGAACGCAAAGTGACGATGTACCGCAACGGTTCGGTCTATTCGGCGGCCGATCCCTTTGCCACTGCCATAGTGGTGGACGGCGGGACGGTAGCCTGGATCGGTTCCGAGCAGGCGGCAAGCTCCATCGCTGACTCCTCGATGGAGATCATCGACCTCCGTGGCGCACTGCTGGCGCCGGGCTTCGTCGACTCCCACGTCCACCTCACCGAAACAGGGATCGCGGCCGCCGGATTAAGGCTTGACGGCGTGCGGTCCGCAGCCGGTCTCCTCGACGCGGTTGCGGCTGCTGCAGCCAGCACGGAAGCCGGTGCACCGCTGTTGGGACATGGCTGGGATGAGTCCGCGTGGGCGGACCCGGCACTGCCGACCCCGGCCGAGCTTGGTCGGGCCGCCGGCGGTCGCAACGTCTACCTGTCGCGGGTTGACGTGCACTCAGCGCTGGTGTCGGACGGGCTCGCCGCCGCGGCGGGCCTGGCTGGCCTGGACGGCTGGAACGGCACCGCGCATGTGCTGCGGGACGCGCACACCGCCGCGCGTCTGGCTGCCCGCCAGCTTCCGGAATCCGTCCGGCTGCAGTACCAGGAGGCGGCCCTCCGCGAGGCCGCGGGGAACGGCTACGTCGCCCTGGCGGAAATGGCGGCCCCGCACATCTGCGGCATGGACGATCTGCGCAGTTCCGTCGCCTGGAACTCGTCGGCAACGGCCTTGCCCGAAGTCCTGCCCTACTGGGGCCAGCTTGCTGCGTCCGAGGACGAGGCGCGGTCGATCCTCGACGAGCTCAGTGTCCCGGTGCTCGGGCTGGCCGGGGACCTGAACATCGACGGCTCCATCGGCTCCAGAACCGCCGCCCTCAGAGCGCCCTACGCGGATTCCGCGGACCACCACGGGAACCTTTACCTCTCGGTCGACGCGGCGGCCCGTCATCTCGCAGCGTGCTCGCTCCTGGGCCTGCAGGCCGGCTTCCATGTGATCGGCGACGCCGGCCTGGACGCCGCACTGGAGGCCCTCGACCTTGCCTCTGCCGAGGTGGGGGAGCAGCGCATCCGGGCGGCCGGACACCGCTTCGAGCACGTGGAAATGGCCGACGCCGGTGCTATCGCCCGGCTTGCCAAGCACGCGGTCACCGTCAGTGCGCAGCCGGCGTTCGACGCCGAATGGGGAGCACCCGGCGGAATGTACGAACAACGCCTTGGCAACCGGAGCCGGGCCATGAACCCGTTCGCCTCTTACTATTCAGCCGGAGTCCCCCTTGCGTTCGGCAGCGACAGCCCCGTGACGCCCCTGCGGCCATGGGCCAGCGTCAGGGCCTGCCTGGAACACAGCAACCCCTCGGAGCGGATCTCCGCCCGCGCAGCGTTCCTGGGCCACACCCGCGCGGGCTGGCGCGCCACGAGGCAGCGCAACCCCCTCCTGGGCCAGCTGGTCCCGGGCGCCCCGGCCAGCTTCGCGGTCTGGGAAGTCGAGGAGCTCATGGTGCAGGTGGCTGACAGCCGGGTCCAGTCCTGGAGCACGGACCCCCGTGCGCGCACGCCCCTACTGCCGGCCCTGGACACCGGCAGCGACCCCGCCTGCCTGCAGACCGTGCGGGAAGGCCGGGAACTGTTCGCGGCCGAATCCCTGCGGGCCTGAAGCCCTTCCGGGAAAAATCCACCGCGCGAACGCCTCCTGAACTGGGGAAATGCGTAAATCCCCAGTTCAGGTGGTGCTTGACAGAATTTGTGTAGTCCGTAGCATTTATCGTCAACAGGGGGTCACGGTGAAGGTGCGGGCTCCTTGGCTGCACTCCGATCCTGTGGCCGCCCCGGCGGACAGACAGGCCGGGGCTGCAGCACTCATCAACGGGCAGGTCCACCAACGCAGAAAACAGTCCAACCGGCGCTTCATCGGCCCGGACGGCACTGGTCCTGCGTGTGTGGACCTGCCCGCGGTCATTCGCTCCCGCTGCCGGTCCTATAATGGAGAGTTGCGCCAGGGCCCCAGCCATGCGGCTGCTCCGGCACATCGACCGCTCCATCAAGGAAAGGCCTCTTCTTGCGTGTCCTGACGATCATCCCTACGTACAACGAGCTGGAATCGCTTCCCAAGACCCTTGGCCGGCTCCGCGCAGCCGTCCCCGAGTCCGACGTCCTCGTCGTCGACGACAACAGCCCGGACGGCACGGGGCAACTCGCCGACAGCATCGCGGCCGACGACAAGCAGGTCCACGTCCTGCACCGCAAGGGCAAGGAGGGACTGGGGGCCGCGTACATTGCGGGATTCAAATGGGGCATGGCTGCCGGTTACGACGTCCTGGTCGAAATGGACGCGGACGGCTCGCACAAGCCCGAACAGCTGCCCCTGCTGCTGACTGCGGTCAAGGAAGGCGCCGACCTCGCTATGGGCTCCCGCTGGGTCCCGGGCGGCAGCGTCGTCAACTGGCCGCTCTACCGCCAGGCCATTTCCCGCGTGGGCAGCACCTACGCCCGCATCATGCTCGGCGTGAAGATCAAGGACGTCACCGGCGGCTACCGGGCCTTCCGGCGCAGCACGCTCGAGGCGCTCAAGCTGGACGACGTCGAATCGGTCGGTTATGGATTCCAAGTGGATCTGGCCTGGCGCGTGGCCAAGCTCGGCCTGAAAATCGTCGAATGCCCCATCACTTTCGTGGAGCGCGAACTCGGCGCCTCCAAGATGAGCGGCAACATTGTGGTCGAGGCCATGATCAACGTGACCAAGTGGGGCCTGTCCGCCCGCTGGGCAAAGCTCACCGGAAAGCAGGACGCCGCGGCCAAGCGCGCCTAACCCTCCGCCCCCGGTGGAGCCGGCCAGCAAAGAGTCCGGCCGGCACAAAGCATAAGGCCACAAAGCATAAGGCAGGGCCCGCACCGTATGGTGCGGGCCCTGCCTTTATGCTGTCAGCCTGCGCGTTACGCGGAGCGGCGCTCACCGCGGCGTTCGCGCAGGATGTTCAGGCGGTCTTCGAGGATCTGCTCCAACTCAGGGATGCTGCGGCGTTCCAGCAGCATGTCCCAGTGCGTGCGGACGGCCTTCTCGTTGTTGTCGACGGGGCGTTCGCCGTCTACCAGGAGAGCTTCCTTGCCGGTCTTGGAGACCCAGACAGGAGGGATTTCGGCCTCGGACGAAAACGTCACGAAGACCTGCTCGCCATCAGCGCAGCGGTACTCGACCCGCTGACGCGGTGCCGGCTCCACTCCGGATTCGGTTTCCATGCTCTGCGCACCAAGGCGCATGCCGCGGAGGCTGCGATCGCTCATCTTTACTCCCTCTATCTGTTCGCGGAACTCCATCCGCGCTAGTCGGCGGGCCATTCGGCGCCGTCCGGACTACTGTCTGCACACCGTGCACCACTAAATGCAACGCTTGACCAAGCTCAAATGTTCCATGCGGATTGAACCGCTCGGACAAATACACCATTATACGCTGAATACGGGGCCCCTCGGTGCCGCGGCTGCCTCGTGCGGCAGCCGGGCGGTCCGGTGCACGAAAACTCCGCGCAAGCGGGGAGGGCCGGACACCTCGGTGCCCGGCCCTCCTTGCGAGATGCCAGCTACGGGGTCGGTTCCTGCGGCCTTGCCCCGGATTCCGGAGCCACAGCTCCTGCTGGTGCCTTGGTTCCGAACAGTCCGGCCACGCCATCGGTGTCGGCGCCGCCCAGGGCGCCGCCGATGCCCTTGAGGGCCTCGCCGACTTCGCTCGGAATGATCCAGAGCTTGTTGGACGTGCCCTCCGCAAGCTTGGGCAGCGTCTGCAGGTACTGGTACGCCAGCAGCTTCTGGTCCGGGTTGCCCTTGTGGATGGCGTCGAAGACCTTCTGGATCGCCTGCGCTTCACCGTCTGCGCGGAGGATCGCGGCTTTCGCGTCACCCTCGGCCTTCAGGATGGCGGACTGCCGTTGACCTTCGGCGGTGAGGATCTGCGACTGCTTGGTGCCTTCGGCCGTGAGGATCGCGGCGCGGCGGTCACGTTCGGCACGCATCTGCTTTTCCATCGAGTCCTGGATGCTGTGCGGCGGATCGATGGCCTTGAGCTCCACGCGCGAAACGCGGATGCCCCAGCGTCCCGTGGCTTCGTCGAGCACGCCGCGGAGCTGGCCGTTGATCTGGTCACGCGAAGTCAGTGCCTCTTCAAGGTTCAGTCCGCCGACGACGTTGCGCAGCGTAGTGGTGGTGAGCTGTTCCACTGCCTGGATGTAGTTGGCGATCTCGTAGGTGGCCGCACGCGGGTCAGTGACCTGGAAGTAGACCACGGTGTCGATGGAGACCACCAGGTTGTCTTCGGTGATGACAGGTTGCGGCGGGAACGAGACCACCTGCTCGCGCAGGTCCAACAGCGGCAGCAGCCGGTCCACGAACGGGATCAGGATGGTCAGACCCGGGTTGAGGGTGCGCTGGTACTTGCCCAGCCGCTCGACCACGCCGGCGCGCGCCTGCGGGATGATCCTGATCGACCGGACCAGCACAATGATCACAAAGATTATGAGGACTATCAGCACGATCGCGGCTGCAGTCCCTCCCAAGCTATCCATACATCTCCTTCATTCCCCAAAATATGTTCTGATGCAGCTAGGTTGTGGCGCGGTACTGACCGGTCACTCCTGGGCGCCGGGTGAGACGACCGCCGTCGCGCCGTCGATCCGGGTGACGCGGACGCTTTCTCCGGCAGCGATGGTGACGCCGGTGGTGCGGGCGCTCCACACGTCACCGCCGATCTTGACCAGGCCTCCGGCGGCACTGACCGATTCCATGACGACGGCGGACTGACCGATCAGGCGGTCGACGTTGCTGAGCTGGTCCGCGGGGCCCTTGCGCAGGTGCTTCATGGCCACTGGACGGACGAAGACGATCATCAACAGCGAAACGATGCAGAACACCACGATCTGGAGCCAGAATTCGGCGCCCACGAAATGCGCTACGAGGGCGGCCAAGGCTCCGCCGCCAAGCATGATGAAGAAAAGGTCGAGGGTAAGCATCTCGATCACTGCAAACGCGAGGAACACCGTGAGCCAGAGCGCCCACCAGTTCTCGCCGAGCCATTCAAACATCGTTCCCCCTGTTCCGGATCCGCCGTGCGCCCCAGCCATCGGAATGGACGGTGCACCGGCGTGTCGCCCGCTGTTTTTCCATCCTAGCCCGCCGCGCGGCCCGGCGTTAGGAAGCGTCCGGAGGTGTGGTGAAAACCGTCAGGGAGAACTTCGCGGTGGTCTCCACGGGACCCGTGCCCTTGAGTAAACCCAGGAGCTCCTGCCGGTCCAGGTGGTGCCCGGCAGGGCCCATGAAGGCAAGGTCGGCGGCCCCTGCTTCATCCAGCTGCAGGTGGATGTCCAGCGAATCCTGCCGGGCCAGGACGAAGTGGCCGCCCATCGTTTCGGCGAGGCGTTCGTCTTTGCCTTCCTCTATGCGGAGCATCCCGGCGAGGCCGGCGATTTCCGCGAGGTGCCCGGGCCGGGGAGTGACGACGATGGCGCGGCCGCCCGGCCGCAGCACGCGGGCGAACTCGCTGGGGTTCCGTGGGGCGAAGACGACGGTCACGACGTCGATGGTTCCGGTCCCGAGCGGCAGCGGACGCCAGACATCCCACACGAGGTTGAGGGTGTCCGGGTTCAGCCGGGCCGCCCGCCGCAGGGCGAACTTGGAAATGTCGAGGCCGATGGAGGCTGTGGGAGTGCGGTCAAGGATGGCCCGCAGGTAGTTGCCCGTTCCGGTCCCCGAATCGAGCAGGACTGCGCCGCTGCGGACCAGCCCCGGCAACGCCAGGTCTCCGAGTGCATGGGCGAGGGCGGCGTAATGCCCGGCGGACAGGAAGTCATGCCTGGCGCCGGCCATCGCCGCGGAATCGGCTTCGAAGGCCGTGCCCTTCCCGGTAAGCAGGTTGAAATAGCCCTGCCTGGCGGCATCGAAGCTGTGGCCCGCTGCGCAGCTTAACGCGCGGCGCGGACCGTTTTCCAGGGCCAGTCCGTCCTGGCAGATCGGGCAGCGCAGGGCGGACACGGCGTCGGAAAGCATAGGGACAATCCTACGGCGGACGGAGTGGCAGGCCGGCCGGGTGCGCACGGAGACGTTAGGCTCACCAGCGTGAAACCCGAACAGTTGCCGCTGCTGAACTCCGTCTCCGCCCCCACGGTACATCCCGACGCGAGCCGTGCCGTCGTCTCGGTGACGCGTCCCGATTTCGACGCCGACGCCTACGTTGGCCAATTGTGGTCCGTGCCGTTCGATTCTTCGCAGCAGCCCCGCCGGATCACGCGGGGCTTCCGCGACACCGCCCCGGCGTTCTCGCCGGACGGCCGGGTCCTTGCGTTCCTGCGGGCGGCGCCGGAGGGCAAGCCGCAGCTGCACGTCGTCGAGGCGGCCGGCGGCGAGCCGCAGGCCATCACGGAGCAGAAGCTCGGCGTCACGGAGTTCTCCTGGGCTCCGGACTCGGCGCGGATCGTCTTCGCCTCCAGGGTCCCCGAGGACGGCCGTTACGGCACCGTCGACGGCGTCGGGCCCGGAAGCGAGGATGCCCGCCTCGTCAGCAGCAACCAGTACCGGATGAACGGCGTCGGATACACGCAGGACAAGGCCGTGCAGCTGTTCGTCGTGGAGGTCCCGGAACTGGGCGGGGAGCCCGCGGTCACTCCCGCCGGCCGGGCGGCCAAGGGTTTGGAGAAGGAGGAGGGGCCGGCGTCGAAGGGGATTCCCGCGGTCGTGCAACTGACCTCAGGCGACATCGACCACACCGCTGCGGTCTTCAGCAGCGACGGGAACAGTGTGTATTTCGTGGCGGCCGGTCACGAAGGGCACGATGCGGACATCGCCTCCGGCATCTACAAGGTGGCCGCCGCGGGCGGGGACGCCGTGCTTGTGCCAAGCGGTCCGGGACCGCAATCCATCCATGCCGTCCGGGAATCACGGAACGGCCGGCACCTCTTCTTCACCGCCCAGGAACTCGGGCCGGGCGGCCTGGACTTCGTCGCCCGCAACACCGCCTTGTACGCCATGCCCGCCGGCGGCGGCGAGGCCCGCGTGCTCAGCGACGTCGAGCGGCAGGACCTGTCCGGCACACTGGAACCTGCCGGGCCGGACGCGGTGCTGGTCCTGAATTCGCACCGCGGCAGCGTTGAGCTGCTGAAGTGGGCGGCCGACGGCGGCAGCGAAGTGCTGCTGCACGGCGAGCGGGTGGTGCTTGGCGCCGCCGCGGCCGGGAATGCGGTGGCTGTCGCCTTCGCCGACGCCGCAAGCCACGGCGACCTCGGCGTACTGGAACGCGGCGAGTTGCGCCTGCTCAGCGATTTTTCGGCACAACTCCGTACCGAAAGCACCGTGCATGAACCCCGCGGGTTCATCGTCGACGGCCCGGACGGCTATCCCGTGCACGGTTGGCTGGTCCTACCGGACGGTCCCGGCCCGCACCCGGTCCTGCTGAACATCCACGGCGGTCCGTTTGCGCAGTACAGCGGCTCGTTCTTCGATGAGGCGCAGGTGTACGCGGAGGCCGGTTATGCGGTGCTGATGTGCAACCCGCGCGGCTCGGCAGGGTACGGCCAGGCCCACGGTTCAGCCATCAAGGAAGCGATGGGAACCGTGGACATGGCGGATGTCCTGGCCTTCCTTGACGGCGCCCTGGCCGCGTTCCCGGCATTGGATGCCGAGGCTGTCGGCATCATGGGCGGATCCTACGGCGGATACCTCACCGCCTGGATCATTGCCCACGAGCACCGTTTCAAGGCAGCGGTCGTGGAGCGCGGTTTCCTTGATCCGATCAGTTTCGCCGGCTCATCGGACATCGGGTGGTTCTTCGGCGGCGAGTACACCGGCGGAACACTGGAGCAGATGCTGGCCCAAAGCCCCATGGCCGTGGTGTCGAAGGTCCGCACGCCCACCTTGGTGATCCACAGCGAAAACGACCTTCGCTGCCCGGTGGAGCAGGGCCAACGGTATTTCGCAGCGCTCAAGGCCCAGGGCGTGGAGACCGCCCTGCTGCTCTTCCCGGGGGAGGACCATGAACTCTCCCGTTCCGGCACTCCGCACCACAGGAAGCAGCGGTTCGAGCAGATCCTGGACTGGTGGGCGGCTAAGCTCCCGACGGCAGCAGCTTAGCCGGCCGGGAAGCCCAGTTCCGCCCGCGCCTGGCCGGTTCCCGGCTGGGCCCAGCGGGCGGAATACTCCTCGTTGCATGCCAGCGAGCGGGTTTCCGCGCGGTCCAGGTAAAGGGCTCCGTGCAGGTGGTCTGTTTCATGCTGGGCGATCCTGGCCTGCCACCCACTGAGCTCTGCATGGGCGGAGCTGCCATCCGGCCGCACGTAGTCCAGTGCGACCTTCCGGTGCCGGGTCACCACCGCCTGGTATCCCCGGATCGAAAGGCAGCCCTCGTAAAACGACGCCGTTTCGGAACCGGCCGGCGCGTACACCGGATTGAGCATGGCGAAGAAGTCCAGCGGTGCCCGTTCCCTGGCCGCTGAGGCGGCGGGATCGACGTCGAACTGGTCCTCGAGCACTGCCAGCTGCAGGGGAATGCCGATCTGGGGCGCCGCGAGCCCGACACCCGGCGCATCGTGCATGGTCCTGCGCATCACCTCGATCAGCCGCAGGAGGGTGGAGTCGTCCAGCTGACCGTCATAAGGTGCGGCGTGCTGGCGGAGCACCGGGTGGCCGGCCTGGACGATCGGCGGCAGCGCATCAATCCCCAGGATCTGCTCCACCAGTTCCCTGATGTCCTGTGCGGTGAGGGGCGTCGGGGGAGCGGAGGAGAGGGGTCGAAGCCGGAATTCCATGGCTTGAGCCTAGCGGGCCGACGTGCACCGGGTTGCCCTTCCGGGCCGGTCCGTGGCGTGCGCTAGGCTCGAAAAGTGACTGAGCTGACCCCCTTGGACTGTGTGTTGGGTTTTATCCGTGCGGTTGAAGGCGGGGGAGGAGCCGAAGAAGTGCGGCCCTTCCTCGCAGACAATTTCAGGCTTACGGAATGGCCCCATGTGCTGTCGGTGCGGGGCGCCATCCGGGACCTGCGGGCCACCCTTTCCGGAGCGGACCAGAGCAAGGACGTGGTCAGGAACCAGCATTTCGACATCGTGCGCACCACCTGCGAGGGGAACCGGGTGGTCCTGGAAATCAACTGGTCGGCGGTCCTGCTGCTGGACCTGCCGCACTGGGACGCCGGGGACACCATCCGCGCCCGCACCACCGCTGTCTTCGAAGTCGAGAACGGACGGATCCGCAGCCAGGACAGCTACGATTGCTACTTCACCGACCCCACCCAAGTGACGGTCACTTCCTGACCGTCACTGCCTGACATTCCCGCACGGGCGCGCTGAAGCGGGTCAATCCACCTGGTGCATGGTGAAACGCCGTGCCACGAATCCGGCGACGGCCGGCCGCCGGACCAGCCGGCCGACGATGGCGTTACGGACCCTGAGTACCGCGGGAGGCATCGGCCGGCCAAGCGCCATGTTGATACCGGCCTGGCGGCTGGCCTTGCGGGCAGCGTGCAGCCGAACGCGCTCCAGTTCCGCGAGTTCCGCGTGCAGGGTCGGATCCGGCCGGCCCCGTTCCACCTGGACCATGCGTTCCAGCAGCGGAGCCAGTGCTGCGGCATCCAGCCAGCCCAGGTTCATCCCCTGTCCGCCGATCGGGCTCAGCTCGTGGGCCGCGTCGCCGAGCAGGATGGTCCGCCCGTGGACCATGGCAGGCGCCAGGCGGGACGTGACGCCGAAGGCGCTGAGCATCGAATTGCCGGCCGGCTCTACTACCGCCCCCGTGCGTTCCCGGATGAGCTCAGCCAGGAAGCCGGCCGACGGTTCCGCGGCGGGCCGGCCCATCCGCACCACCCAGCGGCGGATTCCGCCCGGCAGGGGGAAGCACTCCACGATTCCCGGCGCTTCCAGGAAAAGCACGGCCTCCGTGCCGTATGGGGTGCCGTCGTGGAAGTCGCCCATGAGATAGTGGTCCGGGTAGCTGCGCAGGGTGGGCGTGACTCCCAGCGCCGTCCTGCGCCCGGAGTGCGCGCCGTCTGCGGCAACCAGGAGACGGCACCGCGCTTCAAACGGCGCGGCCGGCCCGGCGCCATCGGCCCGCCTGCCCCGCAAGAGGAGGCCGCCGCCGTCGGGCACTGAGTCCAGCACCTCGATGCCGCGGCGCAGCACGCCGGAACCGAGCGCCGCAACGCGATCCTCCAGGACCGCCAGGGTCCTCGTCTGGGGCACTGAGAGAATGAACGGGTACTCGGCGCCCGGGAGGCCGAAATCCAGCGAACCGACTTTCCGCCCGGCGCTGTACGCGGTGCCGCCCCTGATCTGCACCCCGCTCCCGATCAGCGGCCCGGCGGCACCGATGCTTTCGAGCACCGCCAGGGCGGGCGGATGGATGCCGATGGCCCGGGTCTGGGTCCCCGGGCTGGTGCGTTTTTCGAAAACGGCGACGTCGAGCCCGCGCCGGAGCAGGAGCCCAGCCATGCAGAGGCCCACCGGACCGGCGCCGACGATCCCGACGTCAAGCACTGCCTGCCCCCGGCGGACGGTACACCAGCAGGATGTGCCAGGGCCCGTTGCGCTCCACCTGCCAGCCGGGCGGCACGATTTTCCGCAGTTCGGCCGGAGTGTAGCTGCGCCGGATGGATGCCAGCCCGTCGGTGTGGATGTACGAGCCGGGTCCCAACGGCCAGAAGGCCACAAGAAAGAGAAGGTACGCGAGCCGGCTGCGCCGCAGGTCGTTGTGCAATACGAGGCGTCGGGCAAGGAGCTCGGAATCCGCGAGGACGTCCGCCAGTTCGGTGGCGCTGAGGTGGTGGAGGACGTGGTTGGAAATCACGACGTCGTAGCGCGCGCCTTCCGCCACCAGTTCAGAGCTGAGCGCCCTGCGGTACCGGACGCCGTCGGGCGCTTTCCGGGAGGTGGCGAACGCGTGGGCGCGGGAGTCGGGATCTGCGCCGGTCGCCTCCAGGCGAAGGCCTTCGCGGGCGGCGCGGCCGGCGAGGCGCCGTACGACGTCCCCTCCGCCGCATCCGATGTCCAGCAGCGTCGCCGCTGTGCCGGACAGCAAGGGCCTGATCCGCCGCGCGTAGTTCCGGCCCCAGCGCGCCAACAGGAAATTGATGACGGGGAACCTTGCGTAGCTTCGCCGCAGCCGGGCCGCGTCGCAGTCCGGGCGGTCCATCTGCTCGGTCAGGCTGCCCTCCCGTGCCTGCAGGAAGGAAGTCATGACTGCAGGGGAGCGACCTTGGTGAACAAGCCGGTTTCCACCGTCAGACCGGGGCCGAACGCCATGGAGCAGACCCGTTCCTCGCCCTGACGGGGCGGCTGGCTGAGGATGTGCTTGAGCACGAAGAGAACGGTGGCGCTGCTCATGTTCCCGAAGTCGCGCAGGATCTCGCGCGCGGGCCGCAGCTGTTCTTCGAGGAGCTCGAGTTTGGCTTCGACCTTGTCCAGGATGCTCCGGCCGCCGGGGTGGATGGCCCAGTGCGGGATCTCCCGGTACGGCCGCCCCGTCAGCCCGTCTTCGCGGGCCAGCAGCGGTTCCAGCGCACCGGTGATGTGTTCTTCGATGATGTGCGGAACGTAGCTGCCCAGCACCATTTCAAAACCCTGATCGCCGATGTTCCAGGCCATCGCCTCCTCGCCGACCGGAGTGAGGACCGTTTCGAAGTGGTCCAGCCGCAACGCGGCATCCGGTCCTGCCGGGGTCCGCGAACTGACGACGGCGGCCGCCGCGCCGTCGGCGAAAATCGCCGAGCCCATGATCGTGTCCGGGTCGTTGGACGTCCTGACGTGCAGGGAACACAGTTCGACGCAGACCACCAGGACCACCGCGGCCGGGTCCGCGAGGCAGAACTGACGCGCCGCCCGCAGTGCCGGGAATGCCGCGTAGCATCCCATGAACCCGAGGTGGTACCGCTGCACGGCCGGGTTGAGTCCGAGGGCGCGCACCACCTTGTAGTCGGGTCCGGGATTGAAGAAACCGGTGCAGGACACGGTGATCACGTGCGTGATGTCGGCAGGTTCAACGTCCGGGCAGCGGCCGACGGCGGCCTTGCCCGCCTCGATGAACAATTTGGTGGCCTCGGTGTAGAAGAGGTCGTTGCGCACTTTCGTGCTGGGGCTGAGGACCGCCCCACTGTCCGGGTCGTAGAAGTCCCGGCGATCCGGGCTTCCGCCCTCAGTAAGTTCGGCGACGGCGGTATGCCGGGTATCGATCGCCGCGGAGTCGAAGCAGGTCCTGACGAGTCTGGAGCCGAGCCGGGTGAGGCCGGGCTGGGCGGCGAATACATCGCGTGCCTGGGGTTGCACCAGGATTGTTGGCGGTACGGCTGTCTCGAGGGAATTCACGTAGACCGGCATGCTTCATTGTTGGCGCCGAGGCGGCTTAAGACAATGGGCCGGATCGGAGCAGGATCAGAGAAGCCGCAGGGCCCGGGACGGGATTAGTGTGGTGGTCAGGAGCGCTGTGCCCGGCCGCCGCAGGCCGCACCGGGCATCGCAGGACCACGGGGGCCGCGCGTGGGCCCGCCGATTCACGGACGGAGAAACGATGAGTACTGACACGGGAACCGAAGCCGAATCCGCCTCGGTGCCGCTTGCCGACAGCCACGAACTGATCAAGGTGGAGGGTGCCCGCGAGAACAACCTGAAGGACATCAGCCTGCAGATTCCGAAGCGGCGCCTGACGGCGTTCACCGGCGTCTCCGGCTCCGGCAAGAGCTCCCTGGTGTTCAGCACCATCGCGGCCGAGTCGCAGCGGATGATCAACGAAACCTACAGCACCTTCGTCCAGGGATTCATGCCCTCGCTCGCCCGCCCCGACGTGGATGTCCTTGAAGGCCTGACCACGGCGATCATCGTGGACCAGGAGCGCATGGGCGCCAATGCGCGTTCCACCGTAGGGACAGTCACCGATGCGAACGCCATGCTGCGCGTGCTTTTCAGCAGGCTCGGCACGCCCTACATCGGGCCTGCCGTGGCCTTCTCGTTCAACATTCCCACCCGCAAGGCCAGCGGCGTCATGACCGACGCCAAGGGGGTGAAAACGATCGTGCGGGAGGCCGTCTACTACGGCGGCATGTGCGCCGAGTGCGAGGGCCGCGGCACGGTTTCCGACCTGGATCTCACCGCCATCTTTGACGAAAACAAATCCCTGCTCGACGGCGCCATCCTCGTTCCCGGATACACCGCGGACGGCTGGATGGTCGCCACCTTCACGGAGTCGGGTTTCGTCGACCCGAACAAGCCGCTCAAGGACTTCACGCAGCAGGAACTGGACGACCTGCTCTACAAGGAGCCGGTGAAGATCAAGGCGAAGGGCATCAACGTCACCTATGAGGGCCTGATCCCGAAGATCCGCAAGTCCATGTTCAGCAAGGATCCGGATTCGCTGCAGCCGCACATCCGCGCCTTCGTCGAACGCGCGGCCGTTTTCGCGCGCTGCCCGGCCTGCGAAGGCACCCGGCTCAACGACGCGGCCCGCTCCTCACGGATCAACGGCCTGAACATCGCCGAGGTCTGTGCCATGCAGATCACGGACCTTGCGCGCTGGATCCGGGAACTGGACGCCCCGTCGGTGGCGCCGCTGAAGGGCAACCTGCTGCACTTGTTCGATTCGTTCGTCGAGATCGGCTTGGGTTACCTGTCCCTGGACCGGCCGTCGGGAACGCTTTCCGGCGGGGAGGCGCAGCGCGTCAAGATGATCCGCCACCTCGGGTCCTCGCTCACCGACGTCACCTACGTCTTCGACGAACCCACCATCGGCCTGCATCCCCACGACATCCAGCGGATGAACAGGCTCCTCCTGCGGCTGCGTGACAAGGGCAACACCGTCCTGGTGGTGGAGCACAAACCGGAGGCGATCGCCGTCGCCGATCACGTCGTCGACCTTGGTCCCGGCGCCGGATCCGCCGGCGGAAGTATCTGCTACGAAGGGACTGTCGAGGGACTGCGGGGCAGCGGCACGCTGACCGGGCGACACCTCGACGACCGCGCGAAGCTCAAGGACAAGGTCCGCAAGGGCAAGGGCAAGCTGGAGATCCGGGGCGCCTCGGAGCACAACCTGAAAGACGTCGACGTCGACATCCCGCTGGGTGCCCTGGTGGTGGTCACCGGGGTGGCCGGCTCCGGCAAGAGTTCCCTGATCCACGGCTCGCTTGCCGGCGGGGAAGGCGTGGTGTCGATTGACCAGTCCGGCATCAAGGGCTCCCGGCGGAGCAACCCGGCAACCTACACGGGCCTCCTGGAACCCATCCGCAAAGCCTTTGCCAAAGCCAACGGTGTGAAGCCGGCCCTCTTCAGCGCGAACTCCGAAGGGGCCTGCCCTGAGTGCAAGGGTGCCGGGGTCATCTACACCGAACTCGGGTTCATGGATACCGTGGCCACGCCGTGCGAGGACTGCGAGGGCAAGGGCTTCCAGGCCGCTGTACTCGAGTACAAACTGGGCGGACACAACATCAGCGAAGTGTTGGGCATGTCCGTGAGCGCAGCCGGGGAATTCTTCTCCGCCGGGGAGACGAAGATCCCCGCCGCACATGCCATCCTGCGGCGCCTGGCAGACGTCGGCCTCGGCTACCTTGCGCTGGGGCAGCCGCTCACCACACTGTCCGGTGGTGAGCGCCAGCGGCTCAAGCTCGCCGCGCAGATGGGGGAGAAAGGCAACGTCTACATCCTCGACGAGCCGACCTCCGGCCTGCATCTGGCCGACGTCGAGCAGCTCCTGGCGCTGCTGGATCGCTTGGTGGAGTCAGGGAAGTCGGTAATCGTGATCGAACACCACCAGGCCGTGATGGCCCATGCGGACTGGATCATCGACCTCGGACCGGGCGCAGGGCACGACGGCGGCAGCATCGTTTTCGAGGGAACTCCGGCTGAGCTGGTGGCTGCCCGGGCGGGCCTGACCGGGCAGCACCTGGCGGACTACGTGGGGGCCTGAGGCGCACGTGGTTGCTTTCTGAGGAGGCCCCTAAGGGGCTGGCTCCGCGCTACCGCACGCATGCCGTTGTTGCCTACGGCTTGCTCTTGGCTCCGGCGTTGTTGTCGAGGTGCCCCAGTTGGGCCAGCAGCGCGAAGCGGTCGGGCACGCCCCAATGTTCGACCAGCTTGCCGGCGCTGAAGCGGGCGATGTCCACCACGGTAATGCTCACGGCCCGCCCCGTGGGGGTATGGCCGAAGAAGCCGCCCGTGTCGGTGCCGCTTGCGGTCATCCGGGTCCAGACGGTGTCCTCGTCGGCGATGGTGGCGTCGAAGGTGTACTGCACGTCAGGCATCGCCTTGTGCAGACCGACGATCGCCCGTTTGAGGTTTTCCACGGCGTGCCCGCCATCGCCGGCAAGCCCGAACTGGTGCTCGATCAGATCCGGCGCCACCAGTTCATCAACGACCCCGGGGTTGCCCGCCTGGAATCCTTCAAGGATCAGCCGCCGGAAGGTGGCTGTGTTGTCCTGGGTGATTGCCCCTGAGACCATGTCCGGCCTCCTGCTAAAATTCATCCGAAACCATTTCGGATGAATAAAGGGTAGGTTCGACGATGAGCGAAGTCAATGGCCCCAGGCGCCGCTATGACTCCGCGCGGCGCCGCGAGCAAGCTGCTGCAACACGGCACTCCGTGATTGCGGCGGCACGCGAGCTGTTCATCGAGAAGGGCTACGCCGCGACGACGATCGCAGACGTCGCGCGGCGCGCCGAGGTCGCCGTCGACACCGTATACGCGACCGTTGGCCGCAAGCCGGCTCTAATGCGCGAGGTCGTCGAAACGGCCATCTCCGGCACGGACCACGCCGTCCCTGCCGAGCGCCGCGACTACGTACAACGCCTTCGGCAGGCTGAAACTGCACGGGAGAAGATCTCGATTTACGCCCAGGCCCTGGCCGGAATCCATCCGCGCCTGGCACCGGTCTATCTCGCGCTCAGGGACGCCGGCTCCACCGACCCTGACTCCGCCGCCCTATGGGCCGAAATCTCCCAACGGCGCGCAGCCAACATGCGCAGGTTCATCGAGGACATTGCGAGCACAGGCGAACTCCGAGCCGACCGGCCCGCCGACGAACTCGCGGACGTCGTGTGGAGCATGAACGGGCCCGAATACTGGATCCTGCTCGTCGCTGAACGAGGTTGGACTCCGCAGCAGTTCGCCGACTGGCTCACTGATGCCTGGAGTCGGCTGCTGCTGGAACGACGGTGAGGGGCGTGCGGGCTTCTTGACATGCTTTGGCTGCGGGAGCACTCTGGTACCGCTGGTCCCCGGTACTGGCAGAAAAGTGTTCGCCTGCCAGCCGCATCCCCGGAGAAGCTCTCGCGCTCCGGATGAATAGCTGCATGCCACTTTCCGTGAGGAAGAAGAGATGTCCTCAGTAACTGTCAATGCCCTTGAATCGAAGTCGTTTGACGAGCCTGACGAAAAGCGCCGTCCGCCGCGGACCGAAGTTGACGTTGTAACGATCAGTGACACCACCTTGGGAAGGTTTACCTTCGAGCCGGGCTGGCGTTGGTCCGAGACGGTCAAAACCGTCGTCCATACCGACAGCTGCCAGGTCAATCACCTTGGAGTCTGCACCTCGGGGACACTGGTGGTGCAGATGGAGGATGGCTCGCAGATCACGGTGAATCCAGGTGCGGCCTACGCCATTCCGGCCGGGCATGACGCCTGGGTGGAAGGCGATGAACCCTTCGTGGCGTACGAAATCATGAGCGCCGCCACGTACGCCAAGCCTGCCTGAGTATGCGTGACTCCCGCGGGAATCGACGGCGGGGGAGCAGTGCCAAGAGAGCCGCCGGGATCCTGCCTCTCCAGAAGGTCAAACCCTCGGAGAGCCTGCGTCTCGCCGCGTAGTCGGCGCGACGATGACGCCGGCAATCACCGCCCGCCCTGTCTGTGCCTGTCGAACAAATAGGTCCCGGCCAGGGAACCGCCCCTCCGCGGGCGGGTTACGCGGGCCGGTCCCGGGCCAGGACCGAGGAGAGGTCATAGCTGACGGGTTCTTCGAGCTGGTCATAGGTGCACGACTCCGGCGAGCGGTCCTGGCGCCATCGGACCCATTGCGCGGTGTGTCGGAACCGATCGCCCTCCATGTGGTCGTACTTGACCTCGACGACGCGCTCCGGCCTCAGGGGGGTGAACGAGAGGTCCTTGTTTGCGTTCCAGCGTGAGTGCGCCGCCGCCGCAGGGGTACGCGGTGCCGACTGGTCGCGGTTGTCCGGCAGCACCTCTGCGGGCTGCGCCCACGCCCAGGGGTGCCCGTCGAACGTGGTCACGAGCGGCTGCAGCTCGTCGAACAGCTCCTTGCGGCGGGCCATAGGAAACGCCCCGATGACGCCCACTGAGTTGAGCCGGCCCTGGGCGTCGTAGAGGCCCAGGAGCAGGGATCCGACGGCGTCGGGCTCGTCTTTGTAGAGCCGGTACCCGGCGAGGACGCAGTCGGCCGTCCGCTCGTGCTTGAGTTTGGACATGATCCGCTTGTCCTCGGCGTAGAGCTCTCCGAGGGGCTTGGCGATGACGCCGTCGAGGCCGGCGCCCTCGAATGTACTGAACCACTCCAGCGCGATGGCGGGGTCCTCGGTCGCCTGAGTGAGGTAGACCGGGGGCTTGGCGTCCCTGAATGCCTCCTCAAGGGCTGCGCGCCGCTCGCGGAACGGACGCTCGACGTAGTTGGTCTGGCCCAGGGCGAGCAGGTCGAAGGCCACGAAGCTCGCCGGCGTTGCAGTGCTCAGCTTTGCGATGCGGGAGGCCGCAGGGTGAATGCGCTGCTGGAGGGCATCGAAGTTGAGCCGGTCGCCGGTGTCCGGGTCCACGAGGACGATTTCGCCGTCGATGACCGAGTGGTCGGGGAAGTTCGCGACGATGGCCTCGACGAGCTCCGGGAAGTAGCGCGTCATGGGCAGGGCGTTGCGCGATCCGATCTCTACCCGATCGCCGGAGCGCCACACGATCGAGCGGAAGCCATCCCACTTCGGCTCGTACAGGTACTCGCCGACCGGTAACTTCTTGACCGGCTTGGCCAGCATCGGCCCGTACGGGGGAGCGATCGCGGTGCCCCATTCGGCGTCGCGCTCCGCTTTGGGTGCCGAATAGTCCTCGTCGGCTCGGTCCGCCTTGCGCTTGCTCGGCGGCACCCGCGGCGGCTCGCCGGGCATCTTGGGGTAGTCCGGCGGGAAGTTGAGCTCGCCGAGCCCGCGCTCGAGGTCCGCCTCCCATAAGGCGAGTGCGTCCGAAATGTCACCCGGCGCGGCGTCGATTTCCACCCACGGGCAGTCACGGGCGGCCAGGAGCGCGGGAACCGTACGGACGGTGAAGTCGCGCGGGTCGGCGTCGGGGAGCTCGTCCCACGCCAGCGGGGTCGAGACGGGCGCGTGCGGCAAGGGCCGGGGCGAATAGGCGGCGGCGATCGTCCGGTCGCGGTTGGCCTGGTTGAAATCGACGAAGACCCGCTCGCCGCGCTCCTCCTTCCACCACGAGGTGGTCACGAGGTCCGGCATCCGTCGCTCCAGCTCGCGTGCAATCCCGATGACGGCGTGCCGCACATGAAGGAACTCGTGCGTGGGCCGGATGCGCGCATAGACGTGGACGCCCCGGTTGCCCGAGGTCTTCGCGTACGCCGTGAGCCCGGCCGCAGCCATGACCTCGCGCAGCGCGAGCGCGGCGGTGACGGCGTCCCGGAAGTCGCGCCCGGGCTGCGGATCGAGGTCGATCCGCAGCTCGTCCGGGTTGTCCAGATTGGCCGTGCGCACCGGCCAAGGATGGAAGGTGATCGTTCCCATCTGCGCCGCCCACGCGAGTGCCGCGGCCTCGTCGAACACGAGCTGGTCATGGCGCCTGTGGGACGGATAGGTGCACGTCACCGTCCTGAGGTAGGAAGGCGCGCCCCGCGGCGGCCGCTTCGAGAAGAACTCCTCGCCGTCGATCCCCTCGGGGAAGCGCTGCAGAGTCATGGGCCGGTCGCCGTTGAGCCGGAGAAAGGGCGATGCCACCGAGATCAGGTAGCGGGCCAGGTCGCGCTTGGTGAGGGGATGTTGCCCCTCGACGCTGGGCCACAGCACCTTGTCCGGGCTGCTCAGCTTGACCTCCCGCGCGCCGTCGGGGCCGTCCACGTGCAGGATCTCAGAATCCGCCATGCGCCCAACAGTAGCCGCCGCAACGCCGTCGCGGCAGGCTCCCTTGTCTTTAACTGGCACTCCGCTGCGACAGAGTTCGAAGGCTACGCGAAGCCCGACTAACAAACGTCGGATTCGCCATGGGACGGGAGTTAGAAGCCAAAACCGCTCCGCTGCTTTTCCCGCACACACGTGGACGCCGGGACCCAATGAGGCAGCTGCACACAACCACCAGGTCACCACACTGCTCGAAGGGTCACCACAGGGGGCCGGCGGCTGTGCACAGCCTCCGACCCGCTGGCGTCACCACACGGCAGTATGGCCAAGACCAGCGCCCCGACGCTCCATAGGGGGCACAGGTTCTTTTCATCAGAGACAACACAGTCCAAACAAGAAGGCCCAGTCCGGGAGGCCACCAAGCATGCCGGCGGGCGCCAGCGCATCACCAGCATTACGCGCCGAGGCTCACATGCGAAGCCGGTGGAAGGCCTGACAACAGCTAGTGCCGGTTTGTTTATGGATGGATATCAGCCATCCAGTCCCTCCGCCAGTACTTGCTCGGCTCGTCGTACTCGCCCTCGTCTTCGTCCTCGGCAACAACGCCGGCGACCACGTAACCCCGCCGCCCGGCGCACTCGATTTCGAAGAACTTGAGGTCACTATGCATGGGCCCTGTTTCCGCACTGATTCTCGCCTGCGCCTCCGGACCCGCAAGGGTAACTACCAGGCCATCCAATTGGGTTGGCAAGTTCATAGCCTGCACGTCCTGAAACAAGACCTCGACCCGCGTCGCGACGGTCTCCGAATTATTACTGCGGAGGATGAGCCTACGCATACCTGCCGTGTACACCCAGATAAGGAATCGACGATCAGGCCGGTCTATCAGCCGCTCATCCATGGGCGAACGGATTCACAATCGGGCGCCCATTCCGCACGAAGGTCACGTCGGGCAACCTGCCAGCTCCATACAATTGCGCCATCTCCCATTCTGTGTATGTGGATCTTCCGGATGCGCCTTTTTGTGCAGCGGCCATCACAATCGAGTACGTTGACCCCTCACTCCTAAACCCATCAAGACTCACGGTGAACTTGACGTTGGGGTTTTGCACAGCCGCGCGCAATGTGTCCATCCAGTGATTGTCGTCCAAGAGGTGCCGTCCGCCCACCTGGGCCGCGGTCTCCCTCACCAAATTTCTCGAACCCAAGAACGATGTGGTCACTTCCTCCGAGCCGGTTCAGCGCGGAAGCCGCCCCTTTAAGATTCTTGGCGCCGGGGGAAATTTGCGAGGCGGCTGCGGCAGATCTTGCGACATCCTCGCCGCAGGACCCTTTGCCGGCGCTGCAGTTGTTGTAGGCAATAGCGGCTGTCGCGCCGGCGTTGGTTGCCGTTGCTGCGACGGGTGTGTACGCAGACGAAGGGAGAGGCCGCATGCTGCGGTCGATCCAGGAGATGAATCCGCCATCCGAGAGGGGTTGGGCTGCCTGGGCGATGCCCTCCCAGACGTCGTTCCAGTCCCAGTGGTCCAAGTCCAGGCCCGTGATGTCGCGGTACCGCAGAGGGTTGGCTGAGCCGTAGGTGTAGGTCGCGGAGTAGCTCGTGGCCGCGGCCGGGTCGGTGCTGGGGAAGATCCCGGCAATGGGGTCGTATTGGCGGGCGCGCAGGTGGGTGAGTCCGGTGGAGTCCTGGTATTGGCCCAGCCAGCCCAGCGGGGGAGCGTTGGGGTTGTTCGGTCCGGTGGCGCGGGGCCGGCCATAGGGTTCCCAGGCGCCGGCGGAGGTGACGGTTCCTGTGCTGTCGGTGCCGGCGCGGATGGAGCCGAGCCGGTCTGTGTGGAAGTACGCCGCCGTTCCAGTGGCGTCGTGGGCGATGAGTGGCTGGTCGCCCTGGGTGTAGTGCCGGACCAGGGCGCCGTTGATGATCCCACTCGAAGGTTGTCTTCGCTGACCCGAGGGCGGCGCTGATGCGGCGGCCGTCGCCGTCGTACTTGTAGGTCGCGGTGCTGGCGGCGGTGGTGGCCGTGGCGGTGCGGCCGCCCTTGGTGTAGGTGAAGGTGGTGCTGGCGGCGGTGGTGGCCGTGGCGGCGCGGCCGCCCTTGGTGTAGGTGAAGGTGGTGCTGCCGGCGGTGAGGACCTGGCCTTTGGTGTCGGATCAGGGGTGTGCCGGACCTGGCATTGAGCGCGATACTCACCGTCTCCGGCATGAACCTCAACCTATAGGCAGCGGCAATTGCTCAGTTCCTGCCGTAAGTGATACTCAACTGGCATGCACGGGTATTCATGGGACGGGAGTAGCCGCCTCCGTCATTTGCCCGACGGTGAACGGCACTCACACTGCTCGGTGGCGGGGCCGGTGTTAGCTCATGACAGAAAGCTCCTCCGGCTGTAGGCTCCGAATATGCCTAAGGGTCGGAAGCGCCTTGAGCCGCGTATGACGCGGGGCGGATTTCGCTGGCAGCTGGTCATGGTGTCCTTCATGGCCGTAAACGCAATCGTGCAAATTGCATTCCGGTGGAATCTAGCTTGGGGTGCCTTTCTTTACCTCATGCTGGCAATGCTGATTATCTGCGCGGTCTTCACCGCCTATCTGCTCTATGTGCGCCACTACGACGGTCATTTCTGGGACGAGGAAGAAGCCCGTCGCCAGGACTGGGATCGTCGGGGCCGGCAGCTTTAGGTATGCCCTCACGGACGCAAGCGAGACCGAGCCGTTCTAGTTTCTCGGGCTTTCGTGCAGGACGGACTCGTTTACTGCTGCGATGTACCGGGCATAGGCGGATGCCGAGTCGGTGGCGTGGCGTTCGATGGTAGTCGGGGAGTAGCCGAGGGTTTCGGCGATGATGGCCACCGGTGCGAGTTTGGTGAGTTCGTGGAGGGTTCCGAGTCGCGCGGCGCGGGTGCTGAAGAGCTTGTTGAGTCGGGTTGTGAGGTGCCCTGGGTGGATGTGGCGTCCGGGTGATGTTCCGCGGAATACCCACTTGGTGTTGGGGTGTGCTGCGGTCAGTTCGTGGCCTGGGTTTGCGGCGAGCTCCCGCCATGGCTGGGCTAACGGGTCCGGCAGCGCAATTTTGGTGGTTCCGAGTTGGATGGTGACTAAGTCTTCAGTGACTGTGACGTCGTCCCAGGTCAGCCGGGCGATGTTTTCGGCTTGTTGTCCGAAGACGAGGATGAGGATCGCGGCGGCCCGGTCACGGGTCTCGAGTGCGTTGGTGTGGATGATTTGTTGGAGCGCTTTGTCTTGCCCGATCTTGGGGAGTCTTGGGCTGGTGCCGCGGCGGTGCGGGATGATGGTGAGCCCCGCTGGGGCGGCCTTGGTTTTGATGGCCCATTTGAGGAAGCGCTCAGCGATGCGTCTCGTCGTGGGCCCCTCGGATTGCCATACATCAAGGTGGGACTGCTGCAGTTCAGGCAGTTTGATGTCATGACCGGTGAGCCAGTTCAGGAGGTCGATGGCGACGGTGACTTCCTGTTTGGCGCGTAGGAAGGTGCCGCGGGGGACTTCGTCCATGAGGTTCATGCGTCGCTGGTGATGCCATCGGATGTAGCGGCGGATCACGTCAAGGTTCTGTGGGTCGCTGACGCGTTCCATGGCTTGGGTGGCCCAGCTTTCGTAGCGAATCAGGAACGCATTTCGCTGGGGGAGCACCCCGTGTTCGATGAGGAGCCCTCGGACGTACTCGCGGGTGCGGGAGTCGGGCAGTTCATCGAAGGTGTCGTGACTGATTTTGGGTGCGGTAGCGAGGTTACGAAGGAAGGCCGTGACGTGCTTTTGCCGGATCCAGGTCATGCCGCTGTTGGCCCGTTTCATTGACTTCAGTGCCGCCGCCAGCGGGATCAGTTCCGTGGCCATGACTCCCGTAGCTGGGTCTGTAAGCAGGTCGTCTACGATGTCGCCGAGGACGCAGGTCCAGCAGCGTCCACCACTGTAAAGTTCGTCTTCGGCGCCGCAGCCCACACAGTCGACGTTGAGCCGAACGCCCGAGCAGCTGCGGCATGCCGGCTCCTCATCGATAATTCCCGGCAGAACACCTTCGTGGCCGCAGGCGCAGACTCCACGGGTGCGCTTTGCCTGCTGATAGCAGTAGCCGCAAACGCCGCCGTCTGGCCAGCGCGCGACGGTTTGATGGTGCTGACCGCAGCGACTGCAGGGAACCGGCCAGCGGATCGGGTCCTCTGCTTTGCGTGGCCTACTCACCGTCCTCAGAAGCGACGAGGCGGACACGTCGTGCGATGGGGTTGCCTGGTTGGATGCCGAGGTCTTCACTGCGCTTCGGGGCATTCGCTGTCGCCGCGGCGCGCATCTCCACGAATGGTTCGAACAGGTCGTTGGGTGTGCAGTCCAGGATGTCGCAGAGCGCGGCGAATGTCCTGGCCGGAATGCGCTCCGGAGTCGATGTGACCAGCCTGTAGACCTGACTTTCGGAGAGGTTGATGCCACGAGACTTCAGGAGCGGCATCAGTTCGGTGGTCTTCCACAGGTTCTGCTTTGCCATCAGGGCTCGCAAGTTCCAGCGGTAGCCAATCCGGCGCTGTTCAGGCATCTGGGTCCTCCAAGTTCGCGATGCGGCGTGCAATCATCTGCTGCACGGTTTTCTGCTTGAAGTCCGACGATACCGATGTGTAGAGCCCGGTGGTCGATGCGTAGGAGTGGCCAACCTGAGTCTGCACGAAGGCCGCGTCGTAGCCGGCTTCGATCAGGTGGGTCACGTAGGAATGCCTGAGGCAATGCAGACCAAGCTCCTGGGGCAGGCCGACGGCATCCCGGGCAGCTGCGAACGCATCCCCGAATGAGCCCAGGGACATCCGGGCGCCCCGCTCGCTCGGCCAAAGAGCCGAAGACCTGTCAGCTGTCGGGAACTGCTGCCTCATGCCGCCGACTGTCCAGGTCTTGAGCTGGTCCACGACCCAGTCGAACTCCGGCACGGTCAGCACGGTGCGACGTCTGGGTCCCGAGCCTGCCGTACCTTTGGCGAACCGAACCTGGACTGCTCCGAACCGGCCGTAGTCGCTGACGTGCGGGTTCGGGCCGAAGTCTTCCAGGTCCAGCATGGTCATTTCGCGTCGGCGAAGCCCATAGGCGTAACAGACTTTGAACGCCACCGAGTCGCGGAAAAGGGGCAGCCAACGCTTGCTGCCAGCGGCGTATTCCCGGTCGACAAGGTCATCGATGTAGTCGAAAAGGCGCTGCAGTTCCGCCTTGGTGAAGGACCGCTTCTTCGCCGGGACGGCATCATCGGTGGTGTGCCGTGGCATGTTCCACTCGAAGCAGATCTGGCTCGGAATATCGCCGAATGTCCGTTCGCAGAACTCGCCCCACCCATAGCCAGGATGCGTCAGGTAAGAGCAGAACATCGCCACGGCGTTGCTGTACGAGCGCAACGTTTTCAGGCTGATCGGTTTCTCGCCCGAGCGCAGATCGGCCAGGAAGTCATCGACGTCTGCCGGCCGCCATTGCCACGGAAATTCACCCGTGAAGCGCTGAAAACGCTCCAGCAGCTGGCAGCGCTGCTTGATGGTCTGAGTCGTGAGGCCGCGTGCCAGCATCTGCGCCCGCCAGCCATCGAGCATGGCCGTGAAAACCCGTTCATCAGCCCTGAACAGCCCAATGTCCGGATCCACCAGCATCCGCGGGACGAAACCTGGAACGGCACCACTCACAACGACCCCTAAACCATGGAAACATGCATTAGATGCAGGAAACCTACAGCCATAAGCGATCCAAGGGCAAATTCAGCCGTCGGTGTGAGGAGCGCGCGTCACCAGCAAAGCCCTGGCGACCTGCGGAAACGCTGGATTCGTCAAGGGAAGGGAGTTCTCGCAGCTACTTCTACTCCCGTACTTTAACTACCGATAATCTACATTATGTAAAGTAGAATGGTGATTACCGCATCTACTGAACCATCGCGACCCCCGACTCTCTGACCGCCTGGCGCCAGTTCGTCGACCACGCCCCGATCGAGCCGGCGCGGCTCTCCCGCAAGGAGCTCAAAGCCCTTTCCCCCGAGGAGAAAGACGCCTACGACCGGGAACGTTTCGGCTGGCTGGCGGCCGACACCGTGCTGGAAACCACGGACACGCATGCCCTTACCCGGCAGGCCAAGATCGTCCTCGCGCGCAACGCGGCGCCGACTGATCCGGCTACAGAGCCAACTAATTTGAGAAAGGACATCCGCAGCTTCAGCGGACATCACGCCATTCCTTGACTAGGTGACGCCTGGTCGCGCTACGTCATCCTCTGGACCTAGGTCCGCCCTGCCCGGCCGCGGCACCACGACTATCTGGACTTCGTCCTCATAGATCAATGTTCCTGGATCATCCGAGGTCAGCACCTCATACTCAATCTGGTAGCGGCTAAGTAGATCCCCGTAGTAGCCGACATCGGCCAGGAGATGCGTTGCGGTGGCCTTGAACCAAGACTGAGCCGTGGGGTTCACCTCACGGCTGAAGACAGAAGCATCAATAGTAGACGGGTCCGTATACGCGGCGTCGGCACGATCATTCGCGTCTCTCCACGCGGCCCAATCCTCCGGGGAAAGCCGACCACTCCTTGCTAATCCGTTGGCTAGAGCAAATATGCCCGGGTAGGTACCTCGGCCATTCGGTACGACCGCTTGGTATCGGACATATCTCCGCCCTTCAGGCTTTCCCATCACTCAAGCTTCCATGGCTATCTGAACGGCCCCTGCTGGCGTTCCGTTGGCCCGCAGTATGCCCAAATTCGATCTCCAGCGATGCCAGTTGTAACCCGCGTGACTCACCATATGAATCATTTCGCCCCACTCCCCCTGGTGCGCCAAGTGCTGGACGCGACCGTTCGTATGAATCGACTCAGCGCCTCGTCTCGTACCTGGCCATGACCACGCCGCCGGAAAAAATCCGCGTCGCCACGAGATTCAGGTTCACCCAGCTGTCCAGCGCAGCGAAGAACGGCGTGCCGCCGCCCACCAGGACCGGATGGGTTACCAGCACGTACTCGTCGATCAGTCCGGCCCGCATGGCCGCTCCGGCGAGCGTTGCGCCGCCGACGGTCATCGGGCCGCCGTCGTCGGTCTTAAGCCGGGTGATCTCCGCAATCGCGTCGCCGGTAACCAGGCGGGTGTTCCAGTCGACCTTGTCGATCGTTGAGGAGAACACCACCTTCGGCGTGTCCCGCCAGTTCCGTGCGAATTCGATCTGGGCCGGGGTGGCGTCGGGCTGCTGGTCGCCGGTCGGCCAGTAGGAACTCATGGTTTCCCACAGCTTGCGCCCGTACAGTGTCAGGCTGCTTGCCAGTTCCTGGTCTAGCCACCACTGGAACAGTTCATCGCTCGGCGGCCCGCTCCAGCCGATGTCATCTCCGGGAGCGGCGATGTAGCCGTCCAGCGTCAGGTTCATGGCGTAGATCAGTTTCCGCATGGCGCCAGCCTTCCCTCAGTTGGTATCCACCATATCGATCAGCACGGCGTGGGGACGCCTGTCGTCCGCAGCTGCCCATCACTTCCGTCGTGCAAGAATCGCCGCATGGATGAGGATGAGCGGCAGATAAGGCAACAACTGATGATCGTCGATGCCCTGGTGCAGGCGATGGATCGGCGCGAGGAGGTTTTCCAGGCAATCGAGGACTCAGAAGACGTGGATGAGGCAAGACTCCGGGTGGGTCAGCTGTTGGGTGTGGGAGAGTTGGGCAGCCGGTTCGTCCTCGACCTGCAGGCGAAAAGCTTCACCCGAGGCCGGCGTCGGACCCTCGCTGCCCATGCAGGAGAACTTAGGTCAAAGTTGTCCCGTGGCCGCTGAGGCCGCACTCCCCTCTCTGACACCTGCACGGCAGCGATTATTGAAACAGGCGCCCCTGCGACGTGGGCCGGTCCGGCCGGAATGGGTTAGCGCCACTCCCCTGCGTTCACAATCTGAACCCAGCATTCATCCCGATGTCCCAGCGACGTTCACATTGAACTCGCCGCCAGGTGCCCATCTGCTGGAACCACTTTGCCGAGGCCCGGCCCTCGTTGCCATAGTCCCTCCATGGGGAAAGTCCACGAATCCATCGACCACAAGCTACGCGAATTCATTGAACGCCAGCCGGTGTTCTTCGTCGCCACAGCGCCGTTGTCCGGGGAGGGACATGTCAATGTCTCGCCCCGCGGACTCCCGGGCACCTTCGCGGTGCTCGACGAACGCACCTTCGCCTGGTTGGACGTCACAGGTAGTGGAAGCGAAACCATCGCACACCTGCGCGAGAACGGCCGCGTGACGGTCATGTTCTGCGCGTTCGAGGGTCCGCCCAACATCGTCAGGCTTCACGGCCGCGGCCGGATCGTCACCACCTACGATTCGGAGTTCGACGGCTTCGCCCGCCACTTTGACCGGAAACCGGGCACCCGTGCGGTGATCGTCGTCGACGTCGACCGCGTTTCCGACTCGTGCGGCTGGGGCGTCCCCCTCATGGCCTTCGAAGGGCACCGGGACCTCCTGGGCCCCTATTTCGAGCGGAAGGGCGACGCCGGCAGTGCCGCCTACCGCGCCGACAGGAACCGGCGCAGCACCGATGGACTGCCGGCGTTCGACTACGACCCGGCCGAATCCGGCTAGCCCACACGGCTCAGGCGGACGCCGGGTCCCGTCGTTGCCGGACCTGTCGAATCAACCGCGCAGGGCAACGTGCTCCTGCAAACGCGGGCTGCGGGAATGGTCTGGGGGACCCTCCCCGAGTTTCGGCGGCTGACGGCCCCGCACCAGGCCACCGTCACGCACGAGCCCGGTGAGCGGGCGGAGGCTGCTCCCGCCTCCGCCCGCCCGAAGCTACTCCGCTGCCGGCTGGGCGCCGGCGATGTTCACAAGCCAGGTGATCCCGAACTTATCTGTACACATCCCGAAAGTGTCACCCCAGGGAGCCGGCTCAAGCGGCATCGCCACCGTGCCGCCGTCGGACAGCTTGTCCCAGTAGCCGCGCAGTTCCGCCTCGTCGCTGCTCTCACCGCTGAGCGACACCGAGATGTTGTCGCCTGGGTTGTACGGCATGCCGTTGGGCGTATCGGAGGCCATCAGTACCAGCCCGTTGCCCGAAACAAGCATGGCGTGCATGACCTTGTCGGCTTCTGCCGGGTCCTGGCTGGCTTGGAACTCACCGAACGTGCTGATGGTCAGTTCGCCGCCGAACACCGATTCATAGAAGGTGATGGCATCCCGGGCGTTGTCGCGGAAGGAAAGGTACGGATTGAGACGTGTTGCCATTACTTTGCTTCTCCTCTTTCGCTGGTACTGCTGGACTGTGTTGCTGGTGACATCAGATGCCGTCGTAGGCCTTCTGCAGGGCGTTCAGGTCCAGTTTCTTCATCTGGAACATTGCCTCCATGGCCCGCTGGGAGCCTTGCGGGTCGGGACCATGCAACAGGCCCGGAAGTGCCGCCGGGACAACCTGCCATGAAACTCCGAACTTGTCTTTGAGCCAGCCACACTGGCTCTCCTCGCCCCCGGCGGTCAGGGCGTCCCAGTACCGGTCGATCTCGTCCTGCGAATCGCAGTTGATCACGAAGGACACAGCCTCAGTGAAGTTGAACATCGGTCCACCGTTGAGGCCAAGGAATTCCCGGCCCTCGAGGCTGAACTCAACCGTCATGGCTTTGCCGTCCGGGCCAGGCGTCGTTGTGCCGATTGACGAGTCGGGGAAAATCCCTGCGTAGAAGGCCGCGGCTTCCTCGGCCGCTCCGTCGAACCAAAGACAGGTCGAAATCTTCTGCATGACCGTGCATCCCTCCCATACGGTGATGGCGCTTTGAGCCCCCGATTGAGGCTAGTCGGCCACCACCTCCAGCACAACGGTCCGTCAGTCCCCCGCGGCCGGCGTCCGGGACACCAACCCCACGGTGTTGCCCTCGCTGTCCTCGATGAACGCCATCCATTCTTCGGTTCCTGCCGGCCCCAAAGTCTCGTCGGGGTGGGTGAAGATCAGCTGTGGCCGTGCGAGGACCTTCACTCCGGCCGCTTCGAGCCTGGGGAGCGCCGTGTGGAGATCAGGCCGATCGAGGTAGACAAGCGCGGACGGCGCACCGCGTTCGAGGAGCAGCCGGACACCTCCGAGGTCGAAGAACACCAGGCCCGCCTCCTCGAAACGGGCGAGAGGCCGCGTGCCGAGCAACCCAGAGTAGAAGGCGGTGGCCCGCTCAAGGTCCACCGCTCGCTGCGCTATTTGGATGACTTTCATGTGCCCTCCCGCCGTTTGACGCCCAGCCCATCCTGCTCCCGGAGGTGCCCCGATTCAAGGCCACCGGGATTCGGAACCATAACGGGCGCGGGATAAGGTCGGAGCATGCCTTCAAGCCCCCGTGGATCCCTGTTGCCCACCGCCGTTGCCGTCATTGATGCTGCCCTGATTCTGCTGTTCGCTGCAATCGGCCGGGATACCCATCAGCGCGGCGAATCCGTTCTTGGGGTTCTGGATACGGCGTGGCCCTTCCTCGCCGGGGCCGCCGCCGGCTGGCTTATTGCCCGCGCCTGGCGCGCGCCGCTGCGTACCTGGCCTGCCGGCGTCGTGATCTGGATCAGCACGGTGGCTGGAGGCATGCTGCTCCGCCTGGCGAGCGGGCACACTGCCGCCGTCGCGTTCATCGTCGTCGCGCTGGTTACCCTCGCCGTGTTCCTGCTCGGATACCGTCTGCTTTGGGCCCTGGCGCTCCGCCTGCGGACGTCCCGGCGGTCCTGAAGCGAGACTTGGGAGCTGGCGGGTGGGCCCACGTCGGCGAGGGACCCGGGTCGAGCGCAGCGAGACTTGGGAGCTGGCGGGTGGGCCCACGTCGGCGAGGGACCCGGGTCGAGCGCAGCGAGACTTGGGAGCCGACGGGGACTAGGCTTGCATTCGTCCACTGACCGCCGGCTCATGCCGCACGTAGGAAAGGCCCCACAGTGATCACTGCCTTTGTCCTGATCAAGACCGACGCTTCCCGCATTCCGGAAACGGCCGAGGAAATTTCCGCGATCCAGGGCATCAGCGAGGTCTATTCCGTCACCGGTGAGTGGGACCTGATCGCGGTGGCACGGGTGGCGAAGCATGAAGAACTGGCCGATGTCATTGCCGACCGGCTGTCCAAGGTGCCCGCCGTCGTGCACACGACGACGCACATCGCGTTCCGCGCGTACTCCCAGCACGATCTCGACGCCGCGTTTGCGCTCGGCTTCGAGCAGTAGCCCCGACCGGCGGCACGACGCCTGACGGGCTCAGCCTTGGCTGAGCCCGATCCAGGTCTCCAGCACCTTCGCTGCCGCCCCGGAATCGATCGACTCGCTGGCCCGTTTGTAGGCGGCGTCCATCCGTTCGAGGAGGCTTCCCTCCGCCGTTTCAGCGAAGGCCACCAGCCCTGCCGCGGCGTTGAGGAGTACAGCATCGCGCACCGCCCCGGGTTTCCCGTGCAGTACCTCGCGCACGACGGCGGCATTCGCTTTCGCGTCGCCGCCCTTCAGTTCGTCGATGGTCGAGGCCGGGATACCCAGCTCGAGCGGCGAGAAGCGCTGTTCCCGGACCCCGCGGTCGCGGATCTCCCAGACGGTGGACGGACCCGTCGTCGTCAGTTCATCCAGGCCGTCCTCGCCGCGGAACACCAGCCCCCTGCTTCCGCGCCGTGCGAGCACGCCGGCGACCAGCGGCGCCATGGACGCGTTCGCGACGCCGACGGCCGAGGCCTGCACATGTGCCGGGTTGGTCATGGGGCCGAGGAAGTTGAACGCGGTGGGGATGCCGAGTTCCTTGCGCGCCACGGCCGTGTGGCGGAATGAGGGGTGGAACACTTGGGCGAAGCAGAAAGTAATGCCGGCTTCTTCGGCATTGCGCGCAACGCGGTCGATCGGCAGGTCGAGCCGGACGCCCAGGGCTTCGAGCACATCGGCCGAGCCGGATGAAGAGGACGCCGCGCGGTTGCCGTGCTTGACGACCCTGGCGCCCGCGCCTGCGGCCACCAGGGCGGCCATCGTGGAGATGTTGACCGTGTTGAGTTGGTCACCACCCGTGCCGACGATGTCAAGCTTCTCACCCGGGATGGACACCGGGTTCGCGTTGGCCAGCATGGCTTCGACCAGGCCGGTCACTTCCTCGACCGTTTCGCCCTTGGAACGGAGCGCAACCAGGAATCCCGCGATCTGGGCCGGGGTCGCTTCCCCGGACATGATCGTGTTCATCGCCCACGCCGTGTTCTCGAGGGAAAGATCCTGTTTCCTGATCAAGGCGGCGATAAGGCCTGGCCAGGTGTTGCTTGCCTGCTGCTCGGATGCCGGTGAAGTCACCACTTGATGCTAGCGAGCGAGCCCCGCCGATGACCAATGTGAAAGACGGCGGGAACTTTTCCGCGCGATTTCGCGTGTTTGTAGAAAAAGTCCCCCCAAAAGGCGGTTCGCGTTGGGAACTCAGGACTTTTACAGACATAATGTCCTTGTGACATCTGCGACCCATGCCCCCAGTACCCCGGCGCACCCGACGCTGAACCGCCCCAATCTCGTTTCCGTTGGAACGGTTGTTTGGCTGTCCAGTGAGTTGATGTTCTTCGCCGGCCTCTTTGCCATGTACTTCACCCTGCGCTCCACTTCCGGAGACCTGTGGGCTGAAGAGACCGCCAAGCTCAACTTCCCGTTTGCGCTTGTCAACACCATCGTCCTGGTAGCAAGCTCCTTCACTTGCCAGATGGGTGTTTTCGCCGCGGAACGCCTTGAGCCGCGCCGCCGGGGCGGTGTGTTCCAGTTCACCCGTTGGGGCATGAATGAGTGGTTCATCCTCACCTTCCTCATGGGTGGTTTCTTCGTTGCCGGCCAGACCACGGAATACGCCATGCTCGTCTCCGAGCACGTTTCGCTGTCTTCCAACGCGTACGGCTCCGCCTTCTACATCACCACCGGCTTCCACGGTCTGCACGTGATCGGCGGCCTCATTGCCTTCCTCTTCATCATCGGCCGCGCGTTCGCAGCCAAGAAGTTCGGGCACTTCGAAGCCACTTCGGCAATTGTCACCTCTTACTACTGGCACTTCGTGGACGTTGTGTGGATCGGCCTCTTCCTGGTCATCTACGTCCTCAAGTAGCACGGCTTGGCTCTTGCCGCGCAAGGGCCTGAACAACAAAGAAGCGGCTCCCGAAGCCGACGCAGGATCGAATTAAGGAACCACCACGTGAAGGCACTCTCGCAGAAGCGACGTCACCCACTGGCAGCCATTGCGCTGCTGCTGATGGGCCTCCTCCTCACTGGTGGGCTGTACGCCGTCGCCACGACGGTCAACCAGGCCAAGGCAGAAACCACCACCTACAGTGCGAGCGACACTGAAGAGGGTAAGAAGCTGTTCGAGGCCAACTGCGCCACCTGCCACGGCATGGGCGCCAGCGGCACCAAGGACGGCCCCTCGCTGGTCGGTGTTGGTGCAGCTGCGGTTGACTTCCAGGTTGGCACCGGCCGCATGCCCATGCAGATGAACGGCCCCCAGGCCCAGAAGAAGCCGCTGCAGTTCAACGAAGACCAGACGCACCAGCTTTCGGCTTACGTCGCTTCCCTCGGGGCCGGCCCGGCCATCCCCGAAGAGCACCTGCTCGACGAAAAGGGCGACGCCGCCGAGGGTGGCGAGCTGTTCCGCGTCAACTGCGCCATGTGCCACAACGCAGCAGCCGCCGGCGGTGCCCTGACCCGCGGCAAGTTCGCCCCGGCACTGGCCGATGTCAGCGGCAAGCACATCTACGAAGCGATGGCGACGGGTCCGCAGAACATGCCCGTCTTCAACGACGCAAACATTTCACCTGAAGGCAAGCGCAACATCGTCACCTTCCTGAAGAAGATCGAAGCCAACGGCTCGCCCGGCGGTGCCGACCTCGGCTCGCTCGGCCCGGTGTCTGAAGGCTTGTTCGTGTGGGTTGCCGGCCTCGGTGTAATCATTGCATTCACCATCTGGCTGACTTCCCGCTCGTCCTAAGCGGCGCGTCCAGGAATTTCTGCTGCCGTGCGCAGCAGCTTTGAATTGAAAATCCCCCCGGCACCTGCCGGGACAACGAGAGAAGGATGAGGCGAATTATGGGCAACCATAGTGACGGCAGTCCGAACCACTCGGGCACCGTAGCTACGGCTGGTCAGAATGACGTGGAGAAGTTCCAGGATCCTGGGCTTCCTCCGCATCGTTTGCGCCTGGCTGACACGGACCCGAAGGCCGCGAAGCGAGCCGAGCGTCAGGTAGCCATTCTGTTTGGCGTCTCCATTGTCGGTACCTTGATCTTCCTTGGCGCGTACTTCGCCATCGATCTCGGCAACGACTCGACGATTGCCACGATCCGCAACCAGAACCTGCTCCTGGGCCTGGGCACCGCTTTTGCGATGCTTGGTATCGGCACCGGCATCGTCCACTGGGCCAAAGCTCTGATGCCGGACCACGAGGTCTCGGAAGAGCGCCACGCGATCCGCACCGAGGAGGACCGCCAGGCTGCCGTACGCATCGTCGACGACATCGTCGAAGAGACCGGCATCAAGCGCCGTCCGCTGATCCGCAACACCCTTCTGGGTGCTGTCGCCCTGGCTCCCCTGCCGGCGATCGCCGTGTTCGGTGACCTTGGTCCCCGCCCGGACGACAAGCTCGCACACACCATGTGGGCTCCGAAGGAGGGCAAGCTCAAGCGCCTCACCCGCGACCCCGACGGCACCCCGATCAAGGCATCGGACGTGACCATCGGCTCGGCGTTCCACGTCATCCCGGAAGGCCTCAACGAACTCCACGAAGGCAAGCTGAACGAAAAGGCCAAGGCCGTCGTCCTGCTCATGCGCCTCAACCCGGACTCGCTGAAGATCTCCCCCGGCCGCGAGGACTGGAGCTACAACGGCATCGTTGCCTACTCCAAGATCTGCACCCACGTCGGTTGCCCGGTTGCTCTCTACGAGCAGCAGACGCACCACCTGCTGTGCCCCTGCCACCAGTCGACCTTCGACCTGACCCAGGAATGCAAGGTCATCTTCGGCCCGGCCAGCCGTCCGCTCCCCCAGCTGCCCATCGCAGTTGACGCTGAGGGCTACCTCGTCGCCACGAGCGACTTCAAAGAACCTGTAGGACCGAGTTACTGGGAGCGTGACGAGCATGAGCGCCTCATCAACAGCTGACGCCCCCTTCGTCGCCAAGACGAAGGTAGGACGCTTCACGGACTTCGTTGACGAGCGAGTCGGCGGCTCCGGAATCCTCCGCGAGTTCGGCCGGAAGGTCTTCCCGGACCACTGGTCGTTCATGTTCGGCGAAGTGGCCCTGTACTCCTTCGTCATCCTCCTGATGTCGGGTACCTTCCTGACGTTCTTCTTCGACCCGTCCATGGCGGAAACCCACTACCAGGGTTCCTACACGCCGCTGTACAACGTCGAAATGTCCGTGGCCTACAACTCCTCGCTGAACATCTCCTTCGATGTCCGCGGCGGGCTGTTCTTCCGCCAGGTCCACCACTGGGCAGCCCTGCTCTTCGTGGCTTCCCTCGGTGTCCACATGCTCCGCGTGTTCTTCACCGGCGCATTCCGCAAGCCGCGTGAAATGAACTGGGTTGTCGGCGGCGTGCTGCTCATTCTGGCCATGGCAGCCGGCTTCACGGGCTACTCGCTCCCCGACGATCTGCTCTCCGGCAACGGCCTGCGCATCATTGACGGTGTCATCAAGTCCATCCCGGTCATCGGTACGTACATCTCGTTCTTCCTCTTCGGAGGCGAGTTCCCGGGCACGGCCATCATCGGCCGCCTGTACGTGCTGCACATCCTGCTGGTTCCGGCGCTCATCCTGCTCATGATCGTGATCCACCTGTTCATGGTCGTGGTCCACAAGCACACCCAGTACCCCGGCCCGGGCCGTAACGACGGCAACGTCGTGGGCTACCCCCTGGGTCCGGTTTACGCAGCAAAGGCCGGCGGCTTCTTCTTCATCGTCTTCGGCGTGGTCGCATTGATGGCGGCGGCGTTCACCATCAACCCGATCTGGAACTACGGTCCGTATGACCCCTCCCCGGTGTCGGCCGGTACCCAGCCTGACTGGTACATCGGTTTCGTCGACGGCGCCCTGCGCCTCATGCCCGGTGTGGTCAACGACTTCCACTTCGAGTACGTGGTCTTCGGGCACACCCTGACCCTGAACGTCCTGCTTCCGGCCCTGGTGCCGGCAGGGATCATCTTCACGGTCCTGTTCACCTACCCGTGGATCGAACGCTGGATCACCAAGGACAACCGCGAACACCACGTGCTGGACCGTCCGCGCAACGCCCCCACCCGCACGGCCATCGGCGTGGCAGGTTTCACCTGGTACTGCGTGATGTGGGCAGCCGCCGGCTCCGACCTCATCGCCACGCATTTCCACGTGGCCCTGAACGACGTGACCTACTGGCTGCGTGCACTGTTCTTCATCGGCCCGGTCATCGCCTTCGTGGTGACCAAGCGTGTCGCCCTCGCCCTGCAGCGCAAGGACCGCGAGATCGCCCTGCACGGCCGCGAGACCGGCCGTATCGTCCGCCTGCCGCACGGTGAGTTCATCGAGGTCCATGCCCCGCTTGACGACTACAAGCAGTACAAGCTGGTCGGCTTCGAGTCCCCCGCCCCGCTCCCGGCCGAGCCGAACGAGCACGGCGTCGTGACCCGCAAGGAGAAGCGCCGCGCGGCACTCTCCAAGTGGTTCTTCGAGGACCGCGTTGCTCCCGCAACGCCGGCCGAAGTGGAAGCCGCGCACGGGCACGGCCACCACGAAGCCATCGAAGGCGCTGATCAGAAGAGCCTCAGCCACTAACAACGGCACACAGGAAGGCCCCGTCCCATTGGACGGGGCCTTTCTTGTCTCCAACGTCAGAACGTGCGTCGGGAGTTCTGCGCCAGACATGGTCAGCGCTGCTGCCGAACCGGTCAGAGTGCGGGCCGGCGGCTTCGCGGGGCGCGGTTCCTAGTAGCCTGCGCGCGGTCCCCGGGTGGGCCGCACGCCGGGGCGCTGCAGGGGCACCCAGAGCTTGTAGCGGTCGGCACGGTAGTAGGACACCGAATAGTCGACCATGGCCCGGGCAACGAACGCGTGCCGCTGGATCTTGAGCAGCGGCGAACCGACATCGACGTTGAGCAGCCGCGCCGTGGACGGCGAAGCAGCCGTGGCCTCGATCATGTCCTCGCCCCATTCCATGACCAGCCCGTACCGTTCACTGAGGACGTTGTAGAGCGAGGTGGGCGGAGCCTCGTCCAGGAAGCCTGGAACACGGTGCGCCGGGATGAAGTTCTCGTCAACGCTCATGGGTTCGTTGTCAGCGAGCAGGAGGCGCCTGAAGCGCACCACCGGTGTTCCTTCGTCAAGCTGGAGTTCCCGGGCAAGGAACGCGCTGGCCGCAATCTGTTCGAAGCTCAACACCTTGGCCGCAGGGACCATGCCGCGGCGCTGCATCTCCTCGCTGTAGGACGTCAGCTTCACCTGGAGGTCGAGCTTGGGTTTCCGCACAAACGTGCCGAGGCCGACCACCCGTTCGATGATCTCCTCCCCCACCAGGGCGTCGATCGCCTGGCGCACGGTCATGCGTGCCAGGCCGAAGCGTTCCGAGAGGTCCCGTTCCGACGGGAGGGCGGCGCCGGGCCGGCAGGAGTCCGTGATGAACATGCGAAGGATTTCGCGCAGCTGGACGTAGATGGGGACGCCGCTGTTGCGGTCGATTTCACCGATGATTTTCGAGGCGTCAACGGACACGGCAGACCCCGGATCCGGAAGCGGGCAATTCCATAGGACAAGCGTAGGCGAATCCCCCGTCACCGCGCTCCGCCCGGCCCCGGAACCAGTGCCGCTGCGTTAGGCTTTTAAGGATCATTTTCACCGGGCGGCCTTGTCCCGCCAGAGCAAAGGAGCCGGTTTGCCCGAGCACAAAGCCACCGTCGCCGCGGAGATCGGCCTTCACGCACGCGCGGCGGCCGTGTTTGTCCGGGCGGTGACGGCCACAGGCCTGCCGGTCACCATCCGCAAACCGGGACATCCCGCCGTCGACGCGCGCTCGCTCCTGGAGGTGATGACCGAGGACTTCGCGCACGGCTGCGAAGTCCTCCTGAACGTCACTACAGAGGCCGTGCCCGCCGGCAAGACGCCGGGCGAGATAGATGACGCCCTAGCCGCCCTGGCGGCACTTCTGGAGGCCCCTGAGGCCCGCTGAGCGGGGCTTTACCCAGCGGCACCGGCCGGCGCCGTTGGGGCAAACGCAGCTTCGCGGTTAACCAACGACGGCGGGCCCCACCTTCAAGGTGGGG
>NZ_QRCU01000038.1 GCF_003369445.1 Arthrobacter silvisoli
AGTCACAAACACGGGTGGAACGGCCAGGACCCACTCTGCCAGCCAGTCCCAGACCAGCCACGGAAATCCTCACAGTCGCTTAGCTCGTCCGGGGCCCCTCGCGCGCTAGCGACCAGCGCGCTCCCCATACTCGCAAGCTCGTCCGGGGCCCCTCGCGCGCTAGTCTTGGGCCATGAAGCTGACCAAGTTCACGCATTCCTGTGTCCGCCTGCAGAAGGACGGGCACGTGTTGGTGATCGATCCGGGGACATTCTCGGAGGCGGAGGAGGCTTTGGCGGGTGCCCACGCGGTGCTCATCACCCATGAGCATCCGGACCATGTGGACGCCCCGGCGCTGCTTGAAGCGCTGCACGCCAACCCGGGACTCCAGGTCCACGCCCCGGCCCGCCTCGCCGCTGAGCTCGCAGGGAAGGCCGGCGACGACGGCGGGCGCGTACACGCCGTCGAGCCTGACAGTTCCTTCGAAGCGGGCGGCTTTGCCGTGCGCTCGTTCGGCGGCCAGCATGCCCTGATCCACCCGCTGGTGCCGATCGTGGCGAACATCGGCTACCTCGTGGAGGAGAACGTCTTCCACCCCGGCGATTCCTTCGTGGTCCCGCACGGCATCGAGGTGAAGACGCTCCTGGTGCCGCTGCACGCACCGTGGTCCAAAGTGGGCGAGGTGGTGGACTTCGTGGTGGCCGTGCGCGCACCGCAGGCCTACCCGGTCCATGACGCGCTCCTCAATGAGCTGGGCCGCGGACTGGTCGAAGGGCACGTCGGCCGGATCGGCGGCAAGTACGGCACCACATACACCAGCCTGGCGCCACGCGAGTCCGTGGAAGTCTAGCCGCGCTTATACCCCGGGCCACGCCCCGGTGTCGAAGAAGCGGTTCAGGACGGCCTCGTACGGCTGCGGGTCCAGGCCCTGCGAGTCCAGCCATTCCTGCCTGTAGTAGCTGCCCGCATAGCGCTCCCCGCCGTCGCACATCAGTGAAACGATGCTTCCGCGCTTTCCTTGCGCCACCATCTCCGCAAGCAGCTGCCACACGCCCCACAGGTTCGTGCCGGTGGAGGGGCCGGCCCGGAGGCCGGTGAGGCTGCGGAGGTGCCGCATGGCCGCGACGGACGCCGCATCCGGCACCGGGATCATGGTGTCGATGACCGCCGGCACGAAACTCGGCTCCATCCGCGGGCGGCCGATGCCTTCGATCCGGGACGGCATGCCGGTGCTGAACTCCTCGACGCCGTCCCGCCAGCCCGGGTAGAACGCGGAGTTTTCGGGGTCGACGACGGCCAGCCGGGTTCCGTGGCAGTGGTACCGCAGATACCGGCCGATGGTGGCGCTGGTTCCGCCGGTGCCGGCCCCCACCACGATCCACTCCGGAACCGGGTGCTCCTCCAGGGCCAGCTGTTCGAAGATCGATTCCGCGATGTTGTTGTTGCCGCGCCAGTCGGTGGCCCGCTCCGCGTAGGTGAACTGGTCCATGTAGTGCCCGCCGGATGTGCGGGCTGCCTCCTGCGCCGCGGCGTAGACCTCCGAGGCATGGTCCACCAGCAGGCAACTGCCACCGAATTCTTCAATGAGGGCGATCTTCTCCGGGCTGGTGGTGCGCGTCATGACCGCGATGAACGGCAGGCCGATGAGCCGGGCGAAGTACGCCTCCGAGACGGCGGTGCTGCCGCTTGACGCCTCCACAATCGTGGTGCCTTCGTTGATCCAGCCGTTCACCAGGCCATACAGGAACAGCGAGCGCGCCAAGCGGTGCTTCAGGCTGCCGGAGCGGTGCGTGGACTCATCCTTCAGGTACAGCTCGACACCCCAATGCTCCGGCAACGGGACCGAATAGAGGTGGGTGTCGGCGGACCGGTTGTTTTCGGCCTCGATGCGGCGGATGGCCTCGCTGGCCCACCGCCTGTCTTGCTTTCCTGCAGTCTTCACCGATCCAGCCTAGCTCCCCGCCCTCGCAAGCTCGGCCGGGGCCCCTCGCCGGTTAGGCCGGGGCCCCTCGCCGGTTAAGCTGGGAGCCGGGTGTTTGCCACGGGAACAAAGGAGACGCGATGGGTACGCTGATGGATGTTGCCGCCCTCAAGGAGCGGATGGATTCCGGGAAACGCACGGTGCTTCTCGACGTCCGCTGGGTGCTCGGTGACCCGCACGGGCACGACCACTACCTGGCAGGCCACCTCCCGGGCGCCGTGTTCGTGGATCTGCACCACGAGTTGGCGGATCCGTCGGTGTCCGGCGAGGGCCGCCACCCCCTGCCCGCCCAGGCGGCCCTGCAGCGCAGCGCCCGGGCCTGGGGCATCAATGACGGAGACACCGTGGTGGCGTACGACGACAACGGCAATACCGCGGCGGCGCGCGCCTGGTGGCTGCTCCGCGATGCCGGGCTGGAGCCCGTTTTCCTGCTCGACGGCGGACTGGCAGCTTGGCGCGCTGCAGGCCATCCGGTGGAGTCCGGGGAGCAGGCTGCAACGGAAGGAACGGTCACCCTGGGACACGGCCGGATGCCCAGCATCGACATGGCGCGCGCCGCGCGCTGGGCCGGCCAAGGCATCCTGCTCGACGCCCGGGCAGGGGAGCGCTACCGCGGCGAGATCGAACCCATCGATCCCCGGGCCGGCCACATCCCCGGCGCCATCAGCGCACCGACGGGGGAGAACCTCGCGGCGGACGGCCGCTTCCTGCCGGCAGCGCAGTTGCGCTCCCGCTTCGCCGAGGCGGGAATCGACGGTGGCACCGCCGTCGCGGTCTACTGCGGTTCCGGAGTGACGGCAGCCCACCAGATCGCGGCACTGGAGATCGCCGGGTTCCCCGCAGCGCTTTACCCGGGCTCCTTCTCGCAGTGGTCCTCCGAGGAGGCGAATGAGGTGGCCGTCGGCGCCGCACCCGGTGGTAGCGTCGGAGCATGACTCCCGGACGCCCCGTACCCCCTCCGCTCGGCAAACCCCTGACGGCTGCGGAAACCCAGGAAACCCGCACCGGCCCGGGCACCCTCACGGCCGCGATGGGCGCGACGTCCGCCGAAAGCGGCCTGCGTCCGCTGACCCTGGCGCGCCGCGTACCCAAGGACGACGACGTCGAGATCGACATCGAATTCTGCGGGCTGTGCCACTCCGATGTGCATGCCACACGGGGCGAATGGGGCAGCCGCCCCTACCCCTTGGTGCCGGGCCACGAGATCGTGGGCAGGGTGCGCCGCACCGGAGCAGCGGTGGATGACTTCAGGGCCGGGGACCTGGTGGGCGTCGGTTGCCTGGTGGACTCGTGCCGGGAATGCGACAGCTGCCTCGAAGGGCTCGAACAATACTGCGAACGCGGAAATGTCGGCACGTACGGCGTGAAGGACCCGCGGAACGGCAACGCCATCACCCAGGGCGGCTATTCGGGCACGATCGTCGTGGACCGCCGCTTCGTCCTGCGGATTCCCGAAGGCATGGACCCGGCTGCAACCGCTCCGTTGCTGTGCGCGGGAATCACCACCTACTCGCCGCTGCGCTATTTCGACGTCGAACCCGGGGACGTGGTGGGTGTCGTTGGGCTGGGCGGTCTCGGCCACATGGCGGTGAAGATCGCCAAGGCGATGGGCGCGGAAGTGGTGGTCTTCACCAGTTCGAAAGGCAAGACGGCGGCCGCGACCGAACTCGGCGCTGACCAGGTGGTCCTTTCCCGGGAACCCTCCGCGATGGAAGCGGCCAAGGCAAGCATCGACGTCATCATCGACACCGTGGCCGCGCCGCACGACCTCAACCCGTACCTGCGCACCCTTCGCCTGGGCGGGGCGCTCTTCCAACTGGGACTGCCGCCGAGCGACATGCCGCCGGTCAGTCCCGGGCTCCTCATCCGGCGCCGCTTGGCCTATTCCGGTTCCCTGATCGGCGGGATCGCCGAGACCCAGGAGATGCTCGATTTCTGCGCCGAACACGGCGTGGCCAGCGACATCGAGATCGTGGGCGCCTCCGGGCTCAACGACGCCTATGACCGTATGGTCGCGGGCGACGTGAAGTACCGCTTCGTCCTGGACACCAAGACCCTGCACACCCCGTCCGAAAAGGCAGACGCATGAGCACCCTCTTCACCAAGATCATCAACGGCGACATCCCGGGCCGCTTCGTCTGGAAGGACGAAGACGTGGTGGCGTTCCTGAGCATCGCGCCCCTCGCCGACGGCCACGTCCTGGTGGTCCCGCGCCTCGAAGTGGACCGCTGGACCGATGCACCGGCCGAAGTGCTCGGCCGGGTGACCGCCGTGGCGCAGACCATCGGCAAGGCACTGGTCCCCGAGTTCGGCGCCGCTCGGGCGGGGCTGCTGGTGGCCGGCTACGAGGTGGACCATCTGCACGTTCACGTGTGGCCGTCGAATTCGATGGCCGACTACGATTTCGGCTCCGCGGACCACAACCCGGACCCGTCACAGCTCGAGGCCAACGCCGAGCGGATCCGTACGGCGCTGCGGGATGCCGGGCACGGGGAGTTCGTCCCGGCGTCCTGAGCGGCCTGCTCCGAGGCGGGCATTGTGGGCCGCAGGAGCCAGGCGTACCGTGGCGCATAGACAAGGACGAAAGCCGCGCCGCCGCAGCGCGGCCGCAGTGCCGGAGGAGCCATGGCAACGTCCAAAGCCGGCCTGGACCTGGGCCGCGCCGCCTACGACGATCACCGCTGGGGTGAAGCCTTCGGACACTTCGGGGACGCGCACCGCGAAGGCGGCCTTCCCGCCGCCGACCTCGAACGCTTCGCCACCGCCGCGTTCCTCACGGGCCACGCTGACGACGGGACCGGGGCACTGGCCCGGGCCCACGAAGAGTTCCTCCTCACCGGTGACGTCCCGGGAGCCGTGCGGTGCGCCGCCTGGTTGGGTATCCACCTGCTGAACAGCGGCTCGTCGGCGGCCAGTTCCGGGTGGCTGGCACGTGGCACGAGGCTCCTGGCCGAAGTCGACGAGCCCGGTGCCGCCGAAGGACTGCTCCTTATCCCGGCCGCCGTCGCGAAACTCTACGGTGGCGACGCCGCAGGTGCGTCCGCCCTTTTCAGCAGGGCCCACGGAATCGGTACGGCTTCGCACGACCGGGACGTCACGTGCCTGGCGCAGCTCGGCCAGGGGCAGGCACAGGTCATGCTCGGCAATCCGGCGGCCGGACTGGAACTGTTCGACGAGGTGATGGTGGCGGCCATCTCCGGGGAGGTGTCCGCCATTCCCTCCGGCATCATCTACTGCGCCACCATCGGAACCTGCCAGGCTGTCTTCGACCTGCCCCGTGCCCTGGAATGGACCATGGCGCTTGACCGCTGGTGCGAGGGCCAGCCGGACCTGGTGCTCTTCAGCGGCCAATGCCATGCGCACCGGGCGGAGCTGTATGTCCTGCGCGGCCAGTGGGACGAGGCCATGGCCGCTGCAGCGAAGGCGCAGGAACGGTCCTCCCACGGGGATCCTGAGGCCAGGTTCGGGGCCTTCTACTACCAGGGAGAAGTACAGCGGCTCCGCGGCCTCTTCGAAGCCGCTGCCGCCTCGTACCGTGCGGCAGCGGACTCCGGCTTCGACCCGCAGCCGGGAATGGCGCTCCTGCACCTTGCCCTCGGGGAGGTGCAGCTCGCCCGCCGCCAGATCAACGACGCCGTGGCTGCCGCCGACCCCACCTGGCGGAGCCGCCTGCTGTCCGGCCTCGTCGAGATCGAACTGGCGGCCGGCGACCTCGCAGCGGCCCGCAGCGCGGCGGATGACCTGGCGCGCTTCGCCGCAAGTTATCCGGCACCGATGCCCCGCGCCCTGGCTGCCCAGGCGGACGGCTCGGTGCTCCTCGAGGGCGGTGAAGCCACCGCGGCCTTGAAGCCGTTGCGGACCGCCTGGACCTTGTGGCGGACCCTTGAGAATCCCTATGAGGCCGCTCGCTGCCGAGTGTTGGTGGCCAAGGCGCGCCGCCGCCTGGGCGACGAAGAAACCGCCCGCATGGATTTCGACGCTGCGCGCGAAGAACTGGAGGAGCTCGGTGCCGGGCCGGCCTTCGCGATGGTCGATGCGCTGAACGGGGCCGGGCCGTCCGACGGGCCTGACGCGTCCGGCGGGGTGGTGCCGGGTGGGGCGGCGAGCGGTCCGCTGACCGGCCGCGAAGTGGAAGTCCTCCGGCTGGTAGCGGCCGGCAAGAGCAACCGGGCGGTCGCCGTCGAACTCTTCCTGAGCGAAAAGACCGTGGCGCGGCACCTGAGCAACATCTTCCTGAAGCTGGAAGTGACATCGCGGGTGGCGGCAAGCCGCTATGCGTATGAACACGGGTTGATGGCGTGAGGCCTGCGGCTAAATACCCATACGCGTCCGGCGCAAGATGCGTCATCCGTCCGATGCGCGCCCACAGCCTCCGGCAATAGCGTCGAAGCATGAACCTTCCCTTGGTCGCCGGAACCGTCTCGACCTTCCTCTTCACCGCGAGCATGCTGCCGATGCTGCTCAAGGCGGCACGCACGAAGGACCTGTCCTCGTACAGCCTGGGCAACCTGCTCCTGGCCAACATTGCGAACGCGGTCCATTCGCTTTATGTGTTCAGCCTGCCGCCCGGGCCGATCTGGCTGCTCCACGGGACCTACGTCCTGGCGTCCGCCATGATGCTGTCCTGGTGGCTGCGCTACCGCCACGCACCCGGCAATCCGGCGCAGCCGGCGGCCACAGAAGGTTTCCGTTCCACCGAAGAAGTGCTGGCAGCATAAGGAGGCTTTGCCATGGACACATCCGACATGAACCCTGGTCGGAATCACGCATCCGAGGGGGTCCTGGACACCATCATCGTCGGCGGCGGGCAGGCCGGGCTTGCCTTGGGCTATTTCCTTTCCCGGCAAGGACGCGACTTCGCCATCCTCGACGCCGGACAGAGGGTGGGCGACGCCTGGCGCCGGCGCTGGGACTCCCTGCGCCTGTTCACTCCGGCCAAGTATGACGGCCTTCCCGGGATGCCGTTCCCGGGGGACGGCCTCGCGTTTCCGGGCAAGGACGAAGTGGCCGACTATCTCGAAGGCTACGCCGCCCATTTCGGCCTGCCGGTCCGGCCCGGCGTGAAGGTGGAGCACCTCCGGAAGGAAGACGGCCACTACGTGGCGGAAGCGGGCGGGCAGAGCTGGAAGGCCCTGAACGTCGTGGTGGCCACAGGAGCCTGCGTCGCACCGAAGGTTCCCGGCTTTGCCGGGCAGTTGGACGACTCCGTTTTCCAGCTGCATTCGAGCCTGTACCGGAATCCCGCGCAGCTCCGGCCCGGCCCTGTCCTGGTGGTGGGCGTCGGGAACTCCGGCGCGGAGATCGCCTTGGAGCTGAGCCGCAGCCACTTCACCCTGCTGGCGGGAAAGCCCACCGCGGAACTGCCGGTCAAGCACGGCCGGGCCGCGGCCCGCTTCGTCCTGCCGATCGTACGGTTCGCCGGACTCCACATCCTCACGCTCGGCACGCCTATCGGCCGCAAGGCGGCACCGGAGTTCCTCGGCCACGGCACCCCGCTGATCCGCACGAAGCTCAAGGACCTCGCGGCGGCCGGCGTCGAATCCGTTCCCCGGATCACGGGCGTGCGCGACGGCAGGCCGGTGGCCGGAGACGGCCGCGTCCTCGACGTCGCCAACGTCATCTGGTGCACCGGCTACCGGGACGATTTCAGCTGGGTGGAGCCCGAGGCCTTCGACGGCGACGGCCGGCCGCGGCAATACCGCGGCGTGGCGCAGGACGTTTCCGGACTGTTCTTCCTGGGCCAGGAATTCCTCTACGCCGCTACCTCGGCCACGCTGCCCGGGCTCGCCCGCGACGCCGGATACCTGGCGCGGCAGATTCCCCGCCGCGGGACCGGGGTTTCCGCAGGCAGTGCTGCGGGCCGGGCGCAGCAAGCCCGCCCGCAGAAGAGCCGTCCCGAGAAGGCCCGGGAACGGGCTTGACGGCCGGGTCTGGGCTGACCGGGCGGGGCTTGACGGGCGCCAGGGCGGCCCTCAGGAATGTGCCCCTGCCTCCGGGCCAAGTGGCCGGGCTTGCCGCGGACCTTCTCCTCGCCCGGTTGCGGCCTGCACAGCTTCCAGGACCGCGCGCGCCGAGCCTTGCCGCGGGCGTGGGCATGATCGCGGCCGGATGCGCAATCACCGTCCGCGCGTTGGCGGAACGACGGCGGCGCGAGGGCGGGACCTTCGAATTGGACCGCCCGCGCCGGCTGGTGGTGACCGGTCCCTATGCCGTCAGTCGGAATCCCATGTACGCCGGCTGGTGGCTGCTGCACCTTGGCGTCGGGCTGCTCCAAGGCTCGGCATGGGCGCTGCTCACGACTCCGGCCGCCGCCCTGGCCGAACACAGGGGAGTGCTGGCAGAAGAACGGGAGCTGGCGGAACTGTTCGGCGCAGGCTTCGCGGCCTACGCCGGGCAGGTTCCGCGCTACGTTTCCCTGCGCCGCCTGCGGGTCATGCTGCTGCGGCACACCCGGAAACCCGGGCCTTGAACGAGCCGCTGCAGCGAATCAGGCCTGCTTCGGGGTCATGGCCACCATACCGGCGTAGGTGAAGCCGCCGCCGAACCCGAAGAGCAGGGCAGGCACATCGGCCGGGATCCGGCCGGCGTGCCACCACTTGCTCAGGCCCAGGGGGACGCTCGCGGCGGAGGTGTTGCCGGACTCGGTCACGTCGGTCACCACCACCTTCTCGCTGAGCCCCAGGCCCTGCGCGAGCGGTTCGATGATGCGCAGGTTCGCCTGGTGGGCAACCAGTACCTCGATGTCGTCCAGGGTGAGCCCGGCCCGTTCCACGGCTTCGCGGGCGTGGCCGACGGCGTCGAGCAGTCCCCAGCGCAGCACTTCCCGGCCATTCTGCGAGAACTTGCCCTCCGGCGGGCCGATCCGCACCGAATCGGCCATGTCCGTGCGGGACCCCCACACCACCGGGCCGATCCGGGGTTCCTCGGACGGACCCACGACGGCGGCACCCGCCCCGTCCGCGACCAGCACCGCGGTGCTGCGGTCCGTCCAGTCGGTGACGGTGGAGAGCGTTTCGGCGCCAATGGCGATCGCGTGGGTTGCTGAGCCGGAGCGGATGGCCTGGTCGGCGATGCCGAGGGCGTACTCGAAACCGGAGCAGGCGGTGTTGATCTCGATGACGCCCGGGCCGCGGCGGGCGGCGCCGAGTTCCAGTGCTTGCGCCACGCGGCCGGCTGTGTTGGGGGAGCGTTCCTGTGAGGTGGTGGTGGCGACCACCACGAGGTCGATCTGCTCCGGCGCCAGCTCCGAACCGGCCAATGCCATGCGCGCCGCATCCGTCGCCAGGGTGGCGACGGTTTCGCCTTCGCCGGCGATGTGGCGCGTGATGATCCCGGTGCGCTGGCGGATCCATTCGTCGTTGGTGTCGAGGATCGTCTCGAGCTCGAAGTTGTCCATGACCCGTACGGGCTGGGCGTGGCCGAGGCCGCGGATCTCGGTTCCGGCTGGTCCTTGGGGAAGGTGCAGGGCGGGAAGGTGCGGGGTCATCCTGGTCCTTTCAGAGGGGGCAGCCCGCAGTTGGGGTGCGGTGGTGCGGTCGGGAAAGTCTGTGCTGTGCTCGATGTTGTGCGGTGCTCTGCGCGATGTGCTGTGTGCTCTGCGCAGCGTGCCGGCGGCTTAGGCCGGGGCGAGTGCCTGGTTCAAAGCCGTGCGGATGCGCTTCTCTGAGACGGAATACGCCGTGCCGAGCTCGACCGCGAAGAGGCTCACCCGGAGTTCCTCGATCATCCAGCGCACCCGGGTTAATTCGCTGCCGGCCCGTCGGCCCGGCAGGAGGGCCGCCACGGCGTCGTCGTAATCGTCTTCCAAAGCCTGGACGGCGGCCATGTTCAGGCCGTCGCGCTGCACGTTGTTCGGCAGCTTCTCCAAGCGCTTTTCGATAGCGGCGAGGTAGCGGGGCAGCTGGCTGAGCTGGGCGTAGCCCGTCTGTGCTACAAAACCGGGGAAGACCAGCTGTTCGAGCTGGCTCTTGATGTCATTGAGGGCGCTGATCAGGCTCAAGCTGGTGCTGCCCTTGAGCTGCTTTTCGATGCGGCGGCTGCTGGCGAGGATCCGTTCGACGACGGCGGTCACCGTGAACACCGTATCGATCAGTTCCGCGCGCACGGCTTCGTAGAGGGCGTCGAATGCTTTCCGGTCCCATGGCAACTCGACGGGGGTGAGTTTGTCGATCGCGGCGAGGGCGCAGTCCGCGATCAGTGCGCTGACGGAGCCGTGCGGGTTCTGGCTGAAGGTCAGCTTTTCCGTGTTGTTCAGGTGCTCCAGGACATAGCGGTCCGGCGCGGGGACACGCAGGGCGAGCAGCCGGATGACACCGCCGCGCATGGCGGTTTCCTGCTCGGCCCGGGTCTGGAAGACCCGCAGGGCCACGCTCTTGCCTTCGTCCACCAGGGCCGGGAAGCCGGTCACCTGGTGGCCGTTCACGATCCGGCTGACCTGCCGTTCAACGGTGCCGACGCTCCATTCGGTAAGCCCGGCCTGCTCGGCAAAGGTGCCCGGCGCACCGGCTTGTGCCGCAGCACTGGTGCCGTTGCCGCTAACCGCGCCGCCCGGAATGCCGGCCCGGGCCTGGCCACCGCGGGTCTTGCCGCCAGCGGCCTGGCTGCCCGCGCGTGCCGTCGTCGCGGGCGTCGCTCCGAGGGATTCGGCGATGGCGCGGCGCGTGGCGGGGGCGAGCTCCTGCTGCAGGGCCGCGAGGTCCTTGCCCTCGCCGAGCACCTTGCCGCGGCTGTCCACCACCGTGAAGCTGACCCGCAGGTGCGGCGGAACGGCGGCCCAATTCCAGGACCCGGGCGGGATGATGTGCCCGCGCAGGCGCCGGAGCACCAGTTCCAGCGAGGGTTCGAGTTCGTCCGTGGCGGGATCGAAATCCGCCTCCAAGGCAGCGGCGGCCTGCCGGGCGACATCCGGGGCCGGCACGAAGTTCTTGCGGACCTGCTTGGGCAGGGACTTGATCAGGGCGGTGATGAGCTCAACGCGCTGGCCGGGGATCTGCCAACGGAAGGCTCCGTCGTCGAGCTGGTTGAGGAACAGCACCGGTACCTCGGCGGTCACGCCGTCGGACGGGTTGGGCGGCGAGCCCGGGGCGACAGGATGGAACTCGTAGCTGAGCGGCAGCTCGAAGCCCTTGTGCTGCCAGGTCTTCGGGTACGCCGAATCGTCCAGCGCGGCGGCGTCCTCGCTGATCAGCAGCGACTGGTCGAAGTCCAGCAGCGCCGGGTCCTGCTGCCGGGCGTCCTTCCACCACTTGTCGAAGTGCCGCTCGGACACGACCTCCTTGCCGATCCGCGCGTCGTAGAACTCGAAGAGGGTGTGGTCGTCCACCAGGATGTCGCGGCGGCGCATCCGGGTTTCGAGTTCCTCGATTTCGTTCAGGAGCGCGCGGTTGCGGTGGAAGAACTTGTGGTGGGTGCGCCATTCGCCTTCCACGAGGGCGTGCCGGATGAAGAGTTCGCGGGAGAGCTCCGGATCGATGCGCCCGTAGTTGACCCGCCGGTTGGGGATGACCGGCACTCCGTAGAGGGTGACCTTCTCGTGCGCCATCACCGAGCCGCTGCGGCTGGACCAATGCGGTTCGCTGTAGGAGCGCTTCACGAGGTCCGGGGCTACCTGCTCTACCCAGAGCGGATCGAACTTCGCGGCGACCCGGGCCCACAGCCTGCTGGTTTCAACGAGTTCGGCGGCCATCACGAACGCCGGGGACTTCTTGAACAGGGCCGAGCCCGGGAAGATCGCGAAGCGGCTGCCCCGCGCGCCGGCGTACTCGCGCTTGCGCTCATCCAGCAGGCCGATGTGGCTCAGCAGGCCGGAGAGGAGGCTGATGTGGATGCCCTCGTGCAGGCCGACCGGATCGGCCTCGCGCCTGTTGTCGATCGTGATGCCGAGCGGCTTGGCGAGCTGCCGCAGCTGCTGGAACAGGTCCTGCCATTCGCGCACGCGCAGGTAGTTGATGAACTCATTGCGGCAGAGCCTGCGGAACTGAGTGGAGGACAGCTCCCGCTGCTGTTCCTGGATGTAGTTCCACAGGTTGAGGTAGCCGGTGAAGTCCGAGTTCTCGTCCCGGAAACGGGCATGCTTCTCCGCGGCCTGCTGCTGTTTGTCGGTGGGGCGCTCGCGGGGATCCTGGATGGTCAGGGCCGCCGCGAGGATCATGACTTCCTTGACGCAGCCGCGCTTGCCGGCCTCCACGATCATGCGGCCGAGCCGCGGGTCCACCGGCAGCTGGGCGAGTTTATGCCCGACGGCGGTCAGTCCGCCTTGCTGCTCCCTCGCCCCTTGCTGCGGAGATTTCTGCTGCGGCGGCTTCAGGGCGCCGAGCTCGCGCAGGAGGGTGACGCCGTCGTTGATTGCCCGCGACTCCGGGGGCTCGACGAAGGGGAAGGCCTCGATGTCCTTCGGGCCGCGGGCCACGCCCATCGCGGTCATCTGCAGGATGACGGCGGCCAGGTTGGTGCGCAGGATCTCGGGGTCGGTGAACTGCGGGCGGGATTCGAAGTCCTCTTCGGAGTACAGCCGGATGGCGATGCCCTCGGACACGCGGCCGCAGCGGCCGGAGCGCTGGTTGGCTGAGGCCTGCGACACCCGCTCGATCGGCAGGCGCTGGACCTTCGTGCGGTGCGAGTAGCGCGAGATGCGGGCTGTGCCGGTGTCGACCACGTACTTGATACCGGGCACGGTGAGCGAGGTTTCGGCAACGTTGGTTGCCAGCACGATCCGCCGCTTGCCGCCGGGATTGAAGACGCGGTGCTGTTCCTGCAGGCTGAGCCGCGCATACAGGGGGAGGACCTCGGTGCCCGCGAGGCGCCGGTTCGCCTGGATCCGGCCGTTCAGCGCCTCCGCGGCGTCGCGGATTTCGCGTTCGCCGGAGAAGAAGATGAGGATGTCGCCGGGAGCCTCCTGGGCGAGCTCGTCAACGGCGTCGCACACCGCGTCCAGGGGGTCGCGGTCTTCCTCCAGTTCGTCATCGGGAGTTTCGTCACCTTCCGCCGGGCCGCCCGCGGGCAGCGACAGCGGACGGTAGCGGATCTCCACCGGGTAGGTGCGGCCGGACACCTCGATGATGGGAGCCGGAGCGTCGTCGCTGCCGAAATGCTTCGCGAAACGCTCGGGGTCGATCGTGGCGGAGGTGATGATGATCTTCAGGTCCGGGCGCTGTGGCAGGATCCGCTTGAGGTAGCCGAGGATGAAGTCGATGTTGAGGCTGCGTTCGTGGGCCTCGTCGATGATGATGGTGCTGTACTTGCGCAGCAGTTTGTCCCGCTGGATCTCCGCCAGCAGGATGCCGTCCGTCATCAGCTTGATCTTGGTGTTCTTGCCGGTTTCGCCGGTGAAGCGGACCTGGAAGCCCACCTCCTGGCCGATCTCCACGCCGAGCTCGAAGGCGATGCGCTCCGCCACCGTGCGCGCGGCAAGGCGGCGCGGCTGCGTGTGGCCGATCAGTCCCTTGTCGCCGAGGCCCAGCTCCAGGCACATTTTGGGGATCTGGGTGGTCTTGCCCGAACCGGTCTCACCCGCGATGATCGTGACCTGGTTCGCGGCGATGGCCGCCATAATGTCCTCGCGGCGTTCGGAGACCGGCAGCTCGGCGGGGTAGGAGATGTGAAGTGTCATGGCTGCAAGCCAGTCTACTGTGGCACCGGGTCTGCTGCTGTGCCGGGCCTACGCCTGGGCCGGGGTTCCGGTGCCGTGGGTTCCGGTGCCGTGGGCGGCGGCGCCCGCCGAGCGCGCCAGCCGGCCGGCCAGCGTTACGGCGTACTCCTTGAACTCCGGCGGCGAGAGGATTTCGAACTCCATGCCCAGCGCCGCAAGGTGCGCCGCGGGCTGGGCCAGGCTGTCCCAGCCGGCGTGCAGCAGCGTGGCGGTCCCGCCGTCGTCGGCCAAGGTCGCCAGCTGCGGGCCGACGAGGGCGGCCACGTCGCCGATCGGCGCGAACAAGCGCACGACGACGTCATAGCGGTAGGGCGAACGGGTCACCGACTGCTGGACGTAGGCAGCCAGGTCCTCCGCCGGGAGCGGCCGCGGGAGGAACTTCTTCGTGGCGGCCGGCAGGGAGGCGATGCGGTCGGCGCGGAACGTCCGCCAGTCTTCCCGTTCGAGATCCCAGGCCACCAGGTACCAGCGGCGGCCCGTGTCCACCAGGCGGTAGGGCTCGGCGGTACGGCGGTCCACTGTGCCGTCGGGTTTGGCGTAGTCGAAGCGGATCAGGCGCCGGTCCGCGATGGCTGAGGAGACGACGGTGAGCTGGTGCGGATCCACGGCGGCGGCGTTGCTGGGCAGGGTTGTGACGGCTTCTTTGAGGGTGGTGAAGCGTGGGCGCAGCCTGGCAGGCAGGACCTGTTCAAGCTTGGCGAGGGCCCGCACTGAGGCTTCGCCGATGCCCGCGACGGGCCCGGCGGCCACCGAATTCAGTCCGAGGGCGACTGCCAGGGCCTCGTTGTCGTCGAGCAGGAGCGGCGGCAGCTGGGCGCCGGCTCCCAGCTGGTAGCCGCCGGCGATTCCGGGCGAGGCGTGGATGGGGTACCCGAGGGTGCGGAGTTTGTCGATGTCGCGGCGCACGGTGCGTTCCGTGACGCCCATCCTTTGGGCCAAGGCCGGGCCGGTCCATTCGCGCCGCAGCTGCAGCAGCGAGAGCAGCTGCAGCAGGCGGGCGGAGCTTTGGATCATGGACCACAGCTTATCCCCGGCGGCTCCCCGCCTTCGTGCCTCAGGCGGGGCCCATCCGTGGGCCCATCCGGCTTGGGGGTGCCGGCCGGTAGGTCAGAGCAGGCGCATGGTCCAGTAGGCGCTGCTGGGGAGGTCAAGGGCACGCCAGTCGCGTTCGGAACGAACCGGCGGAAGGTGGCCGCGGCCGTCACGGAGGACTGCCGAGATAGTGGCTGCGATAGCCAGCAGGACGATGATGACGATGAATGCCAGGAGGATTTCCATGCCTCAATCGTCGTCCTGGCCGGACCCAAGAAACAGTGGCAGAAATGACCCATTTGGACAAATTTCTGCCACACTGGAGGTATGTTGAAATCAGTGGCAGTCATCGTTGTTCCTGGCTTCTCGATCTTCGAATTCGGCACCGCCTTCGAGGTTTTCGGCATTGACCGCTCCGACCGGGAGGGCGGCGTTCCAAAGTTCGATTTCCGCGTCTGCACGCCGCATCCAGGCGATGTCCCCATGAAATCCGGGCTGTCGATGCACGTAAGTCTCGGCCTGGAAGCCGCTTCCGATGCGGACCTGGTGATCATGGCTCCCTACGGCCGTGACCTGGACGTGCCGGAGGAGGTCCTGGAAACCCTCCGGGCCGCCCACGAACGGGGCGCCTGGGTGCTGTCCATCTGCTCCGGCGCCTACGCCCTTGCCCGGGCCGGGCTGCTGGACGGGCGCCGCTGCACCACTCACTGGCACTACTCGCAGGACCTGGCCAGCCGCTATCCCCAGGCCCGGGTCGATGAAAACGTCCTCTATGTCCAGGACGGCACCATCATCACCAGTGCGGGCACGGCCTCAGGCATCGACGCCTGCCTGCACCTGGTCCGCGTGGAGTTGGGCGCGAAGGTCGCTGCTGCGATCGCCCGCGACATGGTGGTAGCGCCGCACCGCGACGGCGGGCAGGCCCAGTACATCGACCGGCCGATGCCGAGCTGTGGCTCGGCGCCGATGGAGGCCCTGCTGCGCTGGATGGTGGAGAACCTGGACCAGGAACACAGCGTTGCCGAGCTCGCTGAACGGCTGCACATGTCACCCCGGACCTTCGCCCGCCGTTTCCGCGCCGAAACCGGGGCAACACCAGCCGCCTGGCTCAACTCACAGCGGGTGCTGCGGGCCCAGGAGTTGCTGGAAGGCAGTGACCTGAACATCGACGAGGTGGCGCGGGAAGCCGGATTCGGGCACTCGGTACTGATGCGGCACCACTTCGCCAAGGTCCTGGACACCAGCCCGCAGTCCTACCGCCGTGCCTTCCGGGGTAGCCAGCTGGCCGAAGTAGTCTAGCGGCGTCGCTCAGCGCTGCCCGCGGCTCTCGGAACCCTCCGCCTTGGCGGATTCCACCAGTTCCTCCCAGGGGCCGGTGACTTCCCGGTCCGGCAGGGTGGCGCGGCGCTGGCCGGCCCGGATGGAGTACATGAACCGGTCCGGCTGGTTGGCTGTGCGGGACAGTGCCTTCGCTTCCTCCCAGGGACACGCTTCGACCAGGGGCATCCAGCGCTCCTTGTCGTCCGCGGACACGGCATTCACGCTCCAGACACGCGTCATGGCAGCGATGCCCCCGCTGCGACGGACAGTGATTTTCATGCCCCACCGATCTTCGTGCTGCGCCGATGCGGGATCCACCGGCGCCCGGCGCTGGAGTCAGACCTTGACCTTTACAGTTTCCCACGCCTTCAGGACGGCGTCATGCTCGGGGGAGCCGCTGCCGAACAGCTCCTCTGCGGTGGCGATGGTAGTCCTGGCGAACTTGCCGAAGGTGCACGCGGCAGGGAGGGACCCGCTGGTCAACGTGCCGTACCAGATGTGTCCCGGCGCTTCCCATGCGTTGCCGCCCAGCTCCGAGGCCACCAGGTAGAAGGCCCGGTTGGGGATGCCTGAATTGATATGGACTCCGCCGTTGTCCGCGGTGGTGCGGACATAGCTGTCCATGGAATCCGGCTGGGGGTCCTTGCCCAGCACGTCGTCGTCGTAGGCCGTACCGGGCGCCTTGAGGGAACGCAGCGCCGCGCCCTGCACGGCGTCGGTGAACAGGCCCTCGCCGATGAGCCAGTTCGCCTCCGAGGCTGACTGTTTGCGGGCATACTGCTCCACCAGCACGCCGAAGACATCGGACATGGATTCGTTCAAGGCACCGGCCTGGTTCCGGTAAGCGAGGCCCGCCGTGTACTGGGTGACGCCGTGGGCCAGTTCGTGGCCGATCACGCTCAGGGACCTCGTAAAGCGCTGGAAGATCTCGCCGTCGCCGTCGCCGAAGACCATCTGGTGGCCGTCCCAGAAAGCGTTGTCGTAAAGCTTCCCGAAATGCACCGTCGCATCGAGCTTGAGGCCGGCGCCGTCGATGGAGTTCCGTTCGAAGACGTCCGCGTAGAGGGTGTGGGTATCGCCCAGGCCGTCATAGGCTTCGTCGGCCGCAGCATCCCCGACAGGCGGCATCCCTTCCTTCCGCACCAGGGTGCCCGGCAGGGTTTCAGTGGATGCGGCGTCGAAGATGGTGCGCTGGGGCGGGCCGGGCTTGGCCTGGCGTGCGCTGGGCGGCGGGGCGGGCACTGGAAGGGCGCGGGCGGCCTGCAGGCCTTTGATGTGCAGCAGCGATTCCTTCGCGGCCCGCGCGATGGCACGGAGGCGTGGTTCCGGTCGGGTGGCGAGGCGGCGCAGCATGTACGGAGGAACGATGGAGCAGATCATTGGCGAACCCCTTTGGCGTCTGGCGGAGCTGGTACGAATCAGCTTAGGAGCGGCCGCGGACAATTTGGCGGCCCGCCTCCGGCATGTCCGCAACGGCGCTTGGCCGGCAACGCAGAAACCCCGCCATTCCTGGGAATGGCGGGGTTTCTGTGTCCTCGAAAGGAATGGTGCCCTCGATAGGATTCGAACCTACGGCCTTCTGCTCCGGAGGCAGACGCTCTATCCCCTGAGCTACGAGGGCATCCGGGGTTTCCGGTTGTTTCCGGAACGTTGATGAGCTTAGCAGGTCCGCGGGCCGCATGGAAAAGCAGCGGAAAAGCGGCGCGGCGGGCGGCGTCCTGCCGTTGCCCGGACCCCGGGGTCCGCTCAGTACCCGGCGAAGGCATCCACCCGGACGCGCCGCGCGCCGGCTTGCCGGGCAGCGGTGCGGAGCGATTCCACGCGCGCGGGAGACCCGGAAACGTACACGGTCCGCCGCGCGATGTCCGGCACCAGGTCCCGGAGCGAGGACGCGTCGATCCGCACCGTTCCGGCGTCGTCCATGAATTCCGGCGGGGTTGATCCGTCGGCGAGCCGGGCGACCACCCGCGCGCCCGAGGCCGCCAGCACCTCCGTTCCGGCCAGTTCGTCGGCGCCCGGCGCGAGGTAAAGCAGCACGATGTCCCGCTTCCGTGCGGCGCCGGCACCCAGCTGGGAAAGGAACGGGGTGATCCCGATGCCGGCAGCGATCAGCAGCACTGGCGTCGCGCCGTCGCGCGGCAACACGAAGTCCCCGCCCACCGCGGTCGCCCGCAGGGGAGCGCCGGGGGCAAGTTCCAGCAAAGCCCGCTTCGCGGAGGACAGCGGTGCGGCCGTCCCCACGCCGAAGGTCAGCTCCGCGGTGCCGGGCGCGCTGCTCATGCTGAAGATCCGCCGTCGGCCCTTTCCGTCGGACGAAGAGTGCGGCAGGTCGAGTTCCATGTACTGCCCCGGCGTGTAGCGGACCGGACGGCGGGCCGCGAAACGGAGTTCGGTGGTAGTGGGCGTCAGCGGCCGGGACCCCCTGAATTCGAGCCTGATGCCGCCGCGCTGGCCGGCGAAGAAGGCCAGCAGGTTGCCCAGCAGCAGCGCCAGTTCGGGGGAGTTCACCACGACGCCCAGGTTGTATGGCACCGCGAAGACCACCCCGACGACGGCGGCAAGCGCCAGTTGCTGCCAGCGCCGGGGCGGCAGGGTGAGCGGCTCGGTCAGCATGAAGCCTGCGAAGAAGAGCAGCGGCCGTTGCGCGAACGGCTGCCAGAGCGCCGCCCCCGCCGGCATTCCGGCGCGCAGCAGCTCGGCGAAGACGATGGAGCCCGACACCAGCAGGAAGGCGCAGGCCATCAGCACCTTGCGCGTCCGGTACATGATCAGCGCCACGGCCGGCACGAGCACCCACAACATCGCCGGCGTGGCCGCCCACCAGGTGGCGACGTTCAAGCCTGTCAGCGAGACGATGAACGCCCCGGCCGCCGCCGGGTTGAAGAGGTGCCGGCCGCGGAAGGCCAGCAGGTATTTCGAAGCCGAGGCCAGGACGCAGGCAAGGGCCACGCCGGCCAGATCCGGCCAGGCGACGGCCGGCAGCAGCTCGCTGGGCCAGAAGAGGAAGAACAGCAGCAGGCCGGTGATCAGGGACGACTCGGAATGCGGCCGGACCCGGAACAACGCGGCGAAGGCGCGGCCCGACAGATACGTCAGGCCGAGGCAGAGCCCGGCGTGCGCCAGCAGGTCCGGCAGGCTGAACGTCAGCCAGCCGAGGACGTCGAGGAGCCCGCTGTACGCCGCGAGGACCGCGAGCACCCAGAGGATCAGCCTGTACATCGTGAAGCGGCCCAGCCAGGTATCGAGCCGTGACTTGAGGGTGGCGGGGTGAACCGTGGTCATGTGAACAGCGTCCCTTCAAAACCCGGCGAAAAGCGTGCCCGGCCATCCGAGAAAACGATGAGCCAGTCGAAGTCGAATTCTTCCTCCAACAACCGCGGCTCCACAAGGAACAACGCCGTGGCCAGGGCATCCGCTTCCAGCGCGCTTGGCGCCATGGTCCACGTTGCCACCACCGTGTCCACAGGCCTGCCGGTGACGGCGTCCAGCACGTGGTGCAGCCCGTCGCCCCAGGCGCGCCGGTTGCTCGCCGAAGCGCACAATGCCCGGTTGCCGAGCTCGACGACGCCGATCGCCTGCGCGGGATCGTACGGGTGCTCCAGGCCCACCCGCAGCGGTGCCGGCCCGGCATGGAGCATGTCACCGCTGCCGTCCACGAGGTAGTCCGCAATGCCGTCCGCCCGCAGGATCCCCGCCAGCAGGTCCACGAGCTGGCCCTTTCCGGCGGCGCCGACGTCGAGCACCACCGGCTCGGTACACGTCAGCGTGCTGCCGTCCCAGCGGAGGACGTCTTCCCAGCGCGGAGCGGGCCGGGCCGGGCCGCGCGGAACCAGGGCATAGTCCGCGCCGTAGCCGAGCTGCTCGAGGCTGCCGCCCACCAAAGGCGTCATCGAACCGCCGCTGAGGCGGTACAGGGTGCCGAAGACGGCCCCCAACTGTTCGGCATGCGGGGGCAGGGAGACCGTTCCGGCCGCCCGCGCCAGTTCCACGAGCCGTGAATCGGGCCGGAAGCGGGAGTAGCTGAGGTCGTAATCCTCCACGGCCCGCAGCACGCGGATGCGCACCGCGGGGGCGAGCGGGTCCGGCGTCGAAATCTCCCAGCCGGTGCCGATGCCGTCAAAAGCGAAGGTGTCCCAGCCGGGGTGCGCCATGGCCGGCTACTTCGCCTGGGCCTTGATGGATTCCACGGCCTGGTTGAAGCCGCCACTGGTCAGCGAGGAACCGGCCACCTTGGAGACGTTGAGCTCGTCGAGCTTCCTGCCCACGACCTGCGCCGCGATGCCGTCCGCGAACTCGCCCTGGAACTTCCGGGTATTGGGACTGGTGGGGTGGGTGGTGATTTCCACGCCGGTGACCGTACCGTCCGCCAGGGTCAGCTGGACGCCCACGGTTTCGGTCCCGTTGGGTGAGACGTAGTTGCCGTCGGCACTGTACGTGCCGTCCTTATATCCGCCCGAGCTGCCGGTGGACGGGTCCGCGGACGACGCGGCCGACGGCGTCTTGGTGGAGGGGGCCACCGCGGACGGTGCCTGGGCGGTCGGCGCACAGGCGGCCACGGCTCCCGCGAGGGAGAGTCCGGCGACGCCGGTGAGGAGGCTCTTGCGAAGTGGCGTGGTCATGGTGTGCTCGTTTCAACTGGACAAGATGCTGGACAATGCAGTCAATGTGCCAAGGCGATACATTCCTTTGACGTCCGAACCAGCGTAGTGGTTCACCCTGTGCGGGACGGAAGCCCAATCTGTGCCCAGGCTGTGACGCAGCCCAGTGCAATTCCTCCACTTGCAAGCCCCGACGGTACGCTAGACGGGTGACTCCCGAAGAACTCTCTGCCGCCATATCCGCCTGCCTTAAGGACGCTGTCGCCGCCGGCGACGTCGCCCTTTCCGAATCCGAGCTGCCGGATGAGGTGCGCGTGGAGCGACCCAAGAACCGGGAGCACGGTGACTGGGCCACGAACATCGCCCTGCAGCTCGCCAAGAAGGCCGGCACCAACCCGCGCGAATTCGCCACCCTCCTGAGCACCCGGCTCAAGGAGATCGACGGCGTCACGGCCGTGGACATCGCCGGTCCCGGCTTCCTGAACATCACCGTGGACGCGGCCGCCGCCGGCGCCCTGGCCAAGGTGATCGTGGAAAGCGGGAGCGCCTACGGAAGCAACCAGGCGCTCGCCGGGCACGTCGTCAACATGGAATTCGTCTCCGCCAACCCCACCGGCCCGCTGCACATCGGCCACACCCGCTGGGCCGCGCTCGGCGACTCGATCGCCCGCGTGCTGCGTGCCTCCGGTGCCGACGTCACGGCCGAGTACTACATCAACGACGCCGGTTCCCAGATGAACGTCTTCGCCAACTCCGTGCTGTCCCGCCTGCACGGCCGCGACGTTCCGGAGGGCGGTTACCCGGGCCAGTACATCGTGGAACTCGGCGACGAGGTCCTCAGGGCCCACCCGGCCATCCGCGAACTCACGGACGAAGCCGCGCTGCCGGTCATCCGCCAGGCCGCCTACGAGGCACAGATGGCGGACATCAAGGCCACGCTCTCGGACTTCGGCGTGTCCTTCGACGTCTACTTCTCCGAGAAGGAACTGCATGACCACGGCGCCATCGAGTCCGCCGTCGCCCGCCTGCGCGAGCAGGGCCACGTGTTCGACAAGGACGGTGCGGTCTGGCTGCGCACCACGGACTTCGGCGACGACAAGGACCGCGTGATGATCCGGGCCAACGGCGAACCCACCTACTTCGCCGCCGACGCCGCCTACTACCTGTCCAAGAAGGACCGCGGCTTCGCCGAGAAGATCTACCTGCTCGGCGCGGACCACCACGGCTACATCAACCGCCTCAAGGCCATTGCCGCCTGCGCGGGCGATGACCCGGAAGCCAACATCGAGGTCCTCATCGGCCAACTGGTGTCGGTCAACGGCGCCAAGCTGTCCAAGCGTGCCGGCAACATCATCGAGCTCAAGGACCTTATCTCCTGGCTCGGCACCGACGCCGTGCGCTACTCCCTGGCCCGTTTCCCCGCGGACTCGCCGCTGACCCTGGACCCGGAGCTGCTGAAGAAGAACAGCAACGAGAACCCGGTGTTCTACGTGCAGTACGCCCACGCCCGCTCGCGCGGCGCGGCACGCAACGCGGCCGAGGCCGGCGTTGAGCGCCAGGTCAACGGTGTGGACGCCTTCGACGCCTCGCTGCTGGACCACGCCACGGAGAACGAGCTTCTGTCCTACCTGGGCAGCTACCCCTCGATCGTGGCCAAGGCCGCCGAGTTCCGCGAACCGCACCGGGTGGCCCGCCACCTGGAAGTGATCGCCGGCGCCTACCACCGCTGGTACGACGCCTGCCGTGTCTCGCCGCAGGGTGAAGAACCCGTGCGCGACGTCAACCGGACCCGCCTGTGGCTCAACGACGCCACCAGCCAGGTCCTCGCCAACGGCCTCGAACTGCTCGGTGTCTCCGCGCCGGAACGGATGTGACCCGATGACCGAAACCCAGCTGGCTGGAAACACTGGCGCATCCCCGCTCGCTCCGGAATGGCTCGCCGTGCCGTCGGATCTGAACGCTCTGCACAAGCCCATGTGGGCGGCCGGTGTTGACCGCAACGACGGCGGCGAACTCGCCATCGACGGCATCCCCGTCAGCGAGCTCAAGGCACAGTTCGGCAGCCCGCTCTTCGTGATGAGCGAAACGGACTTCCGCGCCCGGGCCCGCGCCTTCAAGGACGCCTTCGACGCCGCGTTCGAGGACATCTGCGGGGGAGTGGACGTGTACTACGCGGGCAAGTCCTTCCTGTGCACGGCCGTCGCCTCCTGGGTTGCCGAGGAGGGCCTGCGCCTGGATACCTGTTCCGGCGGCGAGCTCGCCGTTGCTGCCAGGGCCGGGATCGACGGTGCGGACCTCGGCCTGCACGGCAACAACAAGTCCGATGCCGAGATCAACCGCGCCCTGGACATGAAGCTCGGCCGGATCGTCGTGGACAGCCTGGATGAACTCGAGCGCGTGGCCAAGATCGCCTCGGCGCGCGGCGAGGTGGCGAAGGTGATGCTGCGCCTGACCCCGGGGGTGCACGCGCACACCCACGAGTTCATCGCCACCGCCCACGAGGACCAGAAGTTCGGCCTCTCCATGGCCGGGGACTCCACCGAGGAAGCAGGCCTCTCCGCAGCGGAAGAGGCGGTGGCCGCGGCAACGGCCTACCCGGGCGTGGAACTGCTCGGCCTGCACTGCCACATCGGCTCGCAGATCTTCGAACCCGAGGGCTTCGCCCTGGCCGCCGAAAAGCTGCTGGTCTTCCTGGCCGCCATGCAGGCCAAGTACTCCATCACCCTGCCCGAGCTCGACCTCGGCGGCGGCTACGGCATCGCCTACACTCCGGTGGACACCCCCCGCCCTGCTGCGGAAATCGCACAGGCGATGGCCGCCGTCGTCCGCTCGACCTGCGCGCAGCTTGGCATCACGGCGCCGCGCATCTCGATCGAGCCCGGCCGCGCGATCGTCGGCAGCAGCACGTTCACCCTCTATGAGGTCGGCACCCTGAAAACCGTGCGCGTGGACGCCCCGGCGGCTGCGGGAGCCGCGGAAAACGTTACGTTCCCGCGCCGCTATGTGTCGGTCGACGGCGGCATGAGCGACAACGCCCGTCCGGTGCTCTACGACGCGGATTATTCGGCTGTTCTCGCCTCCCGGACGTCCCTTGCCGAACCGCAGTTGTCCCGAGTAGTGGGCAAACATTGCGAGAGCGGCGACATAGTTGTTAGAGATGTATATCTGCCCGCGGATGTGGCAGCCGGTGATTTGCTCGCAGTACCGGGTACCGGCGCCTACTGCTGGGCCCTCTCCAGCAACTACAACTACCTGGCCCGGCCGGGCGTCGTCGCTGTGCGCGACGGGGCAGCCCGGTGGATTGTCCGCGGGGAAACCGAAGAAGATCTGTTGAACCGCGACATGGGAGTGGCGAATGTCTGAAGTGCGCACCTTGAAAGTGGCCCTGCTGGGTTGTGGCAACGTCGGGGCACAGGTTGCGCGGATTCTGCTTGACGACGCCGAGGCCTTGGCGGCCCGCAGCGGTGCCCGCCTGGAGCTCTCCGGGATCGCCGTGCGCAACCTCGACGCCAAGCGCGACGTCGACCTGCCCCGCGAGCTGTTCACCACCGACGCCGAAACCCTGGTCAAGGACGCCGACCTCGTCATCGAGCTGCTCGGCGGCATCGAGCCGGCCCGTTCCCTGATCCTCACCGCCATCCAGAACGGTGCCTGCGTGGTCACCGGCAACAAGGCGCTGCTCGCGCAGGACGGTCCCACCCTCTACGAAGAGGCGGACAAAGCCGGCGTGCAGCTGTCCTACGAGGCCGCCGTCGCCGGTGCGATCCCGATCCTGCGCCCCATCCGCGACAGCCTTTCCGGCGACCGCATCACCCGCGTGCTCGGCATCGTGAACGGCACCACCAACTTCATCCTCGACCAGATGGACACCACCGGCGCCCAGTTCGCCGATGCCCTCGCCGAAGCACAGCGCCTGGGCTACGCCGAAGCGGACCCCACGGCCGACGTCGAAGGCTATGACGCCGCCGCCAAGGCCGCCATCCTCGCGTCGCTGTCCTTCCACACCCGCTTCGCCCTGGAAGACGTCCACCGCGAAGGCATCACCAAGGTCACGGCGTCGGACATCGCCTCGGCGAAGGAAGCCGGCTTTGTCATCAAGCTGCTCGCCATTGCCGAGAAGCTGGTAGACGCCGACGGCGGCGAAGGCGTTTCGGTGCGCGTGCACCCGACGCTCCTGCCGCGTGAACACCCGCTGGCCGCCGTCCGCGGCGCGTTCAACGCCGTCTTCATCGAGGCAGAGAACGCCGGCGAACTGATGTTCTACGGCCAAGGCGCCGGCGGCACCCCGACGGCTTCGGCAGTGCTCGGCGACCTCGTGTCCGCCGCGCGCCGCCTGGTGCTGGGCGGCCCCGGCCGTACCGAAACCACCACCGGCCACGTCCCGGCGCTTCCGGTGGAAGCCTCCGAGACCAGCTACTACATCGGCCTCGACGTCGCCGACCAAGCCGGTGTGCTGGCCCGGATCGCCCACATCTTTGCGGAGAACGGCGTGTCCATCGAAATCATGCGCCAGACCATCCACCGCGATGCCGCCTCGAACGTCGAGTCGGCTGAGCTGAAGATCGTCACGCACCGTGCATCCGAAGCCGCACTCGCGGCAACCGTCGAGGCCGTCAGGGCCCTCGACGTCATCAATTCCGTCACATCCGTACTGCGGGTAGAAGGGGTCTAAGTGGCTCACCAATGGCGCGGGGTAATCCGCGAATACGCTGAACGTCTGCCGGTCACGGAAGCCACCACGGTCATTACCCTCGGTGAGGGCGGCACCCCGCTGGTCCACGCGCAGAAGCTCTCCGAGCTCACCGGATCCCAGGTGTACCTCAAGGTCGAAGGCATGAACCCCACCGGTTCCTTCAAGGACCGCGGCATGACCATGGCCATGACTGCAGCTGTCGAGGCCGGCGCCAAGGCCGTTGTGTGCGCCTCCACCGGCAACACCTCGGCTTCCGCCGCGGCATACGCCACCGCAGCCGGCCTGAAATGCGCCGTGCTGGTGCCCGAAGGCAAGATCTCCATGGGCAAGCTCAGCCAGGCGATCGCCCACGGCGCCACCCTGCTGCAGGTGGACGGCAACTTCGACAACTGCCTGGACATCGCCCGCAAGCTGGGGGATTCCTACCCGGTGTTCCTGGTGAACTCGGTGAACCCGGCCCGTATCCAGGGCCAGAAGACCGGTGCCTTCGAGGTTGTCGATGCCTTGGGCGACGCTCCGGACATCCACGTGCTGCCCGTCGGCAACGCCGGCAACATCAGCGCCTACTGGAAGGGCTACAAGGAGTACTCCGCTCCCTACGAGTCCGCCACTGCCGGCACCCTGGCGGCCGTGTCCACCAAGACGCCGGCCATGTGGGGTTTCCAGGCCGCCGGTGCCGCGCCCTTCGTCGCCGGCCACCCGATCACCGAGCCGGACACCATCGCCACCGCCATCCGCATCGGCAACCCGGCATCCTGGGACACGGCCATCGCCGCGCGCGATGAGTCCGGCGGCCTCATCGAAGCTGTGACCGACGAGGAGATCCTGGACGCCCACCGCTGGCTGTCCTCCAAGGAAGGCGTCTTCGTGGAGCCGGGTTCTGCCGCCGGCGTCGCAGGCCTGATCAAGAAGCACGCCGCAGGCGAGGTGCCCACCGGCAAGACGATCGTCATCACCGTCACCGGACACGGCCTGAAGGACCCGCAGTGGGCCCTCCGTACCGCCGACGGCAGCGAAGTCCAGCCGGTCAAGGTGCCGAACGACGTCGTCACTGTGGCAACCGAACTGGGCCTGGACGCCCGCTAGGCTTCCGAAGCAAACAGGACTGGAAGAAAACTAAGAGTGGAAACGACGCAGCCCGCCGCGGGCGAACTTACGACGCTCGCGGCGGGTCAGCAGCTGACCGTGCGGGTTCCCGGAACCAGCGCCAACCTTGGCCCCGGCTATGACAGCCTCGGACTGGCACTGTCAATTTACGACACCCTGACCGTGGAAACCCTCGATAACGGCGAGCTCGAATTCGACCTCTCCGGCGAAGGTGCGGACACGCTGCCCCGCGACGCCAGCCACTTGGTCATCCGGGCCATCAATACGGCGCTCGAGCGTCTCGGTTTCCGCCACAACGGCCTGAAGATCACGGCTGACAACGTCAACCCGCATGGCCGCGGCCTCGGTTCCTCCGCCTCCGCAGTCGTCGCCGCCGTCACGGCCGCCAACGCGCTGGTTCCCGAGGACGCACGGCGCAGCCGCGAATGGATCCTGCAGCTGACCAGCGAGATGGAAGGCCACCCGGACAACGTCGCTCCCGCGATTTTCGGCGGACTGGCGCTGTCCTGGCAGGACAGCGAGCAGTACAGCAGCGCCCGTGCCGACGTCGTGCCGTCGGTCATTCCGGTGGTCGCGGTTCCGGACTACGAACTGTCCACCGAAACTGCGCGCGGCCTGCTGCCCGCCTCGGTGGGCCACCATGCCGCTGCGATGAACGCCGGCCGGGCCGCCCTGCTGATCCACGCCCTCACCAAGGCCCCGGAATTCCTGCTGCCGGCTACCGAGGACTACCTGCACCAGAGCTACCGGGCCGAGGCAATGCAGCCGAGCGCGCAGCTGATTGCGGCACTCCGCTCCGAAGGGCACGCCGCCGTCGTGTCGGGCGCAGGTCCCACCGTCCTGGCTCTGGCCAACGGGGAAGAGGAAGCCGCAATCGTCGCTTCGCGGATTTCCGACTTCGCCGCGGGCAACACCCCCGGCGTCGCCTGGCGGGTCCTGACGCTGGCAGTGGACGTTGAAGGTGCTAGAGTGGAACTGCACCGGCGGTAAACCGCGGGCAGTTCCCTGACATTGGACCCTGGCAACAGGTACGTTCCGTCTCCCACTGTGTCGAAGTCCCTGCCGGTGTCGTCTCCTTTCCGGCCTGTCGCAGGCATTGCAGATCGACTCTGTTTCCTTCAGCGCCAGCTCGCGCCCTGTATTCCGGGGCATCGAAGACGTCATCAGAATCGGGCGTTGCTGGCTCAATAAGCGGCAAGGCCGACATCCCGGCTGCAGATCTGAACTGCAGTCCAGAACACATCATCGCGCCCGGCTCCAGTCCGGGCGACGTCGAGGGGGAAGGATCCTTCGTGACAGAAACCACTGAGCTGGCTCCAGCTGTGGACACAAACCTTGCCGCACCTGCCAAGAGCAGCGGCCTTGCCGGGCTCAAGCTCGCGCAGCTGCAGGCCCTTGCGAGCCAGCTGGGCATTTCCGGCGGTTCCCGGATGCGCAAGGGCGACCTTGTAGCGGCAATTTCCGCCCACCGTGCGGGTGGAAGCACCGCCCAGGCCCCGGCGAAGACCGAAGCCAAGGCCGAGGCTCCGGCCAAGGCTGCACCCAAGGCCCGCGCGGCCGCCAAGGCCCCTGCCGCCGAGGCTGTCGAAACCGCTGCTCCCCAGGAGAGCGCCGCTCCGGAAGGCACCCGTGCCCGCACCCGGGGCCGCAGCCGCCGCGCCACCAGCGACGGCGTGGTCGCCGCCCCGGCCACCGAAGCCGCCGAGGCTGCAGCACCGGCCGCCGTCGTCGAAGCGGCAGCGCCCGCCGCCGCTCCCGCAGAGGGCGCCGAAGCAGCCGGCGAACGCCGCCAGCCGCGTACCCGCAACCGCCGCCGGGGCGAAAGCGCCGCTGCTGCCGAAACCACCGAAGGCGCTGAAACCCGCGAGCAGGCACAGGGCGAACGCCAGGCCGAGCGCCAGGCGCAGGGCGAACGCCAGGCCGAGCGTCAGGCACAGGGCGAGCAGCGCCGCAGCGAGCAGCCCGCCGAAGCCGGCGACGGCGCACAGCGCGAACGCCGGGACACCCGCCCCCGCCGCGACGAGAACGACGGCGAGGAAGGCGGCAGCCGCCGCAGCCGCCGCAACCGTCGCGACCGCAACGACCGCGGCGAGCAGAACGACCGCCGCGAAACCAACACCCGCAGCGACCGCTTCCGCGACCGCAACGAACGCCGCCGCGGCCGCGCCCAGGGTCCCGACGTCGACGACGTCGAGATCACCGAGGACGACGTCCTGTTGCCGGTTGCCGGCATCCTGGATGTCCTCGAGAACTACGCGTTCATCCGCACCTCCGGGTACCTGCCGGGCGCCAACGACGTGTACGTCTCGCTGGCCCAGGTGAAGAAGTACAACCTGCGCAAGGGCGACGCCGTCGTCGGCGCGATCCGCGCCCCGCGCGACGGCGAAGACCGCAACCAGCAGTCCGCACGCCAGAAGTTCAATGCCCTCGTCCGCGTCACGTCCGTCAACGGCAAGACCCCGGAAGAGCTCAAGGACCGCGTCGAATTCGCCAAGCTCGTCCCGCTGTACCCCTCCGAGCGCCTGCGCCTCGAGACGGACCCCAAGAAGATCGGCCCCCGTGTCATCGACCTCGTGGCACCGATCGGCAAGGGCCAGCGCGGCCTGATCGTCTCGCCGCCGAAGGCCGGCAAGACGCTCATCCTGCAGTCCATCGCCAACGCGATCACCACCAACAACCCCGAGGTCCACCTCATGATGGTGTTGGTGGACGAACGTCCGGAAGAAGTCACGGACATGCAGCGCACGGTGAAGGGCGAGGTCATTGCCTCCACCTTCGACCGTCCCGCCGACGATCACACCACCGTTGCCGAGCTCTCGATCGAACGCGCCAAGCGCCTCGTGGAAATGGGCATGGACGTGGTGGTCCTCCTGGACTCCATGACCCGCCTGGGCCGTGCCTACAACCTGGCAGCACCGGCATCCGGCCGTATCCTGTCCGGTGGTGTGGACTCCGCGGCCCTGTACCCGCCCAAGCGCTTCTTCGGTGCCGCCCGCAACATCGAAAACGGCGGCTCGCTCACCATCCTGGCAACCGCCCTCGTGGAGACCGGTTCCAAGATGGACGAGGTCATCTTCGAAGAGTTCAAGGGCACCGGCAACATGGAACTGCGCCTGTCCCGGCAGCTGGCCGACAAGCGCATCTTCCCCGCCGTGGACGTCAACGCCTCCGGCACCCGGCGCGAAGAAAACCTGCTTTCGCCCGAGGAAGTCAAGATCATGTGGAAGCTGCGCCGCGTCCTCTCCGGCCTGGAGCAGCAGCAGAGCCTTGAACTGCTGACCAACAAGATCCGGGAAACCGGCAGCAACGTCGAGTTCCTCATGCAGGTGCAGAAGACAACGCTGGGCGCGAAGTCGGACAACGACAAGTAAGCGTGAACCGGGGTGGGGCCGCCGAGCATATTGCCGGCCCCACCCCTTCGCGTTGCCCGGAGCAACGCGGGGTCAGATACGGCCCATCCGGGCCCACAACATGGGCCGTAAGTGACCCCGCGTTGCAGTCATTAGACTTTAGAAGTCGAAAGAGGTTTGAGAAATGTTTGAGTCCGTCCAGGGATTGCTTGACGAGCATGCAGCCATCCAGGCGCAGCTGAGCGATCCTGCCGTCTATGCCGACCAGTCGCTTGCCCGGAAGCTGGGGCGCCGCTCCGCGCAGCTGCAGGGCATCGTGGAGGCGTACAACAGGTGGCGCGGGCTCACGGACGACCTCGAGGCCGCCAAGGAAATGGCCGCCGAGGACCCCGATTTCGCCGCCGAGGTGGAGCAGATCGAGGAGAAGCTGCCGGGCGCGCAGGAAAAGCTGCGCCGCCTGCTGATCCCGCGCGACCCGGACGACGCCCGCAACGTCATCATCGAGGTCAAGGGCGGCGAAGGCGGCGAGGAAGCGGCGCTCTTCGCGGCCGACCTGTTGCGCATGTACACCCGTTTTGCCGAATCCCGCGGCTGGAAGACCGAGCTCATCTCCTCCACGGAATCGGACCTGGGCGGCTACAAGGACGCCCAGATGGCCATCAAGGGTTCCTCCAACGATCCCGCCGAGGGCGTCTGGGCCCGGCTCAAGTTCGAAGGCGGCGTGCACCGCGTGCAGCGCGTTCCGGCCACCGAATCCCAGGGCCGCATCCACACCTCTGCCGCGGGCGTGCTGGTATTTCCGGAAGTGGACGAACCCGAAGAGATCGAGATCAACCAGAACGACCTCAAGATCGACGTCTACCGTTCCTCCGGCCCGGGCGGCCAGTCCGTCAACACCACGGACTCCGCAGTCCGCATCACCCACCTGCCCACGGGCATCGTGGTGGCCATGCAGAACGAGAAGTCCCAGCTGCAGAACCGTGAAGCCGCCATGCGCGTGCTGCGGGCCCGCCTGTTGGCGCACCAGCAGGAGCAGCTCGACGCCGAAAGCGCCGAACACCGCAAGTCGCAGATCCGCACCATGGACCGTTCCGAGCGCATCCGCACCTACAACTTCCCGGAGAACCGCATCGCAGACCACCGCACCGGGTACAAGGCCTACAACTTGGACGCCGTCATGAACGGTGACCTGGAACCGGTCATCCAGTCCGCCATCGAGATGGATGAGCAGGCGCGACTGGACGCCCTCGGCGAGTAGCCCCAGGCCGGAATCCGATGGCTTTCGAGACCGGGCAGAGCCTCGCAGACGCCGTCCGCGAGGCTACTGCCGTCCTGAGCGACGCCGGCGTCCCCACCCCGCGGGTTGACGCCGAGCTCCTTGCCGAGCACCTCCTCGGTGTCGGCCTTGGCCGGCTGCGGGCGATGCTGCTCGGCGACTCCCCGGCACCGGAGGGCTACGGCGAACTGGTTGCCGAGCGCGCCAGCCGCGTGCCGCTCCAGCACATCACCGGCGTCGCGCATTTCCGCTATCTGACGCTCGCCGTCGGGCCCGGCGTCTTCATTCCGCGCCCCGAGACGGAAACCGTCGTCCAACTGGTCATCGAATGGCTCGCGGGAACGGACCGCCCGAAGGTCGTGGACCTCGGCACCGGGTCCGGGGCGATTGCCGCATCGATCGCGCACGAAGTGCCGGGCGCCGAAGTCCACGCCGTGGAGTACAGCGCCTTTGCGCATGCCTGGGCGCTCAAGAACCTGCAGCCGCTCGGCGTCAAACTCGTCCAAGGGGACCTGCGCGACGCGCTGCCCGAACACAACGGCAGCTTCGACGTCGTGGTTTCCAACCCGCCGTACATCCCTGCCGAGGCCATTCCGAACGAGCCCGAAGTGGCGCTGCACGATCCTCCCGAGGCACTGTACGGCGGAGGCGCGGACGGCATGGAACTCCCGACGGCGGCGGCGGCCTCCGCGGCCCGCCTTCTGAAGCCGGGGGGCTACTTCGTGATGGAACACGCCGAGGTGCAGGCCGGATGGATCGCCCGCCACCTCCGGGAGGCAGGCTGCTGGACGGACGTCACCTCGCACACCGACCTCAACGGCAAGCAGCGGGCAACGAGCGCGGTCCTGTCACCGGCCGGCCCGCGGGAGTGAAAGAATAACGCAGTGACCACTAGCTACGACTGCACGTCAGAGGAAGAACGCGCCAACGGCATCGACCACGCCCAGCGCGCCATCAGCGAGAAGAAATGCATCGTGATGCCCACGGACACCGTGTACGGCATCGCCGCAGACGCCTTTTCGCCGCAGGCCGTGACCATGTTGCTCGTGTCCAAGGGCCGCAGCCGGCAGATGCCGCCGCCGGTGCTGATTCCGCGCCTCGGCGCGCTCGACGGGCTGGCGACCGAGATCTCCGATGAAGCCCGCAAGCTGGCCGAAACCTTCTGGCCGGGCGGACTGACCCTGATCTGCCACGCCCAGCCCTCCCTTGACTGGGACCTCGGGGAAACACGTGGCACAGTGGCCCTGCGCATGCCCGACGACGAGATCGCGCTCGAACTGCTGAACCGCACAGGCCCGCTGGCCGTTTCCTCCGCGAACCGCACCGGCCGGACGGCCGCACGCACCGCGGCCGAGGCGCAGGAGCAGCTGGCCGAATCCGTGGAGGTCTACCTCGAAGGCGGCCTGCGGCCGGTCGTCGGGGAGGACGGGGTGCCTTCCACGATCGTCGACGCAACGTCGCTTCCCCTGCGCGTGGTGCGAGAGGGCGCGATCTCCCTTGAGCAGCTCCGGCAGCTGGTTCCGGGTGTCCTCGCCCTGGGTGAGGTCGCGCCCGAGCCGATGCCCGAGGCCGACGAGCGGCCCCTGCCGCCGGCCGAGCCGGAGGAAGCCGAAGAGCCGCAGGAAGCGCCCTTGGCAACGGAAGCTCTCGGGGAAACGGAGCCCTCTGCGGGCGATGCCGTGGACGAAACCGTCGCCGGGGCCGTGGCTGACGCCCTCGCGGAGGAGGACGCGGCGCAGGAATCCCACGTGCCGGCGCCGGACGCCGAAGACGCTCAGCCGGGTACGCCACCGTCCAGTGGGCCTGCTGCCGGATGACTCCTGGACGGGCACATGGGGGCAGGGCGGCGTCGGACGGGGTGGACCGCATGGACTTGACGAAGGACCGCGTCCCCTTCCTGGATGTTGACGTCACCGCGCTGCGCGTGGATGAGCTTGTGGAGGTGCTGGGCGGATTCCTCTCCGAAGAAGGCACCAGGCTCATCGTGGGCCACAACCTGCACAGCATCACGCTGCTGCATTCCCGGCCGGACTTCCGGGCGCTTTATGAGCGCAGCGATGTGATCCTCCTGGACGGCGCCCCGGTGGCCATGCTGTGGGGCAAGGCGCACGGCCGGCCCACCCGGAGCGCGGCGATGGCCTACCGGCTGGGCTCCACTGACTGGCTGCCTGCCCTCGGCCGGCTGCAGGGGCTGGAGCGCATCGCCGTCATCGGTGCCGGCACGGACGCCAACGCCAAGGCGGTGGAACGGCTGTGCAGGATCGTTCCCGGCGCCGAGGTGGCAGGCCGTCCCGGAGAGGCCTGGGACCAGGCCAAGGAGGAGGCTGCCGTCGCGTGGCTGGGGGAGTTCCGGCCCCAGCTTGTACTGCTCGGGCTCGGCATGCCGCTGCAGGAGTCGGTGCTCCTGCGTCGCCTGGAAGAGTTGCCCGCTGCGGTTTACGCCGCTGTGGGCGGAGCCATCGAGCAGTTGGGCGGCGTCCAGAAACTCGCACCGCGCTGGCTGGGCCGGCTGGGGCTGGAGTGGGCCTGGCGCCTGCTGCTGCACCCGGGGCGGGTTGCCTACCGGGTGTTCGGCGAGCCCTGGGTGCTGCTTGGCCTTCTGCTGCGCAGGCGGCTGCTGGGCCGCTGAGCGGCCTTTAGAATTTCTGCTGGTCCAGCGGTCCGAAGCCCTTGCCGCGCAGTCCTGCGGAGAAGGCGCGGAACCATTCCGCCAGTCCGCGGAAATCACCCCGCTGCAGAAAGTACCCGAGGTAGCCGCCGACGTCGGCCACCAGGGATTTCACGCGCCGGTACCGGCGGATGAGGTAACCACGGTTCCGATAGTAGAAGTAGCGTTTGAAGGCGCCTTCGGGAACGATGACGTGCCAGCGTGCACCAAAGACATGCTTCGTTTCGGAGAATGCGTGCGGGTGGCTGATCGATGCCGTCGCCACCGTGCCGAAACGGATGCCGGCCTTGCGCAGGCGGATCATGAAGTCCACTTCGTCGCCCCGGATGAACAGCCGCATGTCCGGTACGCCCACCTTGAAGAAGACGTCCGAGCGGATCAGGGCGCCGTTGAAGAAATGCCCGACGTCGGGAAGGAACCCCGCCCTTTCGACCTCGGCCCGGTCGTGGGTCACCTTGCCGTCGATCCGGAAGAAGAAGGACAGCTTGTCCGGCTGGCCGGGCGCCAGCACCAGCGGCACCACGGCATCGAGATTGCGGGCATCGGCTTCCCGCAGCAGCGTCTCAAGGCAGGCAGGATCGGTGGGTTCGGCGTCGTCGTCCATGATCCAGACCCATTCGGCACCGCTGGCCACGGCTTTGAGGATGGCCAGCGCGAAACCGCCGGCTCCGCCGAGGTTCGCCTCGGAGCGCACATAGTCCACGTTCGGATGCTTCGCCGCCACCTCCCGCGCCGGGGCGGTGCCGCTGTCCACTAGGCAGATGGCCTGGACCGGGGCGCTTTGTGACTGGATTGCGTCGAGCAGGATTCCCAGTTCGCGTGGGCGGTCGAAGGTCACGGCGGCTACGGCAACCGGCACGGGCATTGAGGGATCCTTCCGGAGCGGCGGAGCACGTCAACCGGCTCGCCCTGAGGGCGCGAGTGCCGGAGCACGGCTGCTGTTGCCGCTAGTATCTTGGACAGAGTCCAACTGTAGTACAGCAATATCCGGCGGTGCGCAGGGCGTTGCGGGCGTCTCCCGCAACGCATCGCAAGGGCGCAAACCATCACCGTCTACAGGAGCCGCCACGTGATCATGTATTCCCTCATGATGCTCACGGCCGCCGTGGTGGCATACGTGACCACCTGGGGAGCACGGTTGCTGGCGAAGAAACTGCGGCTGTTCGGGCCCATCCGCAGCCGCGATATGCACTCGGTGCCGATCTCGCGCCTGGGCGGGCTGGGCCTGTGCGCAGGCTTCACCGTGGCCCTGGTGGTGGCCAGCAATTCCTTCTTCGTCAAGGACATCTTCCGGGGCAACACCGCGCCGTGGGGGATCCTCGCCGGGGTGTTGGTGATCGTCGCCATCGGGCTCGCCGACGACCTCCTGGACATCCGCTGGTGGATCAAGCTGATCGGCCAGGCACTCGCCGCCACCGTAGTGGCCGTCTGGGGGGTGCGGATGACCTTGATTCCCTTCATTCCCGAGCCCATCCACATCGAGTCGGAAGCGGTGCGCATCGTCGTCACCGCCCTGCTCATCGTCACCACCATGAACGCCGTCAACTTCATCGACGGACTTGACGGACTGGCCGCGGGCGTGGCCGCCATCGGGGGAGTGGCGTTCTTCCTGACCGCCTACTGGGTGCACCGCAACGCAGTCCTGCTGGACCGCTCGGACCTCGCCGCCCTGCTGATGGCCATCCTCGTGGGCTGCTGCATCGGCTTCCTGCCCCACAACTGGTTCCCGGCCCGGATTTTCATGGGCGATTCCGGTGCCATGCTGCTTGGCCTGGTGATGGCCTCGGGCGGTGTCGTCTCGACGGGGCAGATCACCTCGGGCCTCTACGACCGCGTCAACGGTATTCCCACCATCATTCCCATCCTGCTGCCGTTCGCCGTGCTCTCCCTGCCGCTGCTGGACCTCGGCCTTGCCGTTGTCCGCCGTACTGCCCGGGGCCAGTCGCCCTGGTCGGCCGACCGCGGCCACCTGCACCACAAACTGATCGAACTCGGCCACTCGCACCGCACCGCCGTGCTGATGATGTACGTCTGGACGGCGATCCTGGCCTTCGGCGGCCTCGCCTTCGCGATCTTCCCGTGGCAGATCGTGCTCACCCTCGACATCGTGGCGGCACTCGTCATGGCGGTGGTCACCGCATGGCCGTACTTTGCCCGCAAGGGCAGCCGGACGGCCTCATGACGACGCGTTAACATCACAGTTCTATCTCATGTAGAATTCTTGGTGCGGGCAGTCACTCGCACGCGCACCCACCCTCTTTGAGACCTGGCATCCCCTGCCTCGACGATTGGCATCCCCATGACTTCCAACGCCGATGGACATCAGTCCAAGCAGTTTGGCGTTGCCGTCGCCGGAAGCTCATTGTGGCTCAGGCTCCTTGCCCTGAGCACGACGGCGGCCGTACTGGCCCTTGCCGTCACTGCGGTGATCGCCGCGGTCATGAACGGCGGCCAAGGCGCCTCGTCTGTCGCTTTCGGTGGTGCATTGGTGATTGTGTTCTTCGCGATCAGCCTCCTGATCGGCCATTTCGTCGGACGTAACAATCCGTCCGGCGCAGTGGGACTCTTCGTGGCCACCTACTTCGTCAAGGTCGTCGGCTTCGCCGTCATCCTGTTCGTCTTCGGTGCCCCTGAGTGGCTGCACGGCCGCTGGTTCCTGATCGCCGCCGTCGTCACCGTCATCGTGTGGCAGACCGCCGAGATCATCGGATTCAGCAAGGCCCGCCTGCAGATCTACAACGACCCCTCGCCGAGCGAAGGAGGCCAGGATGGCAACGCCTGAAGACGACCACGGGAAGTCCATTCCGGGCCCTTCCGGCTCCAGCAGTTCCGACGACTCAGCCAAGGACGGAAACGACGGCGGATACAACGCCGGCATCGCCGTCTTCAGCTACATCATCGGCGGAATCATTGTCTGGAGTTTGATAGGCTGGGGACTGGATTATCTGTGGGGGACCCGCTGGATTGTGCTCCTAGGCGCTCTGCTTGGAGCCGCAGGGGGGTTTTACCTTTCCCATATGCACGGCCTCACCCGTCAAGGCACTCCTTCGGGTGGGAACAGAGCAGGCCGCGGTCCGTCCCAGGACGGGGCACAGTAATGCCAAATAATTTCACACGGGAAGTGGCCGCCGGCAACGCGGACCGATTCTCACCAAAGCCCAATGATGGACACTGCAGAGAGGAAACGCGTTGATCGCGCTTGCGCTCCCGGCCCAGGATTCAGGGACCTTCACCCCTCCCGGAATCGACGAAATGCACCTGCCGGCTATCCTGCCGTGGGGTGCGCACGAAGGATTCTCCAAGCAGATGCTGCTGGTCATCCTGTCGGTCGTCATTATCGCCACCTTCTTCATCCTTGCTGCACGCAAGCAGCAGCTGGTTCCCGGCAAACTGCAGTTCGCGGGTGAAATGGCCTACGGATTCGTCCGTAACAGCATCGCCAAGGACATCATTGGCGGACGCGACTTCATCAAGTACGTCCCGCTGCTGTTCTCCCTGTTCTTCTTCATCCTGGTGAACAACATCTACGGCGCCATTCCGTACATCCAGCTTCCGAGCTTCTCGCACGTCGGCGGCGCCTATGTGCTGGCAGCCATCGTGTACGTCACCTGGATCGGTATCGGCCTCAAGAAGAACGGCATCAAGTACTTCAAGCTCGCAACGGTTCCGTCCGGCGTGCCGTGGTACATCCTGCCGATCGTCGTGCCGATCGAAATCATCTCCAACTTCCTGGTCCGTCCGGTCACCCACAGCCTCCGTCTCTTTGCGACGATGCTCGCCGGCCACCTGATCGTGATGCTCGCCGGCTCCGGCATCGAGTTCCTTGTGATGCAGGAGAACGTCCTCCTCAAGGGCGCTTCCGTGCTGGTCCTTGTCGGCGCGGTCGCCATGTACATGCTCGAAGCCCTGATCATGGCGCTGCAGGCGTACGTGTTCACCCTGCTGACTGCGATCTACATCGAAGGCGCGCTGCACGCCGACAGCCACTAAGGCACCCACAGTCTTCCCCTTCGGGGGATGAACCAAACCAAACAACCTGCCACGAACGTGGCATCTTGAAAGGAAAAAAATGGAAGGCTCCATCAACGGCTCCCTCAACCTCATCGGCTACGGCCTCTCCGCAATCGGCGGTGGTATCGGTGTGGGTCTCGTGTTCGCTGCCTACATCAACGGTGTTGCCCGTCAGCCGGAGGCCCAGCGCGTGCTGCAGCCGATCGCATTCCTTGGTCTGGCCCTGACTGAAGCTCTCGCCATCCTCGGCCTGGTCTTCGCTTTCGTTCTTCGCTAAACCTGCTGAACCAAGCGAACAATCAGTAACGAGTAGATAGGACGGGTGAAATATGAATCAGCTGATCATCTCAGCCGCCACTGAAGGCGAGGAGTCCGCATCGCCCCTTACTCCCAATGTCTGGGAGATGGGCGTCGTTCTCGTCGGCTTTGCTGTCCTCCTGTTCATCGTGGTCAAGTTTGTTGTCCCGATGTTCGAGAAGACCTTCGCAGAGCGCGCCGAAGCGATCGAAGGCGGCATTGCCAAGGCTGAAAAGGCGCAGGCCGAAGCCTCTGCAGCTCTCGAAGAATACAAGCAGCAGCTCACCGATGCCCGCGCCGAAGCCAATCGGATCCGCGAGGAAGCGCGCGCCGAAGGCGCGCAGATCCTTGCCGACCTGAAGGCCAAGGCCGCTGCCGAGTCTGCGCGCATCACCGAGCAGGCTCACGCCCAGATCGAGTCCGAGCGCCAGGCAGCGGTTGTTGCTTTGCGCTCCGAGGTGGGCACCCTGGCCACGACCCTGGCAGGCCGCATCGTGGGCGAAGCGCTCACTGATGACGAGCGCTCCGCCCGTGTGGTGGACCGTTTCCTGGCAGATCTGGAGTCCCAGAACGCAGGTGCAGCTAAGTAATGGCAGGTGTATCGAGCGAATCGCTGACCACGGCGCTGGAGCAGTTGGAAGCCAAGCTTCCACTCGCCTCGCTGCAGTTGGCTAGGGAACTCTTCGGAATCCTGGGAACGGTAGACAGCTCGGCTGGCTTGCGCCGCGCCCTGACTGACCCCTCCCGCAGCGGAGAAGAGAAGTCGGCGCTGGTCAAGCAGCTGTTTGGCGGGAAAGTCTCCGCTGATGCTGCGGAAATCATGTCCGGACTGGCTGGCTCGCGCTGGGCAGCCGCACGTGACATCGGCGATGCACTCGAGACCCTTGCCGCCACGGTGGTCATCGCCGTGGCTGAAAACAAGTCGGCCGTTTCTGCCTCCGGAATCACGGGGCTGGAAGGGCTGGAGAACGAACTGTTTGCCTTCAAGCAGGCCGTTGCTTCCAGCCACGATGTACAAGCTGCTCTGGCAGAGCCGCAGGCTTCCGCAGCAGCGAAGGTTGCTCTTGCCGGAAAACTGGTCCCGGGCGCCAGCGAGGAAGCCAAGCTCCTCATTGGCCAGGCGGTGTCCCAGCCGCGCGGGATCAAGGCAGTAAAGCTCGTCGACAGCTTCGCGGCACTCGCCGCCAAGCGCCAGCAGCGCTGGATTGCGACCGTCAGCGTCACCCGTCCGCTGACGGAAACGCAGGCCAGCCGTCTGCAGGCCGGGCTCGATGCCCTCTACGGCCGCGAACTGAAGGTCAACGTCAGCGTTGATCCGGCGTTGATCGGTGGAATCCGGGTCCAGGTGGGTGACGAAGTGCTCGACGCTTCCGTCGTGGCCCGCCTGTCCGACCTCCGCCGGCAACTCGCCGGCTAGCCGGACAAGAACAACTAACTGATACAAAACCCGGTCATCGTGACAACGATGATCACGAAAACAGGAGAGCAGGGACTGCAGATGGCCGAATTGACCATCAACGCCGACGACGTCCGTGATGCGTTGAACGAGTTCGCGGCGTCCTACGAACCCGGTAACGCAGAGCGCGTAGAGGTTGGTCGTGTGACCACCGCAAGTGACGGCATCGCCCGTGTTGAGGGTCTTCCCTCGGTCATGGCGAACGAGCTGCTTCGCTTCGAAGACGGCACGCTGGGCCTCGCCCAGAACCTCGACGTCCGCGAAATCGGTGTCATTATCCTCGGGGACTTCACCGGTATTGAAGAAGGTCAGGAAGTCCACCGCACCGGTGAGATCCTGTCCGTTCCGGTGGGCGACGCCTTCCTCGGCCGTGTTGTGGACCCGCTGGGCCAGCCGATCGACGACCTCGGCGAGATCAAGGCTGAGACCACCCGTGCACTGGAACTCCAGGCTCCGGGCGTGACCCAGCGTAAGTCGGTGCACGAGCCGATGCAGACCGGTCTTAAGGCCATCGACGCCATGATTCCGATCGGCCGCGGCCAGCGCCAGCTGATCATCGGTGACCGCCAGACCGGCAAGACCGCCATCGCCGTGGACACCATCATTAACCAGAAGGCCAACTGGGCTTCGGGCGACGTCCAGAAGCAGGTCCGCTGCATCTACGTCGGTGTCGGCCAGAAGGCTTCCACCATCGCCGCTGTCCGCCAGACCCTGGAGGACCACGGCGCCCTGGAGTACACCACGATCGTGGCTTCCCCGGCATCCGACCCTGCAGGCTTCAAGTACCTGGCGCCCTATGCCGGTTCTGCCATCGGCCAGCACTGGATGTACGGCGGCAAGCACGTCCTGGTGATCTTCGATGACCTGTCCAAGCAGGCCGAAGCCTACCGTGCAGTGTCCCTGCTCCTTCGCCGTCCGCCGGGACGCGAAGCCTACCCGGGCGACGTCTTCTACTTGCACTCCCGGCTGCTGGAGCGTTGTGCCAAGCTCTCCGACGAGCTCGGTGCAGGTTCCATGACCGGCCTGCCGATCGTGGAAACCAAGGCAAACGACGTTTCCGCCTACATTCCGACCAACGTCATCTCCATTACGGACGGTCAGATCTTCCTCCAGTCGGACCTCTTCAACGCCAACCAGCGTCCCGCTGTTGACGTCGGTGTGTCCGTCTCCCGCGTGGGTGGCGCGGCCCAGGTCAAGTCCATGAAGAAGGTCTCCGGTACCTTGAAGCTGGACCTGGCCCAGTACCGCGACATGCAGGCCTTCGCGATGTTCGCATCGGACCTGGATGCGGCCTCCCGCCAGCAGCTGACCCGCGGCGCCCGCCTGATGGAACTGCTCAAGCAGGGCCAGTACTCGCCGTTCCCGGTCGAGGACCAGGTTGTCTCCATCTGGGCAGGTACCAACGGCTACCTGGATGACGTGCCGGTTGAGGACATCAGCCGCTTCGAGTCCGAGTTCCTGGAGCACCTGAAGCACAAGTCCTCCATCCTGACCACGCTGGCTCAGACCAACGTCCTGGATGACGACACCGTTGAGGCGCTGAAGTCCGCGATCGTTGACTTCAAGAAGGGCTTCTTCGGGGAAGGCGACAACCGTCTGGTTGGCGCTGGCCACGAAGAGCACGAAGCGATCTCCGGCGGCGAAGTCGACCAGGAAAAGATCGTCAAGCAGAAGCGCTAGTTCCGTTTCCCGGGCCGGCCGGAGCTTGCGCTCCGGC
>NZ_QRCU01000062.1 GCF_003369445.1 Arthrobacter silvisoli
GCCTTGATCCACTCGGGCTTGCGTTCGACCGGAACCGCTTTGTTGCGCTGCTCAACACGCAGCAACTTACGGCCTTCAGGTGCGGGGTTACTCAAATGCACGCTCATAGGGAGCTCCAGGACTCAGGTGGCGCGGGGGCGCCACGTTGATGTGGTTCCTCCCCGCTCTGTATTGGACCTGAGAGATTCCGCGCCGCCCGCAGCTGCGGGGGTTCGCTTGCCCCGTCGGTGAGTCCGGGCTGTGGGTTCAGCCGGACTGCTTTCCAGAGGTGCCTTGCCGCGGCGGTACGTGGGCCTGAGAGATTCCCGGGGAGGGTTTGCTCCTACGGCGCCTGCTGGACGTACCGGCAGGACTCTCCCGCCGCAGATCATAAGCGCGCGCCGCCACGGGGCGGCACGCTTCACAGGGTACCGGTCGGTGGCGGCCGCGGGCAAAAGGCGGCAGACAATCGGGCGCGATTCGCCGGGGTCGCGGGAGCGCTGCGGGCTCGCTGGAGCGTTCCGGCGACCCGGCACTGTTCCGGCGATTTCGACGTCGGACCGGGGCGGCTTCGTGGGGCGGTTCAGTCTGCGTTCCCCCGGAACTCGGCCAGCAGCTCCGGATCCTCGCAGGCTTTGGCGAACGCGTCGATCCGCCGTTCGATTTCCCGGCCCAGCAGCCAGCCGCCGATCCGCTCCGCAAGTGGTTTCAGCAAAGCCGGCCGGCAGGAAAAGGTGTACTTCCAGACGGCACGGGTGCCGCCGTCGTCGGGGGTGAAGCGCCAGCCTCCGCCGAAGTTCTCGAAGAACCACGGCCCGGCCACCATGGTCATGCCCACGCTCTTCGGCGGCGCGTAGGAGACGTATTCGCTCACCATGCGCAGGCCCATCCGGGACACCGTGCGGGTGCGGATGCCCTTGCCGGCGGCCGTGGCGCCGTCCACGAAGGATTGGGTGGAAATGAAGGGGTCCCATTTCAGGCGGAAGGCGCCGGTGGTCTGGGACATGGCGAAGGCCGTTTCGGGGTCGAGCCGGATGAACCGTTCCGCGCGCACCTGGGGCATGGCTACACCTTGCGGTAGCAGAGGTCGAAGATCATCCGGCCGGCCTCGTGGGCCTTGTTCTCGAAGCTGGTGCGGATGCGGCCGTCAAAGCGCGGGGCCCAGCCGCCCACCTGGTCCACGCCTTCGTTGGGGCCGGTGTGTTCGGTGCTGACCGGCGCGCGGCCCTCCTTGACGGGTGCCCCGCCCACCACGGACTCGACGCCGGATTCCCACACCTTGGTGAGCGGGCTCTCCGGACCGGAGCGTTCCCCGTCGTGGAGGTTCTCGAAGTCCTGCGACTCCGCCACGACGCTGCGGACGTGGACGGCGTAGTTGGACCAGTCGGTGGCGACCCGCCACAGCCCGCCCTTCTGAAGGACGCGGGCCACCAGCGTGGCGAACTCGGGCTGGATGAGGCGGCGCTTGTGGTGCCGCGACTTGTGCCATGGGTCCGGGAAGAAGACCCAGACCTCGCTGACGGAGCCGGCCGGGAGCATGGTGGCCAGGACCTCGGGGGCGTTGGCTTCCACGACGCGCACGTTGCTCAGTCCGCGGCTGGCGATCTTGATCAGGGTGTTGGCCAGGCCGGGAGTGTAGACCTCGACGGCGAGGAAGTCCTTGTCCGGGTTTTCCTCCGCCGCGTGGCAGACGGCCTCGCCCAGGCCCGAGCCGATTTCCACCACCAGGGGGGCTTTCCGGCCGAACTCGGCTTCGGCGTCGAACACGTAATCGGGGTGCACGGAGGTGTTGGCGACGTGCCGCGGAACGTCCAGCACCCAGCGGTCCGCGTGCTCGTCCCAAGCCTGCTGCCGGCGGCCCTGCAGGCGGGTTCCGCGGCGCACGAAGCTGACCGGGCGGCCGCCGTAGGTGCCGAAGGAAGCCTGGCTGCCGGGGGTGACGGGGCGCGGCGTCGAAGGCTGGGCGGGCTGCGGGGACTGCGGAATGTCGGGGGTGCTCATCCCTTTCAGGATAGCGGGGGCCAGGGAAGCGGGCCGCCGTGCGGCCCAGCTCCGGCTGGGCCGGCTCCGCCTTCCTCCGGGATGACCTCCCGAGCCGTTGTCCACCCCCAATGAAAATTTCAGCGGGTCAACAATATTCGCGGGGGCGAAATAGCGGCGGCGTGTAGATTTCGGAACGTGACGCGCAACGCCGAGAACCCCGAGCAACTGGTCGACGCCGAAATCGACGAGGTCCCCGCCGCGGCGCCCACGCGGGTCTCCACCAAGAAGGGCCTCGTGTTCCTGGGCGTCTGCCTGGTGCTGATCGGGCTTAACCTGCGCACCGTGTTCTCCAGTTTCTCCGCCGTGCTTCCGGAGATCACCGCCGACGCCGGCCTGCCGGGCTGGGCGGTGGTGGTGCTCACCACTGTGCCGGTCACCCTCCTGGGGGTGTTCGCGCCGCTGGCCCCCGTGCTCGCACGGCGTTTCGGTGCCGAGCGGGTGCTGCTCGGTGCGATGGCACTCCTGACGGCGGGCCTGCTGCTGCGTCCGGTGGATGTCCCGGGTGCCGGCCACCTGCCCGCCCTGCTGGCCGGTACGGCAGCCTGCGGTGCCGCGATCGCGTTGTGCAATGTGCTGCTGCCGGGAGTGGTGAAGCGCGACTTCCCGCACCGGCTCGGTCTGATGGGCGGGCTCTACACGACGGCAATCTGTGCCTCCGCGGCGCTCGGTGCCGGCTTCACCTATCCGGTGTTCCGGGCTGCCGGCCAGTGGACCTCGGCTCTCTGGTTCTGGGCGCTGCCCGCCGCCGTCGTCCTTCTGCTGTTCCTGCCGCTGGCGATCCGCCAGCCCGCCGTCCGGCACCAGGTGCTGGGCGGGGGCGTGAATGTGTGGCGTTCGGCCGTCGCCTGGCAGGTGACCGTCTTCATGGTGCTGCAGGCGATGATGTCCTTCAGCGTGTTCGCCTGGCTGGCGCCGATCCTGCGCGAGCGCGGGGTCGACGGCGGCACGGCCGGGCTGATCGTCTCCGTTTCGATCGCGCTGCAGATGCTCGGTTCCCTGTTCGCCCCGGGCCTGGCCGCGCGGTTCCGGGACCAGCGCGCCATCAATGTGGTGGTGGCCTTGATGACCGGCGGCGGCTTTGCCTTGAGCATTTTCGGACCGGTGGAGCTGGCCTGGCTGTGGACCGGACTGCTGGGCCTCGGGCAGGGCAGCCTCACCGCCGTGGCCTTGACCATGATCATGCTGCGCACCAGGGACGCGCACACTGCGGCGCACCTTTCGGGCATGATGCAAGGAGTGGGCTACGGACTGGGCTCCACCGGCACCCTGCTGGTGGGGCAGCTGCACCAGGCCACGGGCGGCTTCGCGGCGGCCGGTGTCCTGTTCCTGATGGTGGGTTCACTGGCCGCGGTGTTCGGCTACCGCGCCGGACGTGACCGGTACGTCGAGGGCTGACGCTGCCTTAAGAGGCTGACGCTGCAGGAGACGTGGTTACGCGAGCCCGTGGCGGAAGACCCAGAGGTCCTTCGGGCCGCCGTCGAAGCTCCAGTCCCGCTCCGGAACCCGCACGAAACCGAGCGATCCGTAGAGCCGGTGGGCCGGCGCCATCCAGGCGCCGCTGGTGATGGCCACGGCCTCCACGTCGTCCAGCGAACGGGCATGGTCGAGGACCCGCTCCACGATCCGGCGGCCGACGCCGAGGCCCTGCGCAGCCGGGTCGACGGCCAGCATGCGGAACTCGATCTCACCGTCGAGCGCCACCTCGGTGTACTTCCGGCCCGGGTGGGTGATCATCACCGAACCCACGGCCCGGCCGCCCACCTCGGCGATCCACAGCTCGGCGTGCCTGGCCCGCTGTTCCACATTGCCCAGGATGGCCAGGTACGGGTGGCCTTCGCTGATGTGACCGGCGTCGAGGTAGGCGGCGAGCGTGATGCGCCGGATCTCGGCGAAGTCCTCCGGCCCGGCAACGCGGATCTCCAACTCCGTAGCGGCGGGGGCGGCCGTCACGCGGACGCAATCCCCAAGTAGGAATCCAGCCGCCCGAGCTCCGGCTGCGAGGAGTGCTGCCCTACGGCGTCGGCCCCTACCGCGTTGGCGGCGGCCAGGGCCTGCTCGTCGGAGAGCCCGTTGCGCAGGCCCAGCACGAGGGCGGCGCAGAAGGCATCGCCGGCGCCGATCGTGTTGACCACGGTGGCACGGCGGCCGGCGGCGCGGGCCACCTCCTTGCCGTCCCGGAACAGGGCCGATCCGTCCTTGCCGTAGGTCACGGCCACCAGCCGGGCCTGTGCCAGCCCGGGGATGAGCTCGTATTCGGTTTCGTTGACGATCACCAGGTCGCAGCGCTGCACGAGTTCCACGGGCAGGGACTGGGCCGGGGCTGCGTTGAGTGCGAAGAAACCGGGGTGCCTGCGGGAGGCCTCGACGACCACGTCCAGTCCCACCTCGAGCTGGCAGAGGAGCGTCTCGTCCTCGGCGAAGACGACACCGTCCAACGACACCTCGCCGTTCGCGCCCGGGCACACGACGATCTGGTTCTCGCCGGCGCTGTCGACGACGATCAGCGCGGTTCCGGTGGGCGTGCTGCGGTGCGCGACGTCGGACACGTCCACTCCCGCGGCGGTGAGTGCCTCGAGCATTTCGCGTCCGGCGTCGTCGTCGCCTACTGCGCCGATCATCCGGGCGGAGCCGTCCAGGCGGGCCGCTGCGGCGGCCTGGTTGGCGCCCTTGCCGCCCGGCTGCCTGCTCAGGGCGCCGCCGCCGATGGTTTCGCCTGCCGTGGGGAGGCGTTCCGCGGTGGCGATGAGGTCAAGGTTGATGCTGCCGAGCACGGTGAGGGCGCGGCGGTTCGGCTGTGGCCAGTCCGAAGCGGGCCGGGTCGAAGAAGTCATGGGGGACAGTGTAGTCATTTTCACACTTAAATGTTGTACTTGTTCGTAATACATGCTTGTATAACAACTCGAATCCATAAGGTTCCCGTCATCCCAACCCGAGAAACACCGCCCGACGAACAAGGGAGTTTGTTGTGATTTCCTCACCCGCCAACGCCGCCCCCCAAGGCGCCGACGTCGAGGCCGCCGCCCCGGCTCAGGCAGCCTCAGCGCAGTCCGCCGGCCGCCGCCCCCAGGCCGCCGTCCTCATCACCACGCTCCTGCTGGGCGTGCTGTCCTTCCAGCTCAACGCAAGCATGGTCACCCCGGCGCTGCCGCAGATCGGCGTGCATTTCGGTGCCGACGCCGGAGCAGTGGCCCAGGTGCAGTCCATGTTCTTCCTGGCCGGCGCCATCTCCGGGCCCATCATGGGCCGCTGGAGTGACTTCATCGGCCGGCGCAGGGCGCTCCTGCTGGTGCTCGGCGTCATGGCCGTAGGCACCGTGCTCTGCCTGCTCGCCCCCAGCCTGCCGCTGCTGGTGGTCGGCCGCTTCCTCCAGGGCGTGTCCAGCGCCATCTTCGCGCTCGCCTACATCGTGCTCCGGGAAAACCTCGATGCCCGCGCTTTCGGCACCTCGGTGGGCATCATCGCCGCGGTCAACGGCGGAATCGCCGGCTTCGACGGTTACGCCGGCGGGCTCATGACCGAGGCCTTCGGTTTCCAATCGATCTTCCTGGTGGTCCTGGGCCTCGCCGCGATCGCCGCCGCGTGCATCATCCGCTTCGTCCCCGGCGGGCGGACGGCACATGCCGCCGGTACCAGCGGAAGCATGGACTGGTGGGGAGCTGCCTTCCTCTCGGCGTTCCTGGTCTGCCTGAGCTACTTCGTCAGCACCGGTTCCTCCGCGGGCTGGACCTCCGTGCCCGCACTCGCCCTGCTGACCGGGACCGTGGCGGCGTTCATCGCCTTCTACGCCGTGGAAAAGCGCCGCAGCTCCCCGCTGATCGCCGTGCACCACCTGCGCTCCCGCCAGGTCTGGACCGTCATCGCCACCACCGTGCTCACCCTCGCCGGCATCTTCGCCATCATGAACTTCACCGTGGTGCTGCTCAGCCAGGACGGCAAGAACGGCTTCGGGTTCAGCGCCTCCCTCTCCGCCCTGCTCTTCCTCACTCCGGCTGCCCTTATCGGCGTCTTCGCTGCGCCCCTGGCCGGCTGGCTGACCGGCCGGATGGGCTGGATCAGGACCCTCCGCATCGGCACCGCCCTCAGCCTCGCCTGCGCCATGGCGGCGGCCCTCTTCGCCGGAAACGAATGGGCGGTCCTGGCTGCTGTCGCCGCCCTGGGCATCTTCTACAACGGTTTCTTCCTCACCTCGATCAACGGCCTCTCCGTGCTCCTCTCGCCGAAGGAAGCCCCGGGCTCCCTGCCAGGCATCAACGGTGCCTCCTTCGGCACCGGGGCGAGCCTCGGCGTCGTCCTCGTGGCACCCTTCGCCGGGCTCGGCACCCAAGGCGGCTACGGCGTCGCGCTCTGGATTTCGGTGGGCATCACCGCGGCGGCCCTGCTGGTCAGCCTCCTGGTCCCCGCCCCCGACGCCTCCGCCTAAGCCCGCACCCTCCCACAGAAAAGAGATACCCAGACATGCTGCCCATCTACCTGGACTGCGACACCGGAATCGACGACGCCCTGGCTCTGGCCTACCTGCTGGCCGCGCCGGAGGCCCGGCTGCTCGGCATCGGCAGCGTCAGCGGAAACGTCGCAGCGGCCACCGGCGCCGTGAACACCCTGGATCTGCTGCGCCTGGCCGGCCGGCCGGAGATTCCGGTGGCCGTCGGGGCGCACGACTTCCAGGCCCGGGCGTTCGACGGCGGTGCGCCCCACGTGCACGGCGCCAACGGCATCGGCGGGGTGGCGCTGCCCGCGTCCGGCGCCGCGCCGCTGGCCGAGACCGCCGCCGAGATGCTGGTCCGCCTGGCCCGCGAAAACGCCGGCGAACTGCGCGTGCTGGCCATCGGCCCGCTGACCAACATTGCCGAGGCCCTGCGCCTGGAACCTCGGCTGCCCGAGCTGGTCGCCGAAATCACCATCATGGGCGGCGCGGCGATGGTTCCGGGCAACATCAGCCCCCTTGCCGAAGCCAACATCGGCAATGATCCCGAGGCCGCGCGTGAGGTCTTCGCCGCGCCGTGGAACATCAAGCTGGTGCCGCTGGACGTGACCATGAGCAACGTCCTGGAAGAGGAACACCGCCTCGAACTGCTCGCCTCGGACAGCCCGCTGGCCCGGGCCCTGGGCGAGATGCTGGGCTACTACTACCGCTTCTACGAGGGCATCTTCGGCCGCGCCTGCTCGGCGATGCACGATCCCTTGGCCGCCGCAGTGGCCCTGGACGCCGTCGCGCTGCGGACCGCACCGGTGGTCCATGTGGAAGTCGACGCCGGCGACGGGCCGGGCCGCGGGCAGACGGTCTGCGACTTGCGCGGTGTGCACTTGGGCTACCCGGAGCAGTCCGGTGCCCACTGCCAGGTGGTCCTGGAACTCGAAGAGGATTTCGCGCCGCACCTGATGGCGGCGCTGCTGGCACGCGTGCCGGTGTCGCTGGAAGCCTGACGGCGGCACATGTCCTTCCCATGCGGCGAAGGATGGACCTATCAGCAAGATGTCCATCCTTCGCATGCGGGGGAGGACATGTCCGTTTGTGGGGTGCGTCGCTGCGGCGCCGACCCCGGACTCAGGACTGGCCGGTGACCGTCAGCGTGATGAGCACGCAGTTCAGGATGACGATCAGGGCGGCGCTGGTCCAGCCCGCGATCTTCAAGGCCGTGGAGTCCGTGTGGATACCCATGACGCTGCGGTTGCCCGTCAGGCGGATCAGCGGGATCAGGGCGAAGGGGATGCCGAAGCTGAGCAGCACCTGGCTGAGCACGAGTGCCAGGGTCGGTTCGATGCCGACGCCCAGGATGACCAGGGCCGGAATGAGGGTGATCACGCGGCGGACCAGCAGCGGGATGCGGATCGTCAGCAGCCCGCCCATGATGGTGGCGCCCGCATAGCAGCCCACCGAGGTCGAGGCCAGGCCGGAAGCGAGCAGGCCGATCGCGAAGACGACGCCGATCACCGGGCCGAGGGCGGATGTGACGGCGGCGTGCGCACCCGCGATGGTGTCCGTTCCCTCGATGCCGCGCAGGCTCGAGGCGGCCAGGAGCAGCATGGAGACGTTCACGACGCCGGCCAGCAACAGGGCCCCGACGACGTCGAAACGCGTCGCCCGGATGAGTCGGGTCCGCACAGCGGGGTCCTCGGAGAAGCCGTGCCGGTCCCGGGCCAACGCGGAGTGCAGGTAGATTGCGTGCGGCATCACGGTGGCTCCCAGCATGCTCGCGGCGAGCAGGACCGTGTCCGTGCCTTCAAAACGGGGCAGCAGGCCACCCAGGGCACTGCCGCCGTCGGGCGCGTGGACGAACAGGCCGGACATGAAGCCGACGGCGATGACCCCCAGCAGGACGAGGATCGCGTACTCGAAGGTGCGCTGCCCCCGCTGCGACTGCAGCGCCAGGAGCGCCATGGAGGCCAGGCCGATGATGACACCGCCGGCCAGCAGCGGAACTCCGAACAGCAGGTTCAGGGCCACGGCCCCGCCGATCACCTCGGCCATGTCCGTGGCACCGGCGACGATCTCGGCCTGGGCCCAGTACAGGCGGCGGCGCTTGGTGCCGAGGCGCTTGCCGAGGATTTCCGGCAGGCTCATGCCCGTGGCCAGGCCCAGCTTCGCCGACTGGTACTGCACCAGGACCGCCATGGCGTTGGCCATGACCAGCACCCACACCAGCAGGTAGCCGTAGCTCGCACCGGCGGTAAGGTTCGCGGCCACGTTCCCTGGATCGACGTAGGCGATGGCGGCCACGAAGGCCGGTCCGAGCAGCAGCAGGCGCGACCATGCCTTTGCCGGTGTGGCACGGGTCCGGAGGGTGGTGGTTGTGGCCATGGGGGTCCTTCAGCGTCAAGGCATCTGTTACGAGGATAACGAATATTTAGGCATGCCGAAAATACGTTTTTAGGAGCGCCGATCAAGTGCCGCCCCGGATGCCTGAGCAGGCACGCTCAGCGTGGATACGGCGTGCGGCCCGGGCAACGCGGCATAATCGGGTGGATGGTCATGAACGCACCTTTGCGCGAGCTGGACGGCCTGGACCGGCGGATCGTTGGAGCCCTCCAGGTCAACGGCCGCGCCTCATGGCGCCGGATAGCCGAGGTGCTGGGGGAGTCCTTCAGTACCGTGACCCGGCGCGGCATGGCGCTGCTCGAATCCGGGACGGTGCGGGTCGCCGGGCTCGTGACCCTCGGCCCCACCCACCTGGTGGAGGTCCAGTGCGAACCGGCAAAGCTGGCCGGCATCGCGGAAGAGCTGGCCAAAGACCCGGACGCCAACTTCCTCTACGCCCTCACCAGCCCCACCCGGCTGCTCTTCGAAGTCCAGGCCCGGCCCGGCCGGCTTTCCAGCCTGGTGCTGGAGGAACTCCCGGCGCTCGACGGTGTCACGCAGGTGAACGCCTGGCCCCTCATGGAGTATTTCCGCACCGTGGCCGAGTGGCACCCCGGCCCCGTCACCGCCGAGGAGACCGCGGCACTGCAGGACTTCCCCTCGCCATTGTCCCGGCCCAGTGCCAGTGCCATGCTCGACGACGTCGACACGCGGCTCGTGCAGTTGCTCGTCGAGGACGGCCGCGTTCCGGTGGCCGAACTCGGCGAAGCCGTGGGCCTGTCCGCTCCGGCCGTCCGGCGCCGGCTCAACGCCCTGTTCGAACAGGACACCCTCACCGTCCGGGCCATCGTTGAACCCGCGGATATCGGCCTGCCCATCGAGGCCGTCATCTGGGTCCGCACGGCACCCACGGACGTCGTGGAGGTCGGCCGGCTCCTCGGTGGGGAACCGGCCGTGCGCTATGCGGCGATGGCCCTGGGCGAGTTCCAGATCATGGCCAACGTGACGCTCGCGAGCCTGAACGAACTGCGCGCCTTCCTGCTCGAATCCCCCTGGGCCGGGCGCGCCCTTGCCGTGCGCAGTTCGCTCGTGGTCCGCGCATACAAGCGCGGCGGCGTGCGCATGCCCGAGCGCCCCTGAACTGCTCTGATTCCAGCCGGGGCTGCCGGCGGGTGCGTGGTGGCGGCGTTGTGTTGTCGGTAGTGCCGCTCTAGACCGCGGAAACGGAGTTCTGCTGGGCGGTCCAGGCTGCGTAACTGCCGTCAAGTTCAACGACGTCATACCCGGCCCGGCGCAGGGCGCTGGCTGCGACGGAGTTCCGCACGCCGGATTGGCAGTAGGTCACGATGGTGCCAATGACAGGCAGTTCGCCGAGGTGCCACATGAGCCGGCCGCCGCTGAGCTGGTGCGAACCAGGAATGTGGCCGGCCGTGTGCTCGGTCTTGTTGCGGACATCCAGGATCATGGCGGCGTCAAAACCATCCAGTTCCTTGGGCTGGATGAGCTTCGGGGCGGTCGTGGGCAGGCCTTCGATGCTGGTGAGGTACCCGGCGACGTTGTCGATGCCGACGCGTACGAGGTGGTCCCACATGTCCTGCGCGGTTTCCTGGTTGGAGGCGAGGAGCACCAGCGGGTTCTTGTCGGTTTCCGGGTTGACGACCCAGGCACCGTAGCTGGCTACTGACTTGCCGGCCGGAACGTTCAGGGAACGAGCCACGGTGCCTTGGTGGACCTCACCGTTGGAACGGGTGTCGATGAATGTGACTTTGTCCGCTGCCAGGTCCTTGGCGACATCGGCGCTGTCCAGTTCCCTGAGGGGCGTGCGTTCGCCCATGACGGCCGGTCCTTCACGGTTTTCCCGCTTCATCCGGCCGAAGTAGGCGTGGGCATCCGGCTGGCCGTCGAGGAGTTCGTCGATGAAGCCCTGCTCGTCATTCGCTGCGAGGTAGGGTCCCCACCAGGCATAGAGGCGTTCGTAGCCGACGGTGGAGGACGGAACGGCACCGAGGGCCTTGCCGCACGCGCTGCCTGCACCGTGGGCCGGGTGGACCTGGACGTAGTCCGGCAGGGTGAGGAATTTGTCCCGGAGGCTGGCGAACAGTTGCCTGGCGCCTTCGAAACGGGTGTCGATGCCGCCGGCTGCTTCGTCGAGCAGGTCCGGCCGGCCGAGGTCGCCGGAGAAGACGAAGTCACCCGAGAGGAGGTAACCGGGCTGGTCGCTGAACGCACCGTCGGTCACCAGGAAAGACAGGTGTTCCGGAGTGTGCCCGGGTGTATGGATGGCCTTGATGGTGATGTTGCCCAAGGTGACGGTGTCTCCGTCATGGAGCCGTTCGCCGTCGAACCCGTACTGCCAGTCCGGGCCGCCTTCGCCGGAGAGGTAGACCGTTGCCCCGGTGGCCGCGGCCAGCTCGCGGGTACCGGAGAGGTAGTCGGCGTGGATGTGGGTCTCGGTGACGGCGATGATCTTCATGCCGTTCTTCTCAGCCAGGGACCGATAGACGGCGATGTCGCGCCGGCCGTCCACCACGATGGCTTCTCCCTTGGCCTGGCAGCCGATGAGGTAGCTGGCCTGGGCAAGGTCTTCGTCGTAAATACGCTCGATAAGCATGGTGCTCTCCTTGGATGAAAGGGACGTTTGTTGTGTCCTGGCTGGACGGGCCCTGTTTCAGCCGTGTTGGTGTCCGGCAGCGTTCCGGAGCTTTGTCATGTCCAGGTTCCTTACTCCCTGGATGACTTCTTCCAGGCCTGCGGCGTTGAGTGCTCCGGGTCGGGCGAAGACGAGCGTCCTGTTCTTGAAGGCCATCAGGGTGGGGATGGAGGTGATGTTCGCTGCGGCGGCGAGGGCTTGTTCGGCTTCGGTGTCGACCTTGGCGAAGGTGATGTCCGGGTGCCTGTCGGCGGCGGCTCCGTAGGTGGGGGCGAACATGCGGCAGGGACCGCACCAGGCTGCCCAGAAGTCAACGAACACGATCTCGTTGTTCTCCAGGGTCCCGGCGAAGCTTTGTCCGGTGATGTCGATGGTTGTCATCGTGTCTCGCGTCCTTTCGGGTGTTGTTCCGGCAGTTGGTGGGTGGGAGTACAGGGATCAGGTGGTGGGAAGGCCGGCGCGGGTCCAGGCGATCATGCCGCCGGCCATGGTGTCAGCCGTGTACCCTGCTCCGTTCAGGGCGTCGGCGACGCGGGCTGAGCGGCCGCCGCTGCGGCACACGGCGATGACGGGCACGGCCGGGTCCAGTTCTGACAAGCGGGCCCGCAACTGGCCCATCGGGATGTGCAGGGCGCCGGGGATCATGCCCTCGACGACCTCGAGGTCCTCGCGGACGTCCAGGATGCGCGCAGTGGAGCGGCGCCGGTCGGCGTCGGTGACGGTGATTTCAGCCATGGGGGTTCTCCTTTGAAGCGGTGGGGTTGCTCTTTAGCGGACTGGCTCGCCTGCCCGGCGCCAAGCGTTCATTCCGCCGCGGACCGAGTAGGCCTGGTACCCATTGGTGGCCAGGAGCCTGGCTGCCGACACCGAACGGACCCCTGAAGCGCAGATGGCAACGACGGGCCTGTGCTTCGGGATCCCGGCGAGGCTGTTTTGCAGCCGGTCCAGGGGCACATGTTTCGCCTGCGGGGCGCGGCCGGAGCGCCATTCCTGGGCGGACCGGACATCCACCAAGGTGGCGCCCGAGGCCAAGAGCTCCTTGGCCCCGGCCACGGACACGGTCGTGTAGGGCTTGCGAAAGGCGTTCCTGAGGGAACTGATGAGGCTCATGGTTCTCCTAACCCGGGGAGTGCGGTTTTGGGCGATGTGAATACCCCACCCAGTATTTCAGATACCCCTCGGGGTAGTCAAAACACCCTGGGGGGTATACTTGGTGGGAAGCTACCGATATTGGAGAAGCCCATGGAACTCAACCCCTCTGAACTCACGCCCGTCATCAATCGGCTCAAGCGCGCCCAGGGCCAGCTCGCCGCCGTCACCCGGATGCTTGAAGAAGGCCGGGACTGCAAGGACGTAGTCACCCAGCTCGCTGCCGTCTCGAAGGCCCTTGACCGGGCGGGGTTCGCCGTCATCGCCACCGGCCTGGAACAGTGCCTCGTCCAAAAGGACGCAACGATGGACAAGAAAGACCTCGAGAAGCTCTTCCTCTCCCTTGCGTAACGGCTCACTGCATAACGGCCCCCTTGCATAACGGCTCACTTTCGATCCGCCGCCCCGGGGAACCGGGACGCATGCACTCAGTACCCGCCTTCCCGTGACGCCGGGCGCCCCGCGCCCGGCCCCGTCCTCCCTGACCTCTTTGAATCGCGATGGCCCGCGACCCGCCGTGAACCACGGCGCGTCGCGGGCTTTGTCGTGCCAAAGAAGGTCAGGGCGGCTGCCCCGACTCACCCTGCATGACGCTGCCGTGCGCCCGTCGCCCGTACCCCGCGCGTCTCCAACGCGCCAAGAAAATCCCCCGCACCCCTAGCCAAACGTGATTGGCGCCACTATGGTGATTCATTAACTCCAACTAGGCCGTATGAACGGTTCAAAAGGAAATCAAACAAAGGTTCTATGAATCATGATGAATGAATTGGTGTACCGCGGGGCGGTGGAGCTCGCAGGGCTCCTGCGCTCCCGTGAGGTATCCGCCGTCGAGGTGCTCGAAGCCCACCTCGAACAGATTGACCGCCTCAATCCGCTCGTGAACGCCGTGGTCACCATCGATGAAGACGGTGCCCGCGCGGCCGCGGCAGAGGCCGACCGCAAGCTCGCCGCAGGCCTCGCCCCCGGGCCCCTGCACGGCCTGCCCGTCAGCTTCAAGGACACCGCCCGCACGGCAGGGATGCGCACCACCTTCGGGCACCCGCGCCACGCCGATTTCGTGCCGGACTTCAACGACCTGCACGTGCAGCGGATCCTGGACGCCGGAGCCATCCGCGTGGGCAAGACCAACGTGCCGGAATACGCCGCCGGCTCGCACACCTTCAACCGGCTCTTCGGCACCACCCGGAACCCCTACGACCCCACCAAGTCGGCCGGTGGCAGCAGCGGCGGCGCGGCGGCGGCACTGGCCTCCGGCTTCCAGCCGATCGCCGACGGCAGCGACATGGGTGGCTCCCTGCGCAACCCGGCGTCGTTCTGCAATGTGGTGGGCCTGCGCCCGACGCCGGGCATGGTCCCCAACACCGACGGCGGCAACGTCTTCTTCCCGCTGGGCGTCGCGGGTCCGATGGGCCGCACCGCGGAGGACACCGCGCTGCTCTTCTCGGCCATGCGCGGGGCCACCCCGGACGACCCCTTCTCCGTCTTCCCGGTCGAGCAAGGGCACACCGGCGAGCCGTCCCCGCAGGACTTCGCCGGGTTGCGCATCGCCTACGCCCCCACCCTGGGCGGCCGCATCCCGGTGGCCCGCGAAGTGCTGGACGTGCTGGACCCCCAGGCCAAGGCACTGGCGGAACTCGGCGCCCACGTGGAGATCGACTGCCCGGACCTGGACGGCTCCGACGAAGTGTTCCGGGTGCTGCGGGCGGCCAGCTTCCACGCCGCCTGGGGAGACGACCTCGACGCCGAGCCAGGCCTGTTCAACCATTTCCTCTCCGGAAACATCCGCGACGGCGCCGGCCTGAGCGGGCGCGACGTGTTCCGGGCCGAGGAAGGCATGACCCGCCTTATCCGCAAGGCGGCGGAGTTCTTCACCCGCTACGACCTTGTGATCGCGCCGGCCTCCCAGCTGGCGCCGTTCGACGCCGACCTCGAATACCCCACCGAGATCGAGGGGCAGCAGCTCGACAGCTACCTCGACTGGATGCGCGCCCCGTACCTGTTCACCCCGCTGGGACTCCCGGCCCTGTCCGTCCCGGCCGGCTTCACGCCGTCGGGCCTTCCCGTCGGCCTCCAGATGGTCGGCGCACGCGGCAGCGATGTCCGCCTGCTCCGCCTCGCCTCGGCCTTCGAACAACTCTCATCCTGCTCAGCCGTTCGCCCCCAAGGAGCTGCAGTCCTATGAGTACCGTCCTCGCCTCACCCAAGCGGCTTTCCATCGCCGCAGTCCCCATCATCGGCATGATCGCCACCCCCTTCCTGCCCTTCGTTTCCACCCCCACCCTGTGGCTGGGCCTGCCCGCCGCAATCGTCTGGATGGGCCTGATGATCATCGCCACGGTGGCGGCCCTGCAGATCATCGAGCGCAGCTACCTGCGCGAAGGCGGCGCCGAACTGGACCGGCTCGAACTCGAACTGTCCGAACAGCGCCGGGCCGCACTCGACGCGAACGGACCGGAGGCCCACTGATGCTTACTGTCGCCATCATCATCGGAATCATCGGCATCGGCGCCCTAGGCATCGCCGGCCGCCGCCGCCAGACCGAACTCTCCGGCTGGACGGTCGGGAAGCGCGACCTGCCCCGCTGGACCACCTGGTTCCTGCAGGCCGGCGAATCCCTCACCACCTTCAGCTTCCTGGGCCTGGCGGGCATCGCCTTCGGCGGCGGCGTCGCAGCGCTCTTCGCCGTCGCCTACCTGACCATCACCTGCATCCTGCAGTACTTCGTGGTCCCGCGGCAGCGCGAACTGGGCGCGCACCGCGGCTACCTGACCATGGCCGATTTCTTCGGGGACCGCTTCAAGAGCAAGTCCCTGGGCAAGACCGTTGCCCTCGTCGGCGCCGTCTTCCTCATCCCGTACCTGCAGCTGCAGATCACCGGCCTCGGCCTGATCGTCCAGCTGGCCACGGGCAGCGAATCGGCCCGCGGTTACAGCATGGCCGTGGCCAGCGTCCTGGTGGTCGTCTTCGTCATCTGGGCGGGCATCCGCGGCCTGGCCAAGGTGGCCATCTTCAAGGACTTCGCCATGCTCGCGGCCCTCGTGATCGTCCTGGCCGGCGTGGTCGCCGGCATCGGCGGCATTCCGGACATCTTCGCCAAGGTCATCGACACCGCCCCGGACTACCTCACCGTCACCCGGCCCGGCTTCGATGCCACCTTCTGGGTGACCTCCGTGATCGTGACGAGCATCGGTGCCGGCCTGAACACCTTCCCGCACCTGTGGCCGCCGGTCCTGGCCGCCAAGAGCGGGGCCGTGCTCCGGGACAACGTCAAGTGGCTCGCCATTTACCAGTTCCTGCTGCTCATCCCCATCACCGCCGGCATCGCCGCCACACTCATCCTCGACCCCAAGACCAAAGGGAACCAGGTCCTGCTGAGCATCGCCCAGCACACCCTGCCCGAGCCCCTCATCGCGGTCATCGCGATCGGCGGCGCGGCGGCCGCCATGGTTCCGGCCGGCGCTATTGCCATGGGCATATCCTCGCTGGTCTCCAACAACCTGCTCACGGTCAAGAACCCCAAGCTGCGGTTCCGGCTCAACCATGTGGTGGTCGCCGTCGCCGTCGGCCTTGCGCTGGTCTTCGGGCTGGCGAAGTCGGACATCGGCGCGCTGCTGCTGCTCACCTATGGCGGCCTCACCCAACTGGCGCCCGCCGTCGCGATCGCCATCGGCCGCAAGGTGCGTGTCGGCGCGGTCCCGGTCAACTTGGGCATCATCACCGGCACACTCACGGTGGCCCTCATAACCTTCGGAAACATCCCCACCGGCGGGGTGGATTCGGGCCTGATCGCCCTGGCCCCGAACCTCCTGGTCCTCGTCATCGGGGAGTTCATCCGGCGCCGCCGCAACCCGCTGGAGGTCCACGACACCGCGGACGAGGACCCGCTCAGCGGACGCCGGGCAGTCGGAGCCCCGGTATGACGGGCGCAGGCACGACGGGCACCGCGACCGGACCTCTGGACGGCACGCTCGTCGTCGACCTCTCCCGGGCGCTCGCCGGCCCGCACGCCGGCATGATGCTTGGCGACCTCGGTGCCCGGGTCATCAAGGTGGAGAATCCCGACGGCGGCGACGACACCCGCGGTTGGGGCCCGCCCTTCGTGGACACCCTGGAAGGCCGCGAGTCAACGTACTTCCTCTCCTGCAACCGGAACAAGGAATCCCTGCGACTGGACCTGAAGTCGGCAGACGGCAAGGACACCCTGCGTGAACTCCTGCGCCGGGCGGATGTGTTGATCGAGAACTTCCGCCCCGGCACCTTGGACCGGCTGGGCTTTGACCCCGCCACCCTGGAGGAGCTCAACCCGCGGCTGGTCGTGCTGGCCATCAGCGGCTTCGGGCACGACGGACCGGAAGGCCGCCGTGCCGGCTACGACCAGATCGCCCAGGGTGAGGCCGGACTGATGTCCCTCACCGGCTCCGGCCCGGAGGACCTGCAACGCGTCGGCGTCCCGATCGGCGACGTCCTGGCCGGAATCCACGGTGCCTACGGGGTGCTGGCGGCCCTGCTCGAACGGGAGCAGACCGGCCGCGGGAAAATCGTGCGGACCTCCTTGCTCTCCTCGATCGTTGGCGTGTTGGCGTTCCAGGGCACCCGCTGGACCGTGGGCGGTCAGGTGCCGCAGGCCCAGGGCAACCACCACCCGTCCATCGCGCCGTACGGGCTCTTCCGCTGCGCCGGCGGGGCCGTGCAGATCGCAGTCGGCTCCGAAGGGCTCTGGCAGCGATTCGCCGCCGAGTTCGGCCTGCCCGCCGCGGATAAACGCTGGAAGGACAACCAGTCCCGGGTCAGCAACCGGGCCGGGCTCATCGAAGCCATCGAAGCCGTCTTCGCGGAGACCGGATCGGAGCAACTGCTCGCCCGGCTGGAAGCAGCGGGCATCCCGGCCGGCCGCGTCCGTTCCCTGGACGAGGTCTTCGCCTGGGAGCAGACCCGCAGCCAGCACCTGCTCCTGGACGTCGAGCACCCCACGCTTGGCCGGATCGGGATCCCGGGCTCCCCGCTGCGCTTCTTCGACGGTGATGGCACCGAAACCACCCGCCTGCAGCACACCGCCCCGCCCCGGCTCGGTGAGCACGACCAGAGCATCCGGGCCTGGCTGAACGAGGGCGCGCTGCTCGGTGCCGGGGCCAGCGCCGCAGGAACGGGCGCGCCATGACCGCCGTGCTGGAAAGCGGCACCCGGCCGCTGCGGCTGGGCGGCGCCGAAGTCCTGGAGCGGTTGCTCGATCCCGGCAGCTTCCGCAGCTGGGACCGGCCGGCCGGGGTGCCGGCCGGCGCCTCCCGGGCCTACCTCGACGACCTGGACCGGGCCCGCGAACGCAGTGGCGCCGACGAGGCCGTCCTCAGCGGCGAAGGCAGGATCGACGGGCAAGCCGTCGCCGTGCTGGCCAGCGAGTTCACCTTCCTGGGCGGCTCGATCGGCCGGGCCACCGCGGACCGGATTGTCGCGGCGATCGAGGAGGCGGGCCGCCGCGGCCTGCCGCTCATCGCCGCACCGGCGTCCGGCGGCACGCGCATGCAGGAGGGCACGCTCGCCTTCCTGCAGATGGTGCGGATCACCGAGGCCCTTACCGCGTACAAGGCGCTCGGCCTGCCCTACCTGGCGTACCTGCGGCACCCCACCACGGGCGGCGTGTTCGCATCCTGGGGTTCCCTGGGCCATGTGACCGTGGCCGAGCCCGGCGCCCTGGTGGGCTTCCTCGGGCCCAAGGTCTACGCCGGGCTCCGCGGCGAGGAGTTTCCCGCCGGGATCCAGTCCGGCGAACACCTGCTCGCGCTCGGAACGGTCGACGCCGTGCTGGACGTTGCGGGCTTCCGGAACCTCGCAGCCGGGGTGCTGGGGATCCTGGCCGGCCGGGGTTCGGCGCCAGGTGCCGGGTCGCCCGGTGGCGGGGAGTCCGACCCTTCCGAGGCGGCGCCCGACTCCAAGGCGGCGCCCGACTCCAAGGCGATGCCCGACGGCGGCACCCCCGTTCCCGCGGAGCGCACCGGCAGCGTGTGGGACTCGGTCCTGCGCAGCCGCGAAGCCGGTCGTCCCGGCCTGGCGGAACTGCTCGACGGCGGCTTCGGCCGCACGGTCCGGCTGTCCGGTACGGGACGCGGGGAGCGTTCGGCGAGCACCGCCGTCGTACTGGCTGAACTCCCCGGAACGTCCGGGCTGCCCGCCCGGCCGGTCGTCGTCGTCGGGCAGGACCGTGCGGCCCAGCGCGCCGGTGCCGTGCTCGACGCCGCGGGGCTGGCGCAGGCCCGCCGCGGCATGCGCCTGGCGCAGGACCTCGGGCTGCCCCTGGTCACCGTGGTGGACACCCCGGGCGCCGAGCTTTCGGTCCGCGCCGAGGAAGCTGCGATCGCCGGGGGCATCGCCGATTGCATCGCAGGGCTCCTGCAGCTCACCGTGCCCAGCGTGGCGATCCTGATGGGCGAAGGCACCGGGGGAGGGGCCCTGGCGCTCGCGGCCGCCCGCCGCACCGTGGCTGCGGAGCACGCCTGGCTGGCGCCGCTGCCGCCCGAAGGCGCCAGCCTGATCGTGCACCGGGACACCGCGCACGCCCGGGAGTTGGCGGAGCAGCAGCGGATCGGCGCCCCCGAACTGTTCGGCGACGGCGCCCTGCACGAGATCGTCCCGGAGGGAAGGCCCGGCGAAGGGTCGGAGTTCTGCCGCCGGCTTGCCGCCGCAGCGGCCCGCCAGATCGCAGTCCAGGAAAGGCTCGCGGTTCAGGAGGTTGAGTCGCAGGAACGGCGGGGAGGCCGTAACTCCTGACCTCCTTTGAACGGCGAGGGCCCGCGACACACCGTGAGGTACGGAGTGTCGCGGGCTTTTCCGTGCCAAAGAAGGTCAGGAGGGTCGTGTCACTGTCCGGCGGAGTCCTCCAACACGGCCATCGCGGCGTTGTGGCCACCGATGCCGCTCACTCCGCCGCCGCGCCGGGCGCCTGCACCGCAGAGGAGGATGCGCGGTTTGCCGGTGCCGACGCCCCAGCGTTCGGCTGCCGTGTTCCTCGGTGCGTCGTCTTCAAGGAACGGCCAGTCCAGCGAGCCGTGGAAGATGTTGCCGCCCGGCATGTTGATGGCGTGCTCCAGGTCCAGCGTCGTCTTGGTTTCGATGCACGGCCTGCCGTTGGCGTCCTTGAGGATCAGTTCCTCGATCGGCTCGGCCAGGACCGAATTCAGTGACGCAAGCACGGCCGACTGCAATTCTTCCCGTCGTGCGACGTTGTTTTCTTCCGTGATGAGCCGGTGCGGGACGTGCAGGCCGAAAACAGTGAGCGTCTGCGCCCCGGCCGCAACGAGTTCAGGCGAAAGAATGCTCGGATCGGTCAGCGAATGGCAGTAGATCTCGCAGGGCAGCGGGCTGGGGATCGCGCCTCCGAGCGCTTCCTGATAAGCCTCTTCGAGCTGGCCGTAGCCTTCGTTGATGTGGAACGTTCCGCCGAACGCCGCTTCGGGGGCCACGGATTGGTCGTTGAGCCGGGGGAGCCGGGCGAGCAGGAGGTTGACCTTCACCTGGGCGCCTTCGGGCTTTGCGGAACGGGTGCTCCTGGGGCTGTTTCCGCCGTCGAGCAGGCCGTCCAGGACCCAGGGAGCGACATTGGCCAGGATGTGACGGCCTTCGACAGCGTGCTCTTCGCCGTCCAAAACGTAGCGGACACCGCCGTCGGGCGATACCGCGGTGACTTCGGCGCCGGTGAGCAGCCTGGCGCCGGCCTCGCGGGCCACACGTTCCAGCTCGCGGGAGACAGCGCCCATGCCTCCGATAGGGATATCCCAGTCGCCGGTTCCGTTCCCGACGACGTGGTAGAGGAAGCAGCGGTTGGCGTCCAGCGAAGTGTCGTCCAGGGAGGTGAAGGTACCGATGAGTGCATCGGTCGCCATAACGCCGCGGACGACGTCGTCCGTGAACCGCCGGGCGATCGCCTGGCCCAGCGGCTGTTCGATGAGCTCCTCCCAGAGGGCGTCGTCGTCGAGCAGTTTGCGGGCCTCGGAGCGGCTCGGCAGCGGCTCGCAGAAGGTGGGGAACAGTGCGCGGGCCAAGCGCCCGGTGTCGGCGCTGAATTCCTGCATCGCATCGAAGTCGGCATCGTTGCCGGCCACGCGCTCGAAGGATTCCCGGGTGGCCTCGCCGTCGCCGCCGTCGATCAGCAAGCCTGCCGAAGTGTTGCCGGGGACGGGGGTGTAGGAGGAATAGCGGCGGCGGGCGAGTTCGATGTCCAGGTCCAGCTCTTCGATGATCTGCTTCGGCATGAGGCTGACCAGGTAGGAATAGCGGGACAGTCGGGCGTCCACCCCGTCAAAGGCTGTAGCCGAAACCGCTGCGCCGCCCAGATGGTCATCGCGCTCAAGGAGGAGCACGTCCTTGCCGGCCCGCGCCAGATAGGCCGCGGCGGTGAGGCCGTTGTGTCCGCCACCAACAATCACTACGTCGTAAGAGGTGTTCGTCATGGGGCCAAGCTATGCGGAGAGCGCGGTTTCCTGATACGACTGCCGGGGATTCGTAAGGAAGGCTTTCCCTTGGTGCGCAAAATCCGGGACGAGCATCACTGATTGGTGCCTGGGGTTGAATTATTACTGCGGTAAGCCGCCTCCGTGACGGGCAGTGGGTAAGCACATGTCTCCTTTTCCTGAAATTGCCTCCCGCGTCAAATATTGTGGGCTGGTCCCGATTGCAGCAGCCTGTTCACTCCCAGGAGCCTCCTTGCAGCTGAGTATTTACCTTGGCTTGGCCGCCTCCCTCCTCGCAGTGGTGGGACTGCTGGCCCACGCGCGCTCCGAGCGCCCGGAAGTTTCACGTGCTGGATCCAAACGAACCTATCCTTTGAAGGGCACACCGTGGGTGTTGGTTCTCCACCCAATCGTCCTGTTCCTTGGATTCTGCGCCTATCAAGGTGGCCAGGAGTTCGTATCTTCGGGCCCAGCTGGCCTGGCCGCTTGGGGTGTGCTTTGGCCGGCGGCGGCTGAGACAGCTTCGTTCGGCCGCCCGTACAGAATTGCCCGGCTGCTTCGGCACTACTTGGACTACGGGTCGCTTCTGCCGTTCACCCCGGAACACAGCAAATATCGAAGGAAAATGCGCCCTTTGCGCCTTACGGAATGGAAACTCTTTGCCCTCGTCCTGCCTGCCATGCTGGTTGGGGGTGCCTTGGCCAGCGTGTTTTCAGGAGCTTCCTAAGAGTGGTGGTTCGTGAGGCGGCGGATCAGGTCGTGCATGAGCCTTTCATACGCGGCCCGCTCGAACACGAATGTCTTATCGATCTCCACCGCTTCCGTGGGAGAACCGAAGACGTCATCCCATCCGAAATCAGCCCAGGCGACGGTCGTCTCCGTGAAGGTGATGCGGGTGCTGAAGCCGCCGCATCCCGGGTCCCCACATTGGCAGTACAGGACCCAGACTCGTCCGTTCCTGTCGGCTGGCAATGGGCCGCCGAGGAGCTGCTGGAGCTGGTCCAAGGATTCATCCGGGCGATCCCGTCCGAGCAAGGGCATCTTGCGATCAGGATCGTCCGCCTCAGCTGGCTCGATCAACGACAACAATGGTGCGCCATCAATGTAGAACTCATGCACGGGCGCTTTGCGTTTGACTTCCTCCCGTCGGCGGAACCACCGGAACGTGGACTCCGTCCATTCCACGTGATTCTCGACGATTGTCAGGACGTTGCTCGGATTGCCCATGCTGAATACCTCCGATTCTCAGAGGTCCCGGACATGAAAGACGGACCTGAGGCCCAGTTGCCGGCGGGGCCGGCTTTCCCTGAGGTTGTCGATCAGGACAGATGCTCCGACCCATGTCGCTCCGGTTTCCTCGACAAGTCTTTGCATCGCGAGCAGTTGTCCTCCTGTGTCAATCAGGTCGTCAACAGCGAGCACCCTATCGCCAGCGCGGATCAGCCCCTTGGGTAAGCCCAGTTCGAGGTGGCGGTCCTTGTAGTCCGGAGGGCTGGTGACCTTTACCCATGGATCGCTGTCAAAAGAGGGCGCAGGGTCCTTGCGCACGGGGCAGAAGCCAACGCCCAGGCTCACGGCCGTGAGGACTCCGGTGAGGTGTCCACTAGCGGACGGACCGACGACGATATTCGGAGAAGCTGCCCGGAACGGCTCGGCGAGAAGGGAACCCACACCGGCCACAACCTCTGGTTCCCTCCACCAAGCAAAGAGATTGAAGTACTGGCTGCCGGTCTCGGGGTTGGCCTTCCATTCGAAAAGCTCCGCCATGCGGCGTCGAAGCTGTGTCGTGTCGGCGGCAGGCATGCGCTACATCATATTTCCTCCTGCCTGCACCCAAAGCCTCCAAGCGCGAATGCCCGCGGCGCATCGTGCGAGCCGCGGGCATTCGGGGACGGGGCTCCCGGCATGACCTAGTGCGTGAGATCCTTGCCCTTGGTCTCCGGGATGGTGAACACGAAGGCGATGCCGATCGCCAGCAGCACCACGGCGTAGACGTTGAACAGGCTGCCCTGGCCGGTGCTCGCCAACCAACTCTGCAGATAGGGGGCCGTGCCGCCGAAGGCTGCGACGCAGATGGAGTAGGGGACGCCGACGCCCACGGTGCGGATCTTGGTGGGGAACAGCTCCGCGTAGACGGCCGGCACGATCGCGGCGCTCGCGGCGATGAAGAAGAGCATCACGGACATGCCCACGGCCAGCTGCCACGGAGAGTCCTTCAGCAGCCAGGTCATCGGGAAGTGCAGCAGCGCCGCGCCGGCGGCGCCGGCAATGAGCACCGGTTTGCGGCCGATCCGGTCCGAGAGCCTGCCCCAGAACGGGAGGGCGGCGATGAACACGATGTTGCCCACCACGCTGGCCCACAGCGCGGCGCCGCGGTCCATCTTCAGGGTGGTGGCGGCGTAGCTCGGGGCCACGACGCCCCAGACGTAGTAGATGACGGTCAAGCCCACGGTGAGCCCGATGACCTGCAGGGCCTGCTTGCGGTGCCGGAAGATCTGCGGCCAGATGGGCTGGTGCTTTTCCTTGACGGTCTCCGCCTCGAACGCCTCCGTCTCCTTCATCCGCGCCCGCATCACCAGGGCATAGATGCCCAGGAAGCCACCCAGGATGAACGGGATGCGCCAGCCCCAGGCGGCCATGTCGGTCTTGCTCAGCATCGCGGACAGGATGGCGCCCAGGAGCGTTCCGAGGAGGATGCCCACCGTGCCCGAGGTGTAGATGAGGGTGGCCCAGAAGCCGCGCTTCTCCTTGGGTGCCATTTCGGACAGGTACGTTTGCGACGACGGCAGCTCGCCGCCGTGCGCCAGGCCCTGGATGAGCCGGGCGAACAGCAGCATGATCGAGGCGAAGACGCCCACCGTTTCGAAGGTGGGGGCGACGCCGATCAGCAGGCTGCCGAAGGCCCCGAGCGCGACCGCGAAGGTCATGGAGGTCTTGCGGCCGATCCGGTCGCCGATCCAGCCGAACACGAAGCCGCCGAAGGGCCGGGCCACGAAGCCGACGGCGAAGATCGCCAGGGTGGACAGGATGGCCGAGGTGGGGTCGGCGCTGCTGAACAGGGCGCTCGCGATGAACGGGGCGAACGTGGCGTAGATGGCCCAGTCGTACCATTCGACGGCGTTGCCGATGCCGGTGCCGACAAGGGTGCGCAGGTGCGACTTGTGCTCCTGGACGGGGGTCTGGGTCCCTGTGGTGGTCATGTCATGCTCCAAACGGGGGAGTTGGGGATTCAGTTGCGGGCGCCGGCGAGGGCGGCGATACGGGAGACGGCCAGTTCGGCGTAGAGCGCTGCACCGTCGGCCAGCACGCCGTCGTCGAATGTGGCGAAGGGCGAGTGGTTGTAGGCGGCGGCCTGGGGGTCCGCCCCCTTGGGGACGGCGCTGAGCCCGATGAACGTTCCGGGCACCTCGGCCATGACGCGGGAGAAATCTTCCGATCCGCTGAGCGGGGTGGCCCAGCGGGTGTGCCGGGATTCGCCGAACATTTCCAGGATGGTCTTTTCGGCGGTTGCGGTTTCGTCTTCGTTGGTGACGCTGAGGGGGTATTCGCCGCGGTAGTCCACGTCCACCTCGAGGCCATGGGCGGCGGCGATGCCCTTGAGCAGGACGGGGATGGCCTTCATCATGCGCTCGCGGGAGGCCTCGGAGAAGGTCCGGATGGTGGCTTCGAAACGGGCGCTTTCCGGGATGACGTTGCGTTTGGTCCCGGCCTGCAGCACCCCGACCGTGAGGACCACAGGATCGAACATGTTGAACTGCCGGGTGATCATCACCTGCAGTGCCGTGACCATTTCGGCCGCGGCCGTCACCGGATCCTTGGCGGCAAACGGCGCGGAACCGTGCCCGCCGGCACCAAGCACGGTGACGAACAGGCCGTCCGAGGCGCTCATGATCACGCCCGGCTTGGTGCAGAACCGGCCGTACGGCTCCATCGCGGAGAAGACGTGCATGCCGTAGGCGGCGTCCACCCGGCGGCCCGCGGCGTCCAGGACGCCTTCGCGGATCATGTGCCCGGCGCCGTCGAACCCTTCTTCACCGGGCTGGAACATCAGCACCACGTCGCCGGCCAGTTGCTCCCGGCGTTCGGCGAGCAGGGTCGCGGCGCCGGCCAGCATGGCGGTGTGCAGGTCGTGGCCGCAGGCGTGCATGGCACCGTCCACCGTTGAGGTGTAGTCAACGCCGCTGCGCTCCTGCACGGGCAGGGCGTCCATGTCCGCGCGCAGCAGTACCGCCGGTTTCCCGGCGGAATCAGCGCCTGCGCCGGGTGCGCTGCCGCGCAGCACCGCGGTGACCGACGTCGTGCTCTCACCCAGGGTGATTTCGTACGGCAGTCCGTCGAGCGCCTTGAGCACCTTCTCCTGCGTGCGCGGGAGGTCCAGTCCGATTTCGGGCTCGCGGTGGAGTTCGTGGCGGAAACGGACGATGTCTTCCTGGAGTTCCCGGGCGTCTGCAGCGATGGTCATACGGTGTGGTCTGCCTTTCCGAATGGTCGGTAAATCCTCTCCAAGCCATTGTGGAGTAATGCCGTTCACATTCAGTAAAATGGCAGGAAAAATGCAGAAGTAGAATGATAGCCGCAGGATTAACGCATGGAGAGAGGGGTGGGAATGGAACTGAGCGAAGAGGACCTCGGGCTCATCAACGCGCTGCAGATCGCCCCGCGGATCAGCTGGTCCGACGCCGCCGGAGTACTCGGCGTCCACGCCACTACCCTCGCGGCCCGCTGGGAACGGCTCCGCTCGGCCGGCGCGGCCTGGACCACTGCCCACCTGATCGGCGATCCGAAACAGATGTGCCTGGCCCTGGTGGACATCGACTGCGACATGCGGCTCCGGGCGGACGTCACCGCGGCGTTGGCGGCGATCCCCGAGGTGGTGACGGTGGAGGAGGCTGCCAGCAACCGCGACCTGATCCTGACGGTGATCACGCCCACCCTCGCCGCATTCACCGACACCGTGGTGCCGCAGTTCAAGGAGATCGAGGGGCTGCAGAAATACCGCACCTCCCTCTGCACGCGCCTGCACACGGGCGGCCACGCCTGGCGGTTGAACGTGCTGGACCGATCGCAGCAGGCCGCCCTCAAGGCCCTCGCCGGTCCGGAATCCTCCTCGGCCGCGGCGCCCGTGGGTCCCGAGCTGCCGCAGAGCCACCTGGACCTGATCCCTTTCCTGGCCCAGGACGGCCGGGCGACGGCGGCGGACATGGCCCGCGCGCTGGGCCGCAACCCCGCCACCGTGCAGCGCCAGCTCAACCGCCTCCTTGCCAGCCGCGTGCTGTCCTTCCGCTGCGAGGTGGCGCAGAAGTTCTCCGGCTACCCGGTGACCTGCCAGTGGTTCGCCAACGTCCCGGCCGGCCAGCACGAGGCTGCCGCCGCAGAGCTGCGCGGGTTCAGGAACCTGCGGCTCAGCGCCTCCACCACCGGGCGCACCAACTTCGTGATCGTCATGTGGCTGCATTCACTGTCGGACGTGATGAATGCCGAGCTCGCCCTGCAGCAGCGCATCCCCGGCATCGAACTGGTGGAAAGCGTGGTGGTCCTCAGCTCGGCCAAGCGCGTCGGCTGGATGCTGAACCCGGACACGACGGCGAGCGGCGCCGTCGTCGTTCCCGCCGCCGAGCTGAACCCGACAGCGTAGCCACCCCTGATCGCAGCTGTTTGTTTCCGCACGGAAGACAACAAAAACAATCACTTCAGGACTAGGCTTGACCAATGACCGACGACGATCTTTCGGCCGGGATCCTGCGCCGCCCGTACCTCCTGGCCACCGTGGGTTCCTGCGCCCTGGTGTTCATGGTCGCCTTCGAAGCCATGGCGGTCACCACGATCATGCCGCGTGTGGGCCGCGAACTGGACGGCCTGGAGCTCTACGCGCTGGCCTTCGCCGCACCGCTGGCCACCAGTGTGGTGGGCATGGTGGTGGCCGGGAACTGGGCCGACCGCCGCGGACCCGCAGGGCCGCTCTACGCCTCGGTGGTGCTGTTTGCGGCCGGACTGCTCGTCGCGGGCACGGCCCTGTCCATGCCCGTGTTTGTCGGCGGCCGCTTCGTGCAGGGCCTCGGCGGCGGCGCCATGACCGTTGCCCTCTACGTGATGATCGCCCGCGCATATCCCGCCCGGCTGCACGCGAAAATGTTCGCCGCCTTCGCCGCGGTATGGGTGGTTCCGTCCATGGTGGGACCGTTCGCTGCCGGTGTGGTGGCCGAGCTGGTCGGCTGGCACTGGGTCTTCCTGGGCGTCGTGGTCTTGGTGGTTCCGGCGCTGGCGATGACCGTTCTGGCGCTACGGCAGATGCGCGGGCCGGCCGACGGCGGCGCAGCCGCGGCTTCCCCGCCGGCTGTCCCCTGGAAGCTGGGCCGGATCGGCTGGGCGGTACTCGCCGGCGTCGCGGTCCTCGCCCTGAACCTGTCCGGGCAGGTCCCGGTGGCGGGCTGGGTGCTGGCCCTCGGCGCCCTCATTGTCTCGCTGTTCGCCGCACGGCCGCTGCTGCCGCCCGGCACCCTGACCGCCGGCCACGGGCTGCCGAGCGTGATCCTGCTCCGCGGCCTGGTCGCCGCCGCCTTCTTCGGCGCCGAGGTCTACCTGCCCTACCTGCTCACCGAACGCTACGGTTTCTCCCCGGCGTTCGCGGGCCTCGCGATGACGGGCTCGGCGCTGGCCTGGGCTACGACCTCGGGAATCCAGGGCCGCTGGGGTGCCCGCATCAGCAACGCGGCGGCGATCCGGACCGGCACGTCGGTGGTGCTCGCGGTCCTGCTGCTGGAGCTGGCGGCGGTGCTCTTCGCCTGGCCGCCACTGCCCGCCATCATTTGCTGGACCTTCGGCGGCGCCGGCATGGGCCTGATGTTCCCGCGGCTGAGCACCATGACCATCGGCCTGTCGGAGCCCGACGCCCAAGGCTTCAACAGCTCGGCCCTGTCCATCTCCGACTCCATCGGCAGCGCCCTGGCCCTCGCCATGGCGGGCATGATCTTCAACCTGCTCGCGGCAGGGTACGGCTTCGCCGGGGTGTTCGGGCTGACGGCGGTGATCGCCGTCGCCGGGCTGCTGGTCTCGCCGCGGGCCACCACCGTCGCGGCAGGGAGCCGCACCGCCGTTCTCGCCGGCCGCTGACTCGCAGCTAAGTCGCTTTGAGCGCCCAAAACGGCCTCAACTGCGGGCTAGTTGGACGGGTCCGGGGAGATCAGGGACGCGTAGCCCGCAGCACCGTGTCCACGAGCGTCCGGCTTCCGCCGTCGGGAGCGGCGACGATCCGTTCGCGCGTCTCGAGGATGTGCACCGTCCACGTGTCGAGGACGCCGTCGAGCGCCGCGGCCAGTTCGTCCGGCGTGTAGAACATTTCCCGCGCCGAGTGCTGGCCCTGCGGGTAATGGCCCACCAGCAGCAGGGTGCCCCCGGGCGCCACCGCCCCGGCCGACGCAACCGCGGAGGCACGCCAGTCCAGCAGGGGCGAGTGCAGGTACTGGGAGGACACCAGCCCGTAACCTGTTTCCGGCCGCCACGTGGCCAGGTCCCTCCGCCGGAAGGTGATCCGTTCCGCCACACCCGACTCGGCGGCGTGCCCGGCCGCCCGTTCCAGCGCGACGGCGGAAACGTCGACGGCGGTGACCGCCCAGCCCTGCTGTGCGAGCCAGATCGCATCGGCGCCCTCGCCGCAGCCCAGATCCAGCGCGGTGGCGCCGGGTTCCGGAACCGGGCCGGCCATTTCCACCACGAGCTGTGGATTCGGGCGGCCGCTCCAGATCCGCGACTGCTCGCGGTAGCGGTCGTCCCACAGCTGCCCGGCACTCCCGGCACCCGCCCCGAAGGCGTGGGCGCCGCCGTCGTGGTTTCCGCCGTCGTGCTGCCCATGGGAGGCGTGATTTCCGCTGTGTTCCACGCGAGCGTCCTTTCGTCGTGCTCCCATCTTGCCCCGTGGGCGCCAAAGAACCGCCGGAATCGCCCGGAATCCGCCGGCGGTGAAAATCCTGGTGGAAATCCTGGCCTCCGGCCCCTGTTAGACTGGAGGAACTTGATGTGCAATGGGAGGCCCGCGTGTGCGGGCCTTGTTCATGTGAGAGGCACATCCTGCGTCGATGAACGCGTTCGGTCCCGGCCCCGGCTTCCTGTCAGGCGGTTGACCACTGACTTTTTCCTCGGCGAACCCCTGGCCCAACCGGCGTCGGGGGCCGATGCCCGGACGGGCGCCGCCAGAAAGACCCACCAAACACATGACTACTTTTGCTGCCCTTGGCACGCCCAAAGCCATCGCCGAATCCCTCGCAGCCAACGGCATCGAAGAAGCCTTCCCCATCCAGGTGAAGACCCTCCCGGACACCCTCGCCGGCCGCGATGTGCTGGGCCGCGGCCGCACCGGTTCGGGCAAGACCATCGCCTTCGCCATCCCGCTGGTGGCCCGCCTTGCCGAGCGCGAGGCCGCGTACTTCCGCAAGCCCGGCCGCCCCATGGGCATGGTCCTGGCCCCCACCCGCGAACTGGCCACCCAGATCAACGCCACGGTTGAGCCGCTGGCCAAGGCCATGGGCCTGACCACCACCGTCATCTACGGCGGCGTCTCCCAGGCCCGCCAGGAGAAGGCACTCGCCGCCGGCGTGGACATCATCATCGCCTGCCCGGGCCGCCTCGAAGACCTCATCCGCCAGCGCATCCTGACCCTCGAAGCCGTGGAGATCACCGTGCTGGACGAGGCCGACCACATGGCCGACCTCGGCTTCCTGCCCGTGGTCAAGAAGCTCATGGACATGACCCCCAGCCAGGGCCAGCGCCTGCTCTTCTCGGCAACCCTGGACAACGGTGTGGACAAGCTGGTCCACCGTTACCTGTCCAACCCGCTGACCCACTCGGTGGACGACCCCCAGGCCGCCGTGACCACCATGGAACACCACGTCCTGGTGGTCAACGACCAGACCGTCAAGAAGCAACTGGTTGTTGAACTGGCCTCCGGAACCGGCCGCCGCGTGCTCTTCATGCGCACCAAGCACCACGCCCGCAAGCTGGCCAAGCAGCTCACCGACGTCGGCATCCCCGCCGTGGACCTGCACGGCAATCTTTCGCAGAACGCCCGCGACCGCAACCTTGCCGAGTTCTCCTCCGGTGACGTGCGCGTGCTGGTGGCTACCGACGTCGCGGCCCGCGGTGTGCACGTGGACGACGTCGAACTGGTCATCCACGTCGACCCGCCCACCGAGCACAAGGCGTACCTGCACCGCTCCGGCCGTACCGCCCGCGCGGGCTCCGAAGGCACTGTGGTCACGCTGACGCTCCCCGAGCAGCAGCAGGACGTCAAGAAGCTCATGAAGGCAGCCGGCGTGGAGGTTTCCTTCGAACGCGTCACCGCCAGCTCACCCCTGGTTGCCGAGCTGGTGGGAGACGTCGCCGAGAAGATCGATCCGCGCACCCGCGCGGCCCTGCTGGCGGCCAAGGCCCAGCCCCAGGGCGGCGGCACCTCCACCGGCGCCAACGCCCAGCGCAAGCGGGCCCGCCGCTCCAGCCAGGCAGCGCCCACCGCGGGTGGCCGCGGAGGGCGTGGCGGACGCGGCAAGGTTTCGGCCGAACCCGTGCGCACCGACCTGAACCGTGCCGACCGCCGTGCAGCAGCAAGCGAGGACGTCGCCCGCAACTCCCGCGGCCGCGCCGCTGCTTCCGCTCGCACGGGATCCGGCCACCGCAACGATGTCCCGGCCGCCCAGGGCCAGGGCGGAGGCCGCGGCGGACGTCCGGCCACGGGTCAGCGTGCCGCTGGTTCGCGTTCGGCTGCGGCTCCCCGTTCGGCCTCGGCAACCACCTCGCGTGGTGCAGGAAACTCCGGCAGCAAGGCCGTGTGGTCCTCCAACACCGGCGGCACCTCGGGTGGCTCGTTCGGTGCGGGCTCGGGCAACTCAGGCCGTCCCGCCCGCAAGGGTCCGCGCCGGGCTTCGGCTCCGGCGTCGAACGAGCGCCGCGGCCGCTAAGGCTCCCGCTTTCAACGTTGTGAGGCCCGCTTTACGTCCAATGGCCAAACCAAAGGGCGTAGACCGGGCCTCACAACGCTTCTACCAGCCGCGCTCGCGCCACTCCTGCAGCTGCGGCCGCTCCGCGCCGAGCGTGGTGGGTTTGCCATGGCCCGGGTGCACCACGGTGTCATCCGGGTAGGCGTTGAACAGCCTCTCGGTCACATCGTCCAGCAGCGAGGTGAAGCGCGCGGGGTCGTTCTGCGTGTTGCCCACCCCTCCCGGGAACAGCGAATCGCCGCTGAAGATGTGGGCGGGGCCGTCCGGGTCCTGGTATACGTAGGCGATCGAGCCGGGGGTGTGCCCGCGCAGGTGCACCGCCGTGATGTCGAAGCCCTCGAAGTTACCCACGTCGCCGTGCTCCAGCAGGACGTCCACGGGCACGGGCAGCGCCGCGGCGTCATCCATCCCGGCTGACGTCTTCGCCCCGGTGGCCGCCACCAGTTCCGGCAGGGCGCGGACGTGGTCCCAATGCTGGTGCGTCGTGGCAATCAGGGCAAGCTTCGGAGTCGCCGTGGTGTCCGCGGCCGACTCCACCAGCATCGCCTGGATCGCCGGCAGCTCATCCGCGGCGTCGATCAACAGCTGCACCCCGCTCGCTTTGGCGGTGAGCAGGTACACGTTGTTGTCCATCCCGCTGACCGAAATGCGCCGGATGGTGATGTCCCGCAGGGAGTGAATGAGTGAGTCCATCCACCCACTCTACGGAACGCTACTCGCGGCCCTGCGACACCCACTTGGGGTCGGCGGAACGGGAGCCGACGACGGCCGACGCGGCGCCGTCGAGCACCTCCAGCTGGGCGGCACCCAGCTCCACGGACAGTGCCCCGAGGTTCTCGTCGATCCGCTGTGCGCGGCGGGTGCCGGGGATCGGGACCACCGGGAGGCCGAGGCGGCGGCCCTGCTCGAAAAGCCAGGCGAGCGCCACCTGGGCTGGGGTTGCCTCCAGTTCCGCGGCCACGGAGCGGACGGCGGCGACGACGGCCTGGTTGGCGTCCAGCGCGTCCGCGGCAAAACGGGGGATGCGGTGCCGGAAGTCGCTTTCGCCGAGGTCGCTCGCATTGACGGTGCCGGTGAGGAAACCGCGGCCCAGCGGGGAGTAGGGTACGAAGCCGGTCCCGAGCTCCTTCGCGGCCGGGACCACGTTGCGCTCCACGTCCCGGCTCCAGATGGACCACTCGCTCTGTACCGCGGCAATCGGGTGCACGGCAGTGGCTTCCCGGAGTTCCTCGGCTGTCACCTCGGACAGGCCGAGGTGGCGCACCTTGCCTTCCCGGACCAGCTCCGCCATGGCCTCCACGGTTTCCACAATCGGAACGCGGAGGTCACGGCGGTGCAGGTAGTAGAGATCGATGGTGTCCGTGCCAAGGCGGCGCAGGCTGTTATCCGCGGCCTGCTTCACGTAGGCGGCGTCGCCGCGGACATCGGTGTAGCCGTCCCGCGGATTGCCCACGATGCCGAACTTCGTGGCCAACTGGACCTCGTCCCGGCGGTCTTTCAGGAGCCGGGCTACGAGTTCCTCGTTGCCACCGGCACCGTAGACGTCCGCGGTGTCGATGAACGTGACGCCGGCATCGACGGCGTGATGCAGGGTTTGCAGGGACTCGGCAGGGTCGGCGTCGCCGTACACCGTAGTGAGGGCCATGCCGCCGAAGCCGAGGGGACTGACGGTGAGGCCGTCGCCGAGGTGGACGTGTGCGGGAATGGTGCCAGGGGTGTTCTCGGGTGCCATGGTTCTCCATCCTTCGGGATTGCTACCTTCGTTGGCAAGAACCCAGGCCACTGCGGGAGTATTCCGAAGAATGTCAGGCCCTCTTGTCCGCGGATGCCTCGTCCCCGGCCGGTAGGGCCTTCAAACCGGCTGCGCAGCCCACGATTCCCGCGATGAAAAGAAGCTTCAGCGGATTGGCAGGCTCCACGCCGGTGACCATGGCCCACGCGACCGTCAGCGCCGCGCCGATCCCCACCCACACGGCGTAGGCGGTGCCGAGGGGGATGCGCTTCACGGCCACGCCCAGGCCCACCATGCTCAGCGTCGCGGTCACGGCGAAGACGAGCGAGGGCAGCAAACGGCTGAAGCCCTCGGACAGGCCCAGGGCCGTGGCCCACACGGCCTCGAGAACGGCGGAGGCCAGGAGCACCAGCCAGGAAAGGCGGACGGACATCGCTACGCCACCACCTTCAGGCCGACCACGCACATGCCGATGCCCGCGAGCAGCGCAAGCCGCGCCGCCGTCGGGCGTTCAACCTTCGTGACCATCGCGTAGGCGGCGGTGAGGACAACGCCGACGCCCACCCACACGGCGTACGCCGTGCCGGTGGGGATGTCCCGCATCGCGAAGGCCAGGCCGCCGGTGCTGGCAATGACCGAAACGAGGAAGACCAAGGAGGGGACGGGGCGGCGGAAACCCTTGGAACGGTGCAGGGCTGCGGCCCAGACGGCTTCGAGTGCACCCGAAAGAATGAGGACGATCCACGACATGACGTTTCCTTTGGCCAGTCTTGTCGCGTGCCGGGTACTGAACCGTCGTCCGGAGGCCCGGATGCGGGCCTTGGTCCTAGGCTAGCAAACTAGTGCAGCGCCCCGTCCCGCGCCGGCCTACGCCGTAACCCGGTCGATCGACACGACGGCCACGAAGCCGCGGCCCAGGAGTTCGGGGCTGCGCCGGTCCGAACCGACCACGGCGTCGTAACGGCCCAGTTCCACGGGCCCAGCGGCGGGGGCCTCGTCATCCGGGTCCGCTCCCTCTTCCGCGGAGCCTTCAACCACGGAAGCCTTGCCCTCCAGCAGGATGGCCAGCTGGCCTTCGAACACCGGGTGGGCGCGTTTCTTGGACAGCTCGATGATCGAGGTGTAGCCCTTGAAGGACCCGGCCCGGGCGATCACGTTGAGGTCCCGGATGTCGCCGGTGGGCAGGGCGGAACTGGTGTCGGCTTCGCCCGAGAAACGGAACGGCCGGTACTTCTCCACCGGGTGTTCCCCGCCGTCCACCGTCAGGAGCAGCAGTTCGCCGTCGATCACGGTGAGGACCCGCTCCATGCCCGGGAAGGTCGAGAAGGCGCCGGCTTTGGAGACGTCCGCGATGCTGACCCGCCAGTCCCAGGCGCCGTCCTGCGCAGAGGCTGCCTTCGGATGGCTGGCGAGTTCGCGTGTCACCCCGCCGCCGTTGCGCCAGGGTTCGGGCCGGATGTCGGAAAAGCGGATGATCTCCATGTGTTCCACCCTACCCATCGACGTAGTTCGGAGCCGCGCGGCGCGGCTTGCTAACGTCTTGGGTAGGAGATTCATCGGGAAACGGCTGGAGGCGCGGGAGTGTTCGTCAAAGTGTGCGGCCTGAGCACGCCCGAATCCGTGCAGGCCGCCGTCGAAAGCGGTGCGGACGCCGTTGGCTTCGTGCTCACGAAGAGCCCGCGCGAGGTCTCGCCCGAACAAGCCCGGGCCCTGCTGGCTGGCGTGCCGGAGGGGGTTGCCGCCGTCGGCGTTTTCCGCCACGAAACTGCCGCCGACGCCGTCGCCACCGCCCGTGCGGCCGGCTTGGAATGGGTCCAGCTGCATGGCAGCCGCACCCCGGAAGATGTCCGCACGGTGAACGACGCCGGGATGCGGCTCATCCGCGCCGTCACCCTGGGGGCCGCCGATGGGGAGTTCGCCGACTGGGGCGAGGAACTGCTGCTCGTCGATGCTGCCGTTCCCGGCTCGGGTGAAGCCTGGGACTACGCCCTGATGCGCGAAAAGGGACTGGCTGGCCGGAAGTGGCTGTTGGCCGGCGGGCTGTCCCCGGAGAACGTGGCGTCCGCCGTCGAGGCCGCCGCTGCCTGGGGAGTGGATGTGTCCTCCGGCGTCGAAGCCTCCCGCGGGGTGAAGGACCTGGTGAAGGTGCGGGCATTCGTGGCCGCCGCCAGGCAAGCCCGGACTTAAGGGGCCGTTCAGGGCAAACCCCTACCCCCTGCGGCGGGAGGAAGCGGGAGAATGGTTGGCATGAAGACGATCCTCAACATCATCTGGTTGGTTTTCGGCGGGTTTTGGCTGGCGCTGGGCTATTTCGCGGCCGGCATCGTGTGCTGCGTGCTGATCGTGACCATCCCTTGGGGGATCGCGTCCTTCCGGATCGCCGCCTACACCCTGTGGCCGTTCGGCAGGACAGTGGTGGACAAGCCCGGCTCCGGAAACGTGTTCACCCTTCTGGGCAACGTGATCTGGCTGCTGGTCGCCGGAATCTGGATCGCGATCGGCCACGTGGTCACCGCATTCGCCATGGCGATCACCATCATCGGCATCCCGCTGGCCATCGCCAACCTCAAGCTGATCCCGGTGTCCCTCATGCCGCTCGGCAAGCAGATTGTGCCCAGCAACCGGCCGTTCGCGAGCAACTACCGCTAGGCGGCTAGGCCCGCCCGAACGCCCCGTCCCTCAGCACCGCCACCGCGGAGGCGGCGTCCAGCCCGGCCGCGATCTCGACGTCGTCCGGGTACCCCATGCCGATCAGCTCCCGGCCGCTGGAGCAGCCCCGCAGCAGCTCCGGCAGGGCCGGCTCGGCGGCGTCAAAAGCGGCGGCCGCCGCCAAGGCCTCGGGGGACAATGCCTCGGGGGTGAAGACCTCGCGCCCTGCCGCCACGAGTCCGGCCAGGAACGCGCCCGCACCCCACAGGTCCTCGATGGCCGGCCGGAGCCCGCCGTCGGGCCATTTCTCGCCCGCCGCCACCACCGCGATCACGGCATCCTCGGGAAGGGTGGCCAGCACCCAGTCAGCGGTAGCCGCGGCGTTGCGCAGGCACACGGCCGTCAGCCGCGGCACCTCCCGGGCCAGTTCGTGGCAGATGGCCGAGCCATTGGGCGACGGCAGCACCACCCGCTCCAGCCCCGGGGTGTCGCGCAGGCTCGACGGCGACAGGCTCAGTCCGCCGCCGTTCCGCGGCCCCGCCAGCGTGGCGTGGTGGTGGACGGCGAAGTCCTCGGCACCAGTGTCCTTCCAACGGTACGGGTAGACCTGCACGCCGCGTTCGACGGCGACGCTCACGCAGGTGCTGAACGAGAGCACGTCCACCACCACCGCGAGGTCCGCCCCGGACGTGACCGTGCGGGCGCCGTCGAGCCCCCATTCGAACCTGATCCGGTATGGCTGCTGCCGGTGCACGGCCGCGGCGGTCACTGCAGTTCCGCCTGCAGGTTCCGGCGAGCGGCGTCCAACCAGAGCGTTTTGGCGCGGGAGCTGTGGAAGAGCGGGTCGAGCGCCAGCAGGCGGCGGACGACGGCGGCCCGGCCAGCGGCGAAGTCGGCGTCGCTGACGTGCGCGTAGTCTTCGCGGACGGCGGCCAGGTACAGCGCGTAGGCGGGCGGTTCGGCGCCGAGGACGGAGAGGTCCGCATCGCAGAGCAGGGCGCCGGCGTAGTCTCCGGGCGCGGGATCGTGGGTGGCGGTGAGCCGGACCAGGCGGGCGACCTCGGCAACGTCGCCGGCGGGCAGGCCCGCCTCGGTGAGCAGTCTCTCGGCCAGTACGGCGGATTCCTCTTCATCCTGGCCGGCGATACCTTCGTAGACGGCGTCGTGGAACCAGGCCGCCAGGGCCACGGTCCGGGCTGGCAGGGCGGGGTCGGTCAGGGTGTCCAGCGCTTCCAGGACCGCCAGCAGGTGGGTACGGCTGTGGTATCTGCGGTGGTCTTCGCCCCAGCGTTCCAGCAGTTCGAAGCCGAGTTCCTCGTGGCCGGGAAGGACCGAGTTCCAGCGCTCGAGCAAGGGGACCGTCAAAGTTTTGCTGCGTTGGCGGGCCGGGATCCGCAGGCCGCTGGCGATCAGCTTGCGCACCAGCACCCGGGCTTCGACGGCGATCGCCCCGGCCGCCACAAGGTCGGCGTAACGGCGCTCCGGGACGTCGTAGTGGTCGCCGTCGAAGGCCCGCTCAGGTACGCCGGCCGCCGCGGCGAAGGCGTGCAGTTCCTCAAGGGACGTATCCGACACCAGGTGGGAGAACACGGTCCCGTGTGCGGGCCACAGGGGTGGATCCACGTAGACGGCCATGGCCAAAGTGTAGTCCGGGCGGAGGGCCCGGCAAGGGCCTCGCGGGTGACGGCTCAGCGCTCGGCAGGGAGGATGTTCTGGTTGCCGCGGAAGGTGTTCTCCGGATCGAATTCCCGCTTCACCCGGGACAGCCGCTTGTAGTTCTCCTCGCCGTACGCGGCCACGATGCGTTCTTGCCCTTCGTGGCCGATGAAGTTCAGCCACACGCCGCCCGTAGTGTGCGGGGCGATGTCGGCGCGGAAACGCTTGACCCAGGCTTTGGCTTCCTGGCCGCCCTCGGGCGTGTCCGCCAAGCCGAACGGGTGGCTCACCCAGGCGGCGCTGCGGTTCTGCAGGGGCGTTGACGCCGCGCCCGGCCCGCCTACGGCTCCGCCCCAGCGGGCGATGAGCTGCTGTGAATGTTCGCCCGGCAGTCGCTGCGCCGAGTCCACGAAAAGGTCCAAGGCATCGTCCGGAAGCTGGTCGTGGTAGTCGGCGCTCCAGTAGTTGTACTTGCCGGGTGGATCGTCCAGCATGCACTGGAAGTCCGCATATCCCATGGGCCCCACGAGGTCCACGACCGGGCCCATGTCGCGGAACGGCTGGACGTGCGCGGCACCCTCCTCGGCGTCCCCGGCATAGACGTACGCCACGCCAACCGCCATCTTGCCCACCATGTGCTCCGGGACGAACGGTTCCGGCGGAGCTGTGAGGTAGATCAGGGCGGTCCCGACGGCGTCGGGGGCTGCCAGCGCTGCGTCGCGGAAGCCGCGGCTCACCTCCGCCGCAGTGCCGCCGTCGAAAAGCAGGATGCCAGCCTGCACGGTGGGGCCGAGATCCCGCAACTGGAACGTGAAGGACGTGGCCACCCCGAAGTTCCCGCCGCCTCCGTGCAGGGCCCAGAACAGGTCCGGGTTTTCCCGGGCGTTCGCGGTGACCCGCTCCCCGGCCGCTGTCACCAGGTCCACAGCGAGCAGGCTGTCGCAGGCGAAGCCGAAGGAACGTTCCAGCCAGCCGGAGCCGCCCCCCAAGGTGAAGCCTGCCACGCCGGTGGTGGAGGCCCGGCCGCCGGTGGTGGCGAGGCCGTGTTCCTGGGTGGCGCGGTCGAACTCGCCCCAAGTCACGCCCGAGCCAACCGTCACGGTTCGGGCTTCGCGGTCGACGCTGATGGTTTTCATGGGCCGCACGTCCACCACCAGGCCGCCTTCGTTGGTGGACATCCCCGCTACCGAGTGGCCGCCGGCGCGCACCGCGACGTCAAGGCGGTGGTTACGGGCGTACTGCAGTGCCTCGGCCACGTCGGTCGGGGACGCGCATTGCGCGATGACTGCCGGACGGAGGTCGATCATCGCGTTGAAAAGCTTCCGCCTTTCGTCGTAGTCCGGGCTGTCGGGCCGGGTCCATTCCATGGTGCACCTCCGCGTCCGTGGCCCTACCCCTCACGCTAAACAGTACGACGGCGCGCTGCCGCCAGCCACGGGGGAATCCTTAGGAAATTCTTTCAGCCTTGCCGCTTGGCAGCCTCGGTGCCGAGGGCGGCCAGGCCCTTTTCGAAGTCCTTGCCCACCATCTTGTCCATGTTCATGAACAGGGCGAACAGTTTGGACATGAGGGTCTTGTTCTCGCCGGTCATTGCCCAGGTGACCCGGGTGGCGCCGCCTTCCTGGACGAAGGTGAAAAGGGTGGGGTTCACGCTCTTGAATGGCTTGATGAACTCCAGCCTGATCTGGACACGGGACGGCTCATCCGAACCAACAATCTCCATGTTGCCGGAGCCCACCTTGCCATTGCCGGTCCACGCGTATTTGGCGCCCACACCGGACTCGGGGCCGGAGTAGCTGCGGCTGAGGTTCGGGTCCATGGCTTCCCACGGAGACCAGTGGGTCCATTCGTGGAAGTCATTGACCAAAGGGAAGACCGCTGACGCGGGTACGGGGATGAGCGCGCTTCGGGAAACAGAAAAGGTTGCCATGGCCACATGGTACGACTGTGACGGAGCAAACAGGCGGCAGGCGCCCGGCCGTACCGCGTTGGGCGACCCTGCTACATTCCGGGGATGTCGAGCGCCGGGTAGATCTGGATGCTGGATCCGCCTCCGCTCAGCTTGTTCCTAGGACGCGGCTTCGCCGCCCGGGAGGGGCGCCCGGTACTCGTTTTTCGGGCCCGCTGGACAGCCGTTCCGCGGTGGGCAAGCATGGACCGCAGAAGACGAAAATAAAGTTGAGCGTGATAGACTCAAGTTTATAAAGTCATCGGACTCAACTTTGAATTTTCAGCTTCCCGAAAGGAGCTCTTTCTTGGACGTCAAATTCACCACCAAGAGCCAGGAGGCTCTTTCGGCGGCAGCCATGAACGCCTCGACGGCGGGGAATCCGCAAGTCGAACCGGCCCACCTCCTCAAGGCCCTCATGGACCAGCGCGAGGGCGTCGCTGTCGCGCTGTTGCGTGCCACGGGCGCGGACCCGGACGCGGTGAGCGTCCAGGCGAGCTCCGCGATCAAGGCGCTGCCGTCGTCGTCGGGCAGCTCGGTGCAGCAGGCGCAGCTCTCCCGGCCTGCCCTGCAGGCCATCAAGGCCGCCGAAAGCGAAGCGGAAAAGCTCGGCGATTCCTTCGTCTCCACCGAACACCTGCTGCTGGGCCTCTCCGCTGGAAGTGACGCGGTCGGGAAACTGCTGCGCGACGCCGGGGCCTCCCATGAAGCGCTGCTCGCCGCCCTGCCGGGTGTCCGCGGCGACCGCAAGGTCAACTCCCCGGATCCGGAGAACACCTTCCAGGCGCTCGAGAAGTTCGGCACGGACCTGACCGCCGTGGCGCGTTCGGGCAAACTGGACCCGGTGATCGGCCGCGATTCCGAAATCCGCCGCGTCATCCAGGTGCTCTCGCGCCGCACCAAGAACAACCCGGTGCTGATCGGCGAGCCCGGCGTGGGCAAGACCGCCGTCGTCGAGGGCCTGGCCCAGCGCATGGTGGCCGGTGACGTGCCGGAGAGCCTGCGCGGCAAGACGCTGGTGGCTTTGGACCTGGCCTCGATGGTGGCCGGTGCCAAGTACCGCGGCGAATTCGAGGAACGCCTCAAGGCCGTGCTGGAGGAAATCAAGAGCTCCGAGGGCCAGATCGTCACGTTCATCGACGAGATCCACACCGTGGTGGGTGCCGGTGCCACCGGTGAGAGCGCCATGGATGCCGGAAACATGCTCAAGCCCATGCTGGCCCGCGGCGAGCTGCGCCTGATCGGCGCCACCACCCTGGACGAGTACCGCGAGAACATCGAAAAGGACCCCGCCCTGGAACGCCGCTTCCAGCAGGTCTATGTGGGCGAGCCGAGCGTGGATGACACCATCGGGATCCTGCGCGGCCTCAAGGAGCGTTACGAGGCGCACCACAAGGTGGCCATCGCCGACTCCGCCCTCGTGGCCGCCGCGACCCTGTCCAACCGCTACATTTCCGGCCGGCAGCTGCCGGACAAGGCCATCGACCTCGTGGACGAGGCCGCGTCCAGGCTGCGCATGGAGATCGATTCCGCTCCGGAGGAGATTGACCAGCTCCGCCGTGCCGTGGACCGGCTCACGATGGAAGAGCTCGCCCTCCAGGGCGAGACCGATGCCGCCTCCGTGGAGCGCCTCGCTGCGCTCCGTGCGGACATGGCGGACAAAAAGGAAACCCTGGCCGCACTCAACGCCCGGTGGGAAGCGGAGAAGGCAGGGCTCAACCGCGTCGGTGACCTCAAGGCGAAGATCGACGAACTGCGTTCCGCCGCGGAGAAGTACCAGCGCGAAGGCGACCTCGAATCGGCGTCGCGCATCCTCTACGGCGAACTGCCCGCACTGGAACGCGAGCTGAATGCCGCGGCGGCGGAGGAGTCTGCCCGGACGGGAACGGGCGACAGGCCGGACCTCATGGTCGCGGAGGAAGTCACCGCGGATGACATCGCCGAGGTCATCTCCGCCTGGACCGGCATCCCCGCCGGGCGCATGCTGCAGGGCGAGTCGCAGAAGCTGCTGCACATGGAGGAAGAGCTGGGCAAGCGCCTGATCGGCCAGCACAAGGCCGTCACCGCCGTCTCCGACGCCGTCCGTCGCGCCCGCGCCGGCATCTCCGACCCCCACCGGCCCACCGGCTCGTTCATGTTCCTCGGCCCCACCGGCGTCGGCAAGACCGAACTGGCCAAGGCCCTGGCGGACTTCCTCTTCGACGACGAACGCGCCATGATCAGGATCGACATGTCCGAATACGGCGAAAAGCACTCGGTAGCCCGCTTGGTCGGTGCCCCTCCGGGCTACATCGGCTACGAGGAAGGCGGCCAGCTCACGGAAGCCGTGCGGCGCCGCCCGTACTCCGTGGTGCTCCTGGACGAGGTGGAGAAGGCCCACCCCGAAGTCTTCGACATCCTCTTGCAGGTGCTCGACGACGGCCGCCTCACCGACGGCCAGGGCCGCACGGTCGACTTCCGGAACACCATCCTGGTGCTGACGTCCAACTCCGGCAGCCAGTTCCTGGTGGATCAGTCGCTGGACGCCCGTGCCAAGCAGGAAGCCGTGATGTCCGTGGTGCGGGCTTCCTTCAAACCGGAGTTCCTGAACCGCCTGGATGAAATCGTGCTGTTCGATCCGCTGAGCGTGGACGAACTGGCGGACATCGTGGAACTGCACGTGGCCGAGCTCGGCAAGCGCCTGCACGGCCGCCGGCTTACCCTCGAGGTCAGCGACGGCGCCCGGGCCTGGCTGGCGATGACCGGCTTCGATCCTGCTTACGGTGCCCGGCCGCTGCGCCGCCTCGTGCAGCGCGAGATCGGCGACCGGCTCGCCAAGGAGATCCTGGCCGGCACGATCGCCGATGGGGACACTGTGCTGGTGGACACCGCCACCGACGTCGACGAACTCACCATTGAGGGACTCGAGGCCCTTGCCGGGCCCGACGGCGGTGCTCCTGCCGGCGCCGGCCTGGTGGTGCGCCGGAAGGACTGATTCGTCGCGCGGGTTCCCTGCTTCCGGCAGGGAACCCGCCGGCCCTATTTCTGGAGGACGCTTTCCTTCAGTGTGTTGCCCGAGTCCACCACGATGAAGCAGTCCACGCGGCGGTCGCCGCTGTCCCAGCTGGTGGAACTCGGATAGACGTTCTGTTGGAGCAGCTTGTAGTTGCGGGAGGCCTCGTTCAGCATCACGGTGAGGCAGACCGCGCGCCCCTTGTCCCGCAGGGCGTTGGTGCCCGGGAAGCTGTCGTTCTCCTTGTAGCTGAACACGGCGCCAAGCTGGGCGGAGTGCGGCGTGGTGCATTCCACGGCGCGGGCCTTGTCGGCATTTGAATCGAAGTCCGCAAAGCAGTCGCCGACGCGGTAGTCCTTGGACTCGATGTCAGCAGGCAGCGGAGGGCGGCTGGCGGAGGCCGCGGCTCCCGGGCCGCCGGCGGGCTCGGGGCGGTTGCCGAAGACGGAGACCAAGGTCCAGATCAGTGCGATGATCAGCAACAGCACGAAAAGGACGACGCCGCCGATGATCAGCCGCTGCCTGGTCAGGAGGTCCATCGGCCTGCGGGACCATGCCGGCCGGTTGGCGGGCACGGCGTCGCCGTATCCGTCCTCCGTGTTGTCCGGGAAGGGGTTTTCCTGGCCCATGTCCGAATCCGTGCCTTTCCTGCTTAGCGAAGCTCACCTTTGGGAGACTTTACCCAAGTTTTGCCCGCGCCCGCCTGCCATGGTTCACACGGGGCTGCCGGGGTGCCAAGGGTGGGTCCGCGTGGCACGCAGTCGCTCCAGAAAGCATGTAATCTAGACATACGACAAATTGACCAAACATTCCGGGGCCTCACCGATCGCCAAGGTGACCACCTCCGGTCCAAGTACAAAAGGGGGTCACGCCATGGGGCGCGGCCGTCAAAAGGCAAAAGCTACCAAGCAGGCTCGGGACATCAAGTACTACTCCCCGAACACTGACTATTCGGCCCTCCAGCGTGAGCTGACGGGGCCATCAAGTCGTGCGGTGAGCCACTTCGATGACGATCCCACGGAGCCGGATTACTCGGCCTATGCGGACAAGTACGCACAGGATGACGAAGACGACGAGGTAGACTCGCGCCGCATCGGCTAGTTGGCGTGTGCGGTGCCGCCAGGCACCGGCGACGCCACCGCCGTCGTACTTGCATCTCCCGCACTTCCGCCTACCCGGAACGACACCGGGAAGCACAGTTCTTCACCCGCAGGGTGCGCCCCAGGCGCCCCCTGCGGGTATTTTGCGTGCCTTGGCTATAAACGTGCCTGGCTATGAACGTGCCTGGCTATCGAGCAGATCGGCCCGGTGGGCAGATTGATTGGCCGGCGACGGTGCCGGAGCTAAGCTGCCGACCCGCCGGACCCGCGCGGAGTGGAAGCGTCGAGGGATGCCGAGAGGGCCTCGATGAATTCCGTCTGGTCGCCGAGGTCGCTGTGCGGGCTTGCGTTGAAGGCGGCCATGACGGCGTCCAGGTACAGCCTGTTGACCCACCGCATCGCCTGACGTCCGCCGGGCGTGAGCGCGAGCTTGATACTGCGCCGGTCGGTGGGATGCGGTTGGCGCACCATCAGGCCCGCGCGCTCGAGCCGGTCGATCATGGTGGTCATCGATCCGGTGGTGAGGTCCATGAGCTCGGAAAGCTTCTTGGGGGTCAGGCCCTCCTGGTCGGCGGCATGCGAGAGCGCGTTCAGTTCGGCCATGCTGACGCCCAGTTCCTTGGCGATGCCCGCACGCAAGTTACCGCTCGTGAGCTGAAGCTGGCGCAGCAGCAGAACGAACGGCACGTAATCAGCTGAGCTGGCCATTGCCGGACTCCCTAATAGCTTGATGTGAAAGTTACCTCAGTATAGGGCTAGCTCGTCAAGCTTGCTCGGTTTTCCGTCGGTTCCAAGCCGGACGACCCGTTTTAGCTTGATGAAAATATAGCTTGATAAAAATTTTGCTTGACGATCAAGTGAAATTTGCTACGCTGGTTTCGAGCCCGCGGCAGTGGCTCACCCGATGAGGTCTCAATCGGCCCACAGCTTTCAGGAGTCACCATGCGTCACTCAGTTCACGCAGCCGTCATCGCAAAATGGGCTGCCGTTCCTGCGGCACTGGTCGTCAGCGGCCTGCTCGTGTCCCAGGCGTCGTACTCGGCGTTCAGCGCAACCACCAACAACGCCGGCAACAGCTGGGCTTCCGGCACCCTGGCCCTGAGCAACGATGCATCCGGGACGGCGCTGTTCTCGGCCTCCAACATCAAGCCGGGTGACGCGGGAAGCAAGTGCATCACCGTTTCCACCACGGCAAACGTCGCCAGCACCCTGAAGCTCTATGCCTCCAGCTACAGCAAAGGCACCAAGAGCCTCGGTGACCGTATCAACGTCACCGTCACCAGCGGCAGCTTCCCGGGCGCTGCCCCGGCCAACGGCGCCTGCACCGGTTTCACCGCCGGCTCGGTTGCCGTCGCAACGACCTCGCTGACGTCCTTCGCCGCCGCCTCGAGCAGCTACGCGACGGGTGCAGATTCCTACGCGCTGCCCGCCGGTGGTTCCCGCACCTACAAGGTCGACTGGACCTTCGCTACCGCGGGCTCCACTTCGGCAGACAACGCGTACCAGGGCGACACCGCCTCCATCGGGTTTACCTGGGAGTCCCAGAGCTAGACCCTCCGTGCTTGCCGCCACCCGTCCCACCCTGCAGGAGCCCCCGAATGTTGCCGACAGAACAAGCAGCCGCAGCGGATGCTGCCGCGACTGCCGGCGACCCGGGGGAGCCGAAAGGGCACTCCATTTCCCAGCAGTGGCTGCGCGTTCTGGGCGCCGCGCTGGGGCGGGTGGTGGTGATTCTTGCGGTCACCATGATGGGCTGGGCCTCCGCGCCCGCCCTCCTTGGCTGGCAGCCCACCACCGTGGTGAGCGGCTCCATGGAACCGACCATCTCGGTGGGCGACGTCGTGGTTTCCCGCCCCGCGGGAGCTCAAGACCTCATACCCGGGCGCGTGGTCCTGGTGGACGACCCGGACCACGCCGACCGGCTCCGCCTCCACCGCATCGCCGCGGTGAACCCGGACGGCTCCCTCGTCCTGCGGGGAGATGCCAACGCGGCCAACGACTCCTCGAGCGTGTGGCCCTCGGCCGTGCACGGCGTGGGCTACCTGAGGATCCCGGCAGTCGGCCTGCCGATCGTCTGGGTCGGCAAAGGCCAATGGACACTGCTTGTCATCGGCGTCGTAGTGCTGGCCATGGCGCTGGCCATGACGAGGCTGGACAGGCACTTCGCCCGGCCGGGACGGAAGGACGCCAAGTCCGGAAGCCGCCGTCGAGCAGACTGGAAAGCCAGGCTCAGGCCGGCGCGGCGGACAAGCTGCCTGGTGTTGTTCCTGGCTGCCGCGGCAGGCCTCGCCGGAGGTGCTGTCATGACCGCCCCCATGGCGCACGCTGCATTCGCCGGGACGAGTTCAACCGAAGCCAGCACCCTGTCGTCCCGGGCGTTCTTCAGCTGCACGGCTGCGGCCCTTGCCGACGCGCCGTCCCTGTTCTACGGCTTCAACGATTCGCCGAAACCGGCCACCGCCGTCACTGACAGCTCCGGTGCCGGCGACGACGGTACCTTCCGCATGACGGCGTCCCTCAGCACCTCGGTTCCCTGCGCAGGGGACGGCGGCAACAGCGCAGATCTTTCCGGCCTCCGGTACATCGCAACCACCACCTCCAGCAGCGGGCCGACGGTGTTCAGCTGCGAAATGTGGTTCAAGACCAGTTCGATCCTCGGCGGGAAGCTGGCCGGATTCCAGGACTCCAAGAACAATGCCCTTGGCACCAACGACCGCAACCTCTACATGCGGGCCGACGGGAAGTTGGTCTTCGGCGTCGCCCCTGGCGGCACCATGCAGACGATCGTGTCGCCCGCGGCCTACAACGACGGCGCATGGCACCACACCGTGGTCACCCTTTCTTCCGCGGGAATGAAGCTCTACGTCGACGGCGCACAGGCAGCCTCCTCGGCCTCCGTCACCACGGCCCGGAGCGGCTACACCGGGTACTGGCGCTTCGGCGACGGCGACCTCACGGCCTGGCCCGGTGCCGCTCTGTCGGCGTTCAACGGCCAAGTGGACAACATCGCCATCTATGACACCGCCGCCCTCACCCAGGCGCAGATCCTGGCACACTTCCAGGCGGCTGCGCCATGAGCCGCCGGACCGCCGCGCTGACCGCGGACACAGACTTCCGTCCGGAACCGGGTTCCGGAACCCCACTGAAGGCACGCTCACGCGATGAAAGGACCATTGGCCATGAACAAGCAGAATGACTTCCTGTTGCTGGACGACTTGGATGGAAGCAGCGCCGACGAGAGGGTGCGGTTCGCGGTCGATGGCATCGACTACGAAGTGGACCTGTCTGCGGCGAATGCTGCGGCCTTCCGCTCCTACCTCGGGGTCTTCATGAACGCGGGCCGGCGGAAAGCGTCGGCTCCGGCTCCCCAGGGCAAGAAGGAAGCGCCACTTTCCGTGACGGCCAGGATCCGTCGCTGGGCCGCGGAACAGGGCTACGAACTGAGCAGCCGGGGCCAGATCCCCAAGTCGATCGTGCAGGCCTTCCAGGCCGCCGAAGCCGGTGCCTGAGCACCAACACGGGGTCACGTACGGCCCATACGGGGCTGGCGGATGGGCCGTACGTGACCCCGCGTTGCACAGCGCCGCCTGATAACGCAAAAGCGGGCCGGCAGTTCATCACTGCCGGCCCGCTTTCGTCGTTCCCGCTTAGGCGTAGGCGTTCACCAAACGGACGGCTCCGCCGTCGACGCCCTTGGCGCCCTGGACGTAGTCCGGACCGCTCTTGTCAAGCGAGCTCAAACCGGAGTCCGTCGAAACGGTGCCCATGATCCAGGACGGCAGGCCGCGCTCGTTGAGGCGGGCCACTGCGGCATCGGCGATTTCCGGGGACACGATGGCCACCATGCCGACGCCGAGGTTCAGGGTGCGCTCGAGGTCGGCGAGCGGCACGTTGCCGAGCTCGGAGACCAGCTTGAAGATGGCCGGCAGTTCCCACGTGGCGCGGTCGACGGTGGCGACGAGGCCCTGCGGCAGCACGCGGGCCAGGTTGGCGGCCAGGCCGCCGCCGGTGACGTGGCTGAAGCCGTTGACACTGCCGTTGGTGGCAGAGCTCCTGTTCACCGGGAAGGCACGGGCCAGGTCCAGGCAGTCGGCGGCGTAGACGCGGGTGGGTTCGAGCAGTTCCTCACCCAGGGTGCGGCCGAGTTCGGAGACCTGGCGGTCCAGGGCCCAGCCGGCGTGGTTGATGACGCGGCGGACCAGGGAGTAGCCGTTGGAGTGCAGGCCGGAGGAGGCCATGCCGATGACGACGTCGCCGGCCTTCACGCGCTCCGGGCCCAGCAGGGCGTCGGCCTCGACAACACCGGTGGCTGCGCCGGCGACGTCGTACTCGTGCTCGCCCAGCAGGCCCGGGTGCTCGGCGGTTTCGCCACCCACCAGGGCAGTGCCGGCCACGGAGCAGGCGGAGGCGATGCCGCGGACGATCCCGGCGATGCGCTCGGGGACCACCTTGCCGCAGGCAATGTAGTCGGTCATGTAGAGCGGCTCGGCGCCGACCACCACGATGTCATCGACCACCATGCCCACCAGGTCGAACCCGATGGTGTCGTGGATGTCCATGGCCTGGGCGATGGCGACCTTGGTGCCTACGCCGTCCGTGGAGGTGGCCAGCAGCGGCCTCTTGTAGCTCAGCAGCTTGGAGACGTCGTACAGGCCGGCGAAACCGCCGACGCCGCCCAGCACCGAGCTGTTGTGCGTCGCCTTGACGGCGTCCTTCATGAGCTCGACTGCGCGGTCGCCCGCTTCGACGTCGACGCCGGCGGAGGCGTAGGTGATGCCTGAGTTGTTTTCGGCGGCGGGGGAGGCGGAGGTCATACAGACTCTTTCTTGTCGGCGTCGGTCAGCAGGTTCTCAAACTCGGCGTCGGGTCCTGGATCGCAGCCCGTTGCGCCCGGCTTCTCTGCCGGGTCCTCTGTGTCATTCAGGGAAGCGTTCGACGCCGGCAGCCCGCCGAGGTCGGCGCGCTCCAGCAGGTTCTTGCCCAGTTTGTCCGAGCCCGGGAGCTCGATGGGGTACTGGCCCGTGAAGCACGCGGTGCAGAGGCGTTCGCGGGGCTGCTGGGTGGCCCCGATCATGCCGTCTTCGGAGATGTAGGCGAGGGAGTCCGCGCCGATGGCCTGGGAGATTTCCTCGATGGTGGCGCCGTTGGCGATCAGTTCCGCGCGGGAGGCGAAGTCGATGCCGTAGAAGCACGGCCACTGCACCGGCGGGGAGGAGATCTTGATGTGGACCTCGGCTGCGCCGGCCTCGCGCAGCATGCGCACGATGGCGCGCTGGGTGTTGCCGCGGACGATCGAGTCATCCACCACCACCACGCGCTTGCCGCGGATCACGGACTCGAGGGCGTTGAGCTTGAGCCGGATGCCGAGCTGGCGCAGGGTCTGCGAGGGCTGGATGAAGGTGCGGCCCACGTAGGCGTTCTTGACGAAGCCGTGCGCGAACGGGATGCCGGATTCCTCGGCGTAGCCCACGGCGGCAGGGGTGCCGGATTCCGGGACGGGAATGACGATGTCGGCCTCGTGGGTGTTTTCGCGGGCCAGCTGGCGGCCCATCTCCACGCGGGATTCGTACACCGAACGGCCGTTGATGGCGGCGTCCGGGCGGGCGAGGTACACGTATTCGAAAACGCAGCCGGCCGGCGTCGCGTCTGCGAAGCGCTGGGAACGGACGCCGTTCTCGTCGATGGCGATGAATTCGCCGGGTTCGATTTCGCGGATGAAGCTGGCGCCCACGGTGGCGAGGCCGGCCTGCTCGGAGGCCACCACCCAGCCCCGCTCCAGGCGGCCGAGGCACAGCGGGCGGATGCCGTAGGTGTCGCGGGCTGCGTAGAGGGTGCCTTCGTCCATGAACACGAAGCAGAAGCCGCCCTTGATCTTGGGCAACAGCTCCATGGCCGTCTCTTCGAGGGTCTTGCCGGGCTCGCCTTCAAGGAGGGCGGTGACCAGGGCGGTGTCCGAGGTGTTGCCCTGCTTCATTTCGCCGGTGAGCTGGCCGTCGTTGCGCTCGAGGATCATTTCGCGCAGTTCGGCCGTGTTGGTCAGGTTGCCGTTGTGTGCCAGGGCAACCGTGCCGGTGGCGGTCGCGCCCAAGGTGGGCTGTGCGTTGGCCCAGTGGCTGGCTCCAGTGGTGGAGTAGCGGCAGTGGCCGACGGCGAGGTGCCCGGTGAGGGTGTTCAGGGTGGTTTCGTCGAAGACCTGGGACACGAGGCCCATGTCCTTGTAGACATTGATGCGCTTGCCGTCACTGGTCGCGATGCCAGCCGACTCTTGTCCGCGGTGCTGCAGCGCATACAGCCCGTAATAGGTGAGTTTTGCTACCTCTTCGCCAGGGGCCCAGACTCCGAAGACGCCACAAGCGTCCTGGGGTCCTTTTTCGCCGGGGAGAAGATCATGTGAAAGTTTTCCGTCGCCACGTGCCACTGGTCGATTGTCTCACGTCCCGGGCGTGGTATTTTCCGCCGACTCGGATTGTGACCCGTCCGGGGGTGTGATCTCAGTCGTCGCCGGGTTCGTCATCGGCCACGGCTTCCACGATGGCGTGTTCGCTGCGGCGGATGCTCAGGCGGTCCAGGATGAGTGCCACGATGCAACCGAGGATCACGCCGGCCGCCGCGAAGGCGACGGTGAAGAAGCCGAACACTGCGCCGGCGTCGAACTGCGGATCGGCTGGCAGGCCGAATGCCACGAAGGCCGCAACCACAATCCCGAGGAGCCCGCCGAGCACCATGAACGGCACGAAGCGGGGCGCGCGGCGTACCGTGATGCGCCGCTCCGGAGCGCTGTCCGCGGAGTTGCCGGTGATGTTCGAGTCCTCAGAAACCATGCCTTCCAGCCTACCGGCTTCCGCCCTGGCCCAACTGACTCGCAGTCAGTTGGGCGGGCAGGGAGGGGCTAGCTGCCGCGATAAGTGGAGAAGGCGAAGGGGCTCAGCAGCAGCGGCACGTGGTAGTGCTCGCCGGCGTCGGACACGGTGAAGCTCAGGTCGACCTCCGGGAAGAAGGTCTCCGTTCCGAGGCCCGCGTAGTACGCGCCGGTGGCGAAGTTGAGCTTGTACGTGCCGCCCGGGACCCGCTCGGGGCCGAGGTCCTTGATCCGGCCGTCGGCATCTGTGGTGCCTTCCGCGACGGGAGTCCAGTTGCCGCCGTCGAGCACTGACAGCACGACGGCGACATCCGCCGCCGGGCGGCCGGAGCCAGTGTCGAGGATGTGGGTGGTGATCTGGGAAACGCTCATGCGCCGATTACTCCTTCAAGGCGGAGCAGTGCGATTTCGCGGAGCTGCTGGGCCACGATGCGGTCTTCTTCTTCGGGGGTGTGGTTGAGTCGCTCGTTCAGGGAAGCGAGGATTTCCTGGGCGCTGCGGCCGGCAGCGCGGATCAGGAAGACCCGGTTGAACTTCTCTTCGTAGGCCCGGTTGCCTTCGGCCAGCGCGCGGGCGGTGGCGTCGTCGCTGGGGTCCACGCCGGACTGCTCCGAACGGGACATGGCCGCCTCGGTGGTAGTGGCCTGTGGGCGTTCGCCGATGCGCGGGTGGTGGGCGAGTGCGGACTCGAGTTCTTCCGCAGTGAACGGGGCGGCCGCGTCCTTGGCGAAGGCCAGGAGGTCATCCTTGCCACTGAACGGCCGGGCGTCGGCAATTTCCCCCACCCAGCGCTCGACGTCGAGGCAAGGGCGCAGGACTCCGACGGCGTCCGCACGGTCTGCGCTGTTGAATACTGCAAGCTGCATGCTTGTTCATTCCTCGTGCAAAATGCTGGCATCCATGGTGACGGCTATGCGGAACTCCGGCGGTGGTGCCGGATGGGCAGGCGCCACACGGCAGCCAAACCTTCCACATCATGGAACTGTTATTTCAGCATGCGTAATAGTTAAGCGGAGCCGACGCGCCGCTGTCAAGGACTTTGCGGTCAAGCGCGGCGGCAAGACCGCTGGCAAGAGCGTACCGCCCGCGGCGGCCCTGGTGCAGAATTGGCCCAACGGTTGCCCCGACGGGTGAAGGAGTCCGCACATGCCAGCCATCTTGACGTCCAGGTACCTGTTTGGCCCCGGCCCGGGCAACGCCTATCCGGAAGCCATGGCCGCCCTGTCCCATCCGGTGATCGGACACCTCGATCCCGTGTTCATCGAACGGCTGGACCGCACCTGCGCCGGGCTGCGGACGGTCTGGGGGACCGCGAACACCCGCACCCTGCCGCTGAGTGCCACCGGTTCCGGCGGCATGGAGGCCGCGTTCGTCAACACCGTGTCCGACGGCGACGTGGCCGTCGTCGCGGTCAACGGGCTGTTCGGTGAGCGCATGTGCGAGGTGGCCCGCCGCTGCGGCGCCACCGTGGTCCGCGTGGACCACGCATGGGGGCAGCCGGTGGACGCCGAACGCGTCCTCGCGGCGCACCCGGCGCCCAAGGTGATTGCCGCGGTGCACGCGGAAACCTCCACGGGCGTCCTCTCGGACATCGCCACCCTGGGTGCGAACAAGGGCGACGCCCTGTTCATCGCCGACGCCGTGACCTCGATCGGCGGCCTCGAACTGCTGGCCGACCAATGGGGGATCGACGTCGGCTACGCCGGAACCCAGAAGTGCCTGGGTGTGCCGCCGGGGCTGTCCCCGTTCACAGTCTCGGAGCGGGCCTTCGAGCGGCGCATCCGCGATCCGCGTTCCTGGTACCTGGACATCGGGCTGCTGGGCGGCTACGCCGGGGCGGCCACCGGCAGCCGGACCTACCACCACACCGCCCCGGTCACCATGATCGCCGGACTCGAAGCGGCCCTGGACCGGATCCTCGCCGAAGGACTCGAAGCGGTGCAGGCCCGCCACCACGCGGCCGGCGCCGCGCTGCGCGCCGGGCTGCAAGAACTCGGCCTGGAACTGTTCGCGGCCGAAGGCAGCCGGCTGGACAGCCTCACCACCGTGAAAGTGCCCGACGGCGTGGACCCGGCTGCCGTCCGCGGGTACCTGTTGCGCAACTTCAGCATGGAGATCGGCGCCGGAGTCGGGGCGTTCAAGGACATTGTCTGGCGGATTGGAACCATGGGGCCGAATGCATCCCCGGCCACGGTGACGCTCGTGCTGGGCGCGCTGAAGGAGGCGTTGGCGAAGGCGTGAGCCTTTGTCGCTGGCCTGGCGTGAACCCGGCGGTGCGGCTCAGCGGTGCGGCTCAGCGGTCGGGCGACTCGCCGTTGCCCACGGCCTCGATCCAGTCGATGGCATCGTCGGAGAAGTGGTAGCCGTTGGAATCGGTTTCGCCGGACCACCAGGCCTCGGATGCGATGGAGCCGCCGACGTCCACGATCTCCCTGATGATGGACTTGGGGACGGCGTCGCCGTTGTTGTCGATCAGCCACTGCTGCGTGGCCGGCGTCAGCCTCCGCCACCACTGCGCCATCTCCAAGGGCTCCTCGAAGTTCATGGGCACAGTGTCCCACTTCGGGTCCCCGGGGACGAGGGGTATGGGGACCCACCGGGCGAGCTCGAGCGCCGCGGGCTCGCCGGAAATTTCCGGCGACCCCGCGGCGCTCCCGCGAGCTCGCTGAATTTGCCCGCGCCTTACGGGTCCGGGCGCTACAGGTCCGGGCATGAGGGGGTGGGCCTACACGAGGGGGCGGGCCTACTTGGCCGGTGCGGCCGCCTTCGCGGCGAGCATCTTGTCCAGCGGCTTCGCGTACCGTTCCTGGACGATTCTCAGGTGCAGCCAGGATTCGACGCGCGCCACGGAATCCATGGCGCGTACCTTGTCCAGGATCCCGTACATTTCATCGAGGGAACTGACGCCGACGGTGGCCACGAGATCGTGCCTGCCAAGGCAACTGGCGATGAACTCCACGCCGGGCGTGGCCGCGAAGAAGTCCACGGCCTCTGCACTTCCGCCCGCAGTGGAGATGCCGAAGCCGAAGGCCAGGGCGCGGGAAGATCCTGATCGGCTCCGGATGGGGCCGATCTGCATGACACGCGCCTCCAGCAGGCGGAGGACCCGCATTCTGGCGGCGCTGGCGGAAAGCCCCACGCGTTCGCCCAGCGTTTCGAAACCGAGCCTGCCATCCACTTGCAACTCGCCCATGAGCAGCAGGTCCGTGTGGTCCAGCTCCAGCCTGGGATCCGGCGGCTCCTGGCCCAGGAAGAGGCTGCGGACCACGTCCTTGTACATCAGGACCTCGACGGCGGCCACGCCGTCCGCGAGCCGGACCGTTTCGATGTCCTCGTAAAGGCGCTCCATGCTGGGCAGCCGCAGTTCGGCCACGATGCCGTACTTGCCCGTGGTCAGCGAGGCGAATACGGCTCCGTCCAGGCGCGCCAGGGTGTCGAGGGCAGCCTGCGCCGAGCCGTTGAGCTGGATGGAAATATGCGCGACGGCGGTCAGGCCCAGCAGGCGCGGGTGGACCGCGGCCACGACCCTAAGTTCGCCAGACGACAGCAGGTCATTGAGCTTGGCCGTGACGGTGGAACGGGTGACGCCAAGTTGCTTGGACAGTTCGCTGAACGAGGCCCGGCCGTCGGCCTGCAGCAAACGGATCAGGCGCTCGTCCAGAGTGTGCATGGTTCTCACCTTAACTGTCCTGTCTCCCGCTGAGGTTTCGTCCCGCAATAATCGCATGGTTTCGCGCTTGAAACTAAAGATTTGGAGTCTTCACGCGATCAAACTGAACAAAAGCTCTGTAACAGAGAGAGTAATCGCTTGATTTGCCATCTTGTTTCGTTACTATCGTGACCAGCGCCACACCGGTTCCCCTCCGCCGTCGCGCATCCGCTTCACTGTTCAGCATCGCCATCGCATCCGACCGTTCATTGGAGACAGCACATGTCCACGTTCACCAAGCCCGCGCTTGCCGCGGCCGCCCTCGCCCTTCTCCTGAGCGGCTGCTCCGGCGCCGCCAGTTCCTCGCCGTCGGGCCAGTCCCCGGACAAGGCGCCCAAGGGGCTGGCCACCAGCGGGAAGCTCACGCTGTGCATCGACCCCGAATACGCCCCGCTGGAGTACTACGCCAACGGCTCCAGCGGCGAGATCGTGGGCTTCGACGCCGACGCCGCCCGGGCACTGGCCAAGCACTGGGGCGTGGAGGCCAAGTTCGAGGTCACCACGTTCGACGGCCTGATGCCCGGCCTGCAGACCCGACGCTGCGATGCGATCTTCGGCGGCCTGTACATGAGCAAGGCACGCTTGGAAGTTGCCGACGCGGCACCGGTGATGAACGCCGGGCCGGCGATCCTGGCGGCACCGGACAACACCGGGAAGTTCAAGGAGCCGCTGGATCTCTGCGGGCACTCGGTCGCGGCCCAGAGCGCCTCGGCCAACGCCGCCCGGATCGCCGCGCTCAAGGACGAGTGCAAGGCCGCCGGCAAGGACGAGCCCCGCCTCACCGAATACCCGAAGACCGCCGAAACGGTGCTGGCCGTGCTCAACGGCAAGTCCGAGGCCCTGATCGAAACCAACGTCGCCGCCGCCTACATGGCTTCGCGGAACGAAGGCAAGCTCAGCGTGGCGCCGGGCGTCTTCCCGCCGGACACCACCTTCGGTGTCTTCACCCGCAAGGGCGACCAGCTCAGCCCGGCGGTTGCCGAGGCACTGAAGGCGCTGCACGACGACGGCACCCTCGCCAAGATCGCCACCCAGTACAAGCTCGATCCGGCGATCGTCGACGTCAAGCGCTAAGACCTCACGCACCCAAGACACTGAAAGGAGTGTCCTGATGGAATTCGACGTCGGCATTTTCCTCCAACAGATCGTCAATCCCAGTTACTTGAGCGGCGCGTTCCTGTCCGTTGCCGTCGCCGTGCTGTCCTTGGTGCTGGCCACCGTGATCGGCTTCGTCGTTGCCCTCGGCCGCACCTCCCGGAGCCGCGTGGCGCAAGGCGCAGCCGGACTCTACACCTGGTTCTTCCGGGCGATCCCGGCGCTGCTGGTGCTGCTCATCATCTGGAACGCCCTGCCGCAGCTCTTCCCCGTGCTGCGCCAGGAGTGGTTCTCGCCCTTCATCGCCGCGTTCATTGGCCTGGGGGTGGTGGAGGCAGCGTTCATGGCCGAGATCATCCGCTCCGCCCTGCTCAGCGTGGACGAGGGCCAGGCACTCGCGGGCCGGGCGCTGGGCATGTCGCCGGCCAAGGTCATGCTGAAGGTCATCCTTCCGCAGGCCATCCGCATCGCCCTGCCGCCCACCGGCAACGAGTTCATCGGCTTGGTGAAGTTCTCCTCGCTGGCCTCGGTGATCTCCCTGCAGGAACTGCTGACCACCGCCCAGGTGGGCGTGAACATCACCTTCCGCTACGCCGAGTACTACGCCGCGGCAATCGTCTACTACCTGATCATCGTCAGCTTGCTGACCCTGGTCCAAAGCCAAGTGGAGAAGAAATTCGTATGGACCTCACGGACAAGATCCAAGAAGCTTCCCAGGCCGGAAACCGCAGGCCAGGGGGTGTTCTCATGAGCGAAGCAAACGCCCCCGTCAGCCCGGTCCTCAGCGTCCGGAAGCTCCACAAGCGCTACGAAGACCAGCACGTGCTGCGCGGCGTCGAGTTCGACATCCACAAGGGCCAGGTCAAGGCCGTGCTGGGTCCCTCCGGTTCGGGCAAGTCCACCATGCTGCGCCTGATGGCGCTGCTCGAACCGGCCGACGACGGCGAGATCCTCCTGCACGGGCGGCGCATCGGGGTGCGCGATGGGAGAGCACCGGGCGGCCTTGCCGTCGCCTTGCCGGAGCGGGAACTCGCCAAGGAACGCCGCAACATCGGCATGGTGTTCCAGAAGTTCAACCTGTTCCCGCACCTCTCGGCGTGCCGCAACGTGATGCTCGGCCTCACTTCCGTGAAAGGCATCCACCACAAAGACGCCGAGGAGCAGGCGATGGCCATGCTGGCCAGCGTGGGCCTGTCCCACCGCTCCGGGCACTTCCCCTCGGAACTGTCGGGCGGCCAGCAGCAGCGTGTCGCCATCGCCCGTGCGCTGGTCATGAACCCGGACGTGCTGCTCTTCGACGAACCCACTTCCGCCTTGGACCCGGAGTTGGTGGGCGAAGTCCTGGACGTCATGGAATCCCTCGCCAACGACGGCATGACGATGATCGTGGTCACCCACGAGGTCCGCTTCGCCCGCCGTGTTGCCGACGAGGTCACCCTGTTCGACGGCGGCGTGATCGTTGAGCAGGCCGCCCCGGACGAATTCTTCGACAACCCGCAGCACGAGCGCACCAGGAAGTTTCTCAGCCATGTCCATTAGTCCGCAGGCCCCGACGCCGGAGGAAGCGCCGTCCGGCACCCAAACGGGCCGCCGCCCCCTCGCCGTCTACACCGATATGGAAGACCTCGACTACTCCGCCGGTCTCGCCCTGCTGGAGGAGAACGGCTACGACGTCCGGTATCTCGGCACGCAGGATCCCAAGGTGATCGCCGAACAGGCCAAGGACGCCGAGGCCCTCCTGGTGGGGTACGCCCCCGTGACGGCCGCAGTCATGGACGCCATCCCGGGCTTGAGAATCATCGCCCTCGTGGCCATGGGCTTCGACAATGTCGACATCGAAGCGGCCCGGGAACGTGGCATCTGGGTCAGCAACCTCCCCGGTGTCGCCACCGAGGAAGTGGCCACCCATGCGCTGGCACTCGCGCTCGCCGTGACGCGCGAGATTCCGTTCTTCCAGGGGCGCGTGGCCGACGGCGATTGGAACACCCGCCCGGACAGCAGGGTGTTCCGGCTCAGCCAGGAGCGCTTGGGGCTGATTGGACTCGGACGGATCGGCAGCCGGCTGGGCGAAATCGCGTCCGGCATTTTCGGCGAAGTGATCGGCTACGACCCCTATCTCCCGGACACCCCGGACACCCAGGGGATGCTGGCAAACGCGGGCATCCGGCGGGCCGGCCTGGAGGAGGTCCTTGCAGAATCCGCCGTGGTGTCCTTGCACATGCCGCTTACCGCGGAAACCCGGCACATCATTAGCGCCGAAAGCCTTGCGGCAATGCGGCCGGGAAGCTATCTGGTCAACGTCAGCCGCGGAGAGCTGATTGACAACGATGCCCTGCGCGCCGCCGTCGATTCGGGGCACATCCGCGCGGCGGCCCTGGACGTGCTCGATATTGAACCGGCACCGTCCGGCCACCCGCTCATGGGCCATCCCCGGATTCTTGTGACGCCCCATGTGGGCTTCCTGTCGGACGTCACCCTCGCCGAATACGTCAGGATCCAGGCCCAGAACGTCGTCTCCCACGCCCGTACGGGTTTCCCGGACACGCCCCTGTTCCAGCTGGAACCCGCAGTCTGACTGCGACCGGTCCCGGCCGAACCCCCCATTCCAAACACGAAAAGGTACCCATGTCACGACTGGCATCCCACGAAACCTCGCCCATCGCCCCCTCGGCGACCATCTTCCACGGCGGACGCATCCGCACCGTGGACGAACAGAACTCCACCGCGGAGGCGATGCTCGTTATCGGCAACCGGATTGCCGCCGTCGGGAACCCGGAACACTGCCGTGCCGCAGCCGCTGAACTGACGACGGCGGCGCCCGCCGTCGTCGACCTCCAAGGACGCACGGTGGTGCCCGGCTTCCTGGACCCGCACGCGCACCCGCTCATGTACGGGCAGCTGTTGTCCTGGGTGGACTGCGGGCCGGACGTCGCGCCGGATATTCCCACCATGCTTGAGCGGCTGAAGAAGGCCGCGGCTGGGACTCCCGGCAATACCCCGATCCGCGGCTACGGCTACGAACACCGCAACCTGGCCGAACGCCGCCACCCCACGCGGCAGGAGTTCGACACGGTCTCCACCTCGCGCGAGGTGTACGTGATGAACGCCAGCGGCCACGGCGGCGTCGTCAACAGCTTCGTGCTGGAGCAGGCGGGGATCGGCAAGGACACCCCCAACCCGCCCGGCGGCACTTTCTTCCGGGACGCCGACGGCGAGCTGACCGGTGAGCTCTCCGACGCCGCCTGCGACATCCTCACCGGGGCCGAAGGCGTGAAGCTGGGCCACCACGGACCCAACTTCCACCTGGGCGACAGCAAGGAGCAGCACCGTGCCCAGCTGCTGCACGCCCAGCGCGAGTTCCTGAGCCACGGCGTCACCACTATCGGCGATGCGCAGGTGACCAAGCGTGAATTCTCCGCATACCTGGATCTTGTGGAGCGCGGCGAACTGGTGGCCAGGGTGAATGCGTATTTCCTCTCAAGCCTGCTGGACGAGGTGCTGGAGCTGGGACTGGTGGACAAGTTCGGCGACTCGCTGCTGTCCTTCGCCGGCATCAAGCTCTATGCCGACGGCACGCTAGGCGGCTGGACGGCCTACTTCCCGGAGGGTTACCGGGACGATCCCTGCCGTACGGGTTCCCTGTACCACGAGCCCGCCGAGTACAAGGCGTTGGTGGCCAAAGCCCATGGCGCAGGACTGCAGACGGCCACGCACGCGCAGTCGCCCACGGCCATCCAGCTGGTGCTGGACGCCGTGGCTTCGGCGCTTGAGGCTTCGCCGCGGAAGGACCACCGGCACCGGATCGAGCACTGCGGACTACCCACCCTGGAGCAGATCGACCGCATGGCCGAACTCGGGATCATGCCCGTCAACCAGCCGCAGCACTATTACAACTGGGGCCCGGGCGTCACCGATGCCATCGGTTCGCCGGGGGAGCGGTTCAACCCGCTGGGCGAATTCGTGGCCGCGTCCGTGCCTGTGACCATGAGCTCCGACGCGCCCGTGGCCGATCCCCGCCCGCTCGAAGCCATCCAGACCTCCGTCACCCGGCTGACGCGCTCCGGGGTGCAGTTGGGCGGCGACCAGCTGAAGATCGACGCCGTCGAGGCCCTCCGTGCCCACACCATCAACGGTGCCCGGGCCATGGGACGTGAGCACGAGCTCGGTTCCCTGGAACCGCGCAAGCTGGCCGACTTCGTGGTCCTGGCGGCAGATCCCCTGGAGGTGTCCCCTGGCGAGATCAGTGGCATCGAGGTGCTGGAAACCTGGGTCAACGGGGTGCAGGTGTACGCGGGATAGGGGGTTCCGGTTCGCTCCGCGGCAGGGCACCGGCGCTCAGGAGCGGTGTTTCAGGGCGCGCAGGATGCGGCTCTTGAATTCCTGTTCGCGGAAGAGGTCCTTCCATTGGAGCCGGATGAAGTACCAGCCCTCCTCCATCAGGGCCTTCTCCCGGAGACGTTCCTTGTAGAGCACTTCTTCGGTGGGTTCGTAATCGAAGTACTTGGCCTTGCCGTCGAATTCGAGAGCGACTTTGTTTTCCCTCCAGGCGAAGTCCAGGCGGTGGCGTCCTTCGCGGCTGGTTACTTCGAACTGTAGTTCCGGCATGGGGAGTTTCAGACGGAGCAGCAGTTCCCTGGTAAGGGTTTCCCCGGGTGATTCCGAGCGCGGGTCTGCGTTACCGATGGCCCGGCGGAGGGTTGTGACTCCGGCCCGCCCGGCCAGTTTGGCGCAGGCTTCGCGGAGTTGCTCGACGTCGGCACCCAGCCGTAAAGCGTGATCCACGACGATGAGGGCTTGTTTGTCGTTGAGCATGAGGCAGCAGTCCACGACAGTGCGTTCCAGGGATGTGCAGGGGAGCCCGTCGATCGTCGCGACCTCCTTGCTGCCCAACTCCCGGGTATGCGCCACCACGTCGCTGCCATGCGAAACCGGCGACGGCACGGTGCTTTGCGTGAGGTGGATGCGGTCATCCGCTTTCCAGAGTTTCAGGCGGTGCAGGCGTGCAGCCGTGATGTGGCTGTAGACGAATCCGCCCTTGGACGTGCACAGGGTTCCATGGGAATGGGCGGCTATAAGGAAACGGCTCCGGGCCGGCTTGCCCATCTCTGCCCAGGCGCTGCTCCTGCCGTAACAGCCCCGGCGGAGACGCAGGATTACGCCCGCGGTGACCAGTTGCCTGATGGCAGGCCACGTGAAGCCCGCCTGCAGGAGTTCTTCCGTGCGCCAGAGATTCGCGCCGGATGGTAGCTGGGGTGCCTGACGAGGTGCCATGGATCAAGAATTCGCCCTGGCCCCGAACGGCGCGACCCCGAAACCGCGCTATGTGGAAAGGCCGATTAGACGGTTCCCGCACCACACGATGGAGGCCATCGTCTCATGGTGCGGGAACCGTCTAATCGGCGCAGCAGCCCGTAGAACGCCGTCCCTACAACCCCCGGATCGCCTCGCCCAGGCGACGGACGCCCTCGCTGAGCTGCTCTTCGTCCGCGTAGGAGAAGGCGATGCGGAGCTGGTTGGCGCCGCCGCCGTCGGCGTAGAACGCACTGCCGGGGACGAACACGACGCCGGAGTCGATGGCGGCGGCGAGGACCTGTTCGGTGTCGATCCCCTCAGGCAGGGTCACCCAGGTGAAGAAGCCGCCGGCGGGGGTGGTCCAGTGCGTGCCGTCGGGCATGTGGGCGGCGAGGGCGTCCAGCGTGGCCCGGCAACGGGAGGCGTACACGGAGCTGTAGGCCTCGATCTGTCCGCGCCAGTCGTAGGAGGAGATGTAGTTTTCCACGATCAGCTGGCTCAATACGGAGGGGCAGATGGTGGTCGCTTCGGAGGCGATCTGCAGCCGGCCGCGCACGTCTTCGGGCGCCACCACCCAGCCCACGCGCAGGCCCGGGGCGAAGATCTTGGAAAAGGATCCCAGGTACAGCACGTTGTCCGGGTCCAGGCTGTGCAGGGCGGGGGCGGGCGCGCCGTCGAAGGCCAAAAGCCCGTAGGGGTTGTCCTCCACAATCAGGACGTCCTCGGCCCGGCATACGTCCACCACGCGCTGCCGCCGCTCCAGCGAGAGCGAAATGCCGGAGGGATTGTTGAAGTTGGGGATCGTGTAGAAGAACTTGATGGTCTTGCCCGCTGCCTTGAGCCCGGCGATCAGCTGCTGGAGGTGCTCAGGGTCCACGCCGTCGTCGTCCATGGCAACATGCGCCACTTCGGCCTGGAAACCTTCGAACACACCCAGCGCACCCACATAGGTGGGGCCCTCGGCGATCACCACGTCGCCCGGATCGCAGAACAGCTTGGTGACCAGTTCCAGCGCCATCTGGGAACCGGCGGTGACCTGGATGTTTTCGGGCGCGGCGGAGATTCCCTCGCGCTTCATGACCTGGCAGATCAGGGCCTGAAGTTCCTCGGTCCCGGCACCGGAGCCGTACTGCAGGGCCTCCAGTCCGCGCTCAAGGACTACACCGCGCGCCAGCTCCGCGATCCCCTCCAGCGGCAGGGCGGGCAGGTAGGGGTTGCCGCCGGCCAGCGAAATCATTCCCGGCTGCATGGAGACGTCGAAGACGGCGCGCACGGGGGAGGGCTGGAAGCCGGCGGCGCGGGTGGCCATGTTGGCCAGGTGTGAGGAGGTGGCGGTGACGGTCATGGGAGGTCCTTCGTGACGGGGCCGGACGCGTCGCTGCGGCCGGCTGGGTCGGGTTAGCGTGCGTCCACCAGCTTGGAGCGCTTGTTGCGGATGAATTCTTCGGCGTCGATGCCGAATTCCCGGGCGGCGAAACGGTGCAGCGTGGTGACGAGTTCGTCCGGGGTGGCGGCGTGGACGCCGTTGAGGGCCTGAATGGCCAGGCCGTCGATCGTGGCCACCAGCAGGGTGGCGAGTTCGTTGATGTCGATGGCCGGCTGGAGCAGCTTCTCCTCGGCGGCTTCCTCCAGTGCACGGACGAAGAGGCCGCGCCAGGAGTTCCACACCGAGGCCACGCTTTCGCGGATTTCGGCGTTCTTGTGGGCTGCCGCGTAGATCTGCAACCAGAATCCCCAGGCCTCCTCGAAAGGGGTGTCGCCCTGGATGGCGAAGGTCAGCAGGTCATGCAGGCGTTCCAGGGCGTTGGCACCGCGGTCGTAGATGCGCTGCCATTCGGCCAGGGATTCCTCGATCCGGTACTCCACGGCGGCGCCGATCAACCGCTCGCGGTGCCGGAAGTAGTGCTGGATCATGCCGATGCTGTAGCCGGTGGCCTCGGACAGTTCGGCGAAGGAGCACCCTTCCACGCCGCTGCGCGCAATCACCTGGGAGGCGTGGTGCAGGATGCTTGCCCGGCGCTCGGCCATGGCTTCCGCGGTGACGCTGCGCGTGCGCTTGGCTGCGGTGGTCCCGTTCATGGTGTTGCTTCCTTCATGCGGTTGCTCCTTTTGCTGCTTCCCGACGGCGGTGGTTCCGGCGGTTTCGTTCCCTGCGGGCGCTTTGTGGGCGCTCTTGTTCCGTCTCCACGATGGTGCCACGTCACCCGGCGCGGTTCCGGTGGAAGTCCCTTGACAGGTATTGTGGCTGATCTCACAATAAGTTGAACATATTGTTATTTCAACCCGATGCGAACCGGAGATCCCCCATGATGCTCAAAGGCGTGAAGCGGCCGCTGATTGCAGCAGCCGCCATCAGTTTCCTGGCGCTCACCACCGCTTGCACCAACACCGAAGGCCCCGCACCCGCAGCCAGCAGCGACGGCGCTGCACGCGGAAAGAGCGGGCAGGAACTTGCCCAGGCGGTGCAGGCCGACCCGAAGGTCCAGGAACTGGTTCCGGCCGCCATCAAGTCCAAGGGCAAGCTGACCCTGGTCACGGACCCCACGTACGCGCCCATCGATTTCACCGACGAGAAGGGCAACATCGTGGGCCTGGAACCGGACATGGCACTGGCCGTGGCCAAGAAGATGGGCGTCACCATCGCCATCGAGAAGGGCGACTTCAACGGCATCATCGCGGGCATCGAAGCCAAGCGCTACGACGCCTCCTGGGCGGCCTTCTCCATCACCGAGGAACGCAAGGCCAAGGTCAACATGGTCAGCTTCATGCAGGGCGGCACCTCCGTGATGGTCCGCAAGGGCAACCCGCTGGGCATCAACTCGGAACTGGACCTCTGCGGCAAGACCGTGGCCGCCCAGACCGGCACCACCCAGGCACTGAACGTCCTTCCCGCCTTCGACAAGAAGTGCGTGGACGCCGGCAAAGACAAGCCAACGTCCCTGCTGCTGCCCCAGCAGGACAACGTCAACCAGTCCGTTGCCGCAGGCCGCGCCCAGGCGCTCATTGCGGACAACGCATTGACCGCCTACTACGCCCAGCTGCAGCCGGACGCGTTCACCTCCGTGGACTCGATCCTGGTGGAGCCGTCCCTCTCCGGCGTGGTCAGCACCAAGAACGACGGCGGCCTGGCCAAGGCGTTCCAGGCAGCCATCCAGTCGCTCATGGATGACGGTACCTACGCCGGGATCATGGAGGCCTGGAACCTGAAGTCCGGCATCGTGGAGAAGGCTGAAGTCAACCCGACGGCGGGGTCATGACCGTGACCGGACAAACCGCCGTCGCCGAATCCCGGCCGGACTTCGTGGAACTGGCCTCCCGGCCGGTGCTCAAGCGGAAGCGCCCCGGGCAGCTGATTGCCATGGTGGTGGTGGGGCTGTTCGCGCTGATGGGCGCCTACATCGTCGTCACCAACCCCGGTTTCGGCTGGCCCACCGTGGCCAAGTACCTCTTCGATATGCGGATCCTTAACGGCCTGCTCACCACGATCGAACTCACGGTCATCGCCATGATCCTGGGCTTCGTGATCGGATTGGTGGTTGCCGTGATGAGGATGTCCGAAAACGGGCTGCTCCGGGGCGTGGCCGGGGCCTACATCTGGTTCTTCCGCGGCACTCCGCTGCTGGTGCAGATGCTCTTCTGGGGTTTCGCGGCCGTGCTTTTCCCCACCATCGGGATCGGCATCCCCGGCGGGCCCATGCTGGTGGAATGGAACACCAATGACGTGCTTCCGCTGTTCGTGGCCGGCATCCTGGGCCTGGGCCTGAACGAGGGCGCCTACATGGCTGAGATCGTGCGCGCCGGCCTGATGGGCGTGCCGGCCGGGCAGTCCGAAGCCTCGCACGCCATGGGCTTCAGCCGGATGGAAACCCTGCGCCACGTGGTCATTCCGCAGGCCATGAAGATCATCCTCCCGCCCGTGGGCAACGAGACCATCTCGATGCTCAAGACCACCTCCCTGGTGATCGTGATCGGCGTCGGGGACCTGCTCTACAACGCCCAGCAGATCTATGCCCGCAACCTCGAACAAATCCCGCTGCTGATCGTGGCCAGCCTCTGGTACATCCTGCTCACCACCCTCCTCTCGCTCGTCCAGGCGCGCATCGAGAAGCAGTACTCCCGGGGCAACATGCTCCAGGTACGAAAGGCATAAGCTCCATGTCCGAAGTCCAGTTCCTCAACGTGCACAAGGATTTCTCCGGGGTGGAGGTCCTGAAAGGCATCAACTTCACGGTGCAGGCCGGGCAGGTGGCGTGCCTGATCGGACCCTCCGGTTCCGGCAAGTCCACCCTGCTGCGCTGCGTGAACCACCTGGAGACCACCAGTTCCGGCACCATCCTGGTGGGTGGCCGGATGATCGGCTACGAAGTCCACGGTGACCGGCTCATCGAAGCCCACCAGAAGGACATCAACAAGCGCCGTTCCCGGATCGGCATGGTGTTCCAGTCCTTCAACCTCTTCGGCCACATGACCGCCCTGGAGAACGTGATGATGGGCCCGGTGAAGCTCCTCAAGGTGCCCAAGGCCCAGGCTGAAGCCGAGGCCCGCGAACTGCTGGCCAAGGTGGGCCTCGCGGAGCGCACCGGCCACTACCCGGCACAGCTGTCCGGCGGCCAGCAGCAGCGCGTGGCCATTGCCCGGGCGCTGTCCATGAAGCCGGACCTCATGCTCTTCGATGAACCCACCTCCGCCCTGGACCCCGAGCTGGTGGGCGAAGTACTGGACGTGATGAAGGCCCTGGCCCGCGACGGCATGACCATGATCGTAGTGACCCACGAGATGGGCTTCGCCCGCGAAGTTGCCGATGTTGTGGCGTTCATGGACGGCGGCGTGATCGTCGAGGCCGGCGATCCCCGCGAAATCATCTCCAACCCCCGGCACGAACGCACCCAGGCTTTCCTTTCCAAAGTGCTCTGATTCTCCTGCCCTGATTCTTCCTAAGGACCACCATGACCATCCCCAGCAACAACGTCGGCCTCGCCGTCATGACCACGCTGCGGAACTACGGGATCGACACGATCTTCGGCATTCCCGGCACCCACAACCTCGAGTTCTACCGGCACCTGAAGCCGCTCGGCATCCACCCCGTGACGACCCGCCACGAGCAGGGGGCCGGGTACGGCTCGGACGGCTGGAGCCAGCTCAAGGGACTTCCCGGCGTCGTGATCACCACTTCCGGGCCCGGGCTGCTGAACGCGCTGTCCGCCGCGGCCACCTCCTATTGCGAGTCCCGTCCCATGATCATCCTGTCCCCGGGCGCCCCGCGCGGCAGCGAGCTTTCGGATATCGGCCTGCTGCACGAAACCCGTGACCCCACCGGCGCGGTCCGGGCGCTGATCGGCCGCAGCACCCGGGTGGCCAGCGGCAGCGAAGCCGTTGAGCTCATCCACGAGTCCTTTGCGCTCTTCGCGCACGGCCGCCCGCGGCCGGTCCACATCGAAATCCCGCTGGACGTGCTGGAAGGACCCAGCGACGTACCGGAGAGCGCGCTGGAGGCCCGCCCGCTGGGCGCTCCGAAGCAAGCAGCCGACGACGCCGTTGCCGCCGCCGCGGATATCCTCCGCGGTGCGTCCAACCCGGTGATCCTGGCCGGCGGCGGCTCCCTTGGAACCGGCGGCGCCCTGCTGGATCTCGCCGAGACCCTGCAGGCACCCGTCGTCACCACCATCAACGGCAAGGGCGCCATTCCGGAGTCGCACCCGCTGTCGTTGGGTTCGGAAATCCGGCTCGCCACGGCCCAGGACCTGTGCAGCGGCGCTGACGCCCTGTTGGTGATTGGCTCGAAGGTGGGGCAGTCCGAGCTCTGGGGCGGCAAGCTGGTGCCGCAGGGCAAGTGCATCCGGATCGACGTCGACCCCGGCCAGCTGAGCTGCAACCTCGAGCCGGACGTCGGGCTGGAAGGCAACGCGGCCGCCGTCGTACCCCAACTGCTGGCTGCACTCGAAGGGCATGACCCGGGCACGGCACCTGATCTGAAAGCCCTGTGGCAGCATCTGCGCTCCGAAGCCCGGAACATGGCGCCGGTGTTGTCCCGGATCAACGAGATCCTCGCTGCTGCACTGCCTGCGGACACCGTGGTTGCCGGCGATTCCTCGCAGATCACCTACTTCGGCACCACGTCCTTCTTTCCCATGCAGCACCCACACCAGCTGCTCTACACTCCGGCGTATGCGACGCTCGGCTACGGGCTCCCAGCGGCCATCGGGGCCAAGGTGGCGGCACCGGAACGCCCGGTGGTCTGCCTGCTGGGCGACGGCGCGCTGATGTTCGCGGTGCAGGAATTCATCACGGCCGTCGAACAGGGCGTGGACCTGCCGATCATCTGCATCGACAACGGCGGCTACGGCGAGATCAAGCAGAACATGGCGGACCGGGACCTTGAGGCTGTCGGCGTCGATCTGGTCCAGCCGGACTGGGTGCGGATGGCTGAGGGCTTCGGGCTGGCGGGCTTCGCGGTGGAATCGCTGGACGATCTCGCGGCCACCGTGAAGCGGGCCATGGCCGTCAAAGGACCCAGCCTGGTCCACGTGAGCATTTGAGGGGGCACCCATGACTGAGCTGAAAAAGACCGCCTGGGACTGGGTGGAGCAGCGCCGCGAAGATTTGTCCGCCTGGCACACCACCATCTGGGAACTCGCCGAGCCGGCCTGGCGCGAGTACGAATCCTGCGCCTGGTACGTGAAGACGCTGCGGGAACACGGCTTCACGGTCGAAGAAGGCAGTGCGGGCATGCCCACCGCCTTCGCCGCGGAGTGGACAAGTCCGGCCGGGCCCGGCCCGCGGATCCTGGGCTACGCCGAATACGACGCCATCCCCGGCAACTGCCAGGCGGCCTCCACCAAACGCGAGCCGCGCGCGGGACTGTCCCGCTTCGCTCCGGGCCACACCGATCCGCACTCGGCCCTGGGCATCTCCACGCTGGCCGGTTTCCTCGCCGCCAAGGACGCCATGGAGCGGCACAACATTCCCGGCACGCTCGTCTATACGGGCGAGCCGGCGGAGAAGGTTCAGGGCTCCAAGGTGGTGCACGGCCTGCGCGGCTACTACGACACGCTCGATGCGATCATCTCGTACCACCCCTTCTACATGCTGCCGCTGTGCAACACCGCGCGCTGGGACACGCACTGCGGGGCGTACTACAGCAAGATCTACACCTTCACCTGCGACAACCCGGAGGACTGGAACAACACCTACGGGGACAGCCCCATCCCCTCCTCGCACTCGGCCGCCCGGGCGCCCGGCGCGGACGCGGCCCTGTTCACGATGTTCTCGCTGACCAAGACCACGCAGGACTCAATGCTGCCGCAGGCCGGAGGCTGGTCGCTTTCCGAGGCGATCCTCACCGCGGGGCAGGCGACGGCGGACAACCAGCCCGCGGGCCTGGCCCAGATCCAATACTCCTGGCGCTGCTCTGGGATTGCTGAGGCTGACTCCGTACTCGCCGTGCTGGACCGGAACGCGGAACTGGCCGCGGCCGCGTCGCACTGCACCGTGAGCGCGCGCTGGGTGGCGCGCAACCGCCCCGGCATCGCCAACCACACGCTGGCCCACGTGGCGTGGGAAAACATCGCCGCGGTCGGAGCTCCGGTGCTGGACGAGCGTGCCCGGGAAATCGGCCGCGAGATCCAAGCTTCCTGCGGCGTGGAGCCCATGGAGAACCCCTTCCATCCGGCGACGGCGGAGCTCATCAGCCCGGCCGACGCCGAGGCCGAGTTGCGCCGCCACATCCCGGCCACCCAGCTGAACTGGACCAGCGACGACTACGTGGAAATGACCTGGTACGCGCCCACCATCCGCTTCTATACGGCACGGCCCACGCTGGCGCCATCGCCCGACGGAAAGCCGTACCCGGGCTGGGCCATGACCGCGCTGGGCGGCATTCCGGAAACCATCGACCCCACCATCACCGCCACGGGCAAGATGGTGGCCGGCATGGTGCTGGACCTGCTCACCTCGCCCGGGGTGCTGGCGGAGGCCAAAGCAGAGTTCGACGCCGAGAGGGCCCGCCGCGGGGCCGTGCAGCCACTGCTGCCTGCCGATTTCAGCGCGCCCACGGACTTCCGCTGGCCTGCATACACCGGCGAAGGTCCAGGCCGCGACTGGTGGATCCCGGTGTCCGAGGAGGCGTGGAACAGCGCGGGCTAACGGTCTGTTGCCTTTCAACCGGCCCGGGCCTACCATCCTGTTACGCCTTGTAACGTAATTAAACGGACCGAGTCACGCACGCGGCACAAGCCGTAAACGTGGCTCGGTCCGTCATCGGTTCTTCCTGGCCGGGTCGCGGCACCGCCGGAAGGCATGGGGGTAGCCGCGCTCCTTGGGAGGGCGTTACTGCCGTGAACTCTGTTGAAAACACTCCGAGCGAAGCTGCGCTGATCGAGGCCGTCAAGCCTTGGCTGTCGCGGCCCAACATCGTCGGCCTGGACGTCGGGGAAAAGACCGTCAACGGCCAGCCGACGGACGTGCGCGCCATCGTTGTGCACGTGGTGAAGAAGCTGCCGCTGGCCCAGCTCGGGGCGGAGGACTTCCGGATTCCGGAAGCGTACGCCGCCCACGTCCTGGGCCCGGACGGCGAAGTCCTGGAAGTCACCGTGCCCACCGACGTCGTCGAGGTCGGCCAGCCCAGGCTAGACATCAACAACGAGCGCATCCGGCCCGCCGAGGGCGGGTACCAGATCAGGGCCGAGAACATGAACGGATCCGGGACACTCGGCGTCAACATCGTGTGGGCGTCCAAGTACCGGCTGATGACCAACAACCATGTGATTGCCTGCAACGGCAACGCAGGGGCCGACGTCTATCAGCCGGTCAACGGGGCGAACAACAAGATCGGCGTGGTCAACGGCTTCATCCCCGTGGTGACCTACCCCAATCCCACCGAACCACACCCGCACTACAACACCCAGGACCTGGCCTGGACATACCTCACGCCCGCGGTCGGGTCCCCGGAGATCACCCAGATCGGCGTCCCCAGCGGCGTCCGCGCCCCTGTGGCAGGGGAATCGGTGGTGCTGGTCGGCAAACAGACCGGCACGGTCCGGAAGGCGAAGATCGCCAGCCTGGCCTACGCGACCACAACGCAGTGGCCGGGCCCGGGCAGCTACGCCTGGTTCGACACCTTGATCCGCCTCGACGCCAACGTGACCCAGCCCGGCGACTCGGGATCGGCCTACGTGGCACTCTCCGACGGCAAAGTGGTGGGCATCCACGTGGGCGGAAACGCCGCGTTCTCCTTCGGCTGCCAACTCGCCCCTTACTGAGCAGGCCGTACTGAGCAGACCGGGCTGAGCCGGTCCTGCCGAAACAGCCGAACGCCACTCAGCGGGGAATCTCCTTGGGGTCGCAGCCCGCGGAGGCCACGGGGACGCCCAGCCGGACGTAGGCGGTGCCTTTCGATTCCACCCGCAGGGTGGCGCCGGCAGGGTCGGTGCTCTTGGCGACCACCCAGCCGCCGGGGACGGGGTCCGTTCCGCCGAATGCTTCGAAGCCATGCTTTTCGAGGACCGGATCCGCGGCGGAGAAGACTTCCTGGAACTGCTTCGAAGGTTCCACGATGTCTTTGGCGCTTTGCATTTCCTCCAGGAACAACATGCACGTGCCGTTGCTCAGGCGCTGCATCGTGGCCGGGGAGTGGACGTCCCAGGTGATGCCCGGCAGCTTCTTCTCCAGCGCGGCAACGACGTCGGTCCGCACCGCATCGTACTTGGCGAAACTTTCAGCGACCGGTGCGTGGGTCCCGGCCTCCGGGGTGCCGGACGGCCCGGGGACGGCCGGCGCACTGCAGGCGGCCAGAGCCTGGGCTCCCAGCAGCGGAAGGGCCGCTGACAGCGCCAGGCGGCTCCGACGTCGTCCGCGGAACTGCCGTTCGGAGTGCTGCCGTGCGCGGTTACGGGGTCCTGTACGGTTCATTCGAACACTCTCCTTGGTCCTCAATCTGTCTGATCAGGCGTGGACTCCCGGGTGCGGATCCAGGTGTTCGTCCCGTCCTGCCGCTCAAAGGTCACCGTCGTCACCAAGGCCTCGATAAGGGCCAGGCCGCGTCCGGACCCGGCGTCCTCGGTCCGGCAGTTCGGCGCGCCTGTCGTTGGCGAATGGTTCGCGGGCGTTCTGCGCGCTGACCCGGGCCACGAGGCGGGCCGGGCGGACGCTGATGTCGACCGGGAGCAGGCCGCGGATATCGTCGTGGTCCTCGATGACGACTGCGCGGCCTTGGACCGGAGCGGAAGACATAACACCATTAACTCCCGTCACACGAGGTTTGTCACTTCCGGTCAAAGTGCGGCAGGGCGCCGGCTCCGTTGTGAGCAGAACTCGCGGCCGAGGCACGCCGTCCCTTCCATCTTTGACCATCAGGACCCTGGTGGCGCGATCCGGCAAGGTCACTTGCGGGAGCATCGACCTTCATGCGGTAGTGCACACTCGCTGACGCGGATTGGTAGGAAATCCGTCCGGACGCCAGGGGGTGAACTTCGGCAATGCGCTAATCCAGGCGTTCTAAGGTCGAGCACACACTCAGTACGATTCATGTTCGTGCGGTCCGCCAAATGACCAACACCGAGTACCAGGTTCAGTGGCCGAAGTCCTCAGGCCTTCGACAAATCGCGAGGCCGGGCCAGTGACGACCCTTTGTGAAACGCCAACTGCCCCGGCACGCCGTCATACGACGGCGTGCCGGGGCAGTTGCTGTGCAAAGAAGGTCAGGAACGCCCCCGAGGGACGCGACCGGAAAGGCTAGACGCCCAGTTCTTCCTTCAGGGCGGCGACGTGGCCCTGGGCCTTCACCTGGTACTGGGTGAGGACAACGTTGCCCTCCCCGTTGACCACCACGGTGGAGCGGACCAGGCCGTCGACCACTTCGCCGTCCACCAGCTTCTCGCCCCAGGCGCCGTAGGCCAGTGCCACGGCGTGGTTCTCGTCGGAGAGCAGCGGGAAGGTGAGGGCGAATTCGTCGACGAAGCGGGCGATCTTCTCCGGGGCGTCCGGGGAGATGCCGAGGACTTCGTAGCCGGAGCCCTGGAGGCTGGCGAGGCTGTCGCGGAAGTCGCAGGCTTCCGTGGTGCAACCGGGGGTGGAGGCCTCCGGGTAGAAGTACACGATGACGTTGCGGCCGCGGAAATCGGAGAGCGAAACCTTCTGGCCGTTGGAGTCGAGCAGGGCGAAATCGGGGGCCTGGGTTCCGGCGAGGAGTTTCTGGGTCATGTTGTGATCCTTGACTGGTCGGGTAACCGCCGTGGCCGGCGATCTCTCATACAAATAACGGTCTGCCTAGATGCAGTATTCCGCCGGCCCGCGCACCGTGGACCCGGGTCCGGGCACGAATTGGTAACCGCCACCGCGTACTGTGGCGATGGCGTTGCGGGCTGAGCCCAGCTTGCGCCGGACGCGTCCAACATACACGTCGATCGAGCGGAACGCCGCGCCGGGGCAGTCAAGTGACTCGAGGAAGCGTTGCAATTCTTCACGCGGAATGGGACGGGAAAGGTTCTCCACGAGGTAGCGCAGGAGCTTGTGCTCCATGAACGTGAAGGTGACCGGGACGCCGTCGAGCAGGACGGTGTCCGCCGCCAGATCCACGGCCAGGCTGCTGCGCCGGGCGGACAGGGCGATCGGCTGGGCGACGACGCCGGAGGCGGCGCCGTGCCGCAGGTGCAGCTCGGCCTGGGGCGCCAAACGGCGGGCCCGGGCCAGCACCGCTTCGGCGGCCTTGGCCCAGACCTCGGAGTCGATCTCCTGGCCTTCGGCGGGCTCCACCCAGACGGCCAGGCCGCGGGCTTGGACGCCTGGAGCCAAGCCGGGACGGCCCGGGGCCAAGCCGGGACGGCCCGGGTGTGCGCCGGCCAAGGAACCGGTCAGGGCGCCGGCCAAGGAGCCGGGCCGGTGGCCGGCGCGCAGGGCTTGGCGCGCGCCGGCGGGCGGGAGCGAATGGGCGTTGACGGCCATCGCGTCCGCCTTACACGTTGCCGCGGCGGATCAGCTTTCCGCCGGGGGTCTGGCCGTCCACCACCGAGCCCCGCAGGTAGGTCTTGCGGACGACGCCGGACAGCGCCTTGCCGTCGTACGGCGTGATGGGGTTCTTGTGCTTGAGCTTCTTGACGTCCACCACGAACGCTTCGTCCGCCGCGAACACGGCGAAGTCGGCGTCGTAGCCGAGGGCCAGCTGGCCCTTGTTGGACAGGCGGGCCAAGGCGGCGGGCTTGGCCGACATCCAGGAGACCACCTGCTCGAGGCTGATGCCGCGGTGGCGCGCCTCGCTCCAGATCAGCGACAGGCCCAGCTGCAGGGAGGAGACGCCGCCCCAGGCCACGGCGAAGTCGCCGTTTTCCAGGTCCTTGAGGTCAAGGGTGGAGGGGGAGTGGTCCGAGACGATGCAGTCGATGGTGCCGTCTTCCAGGCCCTTCCACAGCAGCTCGCGGTTGGAGGCCTCGCGGATGGGCGGGCAGCACTTGTAGGCGGTGGCGCCGTCCGGGATTTCCTCGGCCATCAGGGTGAGGTAGTGCGGGCAGGTTTCCACCGTGAGGTTCACGCCGTCGCGCTTGGCCGAAGCGATCATCGGCAGCGCGTCGGAGGAGGACAGGTGCAGGATGTGGGCGCGGGCGCCGGTCCAGCGGGCACGCTCGATGACCTCGGCGATCGCCTTGTTTTCGGCGCCGCGCGGGCGGGAGGCCAGGAAAGTGGCGTAGTGGTCGCCGCCCGGGTGCGGGGCGTGGTCGATCGCGTGGGAGTCCTCGGCGTGGACGATCATGAGCGAGTCGAAGGACTTCAGCTCGCGCATGTCCTCTTCCATCTCGTCCGCGTCCAGGTGCGGGAATTCATCCACACCCGAGTGCAGCAGGAAGCACTTGAAGCCGAACACGCCTTCGTCGTGCAGCGGGCGGAGATCGGCCTTGTTGCCGGGGATCGCGCCGCCCCAGAATCCGACGTCGATGAACGCCTGGTCCTCGGCCACCTCGCGCTTGAGCTTGAGGCCCTCTACGGTGGTGGTGGGCGGGATGGAGTTCAGCGGCATGTCGATGATGGTGGTGACACCGCCGGCTGCTGCGGCGCGGGTGGCGGAGGCGAAGCCTTCCCACTCGGTGCGGCCGGGCTCGTTGACGTGGACGTGGGTGTCCACGAGGCCCGGGATGAGGGTTTCGTCGTCGGCAAGATCGATGACTTCGGCACCGGCAAGGCCGTTACCGAGAGGTTCGATGGCGGCGATCACGCCGTTGCGGACGCCGACTTCGCGGGCGGCGATGCCCGCAGTGGTGAGGATCCGCTTGCCGCGGATGACCAGGTCAAAGCTTTCAGACATTGAGAGACTCCTTCGTGCGGGACGCGGCCGCCAGCTGTTCGCCGATGGTCCGTCCCAGCTTCTCGAGCAAGGTTCCTGCTTCCCTTATACATACTTCGACGTCGGATTCAAGGCTGGTCAGGGGGAGAACCTGCTGGAATCCGGAGTCGTTTTGCTGCTCCTGGCTCAGGGTGGTCCGGCCGCAGACGGCCACCACGGGAACACCCGCGGTTTCCGCCGCACGGGCCACGCCCATGGGGGTTTTGCCGAGCAGGCTTTGTTCGTCCAGGCTGCCTTCGCCGGTGATCACCAGATCGGCGCCTGCCAGTTGTTCGGCGAGGCCGGTGAATTCGAGGACGACGTCGATCCCCGGCCGGCGTGCCGCGCCCAGGACCGCGATGGCGGCGTAGCCCACGCCGCCGGCTGCGCCCGCGCCCGGTGCCTCGGCAGCACGCGGAGCGCGGTCGCCGATTTCTTCGCCGAGGACCTCGACGAAGCGCGCCAGGGCGGCGTCCAGCGCGGTGACATCTTCCGGCGTCGCGCCTTTCTGCGGACCGAACACCGCCGGGGCGCCGAGCGTCCCGAGGAGGGGATTGTCGACGTCGGACGCCAGGACGAAGCGGCTGGCCTCCAGGCGGACGTCCAGGCCGGAGAAGTCGATGCTGGCCAGGCGGGCCAGCGCACCGCCGCCGGGCGGGAGTTCGTTGCCGTCGGCGTCCAGCAGCCGGGCGCCGAGGCCCTGCAGCACGCCGGCGCCGCCGTCGGTGTTCGCACTGCCGCCGACGCCGAGGATGATCTTTCGGCAGCCCAGGTCCAAGGCGGCGCGGATGAGTTCGCCGGTGCCGATGCTGTTGGCTTCCTTGGCCGTTTCCGTAGAGGGACCTTCAGGGAGGAGGGCCAGCCCGGAGGCGGCCGCCATCTCGATGACGGCCTGGTTGCCGCGGACCGCGAAGTCCGCCGTCACCGGTTCGCCCAGTGGCCCGGTGACGGTGGCGCTGCGGCGGGTGAAGCCGGAGCCGACGGCGGCGTCAAGGGTTCCCTCGCCGCCGTCGGCCACTGGAATGAGCGTGGTCTCCACCGTTCCCGCGGCACCCGCGGCGGCGAAACCGGCCGCCAGGCCGTCCGCCACGTGCCGGGCGACCTCGGGCGCGGACAGTGATCCCTTGAACTTGTCCGGGGCGATGACCACACGCATTCCGTACCTCCTTGTACTTTCCTGTTTGGTGCGTTCCGCGATTAGTCCAGCAGGGCGATGATCGCGGTGGGGGCGTCCTCGCCGCGCTCGGCCAGCTCTTCGAACTCGTTCACGCCGTCGATCTCAACGCCCATGGAGATGTTGGTGACCTTCTCCAGGATCACTTCGACCACCACGGGAACCTTGAATTCCTCCATGAGCGCCTTGGCCTTGTCGAAGGCGGCGGGCAGGTCGGAGGGGTTCTCGACGCGCAGGGCCTTGCAGCCCAGGCCTTCGGTGACCTTGACGTGGTCCACGCCGTAGCCGTTGGTTTCGGGGGAGTTGATGTTCTCGAACGCCAGGGACACGTTCTGCTCCATCTGGAAGCCGCGCTGCGACTGGCGGATCAGGCCCAGGTAGGAGTTGTTCACCACCACGTGGATGTACGGCAGGTTGAACTGCGCGCCCACGGCCAGCTCTTCGATCATGAACTGGAAATCGTAGTCACCGGAAAGGGCAACAACGGTCTCGCCCGGCTTGCCGCGCACGACGCCGAGGGCGGCCGGTGCGGTCCAGCCCAGCGGGCCTGCCTGGCCGGCGTTGATCCACTTGCGCGGGCCGAAGACGTGCAGCAGCTGCGCGCCGGCGATCTGCGACAGGCCGATGGTGGTCACGTAGGTGGTGTCCTTGCCGAACGCCTTGTTCATCTCTTCGTAGACTCGCTGCGGCTTGATCGGCACGTTCTCGAAGTGGGTCTTGCGCTGCAGGGAACCCTTGCGCTTGATGCAGTCGGCAACCCAGCCGGAGTAGTCTGGCAGGCTCTTGGCCGCCTGGCGCTCGCGGGCGATTTCCAGGAGGCCGTCCAGCGCGGCGCCGGCGTCGGAGGCGATGCCGAAGTCCGGGGAGAACACGCGGCCGATCTGGGTGGGCTCGATGTCGATGTGCACGAACTTGCGGCCCGCGGTGTAGGTGTCCAGGCCACCGGTGTGGCGGTTGGCCCAGCGGTTGCCGATGCCGATCACGAAGTCGCTCTGCAGGAGCGTTTCGTTGCCGTAGCGGTGGGAGGTCTGCAGGCCCACCATGCCCGCCATCAGCTGGTGGTCGTCCGGGATGGCGCCCCAGCCCATCAGGGTGGGGATGACCGGAACGTTCAGGATCTCGGCCAGTTCCACCAGCTGCGCGGAGGCGCCGGCGTTGATGATGCCGCCACCGGCGACAATCAGCGGACGCTCTGCGGCGGTGAGCATGTCCAGGGCCTTTTCCAGCTGCTTGCGGCTGGCCTTGGGCTTCTCGACGGGGAGCGGCTCGTAGGTGTCGATGTCGAATTCGATTTCGGCCATCTGCACGTCGAAGGGCAGGTCCAGCAGCACCGGGCCCGGGCGGCCGGAGCGCATCAGCTGGAAGGCCTTCTGGAAGGCGCCGGGAACCTGGCCCGGTTCCAGGATGGTCATGGCCATCTTGGTGACCGGCTTGGCGATGGACTCGATGTCCACGGCCTGGAAGTCTTCCTTGTGCAGCTTGGCAACGGGGGCCTGGCCGGTGATGCAGAGCATCGGGATGGAATCGGCCCAGGAGGCGTACAGGCCGGTGATCATGTCGGTGCCGGCGGGGCCGGAGGTGCCGATGCAGACGCCGATGTTGCCGTCCTTGGCGCGGGAGAAACCGTCGGCCATGTGGCTGGCGCCTTCAACGTGGCGGGCCAGGGTGTGGCGGATCCCGCCGTTGGCGCGCATTGCGGAGTAGAAGGGGTTGATTGCCGCGCCGGGCAGGCCGAACGCCTCGATGGCGCCTTCCTTCACCAGGATGGCCACGGCAGCGTCAACGGTGCGCATCTTTGCCATTGTGTGCTCCTAAAGTCTTTGGGTGTGCCCCGTGCGTTCGCGGTTCGGGGCGGGTTTTGGGTGTGTCGGGCTGAGCCGCCGTCGATATTGCGTACGACGGCGGCTGCCCTGGTTGCTTGTGTTTCGCTCCTTGAGGAGCGGGTTGGCTTACTTGCGGCCGGGGTTACTTGCGGCCGGAGAGCTGCAGGACCTGCTTGAAGAGTCCCGAGTGGTCCAGGCCGCCGTCGCCCTGGTTGACAGTGGCGGCGACCAGCTGGGCGACAGCTGCGCCGAGCGGGATGGAGACGTTGGCCTCGCGGGCCGCGGAGGTAACGATGCCCATGTCCTTGTGGTGCAGGGCGAGGCGGAAGCCGGGGTCGAAGTTGCGGTCGAGCATTTTCTGGCCCTTCTGGTCCAGGACCTTGGAGCCGGCCAGGCCGCCGCCGAGGACCTTGAGGGCGGCGTCGGTGTCCACGCCGTAGGCCTCCAGGAAGGCGATGGCTTCGCCGAGGACCTCGATGTTGACGGCCACGATCAGCTGGTTTGCAGCCTTGACGGTCTGGCCGGAGCCGGACGGGCCGACGTGCACGATGGTCTTGCCGACGGCGTTGAGCACGTCCTGGGCAGCGGCGAAGTCTTCAGCGGAACCCCCCACCATGATGGAGAGGACGGCGTCGATGGCGCCCTGCTCGCCGCCGGACACCGGGGCGTCCAGCGGACGGATGCCGGCAGCCTTGGCGGCCTCGGCGAGGCGGACCGCGACGTCGGGGCGGATGGAGGAAGCGTCGATCCACAGGGTGCCCTGCTTGGCGTTGGCGAACACGCCCTCTTCGCCGCTGACTACGCCCTCAACATCGGGGGAGTCCGGCACCATGGTGATGACGACGTCGGCGTCCTTCACGGCGTCGGCAATGCTGCTGGCACCCTTGCCGCCTTCGGAGACGAGCTTGTCGATCTTGTCCTGGCTGCGGTTGAAACCGGTGACGGTGTGGCCGGCCTTGACGAGGTTGATGGCCATGGGCAGGCCCATGATTCCGAGGCCGATGACTGCAACGTTGCTCATTGTTGTTTCTCTTTCTGGAAGTCTTTTTAGCTCAGGTGTGCTGTGTGGCTTTTGCTTGGCAGACGCTTAGCGGGCGGCGCGTTCGCGGATGGCCCAGGCGAAGGCGGTTTCCTGCGGTTCCTTGTACTCGAGGCCGATGTAGCCGTCGTAGCCGAGTTCGCGGCTGCGGGCGATCCATTCGCCGAGCGGGAGTTCGCCGGTGCCGGGGGCGCCGCGGCCGGGGTTGTCGGCGATCTGGATGTGGCCGAAGTCCTTGGCGTGGTTCTCGATCACGGCGGCGACGTCGTCGCCGTTGACTGCCAGGTGGTAGAAGTCAGCCAGCAGCTTGACGTTCCCGACGCCGGACTCTTCCTTCACGCGGGCGATCACCTTCAGTGCGTCTTCCGCGGTGAGGAGCGGGTACTTGGGTGCGCCGCTGACGGGTTCGAGGAGGACGGTGCCGCCGATGCGGGCCACGCCCTGGGCTGCCTTGGCGAGGTTCTCGGCGCCGATGGCGTCCTGCTCTTCGGCGGAGGCGCCGTCAACACGGTTGCCGTAGAGGGCGTTGAAGGCCTTGCAGCGGAGGCGTTCGCCGATGCCGGCGACGACGTCGATGTTGTCCTGGAATTCGGAGGAACGTGCGGGCCAGGAGACCAGGCCGCGGTCGCCGCCGGGCATGTTGCCGGCGTTGAAGTTCAGGCCGGTGAGCTGCACGCCGGCGTCCTTGATGGCGTTTTCGAATTCGGTGACCTGGGCGTCGGTGGGGACGGAGGTGTCGAACGGCCACCAGAACTCGACGGCGTCAAAACCGGCGGCCTTGGCGGCGGCCGGGCGCTCGAGCAGGGGCAGCTCCGTCAGCAGGATGGAGCAGTTCACTGTGTACGTCATCGTAGGTGTCCTTCCGAGGAGGGGCTTTGGATCGTGGTTCCGCTTGGCTTCAGTCTATAGTTTCCGCTTTGTGGAATTTAGATTCTGCTTTATGAAAAGTGTAGGGAAGGAGGGGTGAGGGAGTCAAGGGGAAGGCTGGGTTGGGATACCAAAGCTGCTTGTGCGGCAGGTGGGTGCCTAACCGGGGGGGGCTCACCGTTACGGTTGTAGAACGAATGAGTTCCTGGAGAAGCGCGGCGCCCCCGATTGCGAAGACTCTTCAGTCCATCGAGTATGTGGTGTCGTGCGCAGCCATTGCCGCTCATGAGCGTCTTGTGGGCACCAGCCAGAGGAGGAAGCACTCTTCTGGTGAGAATGACGATGCTTGTTGCCGCTGAACCAGTCGCCGAACGCGGCGCAGCGATGTTCAAGCGAACTTTGTACGGCTTCTTCGTCCTGCGGCGGATGATTCAGATGTCTTCTTAGGGGAGTATGACCATACTGTAGGCGATCCGTTTCCTGTGATCTGTTCCTTGCCTACTGGGGGTGAGTGCAGATTGGGGGAAGACGCTGTCCGCGATAGCGGATCTGTGCCTTCCTTAGGCTTTGCGATGTTTTGCATGTCGTCTTGACAATGCTCGTCATCCAGAGAAACTGGCTTGTTTGAATACTCGCGACGGCGAAAGAACGCGAGGAATCAGACGGAATGAATTTGATTCCTAGTCATACCCGCGCTTGGAAATAGTCGATGATTGGAAGATTATCTCCTGCCAGAATGTGTCAACATGTTTATCCGTCTGCGGGCGGTGAAATCTGCTTTTCGGTCCCTGACCCCTGGACAGCCTGACGGTTGACGTCTTTGGGGTATGTCTCTTGAAGTACTTCAGTAAGCCATTGCAATTCTGAGAGTTTCTCAATGACCTGAACTTCGGATTTGTCCTTCATCGAAACGCTGGCCTCCTCTTTTCGGCTTCAAATTGGCATTGACATTTAACCGCAACGCTTGATGTACCTCCATTTCCCGGGCGACTGCTCCAGATAAAGGGTCGTGTCCAGCGAGGCGCATCCGGGCGTTGAGGCCATTATACTCACCAGAGAGGAATTCTTCTCTATTTATTCGTTCGAAAAGTCTAGGAAAGACGGTCCATGAGGCGCCCCAGAAAGGGCTAACTTCAACTCCCCCAGGCCGTGCCAAGGAATCTGGATACATCTCTGAAGCGAGGGATTTTGAATAGGGGTCAACGTACACAACCCGTCGAATTCCACTCCCGATTATGAGTCGCATGCACATATGGCAGGGAAACGTGGTTGTATAAAGAGTTCCGTCTTGCGTGGATGAGGACGTCCGAGCGGCCTGGGTTATGGCGGACATCTCTGCATGAGATATTCTTCCAAATTCTATTAACGAATTGAACCTCAACTTCTTTAGGTCACCCCTATTTGCGTTCATTATTCGACGGCATTGCTCGTCAAGAGATAGGACTTGAAGTTCGGGAGAGAGCATGTTTCTTCGTGCAAGATAAGACACGAATTCTCTCATAGCACGATTCGTAATGCGTTTATTGAAGTTGTAGCCAAGCCTGAAGTCCCGGCTATCTCCATCATCTCCCTCCCAGTAATTTCCACCACCCGCCCGTGGTACTTCGTTTGTTCCCGTAACGATTATTTCCCCGGCGGGGGTTGTAACTGCGGCGCCGACTTGCCGTCCTGGATCTGAAGAACGGAACGCTGCTGCGTAAGCATGAAACATTCCCTGTTCATCTCGGGTTGGGGTTACGAATGGCTTTCCGAACAAAAGGCCTACAAGTCGGGACGTTTCGTTCTCAATGTCGGCATTCACATTAATGAAGTAGTCAGATAGCGAGTACGTGTCGCGAACGTGTTGTCCGCTTTCGTTTTCGCTATCCATTTGGTCTCGTGTAATAAGACGCATGGCCAGTCCCTGAATATCTGGATCCGTTGGGCGCTCATCCCTTAAGTCGCCGCATAATTTCGTCATTCTTGTAGCTTCGTCCTGCTGGGCGCCGACCAAAATGAATCGGCTTCCGTAGACATGCCGGAGTAGTTCTACTTCCTTTTCATGTTTTAACGTGCGGAGGATCCAGACGTGTCGCGACGATTGATCCTGGGGAATCCTCTGCTTATTTCGCTGAGACCAGATGCTTGCGATCCCAAGTGCGGCGAGGGCGCCGTTGTATTTCAGGCCCGCTCGCAATTCGTCTCCTGAATTCATCAGCTTTTCGGCAGTACATAGGTTGTCAGAAGTCGTTTGGCCCGTACCACCTATCTTGCGGTCGGTGACCAAGAGTCGGCTCAGCCGAATCATCGTGCTTCCATATTGGTATTGTCCGAGCTCCCGTCTGAGATGGAAGAACAGGCTTTCGAGGTCAGTTCCAATCGGCGCCACGATTCCGATAACAATCTCGAAATCCCGTACTTCGGTGTCCTTCCCAGGAAATCCTCTGGGATCCGCGGACGGGGTGGACTCGTTATTCATGGTGTGAGGGTATACGCCTTCCAGCTCCTTGCACAGGATTGTTGGCCGAAGTGTTCTGGCTGCCGAGGCCCGCGGCCTCAGTCTCCGGCAGCCACCGTAGAGACGCGCTAGCTCATTGAGGGGAGAGGCTCTTCACCGTGGAGCGGGGGGCGCGTTCGGCCGGGCCGTTTCCTTGATGTGGCGAATCGCCTCGCGCACTGGCATCACGCTGGTGCCTGCCTGCACCGCCAAGTCCCGGTTTCGCAGGTAGGATTCAGCAAGGTCGCCGTTCAGGTTTCGCCGGAGCGCAAGCCGGGCTGCAGCCTAATGCCCCACTGAGGCCGAGAGCAGAAGCCTCCGAACCCGCTAGCCTTCGCGCTGTCCCGCCAAGGCTTCCTTGATGCGGTTGCGCGCATCCGTGAGGGAGGTGCCGCTGTTGTCGCGGCAGCATCGGCGTCGTTTCTTGCGTGCTGCGGCGAGCAGATCTGCCTGATAACGCCAGAGCGAATCGTCGCCGTCGGCAAGGCGTCCCTGAGCGCCGACGATCTTGTATGCCCGGCATTGGTGCCACAGGGTTTGGATCATCTACAGAAGTATGGGGTTGCCCGATGCGCCATAAAGGATCGAGGGTATGGCTTCGTCGTGGTCAAGGAGTGCGACCACTCGGCCCTCGGTAAATGCCGTGCGCAACAGATCGTACTCGGCCTGCATCCGGTCGCAGTCTTCGGCTGAGATGTTCTGGCTGCCCAGCCGTGCGGCTTGCGGCTCGAGCATGCGCCGCACCTCGTAGACAGGGACGAGTTCCTTGAGGGAAATCTCCTTCACGATGACACCCCTGCGGGGCGCACGTTCGGCCAGGCCGGCCGCTTCCAAGCGGCGGAGCGCCTGGCGAACGGGCATTGTGCTCGTTCCTACCTGTTCGGCGAGCTCCTTGAAACGCAGGGGAGTGCCTGCCGCCAGGTCGCCGTTCAGTATCGCTTCGTGAACGCCGCGATCATGGCGCTGAGCGGTTCGATGCCGGGGAGGGCATGGTGATGATGTCCGGCCTCCCGCTGCGGATGCCGCGCAAGGACTGGACGGCGTCGAGGTCCCGCGTCACCAACCGGGCAGGTCCACCAGTTCCTTGCCCGCCTGCTGAGCACCGTGCGGCGGCCGATCCGGTGGAGCAGCGGGACGCCGAGTTCCTTTTCCAGGCTCGCGATCGTCTGGCTCAGGGACGGCTGCGCGATGAGCAAGTGTTCGGCGGCCCGGCTGGAGTCGTTGTGGTCGACGATGGGCGAGGAAATACTTGAGCTTCCGCGTCAGGCTTCCTTTCCGGCAGGTATCCGGTTCGGCCGGTCCATTTCGTCGAGCAGTTCGGTGGCGGCCTAGGCTCGGTGACGCTTGGATTGGCCGACGGCACGAATCAGTGGACCTCCGGAAGTCTGAATAGCGGAGTCACTGTTTAGACTTTAGTGCTCAAATCTGAACAACGGCTCGACCATCGGCCCGCGCTGGTGCCTGTCGTCGTCGCGCTCTTCCTGGAGGCGACTGCGGCTCTGCGGCAGTATGCTGCCGATTTCTCGGCCGGGAGGCGGCAACATGCGAGTGCATGCAAGAATCGGCAAGTTGCTGCCGATATTGCTTGGAAGGTTCCCTTTGGCCTGCGAGAGCATGCACGAAGCGGCAAAATTTCGTTGATCCGCCGTTTTGGCGCCCTAACGACCCTTCGCCGCAGGACCGGGCAACTCCCTGATCCCCACCGGATCGGCCAGGAACCGGGCGAACACGAGCTCCGCGGCGCCGATCATCATGAGGTCCGATCCCAGCGCGGCGCGGTGGATCCTGATCTTGTCCGCGGTGCCGCCGAGGGCCTGGGTGCGCAGCAGGCCCTCCAGGGTGCCGGGGGAGAGCGAGTGGAGGACGCCCAGGAAGCCGTCGAGCACGATGGTGTCCGGGTTGAAGATGTTGACTGCGTTCCGCAGCGTGATCCCGAGGAAGCCCAGTTGCCGGGCGACTTCGGCGGCCAGTTCCGGGCCGTCCTTGGCGCGCAGCGCTTCCTCGAGCTGCCCGGCGTCGCCGCCTTCCAGTCCGGCCAGTTCAAAAAGGGGGGACTGCGAGACTTCGGTCTCGAGGCAGCCGGTGGCACCGCAGTGGCAGTCCTTGCCGTCAGTGCGTACGAAGGTGTGCCCCAGTTCCCCGGCGTATCCGGTGGAGCCGCGCAGCAGGGCCCCGTCTGCGATGACGCCGCCGCCGATGCCGCTGGCGCCGCCGTTGAGGTAGACCAGGTTGCCGCGGCCGGCGCCGGCTCCGAAGATCAGTTCGGCCTCCGCGCCCAGGGAGGCGTCGTTGTCCGCGAGGCAGGGGTAGCCGGTGGCCTTGCTCATCATCCGGGCCACAGGCTCGTTCCGCCACGCCAGGTGCGGGGCATGGCGGACCACGCCGTCGGCCCGGTTGACCAGGCCGGGTACCGCCATGCCGACGCCGGTGATCCGGTAAGAGGCGTCGAGCTCGGAGCGCATCCCGGCGATGACGGCCGCGGCGATGTTGACGGCTTCCTTGGCCGTGGGAATCCGCTCCGTGGCGAAGCGGATCTTCTTCTGCACCTTGCCGCCCAGGGACACCAACCCGATGGTCACGGCGTCCACTTCCGGATTCACCGCCAGCGCCGCCGTCGAGGGATCGGGCCGGACGTCCGGACTCGGGCGGCCTACCTGTCCTTCGCCCGTCGGGGCGCTTTCGTAGACGAGTCCGAGGGCCACGAGCTGGCCAACCAGCGTTCCCACGGTCGACCTGTTCAGGCCCGTCCTCTTCGTCAGCTCCGCCCGGCTGAGCACGCCGTGGTGGTGGACCAGGGACGAAATCAGGGCCAGGTTGTTCCGGCGCGACGGATCAAGGTCGCCGGCAGGCGCGGCGGGACGGGCTGTTGCGGACATCATCGCGAGAATATCAGCTGCCAAACACGGTGCGGTCAAGGAATCCGTTGCGGAACGTGCCGTCCGGATCAAGCCGCCGGGCCAGGGCGATGAAGTCGCCGAAGCGTGGGTACAAGGGCGCGACGGCGGCAGCACCGGCGTCGAACAGTTTGCCCCAGTGCGGCCTCGCCGCGAACGGGGCCAGTTCCGCTTCAATCAGCGGAAGGACGGCCTCCACAGCAGGCTGGTCCTGGCGCCAGGTGAAGTGCAGGCCGATGCCGTCGCGGCCGTAGTTGGGGCTCAGCCAGAGCTTGTCCGCCGCCATGGTGCGGATCTCGCCGATCAGCAGCAGCGGAGTCACCACGCCGGAGAGCCCGCGCATGGTGCGCAGGGCCTCCACGGCGTGCTCGCGCGGGATGAAGTATTCGCTCTGGAGTTCCTCGCCCTGGCTCGGGGTGAACTCCATCCTGAAGTGCGCCAGCCGCTCGGACCACGGCCCGGGCACGCCGAGCTGCTGGGTGCAGTTGCTGCCTGAAACCCCGGGGAGGGGATGCCGCGCCTCCGTGGCCGGTGTGCCCCCGAAGAACGCCTCGGGCGACGGTGCGGAGCCCCGCCGCTTGAGCCACGCCTGGCCGATGGTGTCGCCGCTCCAGTCGGTGAAGAGGCTGACACTGTAGGCCGAGGACGTCACCGCATCGAAGTCGGCCAGGACCTGCTCCCAGCTGAGGTTTTCGAAGACGTTCTGGGAGACGTCGAAGCTTGGCTCGATGTCCAAGGTCAGCTCGGTGACGATGCCGAGCGCGCCCAGCCCCACCACCATGCCGTCGAAGTCCGGGTCGCCGCGGCGGACCGTGAGGAGGCTGCCGTCCGCCGTGACCATCGTGAGGCCGGCGACGGCGGTGGCGAGGTTGCCGTTGCTGTCGCCGGAGCCGTGGGTCGCCGTCGCCACCGCTCCCGCGATGGAAATGTGGGGTAGCGAGGCCAGGTTGTGAATGGCGAAGCCTTGGCGCTGCAGCTCTGTGGCGAGGGTTCCGTAGCGGGTGCCGCCGCTGACGGTGACCGTCAAGGTGTCCGTGTTGATGCTGATGCCGGGATCGAAGCGGTCCAGCACCGCGAGCGTTCCGGCGGTGTCCGCGATGGAGTTGAAGGAGTGCCGGGAGCCGAGTGCCCGGATGTGCTGCGCGCCCGCCACGAGCTCCTGGAGTTCGGCCACGCTTTCCGGGTGGGCGATCCGGGGTGCTTGGTAGCTGTAGTTACGGGCCCAGTTGCGTTCGGCTACCAGTTGATCGGTCACGGTTGAATCCTTCGTCCGGGGCTTGCTGTCCTATTTGATGTTTTCAACAACATAACAGCCGGATGCCGCTCCGCACTAGGGTTCGGGCCGGTTTTCCGCCTGCGTCCCGTCGAGGAATTTCCCGCGAGAAGTGGTTGACATCACGGAAATCCATAATATGTTGGATAGCAGAACAATTCAGTTCGCCAAGCCCACTTCAAGCAATCCCGGAGCACTCAATGACGATTCAGCCCACCCGTGAAGACAAGTTCTCCTTCGGTCTGTGGACCGTGGGATGGGAGGCCCAGGACCAGTTCGGTTCCGCCACCCGTCCGCCGCTGGACACCGTGGAAGCCGTCAACCGGCTCAGCGAGCTCGGCGCCTACGGCATTACCTTCCACGACAACGACCTCTTCCCCTTCGGCTGCTCGGCAGCCGACCGCCAGCGCGAAATCGACCGCCTCCAGGGTGCGCTGAAGGCCACCGGCATGGTGGTTCCCATGGTCACCACCAACCTGTTCAGCCACCCCGTCTTCAAGGACGGCGGCTTCACCAGCAACGACCGCGGCGTCCGCCGCTTCGCGCTGCGCAAGGTGCTGGACAACATCGACCTCGCCGCCGAACTCGGTGCCGAAACCTTCGTGATGTGGGGCGGCCGCGAAGGCAGTGAATACGACGCAGCCAAGGACATCCGCGGTGCCCTGGAACGCTACCGCGAGGCCGTGAACCTCCTGGGCGACTACGTCACGGACAAGGGCTACAACATCCGCTTCGCGATCGAACCGAAGCCGAACGAACCCCGCGGCGACATCCTGCTCCCCACCCTTGGCCACGCCCTGGCATTCATCGAAACCCTGGAACGCCCGGAACTGGTGGGCATCAACCCCGAGACCGGCCACGAGCAGATGGCCGGCCTGAACTTCACCCACGGCATCGCCCAGGCCCTGTACCAGGGCAAGCTGTTCCACATCGACCTCAACGGCCAGCGCAGCATCAAGTTCGACCAGGACCTGGTGTTCGGCCACGGCGACCTGCAGAATGCTTTCTCCCTGGTGGACCTGCTCGAAAACGGCGGCCCCGACGGCGGCCCGGCCTACGACGGCCCGCGCCACTTCGACTACAAGCCCAGCCGCACGGAGGACATCAACGGCGTGTGGGACTCCGCGGCCGCGAACATGCAGACCTACCTGCTCCTGAAGGAACGCGCCAAGGCATTCCGCGCCGACCCCGAGGTCCAGGCCGCCCTCGAGGCGTCCCGCGTCTCCGAAATCAACGAGCCCACCCTGAACCCGGGCGAAGGCTACGAGCAGCTCCGTGCGGACAAGTCCTCCTACGAGGACTTCGACGCCGACGCCTACTTCGGCGGCAAGGGCTTCGGTTTCGTGAAGCTCCAGCAGCTCTTCATTGAGCACCTCCTCGGAGCACGCTGATCCCGTGCCGGCTGCTTCCTTGAACCTCGTTGCCGGGGTTGATTCCTCTACCCAAAGCTGCAAAGTGGTAGTCCTCGACGCGGACAGCGGTGAGCTGCTCCGCGAGGGACGCGCGAGCCATCCGGAAGGCACGGAGGTGCATCCGGACGAGTGGTGGCGGGCGCTTGCCGAAGCGTTCGACGACGCCGGCGGCCTGCCGGACGTCAGCGCCTTGTCCGTCGGCGGCCAGCAGCACGGCATGGTGCTGCTGGACCGCGATGGCAAGGTGATCCGCCCGGCCCTGCTGTGGAACGACACCCGTTCGGCGGGCGCCGCGGCGGACCTCACCGCCGAAGTGGGGGCGGAGGACTTCGCCCGGCGCACCGGACTGGTGCCCGTGGCGTCCTTCACCATCACCAAGATCCGGTGGATCCGGGACAACGAGCCGGAAAGCCTGGCCAGGGTGGCCGCCGTCGCACTGCCGCATGACTGGCTCACCTGGCGCCTGCGCGGTTACGGCCCGGCGGGCTCCGGCCCGCTGGGCCCGGACCTGGACGCCCTCACCACGGATCGCTCGGACGCCAGCGGCACCGGGTACTGGAGCCCGCTGACCGGCCGCTACGACCTGGAGCTGTTCAAGCTCGCCTTCGGGCAGGATGCCCGGGAAGCCACTCCCGACGGCGGCGAGGCGGCCGGCGTCGTGATCCTGCCCCGGGTGCTGGGTCCCGGCGACAGCGCCGGGCGGGTCCACCCGGACTGCTTCGGCGGTGCCGCGCTGGGCGGCACCGCTGGAATCCCGTCCGACGGAATCCTACTGGGCGTGGGGGCAGGCGACAATGCCGCCGCGGCGCTCGGCCTGGGGGCGAAGGCCGGCGACGTCGTCGTGTCCGTGGGCACCAGCGGCACCGTGTTCGCCGTCGACACCGCAGCCGGACAGGATGCGAGCGGTACCGTGGCCGGTTTCGCGGATGCCGGCGGCGACTACCTGCCGATCACCGTGACACTGAACGCCGCCCGCGTGCTCAGCTCCGTCGCGGGAATGCTCGACGTTGACTTCGACGGCCTCTCGCGGCTCGCCCTGGAGGCGGAACCGGGAGCCGGGGGCGTGGTGCTCGTGCCGTACTTCGAGGGGGAGCGGACGCCCAACCTGCCCCACGCGAAAGCGAGTTTCCACGGGCTCAGCATCGCCTCCACCACCCGGCCGAACATCGCCCGGGCCGCCATCGAAGGCATGCTGTGCGGACTCGCCGGCGGCCTCGATGCGCTGCGTGGGCAGGGCCTCAGCGCCGAACGGCTGCTGCTGATCGGCGGTGCCGTGCAGAATCCTGCTGTGCAGCGCATCGCGGCCCAGGTGTTCGAACTTCCCGTGGTGGTGCCGAGCCCGGGCGAGTACGTTGCCCGGGGCGCGGCGGTCCAGGCGGCCTGGGCGCTCGCAGGGGAACGCCCGGACTGGCCCGTGGCCCTCGACGCCACACCGGAGCAGGACTTCCGGCCCTCCATCGGCGAGAACTACGCGAAGGCAGCGGCGCTGGTTGCCGAAGCTGCCGGCCGGGCCGACTGAGCCGGCATCGGGCCCGCAGAGCCGAACCACCGGACCGCACGACGCGTCTATCCGGCATTACGCGCCCATGGGCCCTCCCCGAACGATGGTGGAGACCACCACGTCTCCAAACCGCTCCCGGAGGGCCCATGCCCCATCCACCAACGCCCGCAGCTGGACGGGTCGCAGCTGCCGGACGGGTGGGAACCGCTGGGGGTGGGCGATGTCCGCAGGCAGAACCTCGCGCTCGTCCTTGCTGGAATCCACAGGAACGGCGGGGTGGCGGGCAACTGACCGTTCCCCGGGGTGGTGGACACCGAACGGAACGTGGTACTTGCCGCCTCCAAGCCGGGCGGTCATTTCGTCGCGCTCGGGGAATGAGACGGCCCCGGCGCTGTGCCGGAGCCTGGATCACTGCGTGCCGGGACGTCCCGGCCGGGAACGTGGCGATCTCCGGACTGGGGCAGGCGGGGCGCTCATCGGCGCCACCGCCACCTCAGTCCGGAGAATCCCCGGCAGCCCCTATGAGCTGGTTCCCTGACCACCGCCAACGGGAACCTCAGCCGCCAGCGCGGTGAGTTCCACGGGTTCCGGCCGCGCCACGGTGCTCGTGATGGCCACTGCCGAGCCGCTGTGCGCCGAGGTCAGCACCGATTCCATGACCTCCAGCGCGTGGTACGCCAACTGTCCGCCCGCACGGGGTTCCGAACCGGCGGGAGTCGCGGCGAGGTCAGCGATGCCGAAGCCGCGGCCCGAGTCCACATAGCCCGCCGAGACCGGGAGGGTCTGCCAGGACTCGGCACCGAGCGCGAAAAGCTCCACGTCGCCGTCGAAAAGGTTCGGGTCAGGCACTGCGAGCGTCCCGAGCGAGCCGTGGACCTCGATGTTGGCCGACTTCGTACTGACAGCGTCAAAGCTCATGAACAGCGTGGACATGGCCCCGGAGGCGTGTACCAGGACGCCGGTGACGTGCGAATCGATGGTCACCGGGATCACCTCGCCCTTCCGCGGCCCGGAGCCGATCACCCGCTCCGGGCGGGTGTGGCTTGCTGCCCCGATGACCGAGACCACGGGGCCGAGCAGGGTGACGAGGGCGCTGACGTAGTACGGACCCATGTCCAACAGCGGCCCGCCACCGGGCTGGTAGTAGAAGTCCGGGTTCGGGTGCCAGCGCTCGTGCCCCGACGTCACCATGGTGGCGGTGGCCGAAATCGGGGAGCCGATCAGGCCGTCGTCGATCGCCTTGCGGGCGGTCTGGATCCCGGTGCCCAGCACCGTGTCGGGGGCGCAGCCGACCACGACGCCGGCCTCCCGCGCGGCGTCGAGCACCTGCTTCGCCTCCGCGGTGGTCGCCGCGAGCGGCTTCTCCCCGTACACGCTCTTTCCGGCGGCAATCGCCTTCAGCGCGATCGGCCCGTGCGCCGCCGGGATGGTCAGGTTCAGGACGAGTTCGACGTCGTCTGCCGCCAGGAGCTCGTCCACGGACAGGGCGCGGACGCCCTCGTAGGAGTCAGCCACGGCCTGCGCCCTCGCAAAGTCCAGGTCCGCGACGGCGACCAGTTCGATCGTGTCGAGCCGGCGGAAGTTCGTGAGGTACTGGGCGATGATGGCGCCGCAGCCGATGATTCCAACCTTGAGCGGCTGGTCTGTGTTTAGCGGCTTGCCCAAAGCATGCCCCTTTCGATGATCGTGCGGACGTTCGCGTCCTGGAGGATTTCCACCCGGTGGCCGGGGGTGCAGACGAAGATCCGGCCCTTGGCCCATTGCCGGGTCCAGATCGCCGGGGAGGTGACTTCGCGGTTCCACTGGTCCCAGTCCCGGACCTTCTGGGTGGTGGTGGCGAGGACGTCGATGTAGTCGTCGGCCAGGACCCAATACTGCTCGGTGACCAGCTCGAAATCACCGATGCCCTCGGTGATCGGATGGTTCGCCGCTGCCGGAAGCATGTTCACCGTGTGGGGCACGTAGTTATCCGACATATCACCGGTTCGTTCGTCCGGGTGTTTGCCGGGGTGGCAGGCGAACTGGCCGCCGATCATGTGCAGGTAGTCCGAGGTGTTCCGGTAGGAATCGGCGATCCCGCCGTGCCAGCCGGCCAGGCCGGTGCCGTTTTCGACGGCGGTGCGCAGCCCCTCGAACTCGTCCTTCTCGATGGTGGACATCGTGACGCACTGCACGATCAGGTCCAGGCCGGCCATGTATTCCGTATCGGCATATACCTTGGGGGATTCCTCCACCCGGACGTCATAGCCATTCTCTTTCAGGAAGGGAATGAAGAGTTCGGTGGCCTCGACGGGCTGGTGGCCGTCCCAGCCGCCGCGCACCACCAAGGCGGTTTTGTTGTCAGTCATGGTTTCCTTTGCTGTGAAAGTGGGGTTGGCGCCGTGTCAGCGGCTGCTGCTGAAGGCGGCGTCGAACGCCGCGGCGGGGGGTGCGATACGGGCAAGCTCCTTCACCAGGGCCAGGGACTGCGGCGCCCCGATGAGCCGGTCCATGCCGGCGTCTTCCCATTCGACGCTGGTGGGTCCCTGATAGCCGATCGCGTTCAAGGTGCGGAAGATCGGCTCCCAGTTCACGTCGCCGTGACCGGCGGTGACGAAGTCCCAGCCGCGGCGGGGGTCCGCCCAGGGCAGGTGCGATCCGAGCCGGCCGTTGCGGCCGTTGAGCTGGCGCACGGATTCCTTGACGTGCACATGGAAGATCTTGTCCGCGAAGTCCTGCAGGAACATCACCGGGTCCAGGTCCTGCCAGATGAAGTGCGAAGGGTCGAAGTTCAGCCCGAAGGCTTCCCGGTGGCCGATCGCTTCCAAGGTCCGCTTGGCGGTCCAGTAGTCGTAGGCGATCTCGGAGGGGTGGACCTCCAGGGCGAAGCGGACGCCCTCCTCGTCGAAGACGTCCAGGATGGGATTCCAACGGTCCGTGAAGTCCTGGTAGCCGCGCTCGATCATGCCCGGCGAGGCGGGCGGGAACATGGCCACGGCCTTCCAGATCGAGGACCCGGTGAACCCCGTGACGGTGCCGGCGCCGAGGCGTGCCGCGGCGCGGGCGGTGGCCTTCATCGCTTCCGCCGCGCGCTGCCGCACGCCTTCCGCGTCGCCGTCGCCCCATACCTGCTCCGGGAGGATGTCCCGGTGCCGTTCGTCGATCGGGTCATCGCACACCGCCTGGCCCGTGAGGTGGTTGGCGATTGCGAAAACCTCCAGCCCGTTGCGCTTCAGGATGTCCAGCCGGTCCTGCACGTACGCGTCGTCGCTGGCTGCGAGAAAGGGGTCAAGGTGGTCGCCCCAGCAGGCAATCTCCAGCCCGTCGAAGCCCCATTCGCCAGCGAGGCGGGCGACCTCCTCGAAGGGCAGATCGGCCCACTGGCCGGTGAACAACGTCATCGGTCGTGCCATGTCAGGCTCCTTCGACTTTGGTCCAGCGGGACTCTTCCATGGCGCTGGCTTCAACGGCTTCCAGGACGCGCTGCACCTGCAGGGCGTCGGCGAACGACGGCGAGGGCTGCGTCCCTGCCCCGATCGCCGTCACGAGGTCCACCACCTGGTGGGTGAAGCCGTGTTCGTAGCCCAGGCCGTGGCCGGTGGGCCACCAGTTCCCGACGTACGGGTGCTCGGGTTCGGTCACGAAGATCCGGCGGAATCCGGCGTCGGGAGACTCGGCGGCGTCGTAGAAGGAGAGTACGTTCATGTCCTCGAAGTCGAAGGCAATCGAACCGAGGGTGCCGTTGACTTCCAGCCGCATCGCGTTCTTGCGTCCCAGCGCGAAGCGGGTCGCTTCGAAGACCCCGACGGCGCCCGGGAAGCTGCCGGCGCCGTCGGCCGTTCCGCCGTCAAAGCGGGCGCTGAAAACGGCCGCGTCATCCACGGTGACCATGCCGCGCGGCGCATCCGCCCCGGTGTCGCCGTGGCCGCCCAGTCCCACGAGGTCGCCTGCGAGGGGACGTTCGTGGACGAAGGTTTCCAGCAGCGCCGAAACCCCCGTGATGTTCTGCCCGGTGACCCACTGCGCGGCGTCGATGCTGTGGGCTCCGATGTCGCCGAGCGAGCCGGACCCGGACATGGCCTTGTCCAACCGCCAGGTCATGGGCGCGTTTTCGTCGCTGAGCCAGTCCTGCAGGTACTGCGCACGCACGTGCCGGATCTGCCCGAGCCTGCCTTCGGCGACCATCCGCCGGGCCAAGGCCAACGCGGGGGTGCGGCGGTAGGAGAACCCGCACATCGAAAACACCCCGCGTTCCGCGGCGGCCCGGGCGGCCTCGGCCATGCGTTCGGCCTCGGCCACCGAGTTCGCCAGCGGCTTCTCGCACAGGACGTGCTTCCCGGCTTCGAGCGCCGCTATCGCGATCTCGGCGTGGGTGTTGCCCGGGGTGCAGATGTCGATCAGGTCAATGTCGTCGCGCTCGATCAGGCGCCGCCAATCGGTCTCCACGGATCCCCAGCCGAGCTTGGCAGCGGCGGCCCGGACGCCGTCGTCGTTCCTTCCGCAGAGGGCGGTGAGCTGGGGGTCCAGCGGGAGATCGAAGAACCTCGGCGCGGTGCGCCATGCATGGGAGTGGGCGGCGCCCATGAACGCATACCCGACCATGCCGACGCGCAAGGGCGTTGTGCTTGTCACAGGGAGTCCTTTCTATTTGCTGAAGCCGGCCGTGAGACCGCTGATCAGTTGGCGGCGGGCCACCACGTAGATGACCAGCAGCGGCAGGGTGGCGAGCACCACCGAGGCCAGCACCGCCGGGATGTTGACGCTGAACTCGCCCTGGAATGTCCACAGGGACAGGGGCAGGACGCGGGTTGAAGGGCTTTGGGTGAGGATGAGCGGGAAGAGGAAGCCGTTCCAGACGCCGAGCGCGTTGTAGATGCCAACGGTCACGACGGCGGGACGCGTCATGGGCAGCGCGAGGCGCCACATCATGGCCCAGTCCGAGCAGCCGTCCAGCCGCATGGACTCGAACAGTTCGTTGGGGACGTCGCGCATGAAGTTGCTCAGGATCAGCACGGAGATGGGGATCGCGAACGCGATCGACGGCAGGATCAGGGCGAGCAGGGTGTCGTAGAGGTGCGCTTTGGTGATCATCCAATAGATGGGAATGATCGTGGCGTGCAGCGGAATGGCCAGGCCGAGGAGGAAGAGCCGGTTCGTCCAGCCCAGGAACCGGGACTTGCCGCGGACGATCGCGTACGCCGCCATGAAGGAGACCAGGAGTGCGGGCACCACGCTGCCGACGGTGACGACCAGGCTGTTTACGAAGTACATCGCGAAGTCGTTTTCGAGCACCAGCTTGTAGTTGTCCAGCGTGGGCTCGGTGGGCGGCATCATCGGGTTGGAGGTGAAGAAGCCGGCCTGGTTCTTCAGGCTCGTGACCACCACGTAGTAGATGGGCACGATGATGACGGCCAGCCACAGCCATCCGCCCAGGCCTCCAAGGAAGTTTGGCCGGGAGCGGCCGGGCCCTTTGCTCCGCTGGACGGGCTTGCGGCTCGGGGCGTTGAATGTGGCCGGCGGCGTGGGGAGCTGGGTCGTGGAAGCCATCAGGCACCTTCCAATTGGCTTGCGTTGCGGTTCTTGCCGCCGAGGCGTTGCAGGACCAGGGCCAGCACCAGGCCGATCGCCACGAGGATGACGCCGAGGGCGCTGGCGGCCCCCATGTCGTTGGCTTTGAAGCCGGTCAGGTACATGTGCAGGGGGAGCAGGCGGGTGGAGTAGCCGGGGCCGCCGCCGGTGAGGACGAAGACGAGGTCGAAGTAGGCCAGCGAGCCGACCACCATGAGGGTGGAGGACGTGATGATCGTGTACTTCAGCTGGGGCAGGGTGATGGCGAAGAATTGCTGGACCCGTCCGGCGCCGTCGATCTGGGCCGCCTCGTAGAGCGACGCCGGAATCTGCCGCACACCGCCTTGGTAGATGAGTGTGTGGAACGGGACGAACTGCCAGGCGATGACGAAGACCACCACGAACAGCACGAGGTCCGAGTTGCCAAGCCAATCCTGCGCAAGGAACGGAACGCCCAGGCCCGGGCCGAGGCCGAAGTTCGGGTCCAGCAGGGCCTTGTACGCGATGGCTACGGCGGCCGAGGACAGCAGCAGCGGAACGAAGTACAGGACCGCAAGGACTGCACGGTACTTCTGGGAGGCGGACGTGAAGACGCCGAGCAGGAGGCTGATGGGTGCCTGGACGACGAACGAGAAGAACATGATCTTGGCGGTGACCCACAGCGCGTTCCCGGTGACCGGGTCGGTCAGGACTGTGGTCCAGCTCGACAGGCCATCCAGCTTGATCTCGCCCAGCCCGTCCCATTTGGTGAAGCTGAGGAAGAAGACGCCGGCCAAGGGGATGATGGCGAACAGCAGGAAGAAGAACAGGGCCGGAGCGGCCAGCCACCCCGACGGGCCCTTTTCGAGGACCCGCCGGGAACCGGTTGAGACAGACACTGCTACTTTCCGATCGTTGCGTTCATCGTGGAGACGAACTGCTCGGGGGTGATCTTCTTGAGGAAGATCTGGTCCAGGTTCGCCAGCATGGCGTCGCCTTGTGCGGGGCTGAGGGCCTGGTCCCAGGAGAGGGTGAAGTTCGGCGCGTTCTTGGCCATGCCGTACACGTAGCTCAGGAAGTCCTTGTCCGGCGAAGCAGCCAACTTCGCTTCGATGCCCGTGGTGACGGGGACGGCACCCGAATCGATCAGGGCCTGGGTGTCGGCGTCGGTGAACATGCCGCTCTTGACGTATTCGAGGGCAGCCTTCTTCTGACTCTCAGTGGCCTTGGACGAGATCGACCAGAAATTGGACGGGTTGCCCACCACGTTGGCGGGGTCGCCCTTGCCGCCGGAAACGGTGGGGAACGTGGTGTAGCCCAGCTTGCCGCTCGAGACGAAGTCCGCCGCGTCCTTCTTCAGGCCCTGGTAGATCCAGCCGCCCTGCAGGATCATGGCGGCCTTCCCGGTGTAGAGGAGTGCCTGGTCCGCGTTGCTGTCGGCGGCGACGGAGGAGAAGCCGTTGATGAAACCGCCGGCGTCCACCAGTTCCTGGATCTTGGTCAGGGCTTCCTTGACGGCGGGGTCGGACCAGGCGCCGGGCTTGTTCGCGGCGATGTTGGCGAACACTTCGGGACCGCCGATGCGCTCCACCAGGTATTCTAGCCACATCAGGTCGGGCCATTTGGACTGGCCGCCCAGCGAGAACGGGGCAACGCCGGCAGCCTTGAACTTGGGCACGAGAGCCATGAGTTCGTCCCAGGTCTTAGGGGCCTGGGCGCCGATCTTGTCGAAGACTTCCTTGTTGTAATACAGGACCACGGGCTGGACGTTGTTGTTCGGCAGGGCGTAGGTCTTGCCGTCGATCGTGCCGTTCTTGAGGACGGAGGGCAGGTAGCGGCTCTTGACGTCGGGGTTGTCCTTGACGAAGTCAGACAGGTCGGCCACTTGGCCGGCGTCCACATACGACTTCAGGACGCCGCCGCCCCAGCCGTAGATGAATGTGGGTCCCTGCCCGGCGCCGACGGCGGTGCGCACCTTGGTCTTGTACGCATCGTTTGCGAAGAAGTCGAGTTTGATGGCCTCTTCCGGATGCGCCTTGTTCCAGGCGTCCACCGACTTCTGGAGCACCGGCTGGTTGCCGCCCGTCAGCCCCCACATTGTGGCCGAGCCGGTGCTGGCCGACGAACCTGCAGGCCCGCTGGATCCGCAGGCCGCGAGGGAGATCGAGACTGCCGCTGCAGTGGCGGCGATCGCTGCTGAGCGCAACGTGAGTTTTACCATTTGTATTTCCATTCGTCCTTCGGGCTCGACGCTGATAGCCCGGCTGTTGGTTTCGGGAGTCCGGCCGTCGGGGAGGCCATGCTGCCGTTGACACGGAACAGATTTTGAGTCCGAAATATTTCGATAGTATTTTCGGTTCGTGAAGCAAATCTAACTGTGGTCTGAGTCACGGTCAAGGATCTGGGGTCATAAAGTTCACAACCTTTGCCGAATGTCGGTTGACTTCGCGGGCAAGGGGCACACACACTGGTGCCACCGAAATGTTTCGAAAGAGTCGAGGTGTGTATGGCCGGCAGCGAACGCCCAGCCAAGTTGACGTTGGCCGCGATTGCCCGGGAAGCGGGTGTGTCCGCCCCCACCGTCTCGAAGGTGGTGAACGGCCGTGAGGACGTTGCCGCGGAGACGCGCGCCAAGGTCCTCACCGCCCTGGAACGCTCAGGATACAAGTCGCCCCTGCAGCGCAAGAACATCGCCTGGCGGCGGCCCGTGGTGGAAATGGTCCTCGACAGCTTGAACTCCGCCTACGGCGTGGAAGTGCTGAACGGCGTGCTGGAGCACGCGGCCGCGTCCGACGTCGAAGTCCTCCTCAACGTCACGGGAGTGCAGGGGGCCTCACCCCTCAGCCCCGAGCAGCGGGCTCAGCGGATCATCGACGAGGGCCGGTGCGGCATGATCGTGGTGACGTCGGCCTTCAGTTCGGCGCAGCTGGAACCGTTCCTCCGGCGCGACATTCCCATCGTCGTGATCGACCCGCTCAATCCGCCCCAGGCTGACGTGGTCAGCGTCGGCGCCAGCAACTGGGCCGGCGGCAAGGCCGCGACCGCCCATTTGCTGGGACTGGGGCACCGGCGGATCGCTTTCCTCGGCGGTCCCGAGGCAGCGGAATGCAACCAGGCCAGGCTCCACGGCTACATGGCCGCGCTGATGGCCGAAGGCGTGCCGGTTGAGGAGGACTACATCCTTTCGGGGACCTTCCGTCCCGAACACGGCGTGGCGGGCATGAAGGCCCTGCTCCGACTTGAAAAGCGCCCCACCGCCATCTTCGCGGCGAGTGACAGCATCGCCCTCGGCGTCCTCGCGGAGGCGCGCCGCCAGCAGATCCGGATTCCGGAGGACATGAGCGTGGTGGGGTTCGACGGGACGTATCAGGCTGAGGAATCCGTTCCGCCATTGACCTCCGTGTCCCAGCCGCTGCAGGAAATGGGCCGCGCCGCCCTGCGTTTTGTCCTGCGCCAGATGCGCGGCGATACCCTCGATTCGCGCCGGGTGGAGCTCGCAACCCACTTGGTGGTCCGTGAATCCACAGCGCCGTGCGCGGGCGAGGCCGCATCGGCGCATTAGCCGGCGGCTGCGTCGCTGCCCCTTGATTCGACGGCCGGTTTTCATTCCGGTTGCACGGCGGATTTTACGTTCCCGGATTCCGGATTACGCTGAGAATTCCAGCGGTTCTATTGCCTACATCGTTCTGATACTGTGCTCTCACCGCGAGAATTGTCTCGCGAGAACAATGGGGAGAATTGCATGAAACGAACACTGGCCGCGTTATTCGGCGCCTTCACGCTTGTAGCGGCGGGGCCCCTCGCTCCGTCAACGGCGGCGACTCCGAGTATTACGCCCGGACAGGTCACCACGGGCTTCTCGGGAATCGCGTATGGTTCCTACATTTTCAATTCCGACAAGACACTTACGTCCGGTCCCACCGCTAATTCATCGATCGGATGCACCGGTCTTACCGGATTGACGTCCACCAACAGCGCCGCAGCCTTGAATGTTCCGGCAGTGGGTGCCGTGGGCGCCGCCGCAACAAGCGTCAGGACGCTGGAAACGGCGACGGGCAAACGCATCGAAGGACGTTCGGTTGTCGGCAGCGCCAATCTGCTGGGTGGACTCATCACGGCCGGGACCATTTCGTCCGTGAGTATTGCAGACAAGAACACCGCCGGCGCATTCTCCGGCACGAACCAGACCAACATTGCCAACCTGAAAGTCCTGGGTCTTCCCGTGGCCGCCAACCCGGCCCCCAATACGGTGATTGACCTGAATGTGCCGCTTCTGGGTTCACTCGGCAAAATTACGCTGAACGGCCAGGAGAAGAAGCTGGTCAACGGTACCTACCAGGTATCGACGACGGCGCTGCGCGTCGAAGTCCTCAAGGCCGGAATCGCAGGCGTGAAGGCAGGAACGGACATCCGCCTGGGTGTCAGCCTTGCCAAGCTGACGCCGGCACAGGTCGGCTACGCCGCCGGTGCAGGGTTCACGACAAAGAGCACCCTGGCGACCGGGCTTCTCGGCTCGGGTCCCACGGCGTATGCCTCCCTCAGCTGCAGCGCCGGGACCCAGACCGTAAACCTCGCGGGTACCACCCTTACGGGTCTTGCAACGGTGGGCGCCTCCACGACGACCACCACCACCGTTGTCAGCCCCGCCCTCAAGGGCACCGTGACCAATTCCCTTGCCGGGCTCAACGTCCTGAGCGGCGTGATCCAGGCCGACGCCATCAAGGCAGAGACCAGCGCCAGCCGTGCCACGGCGGGCGGCGTGGTCACCCTGACCGACACCTCCACGTTCACCAACCTGAGGATCACCGGATTGCCGGCGATCAATGCCTCCGTTGCGCCCAACACCGTGGTCCAGGTGCCGGGCTTGGGCAAGGTCACTCTGCACAAGGTAACCAAGACCTCCGCGGCAATTGTCGTCACGATGGTCGAAATTGTCCTGAACCAGTCGATCGGCGGCCTGCCGACCGGGTCGACCATTCAGATCGGCTATTCAAACACGGGTATCAGGAACTAGGCGCCCGGCAATCCAGCCAGGGGTGTCGCCGCAATCTGCGGCGGCACCCCTTTTGTTTTGGCCGCGGCCCGGTGTTCATGAACGTACGCCGTTTGGGTTCTTTGCCCGGCTCAATGAAACGATGAACCCCATGGTCCAAAAGATTGCCTACCAGGGAGAGCCGGGAGCCAACTCGGACCTTGCCTGCAGGGAAATGTTCCCCGACGCGGAAAGCGTTCCATGTGCCAGCTTCGAGGACGCCTTTGAGCTGCTGTCGACGGGGGCCGTGGAATTGGGCATGATCCCCATCGAGAATTCCATTGCCGGCCGCGTGGCTGACATCCACGCCCTGCTGCCGCAGTCCAAGCTGCAGATTGTCGGAGAGTACTTCCTGCCGATCCGTTTCGACTTGATGGGCGTTCCCGGAAGCAGCATCGAGGAAGCCACCGAGGTCCACAGCCATATCCATGCGCTGGGGCAATGCCGGCGGATCATCCGCGAGGCGGGCCTGAAGCCGGTGATCGCCGGGGACACCGCGGGATCAGCGCGGGAAGTGCGCGAATGGAACGATCCGCGCAAGCTGTCCCTGGCTCCGCCCCTCGCGGCGGAACTGTACGGCCTTGAGGTCCTGGCCTCCGGCGTCGAGGACGATCCGAGCAACACCACCCGCTTTGTGGTCCTCACCCAGGAACGGCCGCTTCCCACCAAGCAGGAACTGCCCGGGCCGGCCATCACGAGTTTCGTCTTCCGCGTCCGCAACGTGCCGTCGGCCCTGTACAAGGCCCTCGGCGGTTTCGCCACCAACGGGGTGAACATGACCCGGCTGGAGAGCTACATGGTGGGCAATGAATTCGCCGCCACCATGTTCATCACCGACGTCGAAGGGCATCCGGAGGATCCCCGGCTTCGCCGTGCGCTGGAAGAACTCGAGTTCTTCACTACGGAAGTGCGGATCCTCGGGGTTTACGCCGCCGATGCGTATCGTGCCGAGCACGCGGAGAATTCCTGACGATTTAGTGGCGGCTGAAGATCGCGACCGCTAATACAAGGCACGTCGCCAGAACCCAGCCGGCACGGATAAGTGCGGCCCTGCGTACCTGTTGCTGGAGAGTTTTGAACCAAGTCTGCAATGTGCGGGGATCAACTGCGGGCGGAGGGTTCCTGTGCCACAACCGGGGGTTCCCGGCGACTGCCGCAAGCCGTTCGGTCTCCGCGCTGGACAGCACTTGTGGCTGCCGCCGCAGCCAGCGCGTGAGCTGCGGGGCGGAAAGAACCACGACGCCGGCGGGCTGTTCCTTGATGGTCAGGCTCTTCGCGCCGAAGATCACCAGAACAGCGGTAGCAGTGACGGGGTGGCCCAGCGCCAAGGTAAGCAGCTTGGAAGCGCGTTGCGCCTCGAATTGGGAGTTCGGGATGTGCCGCTGTTTCGAACCGGACACCATGAGCGTCCTGCCGGCCACCCAGACGGAATGACCCGTGTGGTTCTTGGTGTTGAGGGTGAAGACGCCGCCTGGGCCGATCACCACGTGATCGATGTCGGAGGTTCCTGAACCCACTGGAATTGCATGGAATGCGGACCACTCCGGGCCCAGAGCAGACAGAATCTCACCCACTGCGATTTCAGCGATGGCTCCGCGGTACCAAGGTTTGGCCTCGGCCGTCAGCGGACTCACGCCGAATATTCGTCCGATTGCCGGTTGAGCCGGAGTTGATTCTTGGAGCGCCATGACTTGATGCATGACGGACTGGCCGGGGACATGATGACGCAACTGTGAATGATCGGGCACGGTGGGCTCCGGTTGGGAGGCCATGGGGGCGGTGGTGGTCGCCCCCATGCGTTTGTCAGAGATAGTTCTTTACACTGGCCCGGAGAGTTTCGGTGTGCTCATAGATCTCTTCGAGGGAGTTGATGGGTACTCGGGTTTCTTCTTTGTTTACGTCGAAGAGGCCGATGTACTTTTGCGAGCGGTTGAAGTGAAGGCGGGCGATCGGTTTGCGGTTGTTGTCATCGAGAAGGACGGCAAAGTAGGACTTTGCATCACGCTGGACAACTCGGGCCGGTTTCACCTCGCTGCACACAATTGCCCGGACGATCTGGTAACCCTCGATTTCTTCGAGCGTCGTTTCGATGCCATCCGCTTCTTCGAGATCTGCTTCAACTGCCGGTGCGCTGGTGACCTCAGGAGCCACCACCGTTTCGTCTGAAACCACAAACGACTGGGCGCCCAACGCCTTCTTGAGTCGCTCATTTACTTGGTCATTGAGGAATTGCTTTGCAGCCTTTGCTACGAGGACCGTGAACTGTTCACGCACCTTCTGGGTATACGGGCCTGTGTAGACCCTTGCCGTCAGGAACTTCACCCACTCATCTTCCGGGTCCTTGAACTGTGCGGCCAGCGTTCGCTTGAGTTCCCCAATGAACTTCAGCTCTCCGGCCGCACTGATGATGGAATCGAGATCGAAAACCTCCTTGGAGAGCTTCTGAAGTTCCGGGATGAGGGATTCGTCGATATCGTTCAGGTCCAGCACCAGGAAGGGCTTGGCATCCATGCGGTTTGGAGCGTCGAGGTCAGTGAAGAACTGATAAATTTCGCCGTTGGTCAAGATGGCAATGCGGGCGTTGGTAACAGCAAAGTACCGGAACAGCTGTGAAGCATGCTCGATCCGTACGGGGCCGACCGACTTCTTGCATTCAATCAGAATTTGGACTTCACCATCCTTCACGATTGCGTAGTCGATCTTCTCGCCCTTCTTGATTCCCACGTCGGCAGTGAACTCCGGGACGACCTCCAGCGGATTGAACACGTCATAGCCCAAGATTGAGGAGATGAAGGGCATGACGAATGCGTTCTTTGTTGCTTCTTCGGTCTCGATGGCTCCGCGTTGCTGGCGCACCTTTGCAGCCAAAGACGTGAGTCGTTCTGCGAATTCCATTTGTCCCCCTACGGTTGATCCTCGAACGAACTCACAGTAGCCGAGACATCAGACAAAACGGCAGAGCCAGGGGCCAATTGTTGGCGCAGCGACTTTCAGGCCTTTGCCTACACCGCCCCGAGGCCCTTCCGCCCCGGCCGCCCCAATCACCTGCGCCGTGACTTCCGCTGCCGGGGCTTCGGCGTAGATCTACGCGGAATCCGGGCAGGCCTGCATCACTTTGCCGGCCGGATCATCAACGGAACAACGGGAATGACGCAAGACGTCCTTGCGAGGCCGGGATCCCCGGCGCCCTGGCGCTTCAGCCGGTTGTTCCTGCCGGTGTCATCGCACCAGTCCAGCCGATAAGGCATGGCGGTGACGCCGGCCTTGCCAGGCTTCATCCCGGACGGGACCTCGAACGAAAAGGTGAATCCGCCGTCGTTGTTCATCGGTCCCGTCTTCTTGAAGATTTCCCTGCCGGCGGCGTCGGTGAGGGAGACTTCAATCTTTGCGCCCTGCCCGTAAGCCGGGTTGCAGTCAACGTCCGGGGCGGAAACAGTGACCTGTTCGCCGGGCCGGACTGTCCCGGGGTCCACCGAATATTTCGGCGGAAAGCATGCCGGCGGATCATGGGGATATCCGGAGCAGGCGCCGAGAGCCCCGCCCGCAACTGCCGCTGCAAGGAAAAGGGACACCGCCCGCCCGGTCCGCCGCCTCATTTATCGATTTTCCCGCTGGCGGTGGAATTGCTTCAAGCGAATTTGCTTGCGGTTCGGGAACAGAATGCAGCCCCGGACCGGAAAGCCCGACGACGGCGGGAGGCTCCCGCCGGACCGCTCGCCTTCGGCCGGTCACATTCGTCATCTGCCGCGGGATCCATTGACTTCACGGGGTGTGAGCTACAACACTTCGAATGGGATCCCAAAATGGGATCCCATTCGAAGGTGCCGGTACCGCGGGGGCCAGTCCCGCCGCCGGAACCCCCATCCAATCCCCAACGTCAGAACCCCTCCAGGAGCCACCATGGATTCCGAGCACACGTCCCTTGCCGCGCTCGACCCGTCCGGACGCCTCTACAACGAGGACCTTGCCCCGGCCACTGAACGGAAGTGGACCACCTACAGTTTCTTCGCCGTCTGGATGTCAGCCATCCACAACATCGGCACCTACACCTTCGTCGCCGGGCTTTTCGTCATCGGCCTCACCGGCTGGCAGGTGCTCGCCGCGATCCTCATCGGCACCGGCATCCTGTTCTTCGGCATGAACTGGGCCGGCCGGATGGGGCAGCGCACCGGCGTCCCCTTCCCGGTGATGGCCAGGATCAGCTTCGGCATCTGGGGTGCGAACATCCCGGCCCTCATCCGCGCCGTCATCGCCATCTGCTGGTACGGGATCCAGACCTACCTGGCCTCCATGGCGGTAGTGGTCCTGTTGCTGCGGATCGACCCGGACCTCCAGCAATGGCAGAACCAAAGCTTCCTGGGACTGTCCCTGCTCGGCTGGGCCTGCTTCATCCTGCTCTGGGTGCTCCAGCTGGTGGTCATCACCCGCGGCATGGAGGCCGTGCGGCGCTTCCAGGACTGGGCCGGTCCCATCGTCTGGGTGGTCATGCTGGCCATGGCCGTCTGGCTCTTCGCGCAGGCCGGCTGGAACATCCCGATGGACATGTCCATCGCCCCGCTGTCCGGCGGCGACTCCGTCCTCGGCGTGCTGACCGGCGCCTTCCTGCTCGTGGCCACCTACGCCACCATGCTGCTGAACTACTGCGACTTCACCCGCTTCGCCCGTTCAGGAAAGGCCGTGGTCCGCGGCAACTTCTGGGGAATTCCGGTGAACTTCGCAGCGTTCGCCGCTATCAGCATCACCATGACCATCGGCACCGTGGTGGTGTTCGGCGACGCCATCACCGACCCCGCGCTCATCCTCGCCAAGGTCCCGGACACCGCCATCCTGGTCCTCGGCGCCGTGATGTTCATCGTGGCCACGATCGGCGTCAACGTGGTCCTGAACTTCGTCTCCCCGGCCTACGACCTCGCCAATGTCTGGCCCAAGCACATCACCTTCAAGCGCGGCGGCATCATCAGCGCCGTCCTGGCCCTGCTGGTCATGCCGTGGAACCTGTACTCGAACCCGGTGGTGGTCAACTACTTCCTGGGCGGCCTGGGTGCTTTCCTCGGCCCGCTGTTCGGGATCATGGCCGCGGACTACTTCCTGGTCAACCGCGGAATCGTCAGGATCAAGGACCTCTACCGTTCGGACGAATCGGGCGCCTACTTCTTCCGCAAGGGCGTCAATCCGAAGGCGATCGCGGTGTTCATCCCCACGGCGTTTCTTGCCGCGATCCTCGCACTCGCCCCGGGACTCGGGGCAGTAGCCGCTTTCGCCTGGCCGGTCGGCCTGGTCACCGCCGGCGTCGCGTACTACCTCGCCATGGGCGGGGCGGCGAAAGCCGCGGTCGCCGCGGGCGAGCCGGAAGCGGAACTCGAACCGGCTGAGTGACAACGCAAAGGGCGGGACGACGACGGCGGAAGCGTCCGCCGTCGT